>CAYGFY010000021.1:0-53595 GCA_964349365.1 uncultured Bacteroidales bacterium | reverse complement strand
GTAAAGCTGAGATGCGCGCGTCTTGCGCCCCATGAAGGGAGTAGAAAAGTTCATCTGGATTTTGTCGTTTTTTGTTCGCTTCATATCGAAATATAAACAAAAAATCAATATAAAATACTGTTAATCAAACTTTTAATTGGTTATTTCCGTGCATGGGTCTCATTCTGTGTTAAGCCTTGATTGGCTGCGTGTCAAAAATAAGGCAATCAAGTGAAAAAATGCCAGCTTGGTAATTCATTGGCAAAAGGCTTTCCTCGGAAAGGTTATCCGGTTGCTCGCCTCGAAAAAACAGGATTTTGCCACCAATGTTTCATTTCAACCAGTTCGGCAAACGCTATCACCTCGCTATAAAAGGCTCGAATCCTCTTTATCAAGCACAATTAAAAATGCCCAGTAATCATGTGCAGCAAGGAATCCGATTACTAAATCCTGTTCACCGTATTGAAGCGATAAAAGCCCTTCTCTCGAATATTGGCCTAAAAATATTGTCAATTCCAAAATCATTGAGTCCAGCAAGGTGCACTTGCAGGCCTGCAGGTGCAGGTTTATTGCCGGTTATGGTGTGCCTGGAGGTGGCATTATTTCAAAAAATGAAAATTACAATTAAGGTTAAAACTAATTAGTGGCTTGGCGGGAAATGGTTTTTCGGGCTAAATAATTATCTTGCAAAAAATATTAATTTAGGTTAAATAGATTACTTTCGCCTCATGTCAAAGTCGTTTTATCGTGCAATCATTCCATCCACCCAACTTACAATCGGGTTTAGAGCCAAAGAAACAAGCATGCCAATGGTTCCGGCTTGTGGCGATGGTGTGCCAGTGAAGTATAGTATAAGGCAAGTGAAAAGTCCGGCTACTCCGGAAACATAACCACCGAGTCTGGTGGCTTTCTTGGTGAACAATCCCCAAACAAATGGACCAAGGAAGAATGAGCCTATTGCACCCCACGAAACTCCAAGAATTGCAACAATTGAGTCGATGTTGAGGTAAGCAAGGGTTACCGACAAGAAAACGAAAAAAGCACTGGCATATCGCATTAACCGGGTAAGCGAACGGTCGGAAATATCCTTTTTTATAAACCCTGCAACAAAATCCTTTGAAAAGGAAGAACTGGAAATCAAAACCAATGCTGCCAGAGTTGACATTGATGCAGAAAGTATAAGAAGCAAGATAACAATGGCAAGAGGTTCAGGGATTACGTTGGTCAGCAATTCGGGCATGAGCCGGTCAGAAAGCGGAACGCCATCAACAAAAGCGCCGGGGGTCGAATCGGGAGTTATGAAAATCCTTGTTGTCGAACCAATAAAATATGCCACCCCTCCAATCATCACTGCAAAAATAGTAGAGGCAACCATCCCAATTTTTATCGAGCGCCTATCGCGAATGGCGTAGAATTTCTGCACCAGTTGTGGCATTGCAAACGGGGCTATACTAGTAAGGAAAATTAAAGAGAAAAGTGGCCAAAAACCAGGCGGCCCTATCAAGCCGGTTAGTCCCGTGTCTATTTCCGACAAGGAATTGGAAATGTTGGCAAATCCACCACCCTTGTCAACTGTACTTGCAAGCAGAACGAACACCCCTACAACCATTATAACCCCGAAAATCATATCAATCATTGCCATTGACTTGTAGCCACCCAAAACAAGGTAAACGGCCGTTAGCAAACCCATAAAAATCAAGGCATATTGGTAATCAAGGTTGAAGTTTGTGGTGAATAAATAAGACAACCCCATGAAAACCGCTGCCGAGTAAGGTATCATGAAAACAAAAATAACGATTGAGGAAAGCAGCTTGAAGCCTGAACTGTCGTACCTTTTCTCAAGAAACTCGCTAAGGGTTGAAACTCCATAATCAACCGACATCTTTTTTATGCGCCAGCCGAAAACAAGCCAAACCCCTAGCACGCCAACAAAGGAATTAAAAAAAGCAATCCAAAGCCCGGAGAGTCCAAAATTCCAGCCTATTTGGCCTGCAAAACCAATAAAAAGTACTGCTGAAAAATAGGCAGTTCCGTAAGAAAAAGCCGTCATCCAAGGCCCTACGTTGCCCCCGCCAAGAAAGAAATCGTTAAAGGAACGGGTTTTTCGCATTCCAACCACCCCAACGGCGATAATCATTAAGACATAAATTGCCAATATTACAATTCTCCAAGTCATAATTATTTTTTTCGGTGGCAAAAGTAACCCTTTTGAGCGAAAATTACCATCTTTTTTCGCTTCAAACAAAAATTAACCTGTGGCGTTAAACCAATTGCACTATTATTAATCTATCAATTGATACGAACGCCCGAATAACGAACAACAAACGAAACATTAATTTGCTCTAAAAAGTATGAATTCGAACAAGTCAAGTATAAAACAAAATATCCAAAGAACTTCATTTTTGGTTTTCCTTTCAATTTTTGTCGGTGTATTAGGGTTCTCCCAACGTACGCAAAACAGTCCTGACCAAACGAGAGATAACGTTATGGCCAGGGGGTTGGTTATAGATGCACTTGATAATTCTTCATTGCCTGGAGCCCACGTTACCGCCACTAGCGTAAGGGATACTACAAGAATTTATCGTGGCCTAACTAACGATCGCGGAAGTTTTGAAATCTCGCTTCCAAGGGGAAATTACAACCTGACTGTAACTTTCATGGGCTTTGAACCCCAAACAATTAATTTCAGGGCAACCGACCCAACAAACAATCTTGGAAACATTATGATGAAAACCTCCACCGCAGTTTTACGTGAGACGGTGATTACAGGCGATGTCATAACGGTTCAACAAAGAGGCGACACAATTGCGTTTAATGCGGCGGCCTTTCAAACCAACCGCGATGCTACCGCAGAAGATCTGGTAAGAAAGATGCCCGGAATTACCGTTGAAGGGGGTCAGATTACTGCTCAAGGCGAACAGGTAAGGCGCGTTTTAGTTGACGGTCAGGAATTTTTTGGCGATGACCCAAATATTGCCTTGCGAAACCTGCCGGCGGAAATGATTGCACAAATTGAAGTATTTGACCAACAAAGCGACCAGGCACGGCTTACCGGCTTTGCCGATGGTCAAGAACAGCGAACTATCAATATAGTAACCAGGCACGATCGCCGTTCGGGGCAGTTCGGACGAGTTTATTCGGGATACGGTCAAGATAACCGATACCAAGGTGGGTTGGCAACAAACATTTTTCAAGGTTCAAGGCGCATTGCCGTGCTAGGCATGACCAACAATATTAACCAACAAAACTTCTCCTCCGAAGATATTAGCAGCGCCACCGGAAGCACAGGTGGTGGCCCAGGCGGGCGGGGCGGACGAGGCGGGATGGGTGGCTTTTCGGGTGGACAATTTGGAGGACAAGGTGAGTTTATGGTGGGCAATCAGGCAGGAATCAACAGAACCAACTCCTTGGGAATAAACTATACCGACAAGTGGATCAGTAAAATTGATGCAAACTTTAGTTATTTCTTCAACCTAACCAATAACGATACGGAGAGATTTTCGAACCGGCAGTTCTTTTTCGAGGATAACGCTTCGCAATTTTTTGATGAAGTAAACCTTTCGGATGCAAGGCTTCTTAACCATAGGTTTGCTGGAAGGATGGAGTACAAGATTAACGAAAACAACACCTTGATCCTATCTCCAAGATTTAGTTTTAGAGACAATAATTCTAGCAATTTTAGCACGGTTGAGGGCATTCTCATGCCTGAAACCGTGATAAACGATTCGCGAACCGAGAACACCAGAAGTGGCGATTTGTTTTCGATTTCAAACAATCTTACCTACAGGCTTAGATTGAGCGAAACAGGAAGGTCGTTATCAGCACGGTTGGATTTCGGCTTTGATAACACATCAAATCTAACATTTTTGAAAGACACGAGCGCATTTTTTCGCGGGTCAAATTGGGTAACGGAATTGGTTGACCAAAGGAGCAAATCTGAGTCAAAAAACTTTCGTTTTGGATCAAATATCAACTATACCGAGCCATTATCGAAAAACAGCATGCTCGAGCTATCGCATAACTTTTCATACACCAACAACGAATCAGATAGGCTCACAAACCGCTGGGATGTAGAACAACAAATGTATTCAATATTGGTTGACAACCTATCAAGCGAGCTTACCAACGGATACCTGACAAACAGAGGAGGCCTAACTTACCGGCTGCGGGGCGAGAAATTTGACCTTCAATTTGGGGCTTCATTCCAAAATGCCAATCTTAAAACCGACCAGCTTACCCCTTATACCTTCATCAAGGAGTACGATTTCAACAATATCTTGCCAACGATGAGGTTTCACTACAACATCTCACGCACCCAAAGGATTAGAGTGTTTTACCGCACTTCAACCAGTTCGCCCTCGGCAAGCCAACTGCAAGATGTTGTTGATAATTCAAATCCGTTGGTTTTAACAACAGGTAATCCAAATTTGAACCAGTCATACAGTCACAACCTTGGTTTTCACGTTATGCTTAACAATCCGTTGAGGTCAACTACGTTTATGTTTGGAGCGTTCGGAAGTGCTACAAACGACTTCATTGCCACTTCCACCTACATTGCCCGCCAGCTTACCACCTTGCAATTGGACAATGGGCAAACCCACCAGTTGCCAGCCGGAGGCCAGTTCAGCCAACCCGTAAACCTTAACGGCTTCTTAAGCCTAAGGTCTTGGCTATCATACGGCTTCATGGTCAGACCCATAAAAACCAACATTAATTTCAACTCTTCTTTTGGCTTTAGCCGCACTCCCGGGATGCTTAACAAACAAGAGAATTTCACCAACACGGTCAATATGAGCAGTGGAGTAGTGTTTTCAAGCAATATCAGCCAAAGTGTTGACTTCATTGTAAGCTATTCCGGAAACTACATTATGGCTCGAAATGAAGTAAGGCCCCAACTCGACAACAATTACTTTAACCATCAATTGGGAGCAAGGTTAAACTTTGTTTTCTTGAAAAATTTAGTGCTTCGCAATGATGTTACCAACCTTCTGTATGGTGGTCGTGGCGAGGAATTCAATCAAAATTACTGGCTATGGAATGCAAACTTGGGCTTCAAGTTCTTGAAAAACAACCAGGCCGAAGTTACAATTGGGGTTTACGACCTGCTTAATCAAAACAAAAGTATTAGCCGAAACATTACAAGCAGTTTTATCGAAGATCTCCGAACCAACGTACTCAACCGTTACTTGATGCTTACATTCACTTACAACCTGCGTAATTTTAGGTTTTAGACTCATAGAATGGGGTACAGTAGCAGGGTTAATAGATGTGAGTCAAGAGCAAAGAACTTAATGCGAAAATTCCTTTTCCAAACCTCGATGTTTGCGCCACCTCCTTTTGAAAAAATTGAGGTCGCGAATCAAGCAACCTCTAAGCAAAAGCAATAAGCCAACAACATTTAGCCCAAAGACCACTACTGCTTTAAAGTTCTTTAATCTTCAAGCTTTCAAACTACTTACGCTTCAACCAATCATCGATAATAACTTTCCAAATTCCTTCCGCATTTTTTTCGTAGTTTTGCCATTAAAATTTGAATTACTATGCAAAAGCCGTTGATTTTGGTTACCAACGATGACGGGGTAATGGCGCCTGGGATAAGGAATTTGGTTGAGTACATGTTGGAAATTGGGAAAGTTGTGGTGGTGGCACCAGATAGGCCCCAAAGCGGTATGGGACATGCAGTCACACTTGAAAAACCACTTCGAATTGAAAGGTTAAGTATCCACTCATCTCACGACGAATACAGTTGCAGTGGCACACCCGTTGATTGCGTCAAAATTGCCATAAACAGTGTTTTACACTGCAAGCCCGACATCGTGGTTTCAGGAATTAACCACGGGTCAAACTCTTCGATAAACGTGATTTATAGCGGCACAATGTCGGCAACAATACAAGGTGCTATGGCAGGCGTGCCTTCAATAGGTTTTTCGCTGCTCGATTACCGCTACGATGCCAATTTCGGACCGTCAAAGAAGTACGTCCAAGCCATTACCCGAAAGGTTTTGGAATATGGCCTTCCAAGGGGGGTGTGCCTTAATGTTAACATCCCGGCAGTACCTGAAACAAAACTCAAAGGGATAAAAATTTGCAGGCAGGCCAACGGAAACTGGATTGAAGAATTTGACCACAGGCGCGACCCCAGGGGCAGGGATTATTTTTGGCTTACCGGAAAATTTCAGTTGTTCGAGAACTCCAAGGAAACCGACGAATGGGCGCTTGCAAACAACTTTGTTTCGGTGGTACCAACCCAATTCGACTTTACGGCACATAGTTTCATACCAGAGATCAAGGAATGGAAAATTGAATAGGGATGAGGTTTTTTTTATTAACGATTGGAGGTTATAGGTTTTTGATTTCAAAAGATTGTAAACCTGCGCAGCTAGTATTCGAACAAGGTTTCACTGGCTCTTTGGCGGAGGCCGAAAAAAACGAATTCACCGGCAACTATTTTAAAATTTACCTGTCGCCGATAACTTAATACCATGAACTTGGCCCTAAGTTTCGACTTTTAATTTAAAATTTTTAAAACCATGCTTATCTCAAAAATAAACGACATGCTCAAAACAGACTCTTACTTGACAGGAATGGGTCTTGCGGTAATTGTTGCCATTGTGGGGTATTTTGTTACACTGGGTTTGTTGAGCCGAAACGAACTGGTGGAAGGATTGATTTACACGCCAAGACCACGAATTCCCGCACTCGTGGGTTTGGCGGCCAACATCCTGCTTTTCAGGTACTTCATGGTTGGTCGCAAACTCGAAAAAACCGGCAAGGGATTTCTTATTGTGACCTTTGCTAGTTTAATTCTTATTTTCTTGTTCCTTTAAAATCAAACAAAACAATTATATCCAATGCTCTACTACCTAATAGCTGGAGAGGCTTCGGGCGACCTTCATGGCAGTAACTTAATGAAGCAGATTATTGCCTTGGATTCGAATGCTAGGTTTTGGTTTTGGGGCGGCGACAAAATGATAGAAGTATCGGGCCAGCAACCGGTTAAACACATTAAACAGTTGGCGTTCATGGGTTTTAAAGAGGTGTTGCTTAACATCGGTAAGGTATTCAAAAACATGGCTCTTTGCAAGCAAGAAATCCTAAAGCACAAACCTGACGTTTTGGTGCTAATTGACTATCCGGGTTTTAATATGCGGATCGCGAAGTTTGCCAAGAAAAATGGCATAAAAGTAGTGTATTACATTGCACCGCAAGTATGGGCTTGGCGGCAATCAAGGGTAAAGGCTATAAAAAGAAACGTTGACCAGCTGCTGGTTATCTTACCTTTCGAGGCTCAATTCTTTTCCCGTTTTGAGGTAAATAACAAATTTGTTGGGCACCCCTTGCTCGATGCCATCGAAAATCACAATATGAGCAATGCAGCAAATCAAAATGAAACCTTTAAAAGCAAAAAACCCCTGGTTGCAATCATGCCGGGCAGCAGGAAACAAGAGATTGAGGCATCATTGCCAGTTATGACACAAGTAGCAAAAAAATTTCCCGACTATCTTTTTGTAATTGCGGGTTTAGGGGTAAACGGAATGGAATTTTACAATCGGTTGCTCCAAAAGCAAAACCCATCCACCAACATCGAAATAATGTTGGATCAAACCTATAGGCTCCTCTCCCACTCAACCGCTGCCGTGGTAACCTCGGGCACGGCAACCCTCGAAACAGCACTGTTTGACGTACCCCAGGTGGTTTGCTACCGCGGAGGCAGCTTGTCTTATCTCATTGCCAAACGTCTTGTTAAAACACGCTACATCTCACTGGTAAACCTCGTGGCAGACAAAGAAATTGTAAAGGAACTCATTCAAGGCCAATTTAACGTGGAGACTTTGCTAAATGAGCTAAACCTGCTTGTAAACGATAATGATTACCGCCAGAAAATACTATTTGGTTACCAAAGAGTTAAAACCCTTTTGGGAGGAACCGGAGCAAGCAAAGAAGCGGCAAGGGAGGTGGTGAAGATAGCAACTTCGGTGCCAATCAAGCAAAAACCCCAAACCATTACTGCAAGACAATTACGGTATTTGCTGCTTCGTGGTTTCTTTGCAAGGAAAAACTGTTAATTTCACCGCCAAGACCCAAGGAAACTCAAGGTTTTTGCAAGAGATTTAGTTTTTAGCAACGGCCCCGAAATATTGGCAGAAAAAACCAAAAGGCCACCTCTCGGTGACCTTTCATTATTTTTTGGGTGGAAGATGGGACTCGAACCCACGACCCTCAGAACCACAATCTGATGCTCTAACCTACTGAGCTACATCCACCATGTGAATAGGATAGCAAAAGTACATCTTTTTTCAATTGCAACCAAACGTCTGTAAATTTTTTTACCTTTTTCACCCTCCGAAAATCCCCGAACCAAACAAGGCAAAGTCATAAACCACTGGGTCTGCAGGATTTAGCACTCGAAGGCTGTTAGTCAATTCCTCCACGGCTTTCCAGTCGTTTTGTGGCCTATGCAACAGGCCCAGGTGTCGTGCCGTGCGTCCGGAGTGCACATCGAGCGGACAATAAAGGTGCGAGGCCGATATACCCCTCCACAAGCCAAAGTCAACGCCTGCGTTATCATGCCTAACCATCCATCGCAAGAACATGTTTATCCTCTTTGCCGAGGCCCCTGTATCGGGATTGCTCACGTGCTTGCGTGTACGGTGCTGGTGAGGAACTTCGAAAAAAACATCCCTGAACCCCACAATTGCATTCTTAACATTGCTGCTTGGTTTGTAGCCGTTCATAAAGCAGGCCTCCATACCTCCGTGTCTTTGGTAAATGTTTTTTAGCGAATAGAGGAAAAACTCAAGGTCATTGAAATTGAAAGTACGGTGCACGAACCCATTAAACTTTCGCAAATCACTTTCAGAAAAACCATGGATGAAACTTGCAGGTTCCATATCCATCAACTCCATAAGCCGCCTGCCATTTTGCAATATTGAAACCCTTTGGCCCCAGGCTATGGTTGCCACCAAAAAACTTGCAATTTCCCTGTCCTCTTTTTTCGAAAAAAGATGTGGAATTGAAATTGGGTCGGTCTTGATGAAGAATGGACGGTTGAACTTTTCTACCAACCGATCCAGCAATTCTTTGGTTCTCGAAAGATGGTTCATTACATTGAAAAACCATAAGTTTTAAAACTTCAAACCTGAATAAATACTACCGCAAAGCTAATAAATGAATCAAAGCCAATAAAAAAAACTAAAACCTGCATGACGCAAAGCCAGTTAAATACAAGGCAAATTGCTTTTTAAACCCAAATATGGTGAGTTTATTAAAATTTTCGACTAATTTTTCAAAGTTTTATTATTTTTGCCAAACAATCTGTCAAAATTGCGCCAATTTTATACTACTGGTTCAACAAAAACTTCTTAATGTGAAAAAAACTTTCCAGCAAATCTCGTTTTTGGGCGTTTTCATTTTTGTCTTTGTTTTTTCTAATCAAGCTATCGCCACGGAAATTACAGATAGTATTCAAAAACCAACCATTGAAACTCAAATTGGCCAACCGCACGAGTATGTTACGAGTAACGGGGATATAGTACGGCCTAAGGATGAGGTTTTAACGAGCAACCCTCCAAAGAACTTTCAGGCCGACACCCTTGATTTTGAAGATGACGATGATTTCTTCATGGATGGCGAATCGGCTGCCGAGAACGAGATACTACCCCTTGGCGAAATGCTTAGAGAATTTATCGTGCCTTTTCAGGGCAGGGTTACCAGCAGGTTTGGTATGAGGCGAAGAAGAATGCACATGGGTACCGACATAAAAGTCAATCTGGGCGATACTGTGGTGGCTGCCTACCACGGGGTTGTTAAAATGGCCCAACCGTATTTCCGCTATGGCAAGTTGGTAATTATTCAGCATCCTAATAATTTAGAAACATATTACTCCCATTTTTCGAAAATTCTTGTTAACGAGGGCGATACAGTTTTTGCTGGCCAGCCTGTAGGCCTTGGCGGCAGGACTGGCAGAGCCACGGGTGTTCACCTCCACTTTGAAATTCGTCAAAACGGCAAGGCCTTCAATCCCGAGTTAATCTTCGACTTTGAGAATAACCTGGTTCGGAATACAGTAAACCACCAAGAAAGTCTGGCCGAGATAGCCAAAAACTCAAAAGGTGGAGCGAAAAATGTTGCCGGCCAAGAAAGTTCGCCAAGGGTGCATATTGTTAGAAGAGGAGATACCCTTGGCGAAATAGCCCGCAGGTATAGAACAACCGTTTCTAAACTAACAAGACTTAATAATATAAATTCAACGACAATACTCCGTGTTGGTATGCGGCTAAGGCTTAACTAAAAGAAATATTTTCCTCGGTTTATTATCGCTCGGCATTAAAATTTTTTCGATCTGAAATAATGTAGTTGCATCGGTTCACCAACACCCCTCAAAAGCGGAATGGACAAACAACAAAGGAAAATTCTCGAGTTTTTTTCCGTGAAGAGGATATCCATTCCAATAACCATTGGCATCACAGCAACAGCGTTGCTTTTTTTGAAGGATTTCAGGTTTGATGCCATCCAAAACTTCAAGTGGGCTGATATTTCGCTTCCATACCTGTTACTTTCTCTCTTGATGGTTTTGCTCCGCGAGGGAGCCTTAATGCTTAGGCTCAAGGTGGTTGCAGGAGGAACTCTCAGCTGGAAACAGTGTTTCCAGATTATAATTCTTTGGAGCTTTGCCTCTGCCGCTACACCTACAATTATCGGAGGCGGGGCAATTGCCTTTTTTATTTTGCACAAGGAAGGAATAAAACTTGGCAGGGCAACTGGTATTGTTCTTATTTGTACCGTATTGGATGAAATTTCGTACCTCTTTCTTGTACCAATTGTTATAAGTTTAACCGGCACTCAAAACCTTTTGGTGGCCAGCCCAGGATACCTTTTTTTGGATTTTGAAGTGGGGGTAATCGGATTGTTTGCCGTTGCAAACTCGATTATTTGCCTTTATGTAATACTTGTGCTTTACGGAGTTTTTGTCAACCCCAGAGCCATAAAAAAACTGCTTCTGAGAATTTTCAGGCTTTCATTTCTCGGAAAATGGCAATCAAAGGCCGAGGAGGTTGGTAATGATATCATCATCACATCACGTGAGTTCAAGCAAAAAAAATTACCTTTCTGGTTAAAAGTATTCGGAGCCTCGGTGGGTATGTGGGTGGCTCGATTCGGAATTGTTAACTTTTTGATTTTGACTTTTGTAGGCTACGGTGATCAACTATTGATATTTGCCCGCCAGGTTGTTATTTGGGCATTGCTTCTGGTGAGCCCAACACCTGGTGGTAGCGGAATTGCCGAGTATTCATTTGCCGGGTTCCTTGGCGAGTTCATACCCGACCAATCGCTGGTGCCTGCCCTGGGAGTCATGTGGCGACTTATAAGCTATTATCCTTTCTTGATTTTGGGACTTTTCGTGATGCCAGCTTGGATAAAAAGAGTTTACAAAAAAAATTGACAAATATTGATAATTAAAGAATGATAACCGCGGTGATTCGGCCAATTGTTTAATCCTCAATCCTACTTTTTGCAAAAACCTCTGAATGATAGAAAAGAAAAAAACCAAGGTTGCCTTCGTGTTCGAAATTTTGAAGGAGAATTTCGACGGGGCATCTCGTACCGTTTTTCAATTGATTAACAGGATTGACAATACCAAGTTCGAGTTTTTGTTTTTGTGTGCCGTTCCACCGGGCTCCGATTTCACACACAAGTTCGTGAATTTTCCTAGCGTGGTTGTTCCTTTCAACAAAAATTACCGAATAGGCTTGCCTTTTTTGGCCGGAAGAAAGTTCAAAAGGCAGGTTGACAGGTTCAAACCTGATGCAATTCACGTTTCCACTCCATCGTTGCTTGGCAAGAGGGCAATCGTTTACGGCAACACTCGAAAAATACCGATTCTTACCATTTACCACACCCACTTCATTGCCTACATCGAATATTACTTCAGAAAAGTTCCGTTTTTAATTAGGCCATTCAAGAAAATAACATCTATGGGCACCGTTGACTTCTACAACCGGTGCAACTTGGTTTATGCTCCCACCAAAATCATAATCAACGAACTATCCTCACTTGGTGTTAAGCCTAACATTTTAAAACTTTGGAAGCGGGGAATCAACTTTGAGGTTTTCAATCCCTCCAAAAAAGACAAGGCCTTTCTCGGGACAATAACCGGCAACGACCTTCCAACCATACTTTTTGCGAGCCGCTTGGTGTGGGAAAAAAACCTTGAAATGCTTATTAAGATCAATAAAAATTTATTTGACGACGGGGTAAAATTTAACTTGATAATTGCCGGTGATGGCAACGCCAAACACGAACTAAGGGAGGCAATGCCCAACGCCTTATTTACAGGCAATCTTGACCATGATGAACTGGCAAAACTTTACGCTTCGTGCGATATTTTTTTGTTTGCATCAATTTCGGAAACCTACGGCAATGTTGTTGCAGAAGCAATGGCATCGGGATTGCCATGCGTGGTTGCGAACGGTGGAGGATCGGCCGATTTTGTTCAGAACGGAATAAATGGCTACTTGTGCAAGCACGATGATGTTGAACTATTTGTCAACAGGCTGAAATTACTAATTGAAGACAGGGAAACCCGAGAGCGCTTCTCGGAAAATGGCTTGCGGTTTGTTTCAGGACTTAACTGGGATTCGCTGGCCCAAACTTACTTTGAAGACCTTGAAGGTTTGGCAATCGAGAAAAGGCATTTGAGAGTTGAAAACAGGAATTAGAAAAATGATGCGCAGAAACATGAAAGAGAATGTTGTTAAAACAAAAAGCTTCGAATTTATACCGAGAATGGTGAATTTGCATAAATTCGTGGTTGGCAAGAAGAAAAAGTCTTTATTTAGGAAAAATTATTAAGGCCAGGAACTGCCACGGGTTTAGTGGTCAAAGAATCAGCACACAACCAAGGTAGGACTGATTTTATCCACAAACCTATCATTGGCCTCAAAGAAACTACCGGAACCGGATACTGGTCAGGATTAATTTGTAAATCAATTTGTGTTATGAAAACTGAAAATGAATCCATCAAAAATGATTCCCGCCAACTATTGGGTATCCTTGCCATAATGACCAAAACCACCAAACCTTTGAAGTTTCATGACTAAATAATCTTCAAACATCAATTTATTAATTACTTTTCTGCAAAAATTCACCGCCACAAAATTATGACCCCTTTAACCATCCTCGCAGTATTTGTTGTTTACACAACCATTGTATTTTCAATTTCGCGACTTACAGCCCGAAAGGCCGACAACGAGAGTTACTTTGTGGGTAACCGAAACTCACCGTGGTACGTGGTGGCATACGGCATGATTGGAGCTTCGCTGTCGGGGGTTACTTTCATGTCGGTTCCGGGTTTAGTGAAGGGTGAGCAGTTTTCTTACATGATGCTGGTGTTTGGCTATCTGGTGGGTTATTTCGTTATAGCATTCGTGCTGTTGCCATTGTACTATAAACTCAACTTGATTTCCATTTACTCTTACCTGGAAAAACGATTCGGAATACTCTCCTTAAAAACCGGGTCATTCTTTTTCATGCTTTCGAGGTTAATCGGAGCGTCGTTTCGGATGTTTTTGGTTGTAAGCGTTTTACAACTTTTTGTTTTCGATTCATGGGGAGTGCCAATGGCATTCACGGTTTTCCTGATCATTTCGTTTTTGCTTCTCTATACCTTTAAGGGTGGAATTAAAACGGTGGTTTGGACCGATACCCTTCAAACCACATTCATGCTTTCGGCGGTTGTGATTACCATCTTCCTGGTTTCTAATGCACTTAACATGAATCTGGGTCAACTCTTTTCTGCAGCGAAAGCCGAAGGTTTTACAAACATGATAGTCACCGATTTTCAGCATCCAAGGTTCTTTCTCAAGCAATTCCTTGCCGGAATTTTCATAACTATCGTGATGACCGGCCTTGATCAAGATATGATGCAGAAAAATTTGAGCTGCCGAACCCTAAAAGATGCCAGAAAAAATGTCCTGACCTTCGGAGTCATCTTGATACCGGTAAACCTAATGTTCCTTTTCCTGGGGGCGGTGCTGTGGCTTTATGCCGACCAAATGGGAATTTCAATGATGAGAACCTCCGACGAACTTTTTCCGACAATTGCCCTAAACTACTTGGGAGTCGCCGCGGGCATAACCTTCTTTTTCGGCCTTGTTAGTGCCGCATATTCGAGTATTGATGGCACGCTTACGGCCCTTACAACCACCTTTTGCATCGATTTTCTGGGCCTGAAAAGAAAGCCGGGCATTACCGAGGAGAAGATCAAGCAAACCAGGTACGTGGTTCACGCATCATTTGCCGTGCTCGTCATGATAATTATCTGGCTCTACGGGGCAATAAACAACGATGCTCTTATATCGAGGCTTTTTACAATTGCCGGATATACCTATGGGCCTTTACTTGGCTTGTTTGCTTTCGGCATGTTTACCAAAAGAAGTGTAAAAGACCGCTTGGTGCCATACATCGCGGTTGCCTCACCAATCGTTAGTTACTTGATAAATTTAACATCCGAAAGGTTATTTTGGGGCTACAAGTTCGGCTTCGAGATTTTGCTTTTGAATGGTTTGATAACTATAATAGGGCTGTTTGCAATATCGAAAAAGTAATTCTACAACTGATTGTTAGAGAATTTTCAGCATTGGAAAAAAAACTTCAGATTGAGGCGCGGCAAGAACCGGCAAGCCCACGAGCCAGCACCGATTTTAAAGATTATTTGATTTATCCCGAGTTTATACTTGTGTTTTACCTAAATCCAACTTGTAATTAATCGAAAAAATACAATAAATTGCCAATCCGAATTATTCGAAACCTCCTCGGGTTTATTGTCAAATTATGGCAAAATTATTGACTAACCCAACATTTCAGGGTAATTGGTGTAATAATTTTAGACCACGATACTTTGAAAGAAAAAATTGTATTACTTGCCGACAACAGAAATTATCGGGAGCTTGGTTTTGGGAGCGCGCAACAAAACAACATATCCGTTGCGGCAATATCCTAGAAAGCTAACTTCATCAAGAAAACCTCCGTACGAAACGTCATGCATCCTCCACGTTTCGGCTCCTCTAATTACTTGGCAGATAAACGTTCTTAAATAATAATCCTAAATTCCAAGCAAAGATATTTTGCCTAGAAGTTTCGCGAGAATCCGAAAACCTCATGACAAGGCGAAAATTAAATCAACTATCAAATACCTTGGCAAGGCTTGCAAGGAAGTGATTCTAAAGAACGAGATTATTAAAGACAATGACCCCATGCAAATCATCGAAATGTTTAGCAACCAACTTACATGACCCCGGTGGAAAAAAGTAAAGATTAAAGGAAGGTTGATTTCCAGGTTTTTCTGCCAGTGAATTTTAAAAAAACATTTTCACCGTGCAAAAAAACAGCTGACGGTGTTTATAAGATAATCTAACATTAGCATCAGCAACAGATAATTTATTAAATTTGAAAATTAATTTGATCTTGCTAATATTGTGATTTCTTTTTGGAAAAAAATATTGTTCTTTTGTCCTATTTTGCTAATGGCATCGTGCGGCAAAAATTTTGACCACAACGAAAACCTAACCGTTTTCAGGTACAACGAACCGGCCAACATTACTTCGCTCGATCCGGCCTTCGCACGCAACCAGGCAAATATTTGGGCAACATCGCAACTCTACAACAGCCTCTTGAGGCTAGACGAGAACCTGAACGTGGTAAACGACCTTGCAAAGAAATATTCCATTTCGGAAGATGGGCTAACCTACACGTTCTTGCTTCGCAACGATGTTTTCTTTCACGACAATCCTTGTTTCGAAAACGGCATTGGCAGGAAAGTAACCGCGCATGATTTCGTTTATAGCTTCAACAGGCTTCTTGAACCTTCGTTAAACTCGCCGGGAACTTGGGTCATGAACCAAGTGGCTCGAAAACCTGATGGCAAACTTGATGTTGAGGCCACAAACGACTCCATCCTTGTAATTAATTTAAAAGAGCCATTCCCTCCAATGGCAGGCCTGCTAACCATGCAATACTGCAGTGCGGTTGCGCGCGAAGCCATGGTAATGTACGGTCAAGATTTCCGCAAAAACCCCGTAGGTACAGGGCCGTTCATGTTCAAGTACTGGAAGGAGGGCGTTAAGTTGGTTTTCAGAAAAAATGAAAATTACTTCGAGTTTGACGATGAAGGCAACAGGCTACCTTACCTCGATGCCGTTTCAATAACCTTCATCATAGACAGGCAAACGGCTTTCTTGGAATTCGTAAAGGGTAACCTGGACTTTCTTACCAGTGTTGACGCTTCGTATAAAGACGACATTTTAACTCCCGATGGAAGTTTGCAACCGAGATACAAGGACAAGTTCAAGATGATAAAGAAGCCGTTCTTAAATACAGAGTACCTGGGAATTATGGTGAACCCCGACAACCTTCCTACCGACTGGCCCCTCAAGAAAAAGGCTGTAAGGCAGGCAATCAATTACGGCTTTGACCGTGCCAAGATGATTCGTTACCTACGCAACGATGTCGGTATTCCGGCCCACGGAGGTTTCGTACCCGTTGGAATGCCGGGTTTTCATGAAAATGAGGGAGGATATTCGTACAACCCCGATCTAGCAAGGCAACTCCTTGCAAAGGCGGGTTATCCCGGCGGTGCAGGTTTGCCCGTTATAACTTTGAAAACCAACCAAAACTACCTCGACATAGCCCAATTCCTTCAACATGAACTTTCGCGACTTGGAATCAGAATTGCAATTGACGTAATGCCCCCTGCTACTTTGAGGGAAACCGTGGCCAAGGGCGAAGCAGACTTTTTCAGGGCTTCGTGGATTGCCGATTACCCCGATGCCGAAAACTTCCTGGCACTTTTCTACAGCCCTAATCAAAGCCCGGCCGGACCCAACTACACCCATTTCTCAAACCAAAAGTTTGACCAACTTTACAAGAAATCAATTACCACCACCGACGACAAAAAACGGCAAGGCATTTACCGCCAAATGGACAAGATTGTCGTTGATGAAGCACCGGTTGTCTTTCTTTTCTACGACCAGAGCGTGAGGTTTTTCGATATTAACATTAAAGGGTTATCCAACAATCCGCTTAATCATCTCGACCTGCGTAGGGCAAGATTTGAAATTTCGAGATAAATTTTCCAAGCTAATGAAGTTTATGGGTTTAAATGGTGATTGATTGGTAATTAATCATCAACGATTTGCAATTAACGATTTTTGATTTGCAAGAATTGGGCAAACGATAGCACCCATAAGCCGGTATGCGAAAAACAGGTAAAACGGATTCATCAATTACTAATCGACATTAATCAATCACTATTTCTCTCTTCCGATTAAAAAAATACCTACCTTTGGGTGCAAATTTAAGCGTTGGGCAATCAAAACCGTTGAACATGAAATCTTCGATACTTTCCTTTCTTTTGATATTGCTTTTGTTAGTTTCCACAAGAGCGGCCAACGACAATTACCCTTTTGGCGGAAGGCCGGCATCAATGGCAAATTCAACCGTTGCTGTTTACGATTTTTGGGGGTTGGGTTATAATCAGGCCGCAATTGCAAGGCAAAAAGGGCTTATGGTGGGAGTTTATTTCGAAAACAGGTTTTTGGCAAAGGAGATGAACTTGGGTGCCTTGGGGTTTTCGATGCCTGCTGGTGGTGGCGTTATGGGGGTAAGCGCAACCTTTTTTGGGTATTCAATGTATAGCGAGAGCAAGATAGGGTTGGCCTATGCCAGGAGACTTTCTGAAAAGTTTTCGGTAGGGGTTCAATTAAACTACCTCTATACCAGCATTGCCGGCTACGGAAACAAGGGTAGCATGGCAGGCGAGCTAGGAATGATTTACGAACTCCTGCCCGGGCTAAACCTGGGAGCACACATCTATAACCCGACTCGAACCAAGGTTGCCACCTACAACGATGAACCAATACCAACAGTAATTAAACTCGGTATGGCTTATTCATTCTCCGACAGGGTAATTGCAAGCCTTGAAGTGGAAAAAGATATTGTTGAAAAACCAATTTTTAAGGCCGGTATCGAATATGGCCTCACAGAAAACCTTTACGTGAGAGGTGGCATTGGAACCAATCCAACGCTTAATTCACTGGGAGTTGGTTTCCACTTTGGCGCACTTAAATTTGACGTTTCTTCGTCTTTTCATTACCTTTTGGGATACTCACCACAGGCAAGTTTTGTTTATCAATTCTAGTGAAAATGAGAGCAACCAAACTGCCTTACAAAACAATTAGTTATGTCAAATTTTTACATTTGCTTGCATTTTTGTGGTGCTTTCAATCGTACGCACAGCAACCGCCGGTAATTGACACCATACCGCCTGTTTTGCCCGTTGAAGAAATAATTCAGCAAAGGATTGAGAATATTGCCGAAGAGTCAGACACCGAGCTTGATTATTCTGACCTGCTGGAGGACCTGGAGGTTTTTGCCCGGAGACCACTAAACCTCAACTCTGCCTCGGCAAATGATTTGCGGCGGTTTTTCTTCCTTAATGATTTTCAGATAAAAAACTTGCTCGAACACATTAGAAAATTTGGAAACCTTATCAGCCTTTACGAACTGCAAAGCATTGATGGATTCGACCTGGAAACCATTTCGTTGCTCCAGCCATTTGTTACCGTAGGTCAAAGGTTCGCTCGGCGACATTTTTCGCTCGACGACATGTTTAGGGAAGGCCGAAGTCAACTTTTCGTGAGATTTCAGCAACTCTTTAATGAGCAAAAAGGATTTAAACCCATCGAACCCGAAGAATTAGAAGCAAACCCAAATGCCAGGTACCTTGGTAGCCCTTTTAGGTTGTACACCAGGTACAGGTTCAATTATTACAACAATATCAGTATAGGCATTACAGCCGAAAAAGACCCTGGCGAGGAGTTTTTCAGAGGCTCGCAACCATCTGGTTTTGACTTTTATTCTGCTCACTTGCTTTTGAGAGATTTTGGCAGGGTGCGTGCTTTTGCCCTTGGCGACTTTCAAGTTCAGTTTGGCCAAGGATTGAGCCTTTGGTCTGGAATGGCTTTCGGGAAGAGTTCTGAGTCAATTAATGTCAAAAAAAATGGTCTTGGATTGAGGCCTTATACCTCGGTTGACGAAAACAATTTCATGCGTGGGTCGGGCGTTACACTCGGATTTGGCGATTTTGAAGTAACCGGCTTTTACTCTAACAAGGGCCGCGATGCAAATGTAATCGAATACCTCGAGGACGACGATGGAACTCCTGTTGAGGCTCTTGCCATTTCGAGCCTCCAACAAAGCGGACTACACAGAACCCCTCGCGAATTGGAAGATAAAAATGCGGTTAAAGAAACAGTTTTTGGTGGCAATATTTCCTATCGTAAAAAAAATTTTAGCATTGGGCTTACTGCCCATAAACTGAAACTTGGTGCTGAATTGCAAAGAAATCTTACCTTTTACAACCAGTTCGAGTTTAATGGCAGAGAAAACTCAAACATGGGAGTTGACTACAATTTCATCTTCCGGAATTTCAATTTCTTTGGTGAGGTTGCAAGAAGTCAAAACGGAGGAATGGCCATTTTGAGCGGTGTAATGATGGGTATTGATCAAAGGTTGTCGCTTTCAATTGTTCATCGCAAATTTGACAAGGAATACCAGGCTTTGTTGGGTAATGCCTTTGGCGAAAGCACCAGGGTGGCCAACGAAAATGGATTGTACGTTGGGTTGCAGGCAAACATTTCGCCAAGGTGGCGATTCTATGCATACGCCGATCATTTCTCGTTTCCTTGGATGAAATTTAGAGCCTACCTGCCATCCAACGGATACGATTATTTAGCTCAAATCAACTTCAGACCATCGCGCGGCACAGAACTTTACCTGCGCTACAGGTCTAGGAACAAACCACTAAACAGTGCCGAATCAGGTATGATAAGACATCTCGACAATGTTTTTCGGCAAAGTATTAGGCTGAACATTACCTACAGGATTAATTCCGCATTGTCGATGAGAAACCGAATTGAATACAATGTTTTTGACTTTGGCCAAAAAAACGAGAAGGGTTTCTTGATTTACCATGATGTAATTTATAATAGCCTTGCAAGTCCATTACGAGTAACTTACAGGTTTGGAGTATTTGACACCGATGGCTTCGACTCTCGCATTTACGCCTATGAAAACGACGTTCTTTATGCCTTTTCATTTCCCTTTTACTCTGATAAAGGAATACGCACATACCTGCTATTGCAATACAGGTTAAATAGAAACATAGATCTCTATGCAAGGTTGGCGCACACATACTACGCTAATCGCAACAGCACCGGAAGCGGCTTAGACTTGGCCGAAGGAAACTCGCGAACCGAAATAAAAGCCCAAGTTAGGGTGAGGTTTTGACAAGCCAAACGCCCTTGGCTTAAGGACGAAGTATTAAGGATTGAAAGCAGGTGGCAGGAAGTAGGAGGCAGAAATTAGAAGTTAAAAATCGAAATCGTTTTTACAATTTGCCAATCACCAAACACCAATCAACAGTCGCGAATTGGTAATATTCAATCGCCTTTTCGTTAACTTGGTGTATCCCTCCGCCCTCTGGCTTTGTTTGCCCCATGCCAAACAAAATAGGGTGTTTCCATTGTGGCCTGTCATAGTGGTATAACAACAGAATTGTTAAACCTAAAATACTCAAAAAAATTATGAAAAAAATCAAAATGTCATTCATGCATTTCCTGATGGTTGCCGGTGTAATGTTGGCAGCCACACCGGTGCACTCTGAAGGCAGCGGACCGTTTGTTACCATCTCGGGGTTCGTAAAAGATGCCAAGTCAAAAAGCCCAATTGCCTACGCCGCTATTTACGTCACCGAGGCTGGCATTGGTACCGTTGCAAATATTGAAGGCTTTTTCACCCTCAAACTCGAAAAGCCAGTAAGAGCCAAAGCCTTTACCATTTCTCACATTGGTTTCCAAACCATGACCGTCGACATTGAAGAAAACATAGGAAAAAGCCGCGATTTCTTGCTTACAGCTCAAATGGTTAATCTTCCAGAGGTTGTGGTGCGCCCAAAGGATGCACGGGAATTGGTGCGGTCGGCAATTTTCAAGATCCCCGAAAATTACCCGAACCAAGGCCAGCGCCTTACAGGCTTTTACCGCGAAACAATAAAGCGTCGTCGCGATTTCGTGGCGGTTGCCGAAGCCGTGGTTGATGTTGAACAGTCGCCATATCGTGCCTTTCCGGGTTCCGACAGGGTTAAAATACTTCAAGCTCGCAAAAGTGGTGACGTGAAGCGCATGGACACACTCTTGGTTAAACTGCAAGGAGGACCTCACGTTTCGATGATGCTTGATGTTGTTAAAACCCAAGACATTATCCTTGACCAAGAGTTACTGAAATATTTCAATTATGAAATTGTGGACCTTGTAATGATTGAAGGACGAACCAATTACGTGGTTAATTTCAAACCCAATGCAATCTTCGAGGTGCCCATGTACAGCGGTACTTTTTTTATCGACGTGCAAGACCTTGCATTTACGCGAATCGACTTTGAACTTGACATTAGCGATGTAAGCAAGGCCACTAAATTGCTCGTGGTTAGAATGCCCCCAAGGTTGCGCTTCAACCCTTTGAACGTTTCCTACACGGTGTCTTACCGCAAGATTGGCGATAAGTATTTCGTAAACTACATGCGAAACGAGCTGGAATTCTACGCCGATTGGCGACGGAGGCTATTCCGCACGCGCTACACCATTATGTCAGAAATGGCAATTACCGAAAGGATCACTTCAACCGAAAGAATTGCAAGGCGCGAGGCATTCAAGCAAAACCAAATATTGGCCGATATGGTCATGAGCTACTTCGACAAGGATTTTTGGGGAAGCTACAACATTATTGAACCCGATAAATCAATCGAGACGGCAATTGATAGGTTCAACAGGAGACTTACAAGGGATTAATTTCATTATTGCTTCTGATTTAGCGGTCACTCATTTTTGGGTGGCTGCTAAAATGGAGGCCAAAGGCAAGAGAAATTAAGTTGAGATGAAAATTTGGAACCAAGGCTATTTCGTTTTCGAGCAGCTAAAGAAAGGAAATCAAAAAGCCTTTGAGTCCCTTTTCAAGGAAACCTACCCCTTACTGTGCCAATTTTGCGTTGGATTTGTTGGCGACGCCGATATTGCCGAGGAGCTGGTGCAAGATTTCTTCTTCAACTTTTGGAAGAACCGCGAAATCATAAATATCAAAACCTCACTCAAATCTTACATGTATGCCTCGGTGAGGAATTCCTCTTTAAATCACATTGAAAAACAGAAGGTTAGAAAAGGATATGCTGAAATGATTCTTTTAAGTGGTGCAGAAGATTCCGTTGCCTTCGATGATGAATTTAACTACAAAGAACTTAAAACACAAATTGGCAATATTTTGCAAGATTTGCCACCAAGATGCGCCAAGGTGTTCAGCATGAGCCGCTACGAGGGGTTTTCCAATAATCAAATTGCTGAAAAACTATCTGTTTCGATTAAAACTGTCGAAGCCGATTTAACAAAATCACTCAAGTTGCTAAGGAGTCGATTGGAATACCAAAACATCCACGGCCACAAAAAAACCGAAAAACGAACCAATGAATAATTTCAAACCATATTTCGATGCCAACAAGGCTTGGGTCAATTTAAGCACGAGGCTTAGCAATGAAGGCCTCCTACCAAAAACCACTGCTTCAGGCCTAACCCTCACATACATACCATACCTGAAAATTGCCGCTTCATTTGCGATCGTGGTTACTACTGTAGCGTTGGTTTACATTCTTTCGAAATCAAATGATTCGGAAATGACTTTTGTTGCCAATACGGTGCCTGATCAAACACTGGTGAAAACCCTGGGCGATGGTTCTGTAGTTTACTTGGCCGGCAATTCGTCAATCACCTTTTCTGACGACTACAATCAATCGAAACGATTGTTAAAATTGGATGGTGAGGCATTTTTTGAAGTGGTTTTTAATGCAACCCTACCTTTCGTGGTTGAAATGAACCACGCAAAAGTCGAAGTCCTTGGCACTTCATTCCGCTTGAAAAATTTTTCAGGACAAGATATTGAGCTGGTCGTTGAATCGGGAAAGGTGGGTTTTGCCTCAACCAATGATCCTCAAAATAGCATCCTGGTCGAAAAAGGCCAGAAACTTGTTTTTGATGGCAGGAGTTCAAAGAAATACCCCTCGATTGGCAACACCGTTTGGCGCGACAAACACCTACATTTCAGCAACGAAAAACTTTCAGACATACTTTCGGTAATAAGCAGAAACCTTGAAGTTAACATTAGTATTGCAGACCCGTCGGTAGCCCAAAGACAGCTAACGGTAACTTTTTTTAACAATACTCCTACAGAAATAATTTCGATTATAAGCGAATATTACAATCTAAACGCTAAATTTGTGGATGAAACAAATATTGTGTTAAGCAGAAAGTAAAAATGGAAAATATGGCAAGGAATAGCTTTTCGAAGGGCTTGCTAAAGTGCAGCCTATTAAGAAAAGTTCTTGTTGTTTCTTGCCTTTTTTTTCACCAACTTTCTACAGGCCAAGGTTTAGGAAAAGATGTTTTCATTTCCATCGAAGCGCAGCGAAGCACCCTTTATTCTATCCTCAATCAAGTTTCGGAACAATCGGGTTACTTTTTTGTATATGATACCCAAATAATCGACAACAGGAGGGTTGTAAATGTTGCCAAAACAAACTCTGAGCTTTTCTCCTTCTTGAGAAGTTTGTTGCCGGGCAAGGAAATTGGCTTTAGGGTGCTGGGCCGACACATATTGATTTTTGAAACTCAAACCGAAAAAACGCCTGCTAGTCTTACCCCCGTTAATGTTAGCTTGGCAGACACCACCTTCACTACAATTAGCGGAGTGGTGTTCGACCAAAATTCGGGCGAAAGGCTCCCCTTTGCCAGCGTGGGGATAGCAAGCGCGGGACTTGGGGTTTCGACTAACCTCGACGGTTACTTTAGATTGAGAGTTCCTCACGCCCTTTTCAATGAAACTATTACAATCCAACATCTGGGCTATCAAAGCAAGCAGTTCCCGGTTGAACTGCTTAGGGACAATACATTGGAGGTATTTCTAAGCCCATCCATTATTGACCTTCCCGAAGTTGTAATCAGAAATTACAATCCATTGAAGGTTTTGGATAATGTGCTTGATTTACGTGAAAAAAATTTTCCAGATAAGCCAGTTTACCATTACAACTTTTACCGGGAGGGGGTTAGCCGCAACAAAAAACTTATTAACTATTCAGAAGGCATTTTTAAGATTTTCAAGGATATACCTTTTCAGGAATCCAGAGACCAGGTTAAGGTATTGCGCGGACGAAATACCACCAACATTGACAATACTGACACCTTGGTGCTCAAATTAAAAGCAGGGGTTCAAAGCACCCTCGAACTCGACATCATGAAGGTTCTGCCTGATTTCCTCCACCGAGATTTCATGGTTGATTTCGATTTTGCAAATGGTGGGTTTTCAACACGGGGAGGGCGAAGTGCTTATGCAATTCAATTTGAACAAAAAAAGGAAATAAAAAATCCTCTATACAAGGGGGTTATTTACGTTGACATGGAAGACTACGCCATAATTGAGGCAGAGTTTGAAATTAACCCCAAATTTATTGCCAATGCAGGCAGTATGTTCTTTATTGGTTGGAAAAAGGAGTTCGCACCCACGATGCAAAAGGCAAAATACCACGTGAGGTACCAAAAGTACAACGGATTTTACCATATTCACCACATAAGGGGCGATCTTGAACTTAGCGTTAAGCCAAGTGGAAGTACGGCTACAACAGATTATTCTGCCTTTTTTGAAACTGTAGTGGTTAAGATTGCTGAAAATGACGTGAAGCGTTTCCCCGGAAGAGAGGCAATTAAACCCAATGCAATATTCCTTGACTTAGGGTTCGAAACTGATGAATTGTTTTGGGGAGAATACAACGTTATAACACCCGAAACCGGCGTTATTGAGGCCTTCAATGGCATAAAGGCCCGCATCGAAAGTTTCTTGGAAGAATAAACCTACAACAATCATCAATCTCAATTCTCCACAATCCGAAGGTTGTTTAAATTATTTGCCGGAGGAAGCGCATCGCCCTTTCCGGCCATTTCGCTGAAGAAACCGAAGGTTCCAAAAAGGTAAAAAGGAAGGCTGGTATCATGATTACCTCCTTCAATTGATACCAAACTTACTTGCGTGGCTCCGTGGGCTTGCATGGCAGCAAAGGCCGTTTGCGAGTTAAGGTATTGAACGAAATTGTCAGCAGTTCCGTGGTACAATCTTAGCGGAGTATTGGGCTTCCAATCAAAACAATCGTTTTGCGAGAGAACGGCAAGCATTTCGGTGTCGGTGCCATTCTTTAACCCATTCCTAAAACTTTGGGTAAATAGCAACGAAGGATTGGTTTCAATGCCTGGTGCAAAAACCCCATTCTGTGAAATTATGGCGGCGTAAGGTTCGTTGAAATAATGGCTGTAAGGCCTCCCAAGTTGTGGGTAAATCTTGTTGTACACGTCAAGTACCCATAAAAAATAATTTATAAAAGGCTGGTTGTCGGTTGAGCTTACCAAATACCTTGCAAAAGCTGTCTTGTTATAGGCGCCGGCGCCAACGGTTGCTGCTTTAACCCGGAACTCATTCGGGTGCTCCTCTTGAAGTAGCTTTAAAGTTGCCATTGTTGCATAACCGCCTTGAGAATAACCAGTAAGAAAGAGATTTTGGTTGTGGGGCTTGTTTGGCTGGGTCGCAAAAAATTCATAACTGGCCCTTAACATATCCCTTGTGGCCGTGGCAAGGCTTTTCTTGTGCTGGTACGGGTGTGCAATTTGTTTTGAGGAGCCGTATCCCAAATAATCGGGCATTGGCATTATGTAACCAAGAGACGAGAAAATTGCGGCAACACCTACAAAATCTGACAAAAATGCAGATGGTGCTTCCGACTGGTCGAGAATTGTCCCATGTTGAAAACTCATGACAGGGAAAGGACTAAAGGAAACAGGCATGAGCAACCCTCCCGAGGCAACAATTGGTGCGCCATTAACGTCAACGGTTTGATATTCAATTTTAATTGCCCTAACATCATAAAGAACCATTGGCGCCATTTCGTTTGGAATTAAATCATTTGACAGGATCAGTTGTTGAAGTTGGGCCTTGGTATAGGTCCTAACAGTTTCGAATTTCAACAGATACTCGTTTGTTGGTGGTTCGTCTTTTTTGCAGGCCGCGAAAAATAAGACTATAAACAAAGAAATGATAGTTGTTCTTTTCATTAACATAAATTTTTACGAAAACTTTGAGCTTGGGAAACAATTGAACTTAAGAATAAACAAAAGAATAACTTACCGGTTCAAAAGATTGCCGCAAACCCTGCAAAAAAAGGCATCTTCGGTATGACTGGGTTCATTGCAATTGTTGCAAAACTTATTCTTGTCATCTTTTCTAACAAAAGACCGCGAAAATTCTACCGATACTATCCCTGTTGGTACTGCAATAATGCTATAGCCTAACAGCATTATAAACGATGCCAGCATTTTTCCGATGGCAGTGGCGGGAACTATGTCTCCATAGCCAACAGTTGTAATGGTTATTATGGCCCAGTAAACGCTTGTGGGAATGCTTTCGAAACCGTTTTTGCCTCTTTCAACCATGTAAACGGTGGCACCCAATAGAAATACCAGAATCAAAATAAAAATCATGAAAATGAATATCTTTCGAAAACTATTTCGCAAGGCAAGCACCAAAAGGTTGCCTGCCCTAATAAATTTGTAAAGTTTAAGAATCCGGTAAATTCTAAGCAGCCTAATTGCCCTGACGAACACCAATGGTTGAAGAATTGGGAAAAAGAAGGCGATGTATGTTGGGATTATTGCAACAAAATCAACAACCCCCAAAAAACTAAAAATGTATTTGCGGGGACTTCTTGCAACAAGTAATCTTGTAAAATACTCAAGGGTAAATAATATGGTAATTATCCATTCAACCGTACCCAGTGCTGTTTTGTGCAGGTTTCTGAAACTCTCAATGCTGCCGAGCATCACCACAATCATGCTCAATATTATAAGACCCAACAAAACTTCATCAAACACACGCCCCCAAAAGGTGTCGTGGTCAAAAATTATTCGCCTGATTTTTTCCCTAAGCGTTGTACCGCATATGTTGCGATTATTTTCCATCAGACCGGCTATATTTTATTGGGTGGTCATTTCCTTTCAAAATAACCTTCGGTAAAATTAGAAAAATATCGGCTTAGTTTTACTTTTTGTAAAAACTTGGCGATAGTAACAAGAAAACGGTGAATAATTCTAACCTGCCTGCGAGCATTAAGAAACTAAGCACCCACTTCCCACCATCGGGTATATGTGCATAATTACCTACCGGACCAACCGATCCTATTCCCGGGCCTATGTTTCCTATTGAGGCAATGGTTGCCCCAATGGCGGTTTCGAAGTCGAGGCCGAAAAATGTCATTATCCCAGAACCCATGGCAATGCAGGTTATGTATATTATCACGAAGGCCAAGAAATTGTTGATGATTGGTTGGGGTATTACCTTTCCACTTACCCTGATGGGCAGCACTGCCATTGGATGAATTAGCCTTTTGAATTCGAGCCGCATGTTTTTAGCCAAAACCAAATGCCTTATCATTTTAATGCCACCTGCGGTTGATCCTATGCAGCCACCAGAAAACATCAGAATGAATATTAAAAACCAAAGAGAGCCAGCCCACGACAAGTAATCGGATGTAACGAAGCCGGTTGTCGTTACAATTGAAACAACCTGAAAAAGGCTGTCTCGAAAGGCTTTTTCAACACCAAGATGGCTTCCAAATACCAAAAATGTTGTGATTGCCAGAGAAAAAGCCATCAACACAAAAATATAAAATTTAAACTCCTCGTTTTCCAACACTTTGTTTATTCTACCCTTAAGCAAGAAGTAATTCAACGTAAAACTGGTTCCTCCCAAAATCATGAAAAATATGATAACATATTGAATGTATGGAGAAAAGGCTGCAATACTATCGTTTTTGGTGGAGAATCCACCGGTTGACATTGTGGTAAAAGCATGGTTTATAGACTCGAAAAAATCCAGTCCGCCTAACATCATGAGGGAAGTTTGCAGCAAAGTGAAAGCAATATAAATTCCCCAAAGCCTTTTGGCAGTATCAGCAATTTTGGGGTGGAGTCTGGTGGGGGTTGTTCCCGGAGCCTCGGCAATAAAAAGCTGCATCCCGCCAACACCAAGTATGGGAAGAATTGCCAAGGTAAAAACAATTATTCCCATACCGCCAAGCCATTGTGTCATGCTGCGCCAAAACAACAGCCCCTTGGGTGCTACTTCAACGTCTTGTAAAATAGAGGAACCGGTGGTTGAAAAACCCGACATCGTTTCAAAAAATGCATCGGTGTAAGAAGGGATGAAGCCAGAGATAAAAAAAGGTAATGCCCCAAATGCCGAAATGCTTATCCAGGTTAACGAAACAATTATGTATCCTTCCCTTTTACCTATTTTGCGGTGGTCATGCTTTATGCCCACAAAAAACAATAACAACCCAAAACTAAAAGTAATTGCAGAGCTAATTAATATTGATTTGAACGAGGCTACTTCCGTATTGACGTATGACCAATAGGCCGAACTAACCATAAATATTGAAAGCATCATTAGCAAAATGCCAACGAACTTGATTATCATTTTAAAGTTTATGTTCGACCAGCCTCTCATGGATTAATTAGTCTCTGCCAATAAACATCTTGTCAACCAGATGAAATGCTTGCGGCAACGAAAAAACCACCACCTTGTCGCCAGGCTCAATCTTTAGGCCACCTTTTGAAATGTATCCCATATTGTCCCTGATAAAGCCTCCAATTATTGCCTTGTCGGATAGCTTAAGTTTTTTAATGGGTTTCTTGGTTATGGGCGATTTTGGCACAGCCAAAAATTCAAAAACTTCGGCATCGGTGTTAGTTAAACATTTTATTGATTCAACCTTGGCCAACATTGTGAACTTAGTTATGTAACTTGCAGCAGCCAACTTCTTGTTAATAACTGTTCCGATGCCTGTATTCATTGCAATTTCAATGAAATCGATATTGTCAACAAGTGCAATTGTTTTTTTCACCCCGTATTTCTTGGCCAAAAGACATGTCAGTATGTTTGTTTCGGAATTGTTTGTAACGGCTACCAGCGCGTCGGCATTTCCAATCCTTTCGTCTTCGAGCAAAGTAATGTCGCGCGCGTCGCCATTAACAACAAGGGTATTGTTAAGCATTTCTGACAAATCTGAACAACGTGCCGGATCGATGTCAAACAATGTTACATTCATTTCTTTCTCCAACAATGAGGCCGTAAGGGCACCCACGTGGCCCCCTCCAACAATCATTACATTCTTAACCAAAAAAGGCTTTTTGCCACTAAGCTTCAATAATTTTTCAAAACCTTCGGGTTTCGAAACCACGTAAGCCAAATCACCCTCTTGAAAAAGATCATCGCCTTTTGGAATGAAAGTTTTGGTACCCCTGTGAATGGCAACTGTTCTGAACTCCAACCCTGGATTTTCGAGGGCAATTTCTTTTAGTGACCTTCCCAGCACGGGAGCTGCCTTTTCAAGCTTAATTAAAATAAGCGAGAGCAGGTTGCCCGAAAAGTTAAACATTTCGGCGGCTGCTGTATTGTTTAAGTGGCTTACAATTTCTTGGGTAACTATCTTCTCGGGCGAAACCAAATGATCAACACCCAATTCTAAATAAACTTCCCTCGAAAAATCACTTGCAGTCTCAATATCGTGTACCTTTGAAATACACTTTTTGGCACCAAGTTTCTTGCACAAAATTGACGTAAGCAAATTGGTTGGGCCATCGAGGTGCAGGCATAGCACCAAATCCATTTTCTTGACACCTAACTCTTTCAGTACCCTTAAATTGGTTGAATTGCCGATATAGGTCATAAGGTCGGTGTGAGAGTCAATCATTCGCACCAAATCCCTGTCGGGACAAATCAATGTAACCGAATGCTTTTCGTTGGCCAGCAAATTGGCCATGTGAAGAGACAGTTGGCTGTTACCAGCAATCAAAATATTCATTTTTGCCAGAAAAAAAGCAAATGTATTAAAAGAAACAATATGCTGGTTGTATTTTCAATTAAATAAAAGGCCGTCTGGTATTGGCCGCTTACTTCACTTTCAGGTCAAGCATTTTGACGCCTTCCAGAAAACCCTCGAGGTGATCGCCAATCTGCACCGGGCCAACCCCTTTCGGGGTTCCGGTAAACAAAAGGTCGCCTATCTTAATGGTGCTAAACATCGATATGTGAGAAATAAGCCTGTCGAATCCAAAAATCATATCGGTTGATTTGCCCTCTTGAACCAAGACCCCGTTTTTTTTCAGCGAGAACTTAATACAACCGGGGTCATGCAATGAATCGACAGGAACGAAATTACTAACAGGCCCCGACCCATCAAATGCTTTTGCAGCCTCCCATGGTAAGCCATTTTGCTTGCATTCGCGCTGCAAATCGCGTGCCGTGAAGTCAATACCTATACCTATCTCTTGGTAGTAAGTTGCTGCAAAGTTTTCCGAAATGTTCTTTCCCAATTTTTTGATTCTCAGCACGAGTTCTATCTCGTGGTGCACTTCCTTCGAAAAATCGGGGTAGAAAAAAGGCATACCTGGCATTATCAGTGCCGTTTCGGGCTTCATAAAAAACACCGGCCTTTCAGGTACCTTGTTGTTGAGCTCGGCCACGTGGTCAAGATAGTTCATGCCAATACAAAATATCTTCATAATTTGACTTTATTGTTAACTTTTTACTTGAATAGAAATTGACCTTGGCTTTTGAGGCGCATGTAAATTGTGGTTATGACGTTTTTTGTAGAGAGCGGAAAGTCTGCATTCATCATCCAATCGTAATATTGAGGCTCTTTTTTGAACACATTTTCAACTTCAATGCCCTTGTGCTTGCCAAAATTGAAAACCTCGTCGCCTTGCTTGTTCATGCCAATGTGCCCCACCATGTCAGCGTGCTTGTGGTTGTTAGAGAATTGATGCAGTGCATCCATATCGTTTACTACTGGCTTGCTGGTTTTACCGTCTTTATCGGTGTATTCAACATCTCGGTACCGGTCAAGCTGTGCCTCCAAAATCTCGAACGTGGCCCTCGTGTCTGCCTCGGCTTGATGCGCATCGGTAAGTTCTTTGCCACAATAAAACTTGTAAGCCGCTTTTAATGTTCTTGGCTCCATTTTGTGAAAAATGTTTTGAACGTCAACCAGCTTCCTCTTCTTAATGTCAAAGTTAATTTTGCAACGCAAAAATTCCTCGACCAACATTGGTACGTCAAATTTATTGCTATTGTAGCCTGCAAGGTCACAGTTGCTCAAAAACTGGTCAAGCGTCGTGGCCAGTTGGGCAAATGTGGGAGCATTTTTCACGTCGTCGTCAGAAATGCCATGAATCGCGGTTACCTCATTGGGAATAGGCATCTCGGGATTGATAATTTTAGTCAAGGACTCAGATGTGCCATCGGGCTTAACCTTGTAAATGGAAATCTCAACTATCCTGTCTTTAACAACATTGGTGCCCGTGGTTTCTAAATCGAAAAAAGCCAAAGGGCGTTTGAGGTCAAGTTTCATTATAAATAATTTAGGTTTGAATTTGCTTCCGCTTTTGTTGAGAAGAAAAATTGGTAGAAATTTCTAAAATATTTGCGAAAATAATCAAAAAACATCAACCTTTTGTTTTAAATTCGCAGTGTTTAATTAAACCAAAAACCAACACCATGAAAAAGAACCTTCTTAAACTATTAATGCTATCGATTGCAATGATAGCATTGTTCGGGTGCAAAAAGGGTGGCGATACCCCAGAAGCCGTGGCCACAAGTTTTTTTAATGCCATTAATCAAGAAAACTGGGATGCTGCCAAGGAATTGAGTACCGAGAGCACCAAGGTGTTAATTGATTACTTGGCTCAAATGATGCCTTTGGCAAAAATGTCAGGAACTGTTACTGAAAAAGGACCCGGCAAAATTGAAAATGTAAAGTGTATTGAAGATGGCGACATTTGTAACTGCACTCTTGAAATTGATGGCACTACCCAGAATCTAAAATTAGTAAAGGTTGAGGGTAAATGGTTGGTTGACCAGTCTAAAGAAGACTTTGGTTTTGGAAACTAGAAAAATAGTTTCGAGGACCCTCTTGGGTGGGAAAAATCAGGAAGAATTTGCTTAAGGAGATGAAAAACCCGCTAATATCTTGCGAATTTTCCAGAAAACTCTTGCTCGTTTCATGCAAGGGTTTTCTTTTTAGTATCCGTGATAACCAGGTGATTTGAAAAAGATAACAAAAATACTTTCAGTTTTAATTGTGGCGTTGCCGGTATTGATCTTGCTGGCCTATTTTTTTGTAATGACCTACTACAAGAGCTCTGAAAAGAAAAGATTGCAGGCAAACCACGAGCTAACCAAGGAGGAGATAGGTTTGATCGAAAGCGGCGATATTATCTTACGACGGGGATACGGCTTCATAAGCGACATGATAGTATCAAGGCTAAACGAAAGGGCTTCGATTTCACATTGCGGCATTGTTGAAAGAACAGACTCAACATTTAAGGTTATTCACGCCGTTTCTCAATCCCTGAGCGATTTTGACGGGGTTCAGTCCCAGAATTTCTGGAGGTTCGTGAATGAAAGCAAGGAAAGATCAATTATAATTGTTAGGTATAGGTACAGAAAGGGGCAAACAAGATTTCAAGTGACCGATAGGGTCAATCAATTTCTTGCCCGAAAAATACCGTTCGATTACAAATTCGACATTCACGATACCACCAAATTTTATTGCACCGAACTAATCTGGCGGGTGTTTTTAGATGAATTTAATGTGGATATATTTGAAAAGAAGCACGGAAAGGCAGGTCTCGAGTTTCACAAGTTTGACATTTTTCTTGACACAACCTACTTTAATATTGTTTGGTCGCATCAAAAAGACTTTAATCTTCAGAATAATCAAGTACCTTTGGTAAGAAATTATCATTCAAGGAATTAAAATTATTACGAACCATGACCAAAAATAGCTTAATCAAGGTTGCAATTGCCTATGATTTTGATGGAACCCTGGCACCAGGAAACATGCAGGAACACACCTTTTTGCCAAAACTTGGCATCCCGAAGGAGGTTTTTTGGTCCGAAGCCAACAAAGTAGGCCAGGATAACGATATGGACGGCATACTTGCCTACATGGAACTGATGCTGAAAAAGGCAAGGCAAAACAATATTTCAATTCATCGTGAAGATTTCATTCAATTCGGCAGGGATATTTCCTTTTTCGATGGAGTTTTAACTTACTTTGAAAGAATCAACGACTTCGGCAAGGAGTTGGGTCTTGAAATAGAGCACCACATCATTTCTTCCGGGTTGCGTGAGTTCATTGCTGGAACACCCATTGCCAAGCATTTTAGAAACATTTTTGCCTCGGGTTTCAAGTACGATGAGAATGGTATTGCCGAGTGGGCGGCCCTTGCGGTAAACTATACCAACAAAACCCAATACCTCTTCAGAATAAACAAGGGAATTGACAATTCGCACGACAACACGCTAATTAACAAACAAATGCCCCCCGAGGAAAAGGCAGTTCCCTTTGCGCGCATGATATACATTGGCGATGGCGAAACCGACGTTCCTGCCATGAAAATGCTCAAGTATCAGGGTGGCTCAACCATAGCGGTTTTCTGCCCCGACTGCCCTGTGGAGGAAGGCAAGCCGACACCCATGCAGCTTTGCCAAGAATTACGCTCCCAAGACCGCGTTGACTTTATCGCTCCTGCCAATTACTCGAACGGCAGCCCCTTGGACCGAATTATAAAACTGCTGCTCGAAAAAATTAAAATTAACCACGAACTATCACTGAACCATTGAACGCGGAGGCCGTAAAGCATTACCGATTGAAAGACTTACATAAAGGCCTATTTTTCCTAGTCATAGCTCTAAATTCCTAAAATTCGACAGCCGGAGCTAACAGCCAAAAACCAAATTACTTGCCACTAAAAGCCGAAAACTGACCACTACCTTCCAATTTCTTTCAATACTTTTTCATACCTTCATGGCTCAAATTTAATTGCCATGAAAAACCGTTTCTTTTGCGCGTTCTTATTCACTTTTGCCTTGGCGGTTGGGCTCTTCGCTCAAGGTCGTGAAATTAATGTTTCCATTATTGTGACGTCCGACGTCCACGGGCGATACTTTTCATACGACTTTGTTGAAAATGCACCCCGAACCAACTCGCTTGCCCGGGTCCATTACTTCGTTTCTCGCGCCCGAAGCATCCCCGGCAACAATGTAATACTTCTCGACAATGGCGATTTAATACAAGGCACACCAGAGTCTTATTATGCCAATTTTTTGGACAAGTCAAGGCGAAACCTTACCAGCAGAATAATGAACTTGATGCGCTACGACGCAGCCACCGTTGGCAACCATGACATGGAAGCCGGACCAAAGGTTTACAATAGGTTGAAAAACGAATTCAAGTTCCCATACCTTGGAGCAAATGTTATTGACACTAAAACCCAAAAGCCACATTTCATTCCATATACCATCATAAAGCGTCAGGGTTTAAGAATAGCAGTAATTGGGCTAACCACCACTGGAGTGCCCAATTGGCTCCCCGAAAAGCTCTGGGCAGGCTTGGAATTTGAGGAAATGACCGCCGCAGCCCAAAAATGGGTAAACCACGTCCTGGAAACTGAAAGGCCAGATGCCATTATTGGTCTGTTTCATTCGGGGCTCGGACCCTTGAACATTCCCCCCGGATCCTCCTCCGAAAACTCCTCGCGACACATAGCTAACACGGTGGCTGGCTTCGACGTAATTTTTACCGGGCACGATCACAGAGAGGTTATTGATTCCATTACCGGCCCCGACGGAAGGCAGGTTCTTATTGTTGGCCCTGGAAGCCATAATCGCAAAATTGGAATTGCTAGGCTGTCATTCACAAGAATTTCAAGAGGAGTGCACAAGCTTTCAAAAAAAGAAGCAGAACTTGCAGGCACCGAGAATTTTCAAAATAGCAGGGAGTTTTTTCAAACTTTTGATAAGGATTTGTCACGCATAGCAAATTTTGCCAACACACCGGTTACTTTTCTCAGAAGTGAAATCAATGCAAGCGATGCCTTGTTTGGCCCTTCTTCTTTTGTTGACCTGATTCACGAGGTGCAGTTGGAACTTACCAAAGCCGACATTTCTATTGCCGCCCCGCTTTCAACCTCTGGAAAAATAGCACCAGGGTTACTTGGCGTTCGCGATTTCTTCAAGCTATACCAATTCGAGAACTACCTTTACGTAATGGAACTTACCGGCCAAGAGGTAAAAAACTATCTTGAATATTCTTATGGTTTATGGTTCGACCAAATGAAATCAGATTCGGGGCACCTTCTTCTTTTTAGAAAAAATGCCGAGGGCAACATCCTTACCGATAATCTTGGAAGACACAGGTTCATGAATCCAACATACAATTTTGACTCAATGGCAGGTATTTCTTACACTGTTGATATTAGCAAGCCTGCAGGCGATAGGGTTGAAATTTTAAAAATGGAAAACGGAGAGCCATTCGACACTCAAAAAATCTACAGGGTAGCTTTGAATTCCTACCGCGCCAGCGGCGGGGGCGGACATATCAGGATTGGGGCAGGAATCTCCACGGACAAGGCAAAAACAAGGATCATGTTCACTTCGGCAACCAACCTTCGCTCCGAAATGATCGAATTGCTCAAGGGAAAGCCTCAAATTGACCCCGCACCCCGAAATAACTGGAAACTAATCCCAGAAGATATTGCAAGAAAAGGAATTGAAAACGACAAACGGGTGCTCGGAGAGTAATGGGCAAATGGTGATAGGTGCCCGGGGCAACTTTTGTAGTTCTTCTTTCAAACGTGGCTGCACGTAGCGCTATGCCTCTTGTCATCACCTGTCAACTTTTAAACTTCAACTATCCTTCTGTTAATATCTCTTGCCAGTGTGGCACCGTGGTAAACCAAACCAGTGTAAACTTGTACAAGGGTTGCCCCTGCTTCCAGTTTGTCCAAGGCATCTTGGGGGGTCATGATACCGCCTACCCCTATAATGGGTATTTTATCACCTGCCCTTTGATTGATGTACCTGATTACTTCGGTTGATTTTTGCCGTAGCGGAAGACCGCTCAGTCCTCCACTGCCAATTTTATTAACATAGGCTTCGGGAGTTTTTAAATTCTGGCGTGTGGTTGTGGTGTTGGTGGCAATAATACCGCTAATGGGTTTTTTAAGGGCAAGTTCAATAACTTCATCCAATTGAACCTTATTGAGGTCGGGAGAAATTTTAAGCAGGATGGCCTTCGGCTTTAATTTCGAAATATTTAAAGCGCAAACCTTGTCAATCAATGCTTCAAGCTCTTCTTTGTTTTGAAGTTTGCAAAGGTTGGCAACATTTGGGCAACTAACATTTAATACAAAGTAATCGACGTAAGGAAAAAGCTCTTCAAAGCAACTGCAATAGTCTTCAATGGCATTTTCATTGAGGGTCATGGTGTTTTTGCCAATGTTGGCACCCAAGATAACTGCTGGCTTACTCTTCTTGATATTGCTTGCAATTTTGGCCATACCCGAATTGTTCATTCCCATTTTATTTACAAGAGCCATGTCTGTTGGCAATCTAAACAGGCGAGGTTTTGGATTACCTGGCTGGTTCAATGGCGTCACCGTGCCAATCTCCACGAAGCCAAAGCCCAGTCCAGCAAGGCCGTTGTATAGCATGGCTTCCTTGTCGAAGCCGGCAGCCACTCCCACCGGGTTTGGAAACTTGATCCCAAAAACCTCCCTTTCAAGCCTTTTATCCCGAACCAAGTAATATCGTTTCATGATGGCCTTGATAAAGGGAACAGCCCCTGCAAGCCTAAGAATTAGCGCTATAATGTGGTGGATGAATTCGGGTGGGAAAAGAAACAAAATTGGTCTTATGATTCTTTTGTACATAAACACGGGGGTATTAAAAAGCCCGGCGAACCGGGCATATTGCAATATTATTTCTTCTGACGAGTTTTGCGGGCTGCCGGCGGTGCCTGCTTTTGATGAGTGTCGGCAGCCTTTATAGCTTTTGGAGTCGCTTTTTTGGAGACTACAGGCCTATCCTTTACCAATTTTTCTTCACCCTCGCCCTCCAATTTGGAGTCACCCTCTTCCCTGGATTCTTCTACCTTGATCAGATCCTTTGAAACCAAAAGATTGTACCAAGCCAAAATTTTCTTGACGTGCGAGCCGTAAACCCTCTCACGGTCAAAATCGGGCAACACCTTGCCAAAGTAATCCAACTGTTGTGCGGGATTGCCCTTTACCACCTCACACTCCTTGCCCCCTTCTGCCTCGAATATCTTCAAGAAAACATCTTTCAAAGAAACCTCGCCGGTAACCGTGAAAACGCGAATATCTTCGAGAAAACTGCTTTGATCCGAAATAAAAACAGGAATGCGTTTAGAGTCAATCAACGACTCGGCAACAAACCCACTCTTGGTGTGCGAAACCATTGTAAACAATCCGGGCTTTCCGGGAATGGTCAAAATCTTGGTCAAATCCATTGGTAAAGATTTAGAATGAAACTGAGACAAAATTACAAAAATATATGATTCAAACGCCCTTGCGGCCTAAAAATTGGTGAGGTTTTTGGGGTTGAGCTGCTTTTGGAATTATTTGAAAAGTTATTTTTCATTTTGTTGGAAAAATTATTAATTTTGTACCCTCTAAAGGCTCCGTAGCTTAATTGAATAGAGCATCTGACTACGGATCAGAAGGTTTCAGGTTTGAGTCCTGACGGAGTCACTAATAATCAGCCACTTACAACAAATTTTTGTAGGTGGCTTTTTTATTTAACAAACAATATCCACGTTAACGGGTAGGTTTTTTAAAAATTATCGCTGGGTTAACTTTTTGCATGCTGATCGCTTGAATGTAAACTTAAGTGCAGCGTTCCATTTTTGCAACGTGCCAACAGTTAGGCATACCTTGGTAGGTTTTACATTGTGCCGGTTGCAAAGCCCTACACTGTTTTCTGCTTCAAATATCATTGCCATACCAACTTTATCCGGGAAATTCCAATACTTTCCAAGCTTCAATCACCGTTACCTTTTTAACCAGAGCTCACTCATGAGGCTTCCCTTCACCGAGGTTTTTTCCCATTCGGCATTGGTCACCAAGTTTTTGGCATACAACATGCATTACCATAATAAATATCCGAAACCATGCTTGCAAATTGAAAAGAAGAACAACCCTCAAGTGTTATACTTTAAATTACACAAACTCGAATCGTGGACACATAACCTTTGCAAGCAAACAACACATAACCACTTACAGCAGTGCCTGATTCAAAACTTCTCTCTATACCGTCAACCATCAACAAAAAATTAGTTCGCCCATGATTACAGCAGTTTTCAGAAACTGACCACCCTACCCTTGGTGGTTCATCACCGCCTTCCCTTTCCACTTTCCCGAGAGGTAGTAAAGGTGGGTTATAAACCAGCTAAACACCCAGGCAATTGGTATTCCCCACCAAATGCCTGCGGTGCCCATTTTTTGCGACAGGAAGTGCGAAACGGGTATGCGCAACAGCCACAGTGCCAATATGGTTATGAACATTGGAATAAGCGTATCGCCGGCACCACGCAATAGGCCGTGGTTGGCAAACATGGCCGAAAAGAACACGTAAAAGCTGCTTACAATTACCAGATACTCGTACCCGGCTTCTATTACTTGAGGGTCGTTTGTAAAGAGACCCATCAAATGCATGCCAAAAAACCAGGCAACGAGAGAAATAAAAATTGAATATGCCGAAGTCATTATCAGCGTACTCCTTAATCCTTGCTTGATACGCTCGGGCTTATTGGCCCCGATATTTTGCCCAACGAAAATCGAAAGTGCCGCACTGAAGCTCATTGCCGGTAAAGCGGCAAAACTATCAATGCGTCCGGCAATAGAATAACCCGCAATGGTTATGGTTCCGAAGTTGTTCACAATTTTTAAAATTGCCATCATACCTAAAGCCACAGCAGTATGCTGAACTCCCGAAGGAAGTCCAATTTTTACACTTTTCCAGAATATTCCCTTATCGAAAACCAATCCACGGTACGAAACCCTTATTAATTTATGATAACGGTTTAGGTAAATCACGCAAAGCCCAAATGCCACTGCCTGAGAAACCACCGTGGCAATTGCAACACCAGCAATACCCCAGTTGAATACCAGTACAAACACCAAATCCAAAACTATGTTAAGGATGGTTGCTATTATCAAGAAGTACAAGGGGGTTTTGGAATCGCCAAGCCCGCGAAGAACTGCACCTATACCATTGTAGCCAAACATGAAAACCAAACCTATGGCAATCACATTGAAGTAAATTGTTGCCCCTTCAATCAAGTTTTCGGGCAAGTTGAGAAGCGCCCAAACAGGCTCGATGAAAAGTAACCCCAAACCAGTAAGAAGCAACGAGCCAAAAAACAAAAAAATGGTGGCCGTATCAATGGCCTGCTTCACCTTTTTGTAGTCCTTTGCACCGAAGTACTGCGAAATTACAACCGTGATACCGGTTGTGATGCCAATAACCAAACTGACCAAAACAAAAATAACCGGAAACGAGGCTCCTGCAGCAGCAACAGCATCGGTGCCAATGAACTTCCCTAAAATAATGGTGTCAACAATGTTGTACATTTGCTGAAACCCGTGCCCGATTAGCATCGGAACTGTAAAAGTCAAAATTTGTTTGGCCGGCGAACCAACGCTAAGGTCTTTCATCAAATTTCTTTACGTAAAAACTACATAACAACCCTGTAAGCCTTTTGTTGCCAAAAGTACAACAGTTATTACTAACAAATCATGGAATTATAGGGCAGGCTTTGCAGGCCGAAAAAATTATCGTGAAACTTGTCAACAGCATTTCAGGAAGTCTTTTTGGTGGTTTTCGTGCCTTCTTTGAAGTATTTGTACATGGAGGAGTTTCTCGAAACTACATGCACTGTTTAACCAAGTTAAAACCAAATAACTTTTTAACCGTTAAACATTTATTCATCAATTTCGAGCACAAAATGCACATTTTTTGGACAAAAAACACTAAATTTGCTGCATTGGCATTAATCCAAACCCATCAAACAACCCAAAAATGGATATTTCAATTGTAATTCCGCTTTTGAACGAAAGGGAATCGCTCGAGGAACTCACATCACTAATCGAAAAGGTAATGAAAGAAAAAGGGTTTTCTTACGAAATTTTGTTTATCGATGATGGCAGCACCGACGGATCGTGGAAAGAGATAGAAACCCTTTCGGAGAAAAATTGCAACGTGAAGGGGTACAGGTTCAGTCGGAATTACGGCAAGTCGGCAGCTCTTGACCTGGGCTTTCAAAAAGCGATGGGTGACGTAGTAATAACCATGGACGCCGACCTGCAAGATAACCCAAGCGAAATACCCGAGCTTTACGAAATGGTTGCAAAACAAGGTTTTGACCTGGTAAGTGGTTGGAAGAAAAAACGATACGACCCCATAACCAAGACCGTTCCAACAAAGTTGTTCAATTGGGCTACCCGCAAACTCACAGGCATTAAGCTGCACGATTTCAACTGCGGACTAAAAGCATACAAGAGTGAAGTTGTTAAATCAATAGAAGTGCAGGGCGAAATGCACCGTTACATCCCGGTGATGGCCAAATGGGCAGGTTTTACTCGTATTGGCGAAAAGGAAGTTAGGCATCAAAAACGCAGGTACGGGCAAACCAAATTTGGTTTGGAAAGGTTTATCAACGGATTTCTCGACTTGATTTCGATAACCTTCGTGAGCAAATTCGGACGAAGGCCAATGCATCTTTTCGGAATGCTCGGTTCGTTATTGTTCTTCATAGGATTTATTATTGCAGCATACCTTGCATGCGGACGCATTTTTTTGGAAGCTTACCGAATGACCGAAAGACCACTGTTTTACTTCGGGTTGCTTGCAATGGTGCTTGGCACCCAATTGTTCTTGGCAGGTTTTCTTGGAGAACTAATCTCCCGCATCCCATCAGCCAAAAGTCAATGCAAAGTAGATAAAACTACCAACAAAGCGTGAAAAGAGTTATTATACTGGGTTCGGCTTACCCCTTGCGAGGCGGAGGTATTGCCACTTTCAACGAGAGGCTCGCCAAAGCCTTTTTGGATGAAGGGTGGTTGGTTACAATTTATTCATTTTCGCTGCAATACCCCAAAATGCTTTTCCCGGGAAAAACCCAAATTTCAACTGAACTGCCACCGGAAGGGCTTGATATAAAAGTTAAGATAAACAGCATTAACCCATTGAATTGGTGGAAGGTAGGAAATGAAATTAAAATTATCAAACCCGATTTGTTGGTGGTAAGGTACTGGATTCCTTTCATGGCTCCCTGCCTCGGCAAAATATCTTCCCTAATCCGAAAGAACAAACATACACGGGTCGTGGCAATAACTGATAACGTGGTGCCGCACGAAAAAAGGCCGTTTGACAAAGCCCTGACAAGATATTTCGTAAAAAGCATGCATGGGTTCGTAACAATGTCAAACTCCGTGAGAACAGACCTTGTAGGTTTCGGAATTACGAACGATAAAATTGAAACCTGCCTTCATCCACTTTACGACAATTTGGGTAGCCTTATTGATCGCAATGATGCTCGAAAAAAGCTGAAAATCAGCAATAAAGATAAGGTTATTTTATTTTTTGGTTTCATTAGAGATTACAAAGGCTTAGATATTTTGCTTAAATCAATGTCAAGCCCAGATGTAAGAAAACTTGACCTGAAATTGTTGGTGGCTGGAGAGTTTTATAACAATCCCAAACCATACTATGATATGGTTTGCCAACTTGGCTTGAATCAAAACGTGGTTTGGCACGATAATTTCATACCCAACAATGACGTTGCCACTTTTTTCAGTGCGGCAAATCTGGTGGTGCAGCCTTACAAGAATGCAACTCAAAGCGGAGTTACCCAGCTTGCTTATCATTTTAACAGGCCAATGGTTGTTACCAACGTAGGCGCCCTTCCCGAAATGGTTGCTCATCAAAAGGGAGGATACGTGGTAAATCCCGATCCTGAAGAAATTGCCAATGCGATAAAGGCATTCTTTGTAGAAGATAAAGAGGCACAATTCAGCGAATTCGTAAGGGAAGAAAAGAAAAAATTTTCGTGGAAAAGCATGGTTGAAGCAATTGAACGTGCGGCATCAAAAACAAAGGCTTAATATAGAAATATATAACTTAAACTCACACATCGAAAATTTTATGAAAATGAGAATTTTAACAGCAATTGCAACCATTTCGATTTTTACCTTTGGTTGTTCCTCGTCTCAAACCAAAAATGGGTCGGAGGGCCATGAACTGTCAACCGAAATCCCCGGGGCTTCTGACTATTTTCCATCAGGGCCTTTAACCAAGGTTTTTTCTGGAGGCTTTGAAAATGAGGGTGTTAAGCACACGTTCATGGCATTCGAGGATAATAAAGTGCAAATGCTTCAGGTTGACTCAGGAACAAGTTTGATCTTGGTGTACGAGGTTTCAGATGATCAAATCAGATTGATCTATACAGAAGAAGGGTACTACAGCAACCAGAAAAAAGATAATGTCATTCCAAATCGAAACGATATTATTTTGAAATCTCCAATCCAAGTAGGCACCAAGTGGGACTCGGACCGTGGAGGTTTTTTCGAGATCACCGCAGTTGACGTTGATGTTAAAACGCCAGCCGGGTCATACCTGGCGGTTGAAGTTACATTTCGCTACGATGAACACCAAACCAAGCACTATTATGCCAAAGGCTTGGGAATGATTAGAACAATTTCGGACATATTTTCGATCGAACTGGTTGAGATTAAATAAATTTCTAACCCCTTTTCTGCATGAGAACGCTGATAAAAACGTGGCTTTCATTGGTTTTACTCACCCTGTGTGTTTTTCCCTTGAATTCGCAAGACAACAAGAACCAACGTGATGAGCAGGGCCGACGGCAAGGAAATTGGCAAGGTTTTCATCCAAACGGGCAGGTTAGATATACTGGCCAATTTGTAAACAACAATCCTATTGGCGTTTTCAGGTATTTTGCCGATTCGGGTGAATTGAGAAACGAATTGGTGTTTCACGAAAACAAATCAGAGGTTGATGCCACTTATTATTATCCCGATAAGGCAATTATGGCATCAGGACAGTACATTAATCAACAACGCCAAGGACTATGGGTGTACTTTTCCCAATCGGGTCACAAGGTTGCCGAAACCACCTACCAGCAAGGTTTGGCCCAAGGCTTGTCATTTACGTTTTACGAGTCGGGGCAAATTGCCGAAGAGATTGAATACCTTAATGACACAAAGCACGGAAAATGGAAGCAGTTTTACGAAGATGGTTCAACACGATTAGTTGCCACGTACAATTTTGGCAAGCTCCACGGTACTTACCTGGTACTTCATCGGGACCAAAAGGTTAGCATCAACGGGTTGTATTCCAATGGTCTCGAAGAAGGAAGATGGATGCACCACACATCCGATGGAGCCCTGCAAAAGGAAGTTTTTTATAAAAATGGCAAAATCATTAACGAAATAGTTCACATTGAAGCAAACGATGATGTAAAATTGCCGGAGGCTACAAGGCCAAAAGGCGGAAATGAAATGTTTAAGGGACTATTTTAATTGGCCTTTCCATCAAATTTTGGTTAAACTATTTTTGAAACACACAAAAAAAATAGTGACGTTACTCTTTTTTGCCCTCCAGCTGTGTTTTTGCTCGATGTCGGCAGCAAATCCGGGTGGGCATTACTGGATTTCATTTGCTAATAAAACCGGAACTCCCTTTAGTATCAATCGGCCCGACCAATTCCTTTCTGCCCGTTCAATAGAACGAAGGAAAAAGCAATCAATAGCAATAACCGAAACGGACCTTCCTCCAAACCCAACATACATTAGCGAACTGAGGGGAGTTGGAAATATTACGGTTAATTACACAAGCAGGTGGTTTAACGGAGCATTGGTGTTTTCGCCAAACGGCACGGAAATTAAAACCATAAGCACGCTACCTTTCGTTTACAGGGTAGAACTTGTAAAACCACTACCTGATAAAATTCCTGACCATCTGAATTTTTCAAGTGTTCCTGACAAATTCGAGGGCCTGAAAAGAATCCAACAAGTTAGAAGCATCGGGCACAAAGGTCACAAATCAGGAATAGACCTCGGTTTAATGACCCAAACAATCCAACAACTAAATGGGCACACATTAATTAACAGGGGCTATCTTGGCAATGGCATGATGATTGGTGTTTTGGACGCAGGTTTTAGCAATGTTGATCTGCTGCCTGCTTTCGGGCACATAATGGCAGAAGGTAGGCTTAAGGGTGTTAAAGACTTTGTTGACTTAAACCAAAATATTTACAATAGCCACGCCCACGGCGCGGTTGTGTTGTCAGTAATGGCAGCAAATTTGCCCGGACAACTGTTTGGCACGGCAACAGGTGCCAATTATTGGCTAATAAGAACCGAAGACGGTGCCAGCGAGTTTAAGATTGAAGAATACAACTGGCTTGCCGGAGCCGAACTTGCCGACAGTGCCGGGGTTGACATAATAAACTCCTCATTGGGTTATACCGAATTTGATGACCCATTGCAAAATTACACCTACCTGCAAATGGATGGCAAAACCACGGTGGTGGCAAGAGCGGCAAATTTTGCCCACGAACGAGGCATCGTGGTTGTGGCAAGTGCTGGCAATTCAGGGCAAAGTCCTTGGCACCATATTGTTTCACCATCCGATGCTCCGGGAGCCTTGAGCATTGGAGCCGTAAATGCTCGTGGAGTTCGCGCACCTTTCAGCTCGGTGGGGCCCAGTGCCGACCTGCGAGTAAAGCCCGACATTATGGCTCACGGGTGGGCCGTACCGGTTGTGCCACCTTCGGGAATCATTGGCACCATTAGCGGAACCTCGCTCAGCAGTCCGGTGATATCGGGCCTTATTGCAGCATTGTGGCAAAAATCACCCAATGCCACTGCAAAACAAATTTACGATGCCGTAAGGGCAAGCTCTTCGCAATACCTTGCACCTGATCAATTCTTTGGTTATGGAATACCCGATTTTGCAATTGCAAGCAGGATACTTTCAAGCATGCTAAACCAGCCAAATGCCGGCCAATTGTATGTTTTTCCGAATCCCTTTTCAAATTTTATTAATTTGGTCTTTTTCTCCAACAAAATTGACCTCGCGCAAATCCAAGTTTTCAACCTCGCCGGTCAAGTGATAAAGTCAATCCCAAACATTGAAGTAGTTTCTGGATCTAACGTAATTTCGAATTTGGATTTATCAACCCTAAACAATGGTATTTTCGTGCTTAGGATTACAAGTCCAAAAGCAGGCCTTTTCTTCAAGGCCAAAGTTCTCAAGGCGGGTATTTAAATAAAACAGGCGCTGAAATGGCGCCTGCAAATTTTAACGTAATTCCCCGAATAACTACTGTCCAAGGTATGATTTCAGCAACTTGCTTCTTGAGGTGTGCTTAAGCCTTCTGATTGCTTTTTCCTTGATTTGCCTAACTCTTTCGCGCGTTAGGTCGAATTTGTCACCTATTTCGTCAAGGGTCAATCCGTGGTTCATGCCAATACCAAAGTAAAGGTTAATTACATCTCTTTCTTTTTCGGTAAGAGTGGCAAGCGACCGTTGAATTTCCTTTGCAAGCGACTCGTAAATGAGCGATGAATCGGCCTTTGGCGAATCGCTATTTACAAAAACGTCAAGGAGATTGGCGTCTTCGCCCTGCACAAGAGGTGCATCAACCGAAACGTGGTGAGTAGAAATCCTAAACGATTCGGTTATCTTGTCTTGGTGCAGGTCCAATGCATCGGCAAGCTCTTCGGCCGAGGGAGGCCTTTCAAACTTTTGCTCCAGACGCGATGCCTCTTTTTTAATCTTGTTCAACGACCCAACCTGGTTGAGTGGAAGACGAACAATCCTAGATTGCTCTGCCAATGCCTGAAGTATTGACTGCCTAATCCACCAAACGGCATAAGAAATAAACTTGAATCCCCTGGTTTCGTCGAAACGCTTCGCAGCCTTTATCAACCCCAAGTTTCCTTCGTTGATAAGGTCGGGAAGACTCAAGCCTTGATTCTGGTATTGCTTGGCAACAGAAACCACGAACCTTAAGTTAGCTTTGGTTAGTTTTTCAAGGGCTGCCTGATCTCCTTGCTTTATGCGCTGGGCAAGTTGCACCTCCTCCTCGGCAGAAATAAGAGGCACCTTCCCAATTTCTTGAAGATACTTGTCGAGCGAGGCTGTATCGCGATTGGTTATGGATTTGGAAATCTTAAGTTGTCTCATAGTTTTAGCGGAATTATCGGAGCGGTAAAAGGATACCAAATTGCCAAGGGCAACAAAAAAGTGTGCAAAGGTAAAAAAAATTCCTGCCTTGTCAAATGTTTTAACAAAAACAAGGCAGTTTTTTTATATTAAACAAATTAATAACAAAAATATTGGCGAGAGTGTTCAACCTTATTCAGATTTTTTTTTGCGGCAACAGAAACCAATTCTTGGTCAAATGCAAAATACTTGCCACATACCACAGCCGGCATCAAGTTTATATAGGTGTGGTAAAAGTGTTTTAAGCTAGCTTCCATACCGGTGGCTTGGGGCTGTCTCTAAAGTAAAAAGTATTACTTTTGAGACAGCATTTAGCCTATCACCAATTTTTCAATTTTAACTTAAAACCTTTTCACGATCCTTTGATTACTGCTTCAAGTCCAATGCATACGATGCCCTTGTTAGGTTTGGGTACAAGCCCTCCAAAAGAACAACATCATTACTAGAAGATAGCCTCCTGGCAACTTCATCAATCGAATTAACCGGTTGCCTGTCAATTCGCAAGATAACGTATCCCTCCCTAATTCCGGTTTTGGCAAAAAGCCCGTTTCTGACCACCCTTGAGACACGCACCCCGTTTCTGATGTTTAATTGGGTTCTGTCACCTTGTGAAAGTGCCTCGAAAGAAGCGCCTAGCCTCGCTTCCATATTCTGTATCGATGACTCAACGGTTGAGTAATCTCCAAGTTCGTTTTTGAGTTTTGCGGTTGCCTCGCGTGCCTTTCCATCACGAATAAATCTTACAGTAACTTCATCGCCAGGACGTCTCGTACCTATAGTTTCTGTAAGCTCGGAATGGTTGCTTATGGTGGCTTGGTCAATACCGATGATCAGGTCACCTTTCTTAATTCCAGCCTTTTCGGCGGCACTGCCTGGCACCACGTCTTCGACATAAGCCCCCCTGAAATCTTTCAATCCCAATTCTTGTGCCTCCCGACTGTTCAATCCCCTTATGCTAACACCAAGCATACCACGCTGAATGGTACCAAACTCCATCAGGTCTCTCAAGACCTTTTTTGCCAGGTTTGAAGGTATTGCAAATGAGTATCCGGTAAAGGAGCCTGTTTGAGAGGCAATGGCGGTGTTGATTCCAATCAACTCGCCGTGAGTATTAACCAGTGCACCTCCGCTGTTTCCCCTATTGACCGCAGCATCGGTTTGAATGAATGATTCAATTGCCCGGCCGCCTCCAAGGATATTAATATTTCGGCCTTTGGCGCTTACAATTCCGGCAGTTACCGTTGAAGTAAGGTTAAAGGGATTGCCAATGGCAAGAACCCACTCTCCAATCCTGACATTGTCAGAATTGCCAAATGATAGAAATGGCAACCCTTTTTCTTCAATTTTGATAAGAGCCAAATCTGTGGTGGGATCCGTGCCAACTATAGTCGCATCAAAAATCCGATTGTCATTGAGCGTAACCTCTATTTTGCTGGCATCTGCCACCACGTGATTGTTTGTAATAATGTAACCATCATTGCTAATTATTACCCCGCTACCCGTTGCAACGATCTCCGGCCTTTGCCTTGGTTGACGGTTTCTTGGCCCAAAGAAAAACTCTAAAATATCCCCACCGCCAAAGTATTCGTCATAAACACTGCTTTTCCTCTCGTAGGTTGTTTTTATGTGCACCACACCATTAACCGTGTTGTCAGAAATAACTGTAAAATCTGGCAGAGTTGTCGGAATTTTTGTCATATAATTGACAAAACTTGCCGGAATTTGGAAATCTTTGTCAGAAAAACCGGAGTTGCCACCGTGGCTTGATTTTGCCAAAAACAACTGGTAAGCCCCAAGGGTAATAACACTTCCCAAAAGGGCTGCCACTAACAAATTAATATGTCTTTTCATGATGATTTTAATTTTTTTTTCAAAACACTTATTTTGCAAAATAATTATCAAAAGCTGTACCCAAACGACCAAAAAAATCATAAAGAATTTTAAATTCACGAAATAAGAATGATGGATGGCTGATAATTGACAAAATAAAATTTCGGACTCGGGCTGGAGGGCTCACCGCCGGGGAAAGTAATTGCAAACAGCCGGCAGGAAGCCTAAAGGAGAATACAAAAATCGGTTTTCAGTACTCAACAAACAGGAATTGGAAAATAAGTCATTACCTGCTGCCAATTACCAACCGTTCTCCACTTTGCTCGTTGCCATTACATTCGCATCCTTACCTGGTCTTCAATTACATTAAGTGAGCGATTAAGCGAGTAGGTAAAGGTGAGCAAGAAATACCTGCCAAGGGAGTTGGTAATTTGCGTTTGAATAAAGTTGTCGGTTACGTTGTTGGTAAATCCCAGCTCCTTGTCTAATAAATTCTGCCCTGATAGCTTGACTTCGCCTGCATTACCCTTAAGAATACGGTATCCCAAGCTAGCATTAAGCATTGGTAAAGAGCGGTCGAAAGCGGCTGTGCGCCCCTGGTAAATCATGTATCTAAAGTCAACCTCGGCCCTTAGTTGCTTTAACAGGGTTAATCCTGTATTTGAAGAGTAGGTTTGACTCAAGAATGCCTGCTCCAGGTTGCTAAACTCGTATTTGGTGAGTTGAGTGTTAATGCCTGCCGAAAACCGCTGCTCGAAATTTGAATTGGGGCTAAACCTGAAACCGAGTTGCCCACCAAGTATGTTGTTGGCAATGCGCTGGTTATTTTGGTTAATAACGTTTATGTTTTGGAGGTGGGAGTAGTTTATTGTAGCATTTAACCTGCTTTTTATTTTTTCCAAACCCATGAAAACGTTACCCGTGGTACTGAAAAATATATTGTTCTTGACATTTACTGGCTTCACTGTCCTGACAAAGCTCTGGTCAATGGAGGTGGAGTTGGCAATAGCATCTTTTTCGTATCTGGCCAAAATATTGGCAAACACACCAAAAGATGAAATCACGTTGAACGATCTATAGTTAAAACCAAGTTGGTGCCTGTAAGATGGCTTAAGGTCAGGGTTACCCTGGTAAATGTTCAAGGGGTCGCGGTTATCAACCAATGGTTGAAGTTGCAATGCCGATGGCTCTCGAATACTAGTTTGGTAGTTAACGTCAAATCCCCTGAACTGGGTAATTTGGTAGTTGAACCTAACTCTAGGTAACAAATGCGTAAAGTCCCTGTCAATGTTTTGATTGCCATTTAAAATGTTTCCACGGAGGTTTGAAATTTGAAAATTGGAAGAAACAGTAAGGTTGAATTTGTCCCGATTAAGAGAAAGAGTCAACCCTGCATTGTGATTAAGGTATGTATTGTTGTATTTGTTTGTAAGCAATTCATTAGCAACCAAATTGTTGTCCAAAATATCGAAAACCTTTTGGTCTACCTCGTTAAAGTTTCTGGTAATTCGATAGTTCCCTTCCAAGAAAAGCCTCTTGGCAATTGGCTCGGTATATACAACATTTGCAGAAATATTTTGATTGAAAGTAGAGTAATCCCTCTCCTGCAATATGTTCTCGACCAAGCTCACCGGGTGAAAAAACCTTAAAGTATCTAAAAATGATGTAATTTGGTCATTATTGCCAATGGTAAAGTTACTACCAATTGTAAGGGTTCGGCCCGCTTTTTTCAACCTTTGGCGCCACAAGATGCTTGATTCAATATTGTACGAATCGCCATTGGCTTCTGAGATTTGATTGCTTTGGTTTTGCAAAAACTTCTGGCTGTTGAAGTTCTGTGACAAACTGGTTTGATTTCTGAGGGTGTTGCTGATTGATCCGTTGGCGTTTAGCAGAAGGCTGCTGCTTTCACTAAACTTGTTTTCAACCTTTAGGTTTATCCTGTGATTATGGTTGGTACTGTTTTGCTCGCTGTTTTGATTGAAAAAAAAGTTTCCAGAAGGCAAAAAGTTTTCTCTTTCGGTAGTTTGATTCATTTCGTGCCCTAGCCTGTTGTAAAAATAACTTGCCGTTACCTCGGTAACCTTACCAAGCTTCCTGAAAGCATTAATCCCTCCAGCCCAAGAATTCTTGAGCCCATCAGACGAAGGCAGTCCGTCAAAACTAACTGGTATCCCACCGGTGTCTCCGCTAAACCCGCCGCCCGCGCGCATCATACTTTGCACGCCGCCAGAAAAGTTGAGGTAGTCGGCAATGGAGAAATTTGGTTGGTTTACGTTGTTGCCCATTGCGAGAATTGATAGCTGGCCTCGATTATTAAATTGGTTAATGTTTGTCCTTCCTTGAAACCTTTCGTCGGGGCCGTAACCTGCACTAACCGTGCCGAAAACCTGATTTCTTCTGTCTTCCCTAAGCTGCAGGTTCATTGAACGCTCCCTGAAGCCATCGTCAATCCCCGTGAATCTTGCCTGCTCCGATCTTTCGTCAAATACATGAATCCTTTCAACGTCGGTGGCCGCAATATTTCTGGTGGCCATTTTGGGGTCGCGTCCGAAGAACTCTCTTCCATCAACCAGAACCCTGCGAACCGTTTGTCCTTGGGCTGTAATTTCACCATCTTGGTCAACAATGATACCTGGCATACGTTTTAGAAGGTCTTCTACAACCTCGCCCACCTGAGGGCTAAATGCCTGTACGTCATAATCTATGGTATCTCCCCTAACGGTTATCGGAATTCTCTGGCCTGTTATGCTTACAACACTTAGTGTTATTCCCTCGTTGGTGAGTTCTATTGTTCCCAAGTCGAGTTGATTTCCAGGTGGAGGTGTAATAGGGTGAAATTGAGAATCAAATCCAACATAGCTAATGCGCAACAAGTACTTGTTACGAGCAACATTGGCAAATTCAAAGTGACCGTTTTTATTTGTAAGCGCAAAATTAACCATTGTTGAATCTGAAGGCTGCAACAGGAGCAATGTAGCACCTGGCAAAGATTCCTTTTGTTTATTTATTACCTTACCCCGAATGGAAAAATTTTGGGGAAAAGATACAATAATTACCAAGCTGAAAACGAAGCCCAAAAATATTTTTTTCATGAAAGCCTTTTAATTAAAGAAAGTATTTGAAAAATTTCGAAAAATAAAGCTTGAGTTATTAGTTTCGTCTGCCAAATCGAGCCATTTGTTCCTCTATAAGCCCGTTGAATTGGGCACGAGTCATTCTTTGACCTCTGTTGGGCCTAACAATTTCATTTGGTCTAACCTCCCTGAATTCAACGTTACGCGCCACATAAACTGTTTGGCCGTTGTTGATGTCGAGGGCCAAAATGGTTCCCGGAAGCGTAACAAAGCGGTCGGGCCCTTGAAACGGAGGCAAGGCTGTAGTAAACCATGCGGTAATCTCCTGCTTGGCAATTGTGTCAGTATAATATGCCATCATGCAAACATATCCTGCAATTTCAAGCTCTTCGAAACCAAATTTCCAAGGAATGATCCCAATTGGTTCCTCGATCAAAAACGGAGTTCCAACAAAATCCTTGAAGTCAACTATCTCGCGCTTTTCCCTGTCAACAAATACTTCGGTTCTCATACCACCCATCATCATGCCCCGTCGTTCCCCGGGCTGTTCTATCTTTTTGTAAATGGAGGAATTCGGTGTAAAAATCATCTCGAAATTCTCAACATTAAACTGCGGTATTACCGCCTTCATATTGGCAAATTGTTCGGGGAGTTGGCTGTGAACATCAACCCGAACCTCGTACCTGATAACTCCCTGCGAAATGGTGTTCGAATCTTGATTTACGTTTCTGTTGTTTTGGGCTAGAACCGGAATGGAATAACCGATTAATATCGCTAGAAAAACATTGAAAGTCTTCATTTTATTTACTATTTGAGAAGTGATTGGACTAATGTTTGTCAATTTACCTTTTCAAAACATTTTAACAGTTTAATAACTACAAAAACTACAAAAGGTTTAATGCTAAAACCTATAAAAACTCAAAAATTACACCTTAATGCAAGCAAAAGCATAAACCCACCTTCGGTTCGATAGATCAAGATCCATTTAAATAGAATCGGGTGCAAAGATAAAACCTGCCAAGTTTGTCAAGAATAAAAAAACTATAAATGACAATTTTATAAGGGTGAATGGCAAAAATTAGGCCATAAAGTCATTTATTTATAAATCGGTCAAACCAAGTATGGAAATTGATCCGTTCTTAATTTTCATTGGTATTTTGAAAAAATGCTTGACCATTATTACAATAATCAGGCTGCTAAAAAGATATTGAAAAAAATATTACTTATTGCTTAGGTACTCTGCTACACCTTCCGCGGTAGCTTTCATACCTTCTTGCCCCTTGCGCCAGTCGGCCGGACAAACGTCGCCATTCTCTTCGTAGTATTGAAGGGCGTCAATCATTCGGATGGCCTCGTCAATACTTCGACCCAATGGTAGGTCGTTTACCACCTGATGCCTTACAACACCTTCTTTGTCAATCAGAAACAGTCCACGATAGGCAATTGGAGCACCCTTGAACGACAATTCACCGTCATCGTTGTAATCGAAATCACCAGCCAAAACATCGTAGTTGCTGGCTATTGACATGCTTAGGTCAGAAACAATTGGATACATAACCCCTTGAATTCCTCCCCTTTCTTTTGGAGTGTTGAGCCAGGCCCAGTGCGAAAATTTGGAATCGACCGAACAAGCAACAACCGCAACGTTACGCTTTTCGAATTCTTCGATTTTTTCTTGAAATGCTATAATCTCTGTTGGGCATACGAATGTGAAATCGAGAGGGTAAAAGAAGAATAAAACATGTTTACTTCCCAAATACTGCTCAAGCGAGAAATCATCAACAAAATCCTTTCCGTCAATAACGGCCTCTGCCTTGAAAACCGGTGCCTTGCGTCCTACTAATACTGCCATATTAATTTTTCTTTGAATTTGGTTTAACAATTGTTGAATTTGGCTGCAAAAATACACAAAAAGTTTGAGGTGATAATGGGTTTACTGGTTGAAAGGCTTAGGGTCGAAAAATCTTAAGCTTAGGCATGGGAATACGAATAGATAAGCACCCCGTGCTAACAGCAACCAAAAAGCAACTCAATTAGTTTTTCAGCTGTTTAAATTTGTTTTCATTGGCCGGGTGGTGCCTATATGAAATAATGATGGCCGTGAGTTTTTAACCTGATTAATAATTCTTAAATTATTTTTTCACCCCCCCCCCTTTTTTCGCAATTTATATTTTATTTTCGTTATTTTTTTATTCATACCTCCGTAAATTATACATATTGTCATTTTTTTTTGCTTTTTTCTGATGAGGATATTTTTATTACTTTTGACAAGAAAAATTTTCGTTTATTAACCCCAAAATACGCATAAGGGAAAAAAGTATATTTTTACGCTTTAAAATCC
>CAYGFY010000020.1:0-56189 GCA_964349365.1 uncultured Bacteroidales bacterium | reverse complement strand
GCCTCTGCGGTGAGTTAAGCGTGGCGCTTTTTGTTATTTTTACCGCCGAGAAACGGAGAACAAAGAGTAATCGCAGGGAAAAAAACTTAAAACTCCGCGCCCTCCGCGCCTCTGCTGTGAGTTAAGCGTGGCGCTTTTTGTTATTTTTACCGCCGAGAAACGGAGAACACACAGGTTAGGAAAAGAATATTTTAAAATCAACCCGTATGAAAGAAAACGATATTTCAGGATTGATAATTGGTGCCGCCATTGAGGTCCATAAGCAAATGGGGCCTGGTTTGCTTGAGAGCACATACGAAAACTGCTTGGCCTTCGAATTGAAGCAACTTGGATTAAAAGTCGTCCAACAGCAAGCATTGCCAATAGTTTACAAGGAAGTAAAACTGGACGCCGGTTACAGAATAGACTTATTGATTGAGGACAAGGTTGTTGTTGAAGTAAAATCGGTTGATTTTTTGGCGGATATCCATACCGCACAAATACTCACCTACTTGAAATTAAAAAATCTAAAGGTCGGATTATTGATTAACTTTAATACTGTTTTGCTTAAAGAAGGAATAAAAAGAGTTGTCAACAACTTTTAACGAAAAATACAATAACCGCTGAGACAAGGAGAACACCGAGATAACGCTGAGTAAAGCTTTAAAAAATGATACAACTAACATTAAACGGCCAGGAAGTAACCTATACAGGAAATCCTGACAAAACCCTGTTGGAGTTTTTGAGGGTTGACAATCACCTCACCGCTGCCAAAGATGGATGCTCTGGCGAAGGTTTTTGTGGTGCCTGCACGGTTGAAATAAACGGAAGAGCCCGACTGGCCTGCACCTCCAAAATGAAAAACCTGCAAGGAGCCACTGTTCTCACATTGGAAGGTTTCCCCGAAAGGGTAAAAAAGATTATTGTAAATGCCTTTGTAAACAAGGGTGCCGTGCAGTGTGGCTACTGCATACCGGGGTTCGTTTCTCGCGCCAAGGTTTTGCTCGAAAGAAACCCCAAGCCCACCATTGACCAAATAAGGCAAGCCATAAAACCGCACATTTGCCGCTGCACCGGCTACAAAAAAATCGAAGACGGAATTGCAGAAGCAGCAAGGGCATTTAACCAGAGCATTGACCTTGAACTCAATCGAACCTCCGGCTGCATTGGGGAGTCGCAACCCAAGTACCAGGCTGCCGAAACCGCCAGCGGACAAAGGAAATTCGTAAACGATATGTTTTTCGAGGGCATGATGTTTGGTGCTCTCAAATTTAGCGACCACCCAAGGGCAATCGTCAAGAAAATCAACGTTGATGCCGCCAAAAGGCTTGATGGAGTGGTTGAGGTTTTCACCGCTGCCCATATTCCCGGTAAGCAAAAAGTTGGCCTGATTAACGACGATTGGCCGGTTATGATTGCCGAGGGACAAACCACAAACTTCGTTGGCGATGTCTTGGCCGGAGTTGTTGCAAGAACCGAAGAAATCGCCCGTGAGGCAGTTGCACTTATTGAAGTTGAGTATGATGTTCTGAAACCCGTTACCGATCCTTTCGAGGCAGTTGGCGGAGAAAGGGTTCACGCCGACCGCCCAAACGTTTACGACACCACCAGATTTACCGTGGGCGATATCGATAGCGCTTTCGCGAAAGCGAAATACATAACCCACGACTGGTTCGAAACCCAAAGGGTAGAACACGCCTTCATGGAAACTGAATCGGCCGTGGCAATGCCCGATGATGACGATGGAATTGTTATTTTCACTCAAAGTCAGGGCATTTACCTTGACCGCAAGCAAATTTCTGCCGTATTGGCCATTCCCGAAAAAAAGATCAGGGTGGTTCAAGTACCCAACGGTGGTGCTTTTGGGGGCAAGGAAGACTTGAGCGTGCAAGCACAAACAGCCCTTTTTGCACTCTTGCTTAAAAAGCCAGTAAAAATTACCCTTTCGCGAAGCGAGTCAATAAGGTTGCACCCCAAGCGGCACCCCGTGTTCATGAAAATGGAACTGGCAGCCGACGAAAATGGCAAACTTATCGGCCTTAAACTCCTTGCCACTGGCGACTCGGGGGCTTATGCCTCGGTGGGCGCCAAGGTGATGGAAAGGGTGGCGGGACACGCCTCGGCGGGTTACTACATTCCAAACGTTTCTATTGAAGCGCGCGCGGTTTATACCAACAACGTTCCGTGCGGTGCAATGAGAGGATTCGGAGCCAACCAGGTTTGCTTTGCAATTGAAACCTGCATTGACCACATTTGTTATCAAGGGGGATTCGACAGATGGAAAATCAGGTACGACAATGCCCTTGCCGATGGGCTCGCTACTTCTACAGGACACAAAGCTAAAGGCGTTGGAATCAAGGCATGCCTTGAAGCCATTAAAGACGACTTTTATTCTGCAAAACATGCAGGATTGGCCGTGGCCATTAAGAACTCTGGAGTGGGAAACGGTATGATTGACGAATCGAAGGTTATCATAGAAATCCTAAACGCCGGGAAGGTTAAAATCAGTCATGGCTGGACCGAAATGGGACAAGGAGTTCATAATATGGCAATTCAAACCCTATGTCAGGAAACCCGAATCGACCCTGCCAAGGTTGACGTCGAAACCGACACTAACGCCGACATTCCTACCGGTATGACAACCTCCTCGCGTGGAACGGCATTGTTAGGACTTGCAGTTATAAACGCCTGCAAATCATTAAAGGAAGACCTGAAAACCAATACCTTGAGTCAACTTGCCGGAAAAACCTATCGCGGCCAGTTCATTTGCGATTGGACCACCAAGCCCGGCACACCCGGCGTGGAGCAAGTTACCCACTATTCATACGGTTACGCGGCGCAAGTCTGTATTTTGAACCACAAAGGAAGGATAGACAAGATTGTGGCGGCACACGATGCCGGAAAAATAATGAACAAAATGCTTTTCGAAGGCCAGATAGAGGGGGGCGTGGCAATGGGCGTTGGCTACGCCCTAACCGAAAACCTGCCAATGAAGGATGGTTTTTTGATTAGCGACAAGATGAAAGACCTAGGCCTGTTAAGGGCACACCAAACTCCAGATATAGTGGTAAAAGGTGTTGAAGTCACCGATCCGGTTGGTCCTTACGGAGCCAAAGGAATCGGCGAAATTGGCATGGTGCCAACGGCCGCAGCAATCGCAAATGCATATTATGCGTTTTCCGGCGTAAAGCAAACCAAGCTACCCTTGGAAACAGATTTAAAAGGTACGTAGGAATTACAACGTTTGCTTAAAATGTTCAAAACTTTTGTTGGGTTTAAAAGGTTTAATTTCCTTTGTCAGGATTTTGGCAGGCGAGGTTTCTTTCAGAATTGGTCGTATTTTTGCAGGAGAAAAAAATAAATTTCTCAACAGAAGTGATATGCAGGATTACGCAAGCGGGCGGAGGCATGAAGTAACATTTACGAGGTCTTCCTCTCGGTACTAAATACTCACATCAAAATACCTAAAAATGTCCATTATCCTAAAAAACGGCACTTTCATAAACTGGGAAACCCTTGAATTTGTCGAAGCGCACGTTGTGGTTTCCGAAACCGATCATGAATCGCTAAAGTTTGTCAATAAAGTGGAGGAGCTGGAGGTTACACCCAACGACAAGGTGATTGATTGCACCGGTCATTACATTACCAAGTCGTTTGGAGTAGGCCACCACCACGTTTATTCTGCGTTGGCACGCGGAATGCCAGCACCTGGGGCAACACCCACCAACTTCAGGGAAATTCTAAGGTACATTTGGTGGAACTTGGACAAGGCGCTCGATTTCGAAACAATAGAAGCCAGCGCACTTGCCACGGCAATAGCCTGTGCCAAATCGGGCACAACTTTTGCCATTGACCACCACGCCTCTCCCAACCACATCAAGGGTTCTCTCGAAATAATTGCAAGAGCCTTTGACAAAGTGGGAGTTTCGCACCTGCTTTGCTACGAGGTAACCGACCGCGATGGCCATCGGCAAACCCTCGACGGGCTTGAGGAAAACTTTCAATACATTACTGATAACCAAGGTCTTGTTGGGTTACACGCTTCGTTTACGGTAAGCACCGATACACTTAAATTGGCGGCAGAATTGATGGAAAAAACTGGCGCGGGAATACACATGCACCTTGCCGAAGACCTTTACGACCAGGAGCACAGTCTTAGTAACTACGGCAAAAGGGTGGCTTTCAGGCTTGAGGATCACGGTTTCATTGACAACCCAAAAAGCATTCTCGTTCACTGCCTGCACCTCGACGATGCTGAAAGAGAACTGCTTCGAAAAAGTCGTGCTTGGTTTGCCCAAAATATGGAAAGCAATCTCAAGAACAAGGTTGGTTATTTCAATGGCAGCGGGCTTGCCAAGGAGAGAATTATGCTCGGCACCGATGGTATGCACGGCGATATGTTGCAAAGTGCAAAGGCTGCTTTCTTTGCCGGACAAAAAACCGATACAGTAAGCCCGGCAATTATCTATGAGCGTTTCAGAAACGTGCACCGCTACCTGGCTGCAAATAATTTTAGGGGAGATGGTGCCAATAACCTCGTGGTACTCGATTATGACACTCCTACCCCGCTCACGACCGAAAATTTTTTGGGGCATTTAATATTCGGGATTCGCTCCAACCATGTAAGGCACGTAATTTCAAAGGGTAAATTAATTGTAAGGGATCGGGTTTTGCGCTCAATTGACGAGGCCAACGCCCTCGAGTTTACAAAGGCGCAGGCAAAAAGGTTGTGGGATAAGCTATAATCAGTCGAGGAGCAAAGGGTTTATGAACAATTACGAAATGCTAAATAAAAATTACGGACAAGAAGTTTATTCTTGCGAAAACTTCGCGTTTTCTGCTGCTTCGCGATAATTTTTCAAAGTGATTTGGAATTTTTTTAGTTAACTTTGTTTACTTTTGGTAAAACCTTGAAACCTTTGGCTTTAACAAATCTTGAATTCTAAATCGAAAGTCAACTCAAAAAAATGGCAGGTTTATAACTTCGTGCAGATCTCGCACGTAAACTTTGATATTAACAACCTGATAGACCTCAACGAAAAAATAAGCAAAGAATCAGCGTTACCGGCTGGAAAATACTTTTCAGAGTACGTTCAATGATAAAAATAAAAAAGAAAATGCAAATTTTGATAAAAAACGGGTTGATCGTCACCCAAAAAGATTCAATTAAAGAAGACCTATTGATTGAGGATGGCAAAATTGCCCGGCGTGGAAACAACATAGAGTTTAAGCACGGTCATGAAGTGCCCGAAATTGATGCTTCGGGGATGCTTGTAATTCCCGGAGGGATTGACCCCCACGTGCACATGCGCTTGCCTACACCTGCAGGCTACTCTGCCGATAATTTTCGCACGGGTAGCATGGCGGCATTGGCCGGTGGCACAACCTCCTTTATTGATTTTGTCACCCCGAAAAAAGGGCAATCGTTGCCGGATGCCTTTCGTCAACGATTGAATGAAGCCGAAAATTCGGCAGTAGATTTTTCCTTTCACGTAAGCCCGATTTCATGGCACCAAAACCTGGAAGAGGAGATTAGGGAATGCTTGACAATGGGTGTTAAATCATTCAAGGTTTACACGGCCTACCTCGATACCGTTGGGATTGAAGGAGAGGTATTAAAGAATGTCGTTAGGCTGCTGGCAATAAACGGGGGTATGCTTACCGTTCATGCAGAAACTGGCAGGGAAATTGAAAGATTAAGAAACGACTATTTTAGCCAAGGAAACATAACCCCTCTTTACCACGCTTTAAGCAGGCCTGCCGAAACAGAATCGGAAGCGATTAAGATGCTTGTTGACCTTGTGGAAATAGAAAACTGCCCAATGTACGTGGTTCACGTATCGGCCGCACAGTCGCTCAGCCACATTAATTCTGCAAAAAACCGAAATTTGAAAGTTTACGCCGAAACCTGCCCTCAATACCTGGTGCTCGATCAAGAAAAGTACAATCAGCCTTTCAACAAGGCTGCCAAATACGTATTGAGTCCTCCGCTAAGGACAAAAAACGACAATGAATCCTTGTGGGATGCATTGGCAAACAATACTTTAGACACGGTCGGAACAGACCACTGCCCTTTTACATTAGAACAAAAAAGATTGGGTTTGGCCGATTTCAGGAAGATACCAAACGGTATAGGAGGAGTTGAGCATCGCCTATCGCTTCTATTTTCAAAAGGCGTAATCGAAAAACGTATTTCATTAAATCGCTGGGTGGAATTAATATCAACAAACCCGGCGAAGATTTTCGGACTTTATCCCCGCAAGGGAAGCCTAAACATTGGTGCCGATGCCGACGTGGTAATTTGGAATCCAAACACCAAAAGGACTATTTCTGCAGCAACGCACAAACAAAACACCGACATAAACGCTTACGAGGGGATTGAAACCACCGGTGTACCTGAACACGTAATATTAAGGGGCAACATTGTGGTCTCGAACGAAAATTTGCAAGATACGAGCAATTTGAAGGGAAGTTTCTTGAGACAAAAATAATTGGTGAGAAGGCGGACTGATGGGCAGGTTAAAAAATTAAAACTCCCATCCAAACTACTAACCTTCGTGCCCGCTAAACCCTTGCCTTTCTGTCGGTTTCAAAAATTTACGCAATTCAACATTTTTCCCGTCAAAAACGGCATAAGTGAAGTTGGTTACCCAGTCACCAACACTTATGTAGCGCGAGCCATTGGCCAGTTCAAGGTCAAGAGGTATGTGGCGATGCCCCAACACAAAGAAGTCGGTGTGCTTCTCCTTAAGTTTCTGCTTGCAAAACCTGTAGAGCCTTTCATTTTCGGGGCCTGAATAGTTCAAATCATTAGGAGCGTTTTTCTTTCTGCTCTTTTTAGAAAATAGCCCTGCAAGCCAAGCACCAATGGTGGGATGCAAAATTGCGAAAAGCCTTTGATTGATTCTATTGGAAAAAACCCGTTTTATAAACTTGAAACCCTTATCGCCTGGGCCTAAGCCATCGCCGTGACCAATGATAAATGTTTTGCCGTTCATTTCAGTTTCGAGGACTCCGTCAAAAACATTCATTCCAAGTTCATTCGCGAAATAGCCGAAATCCCAAATATCGTGGTTTCCCTTTAGGAAGTTTACCGTAATTCCGCCATCGGTTATTTCTGCAATTTTTCCCAGAAGTCGGGTGTAGCCTTTCGGAACGACAGTGCCGTACTCGAACCAAAAATCAAACAAATCTCCCAAAATGTATATCGTATCGGCATCGGTCTTGACCTTATCCAGCCACATTACCAGAAGCCTTTCGCGCTGCATGCTAGCCTCCTTGTCGGGAATACCCAAGTGAATATCGGATACAAAATAAGTCTTTTTTTCTTTGGTAAAAACCATTACTGAAATAATTTATTACAAAAAACCACTGGCTACCTGCGAGCCGAATTACCAAATACAAAAAATAAAAACAGGATGATTGCCGATGAAATAAGGGTGTTTAAAAATGAAATGAAAAGGGTAACGTGGAAATATGACAATCTGAATACCTCAAGTGAAAACAAGCAAAAATGATGAATCCCAACCAAAATAATGGTGTAAAAGAAAACCCATTGGCCTCCCATAGTGGAAAATTGGGGCACCGTGCCTTCGTCATACCGCTCGCGTGTAGAGATTAACCTTATTATTCCCGGCCTCGAAAATGCCATAAGTACCGTGGCGGCAATATGCATTCCAAAAGTGTCCATAAAGAAATCTACCACCAATCCAAGAAAAAAGGATAAAAGCAACATAAACCATCCCGGAAACGAAACAGGCAACAAAAGGATTGGGAAGATATAAACGTAAGGATTTATGTACCCTCCAAGGTTCACGTAATTCAGAACAAGGACTTGCAATGCAAGCATCAAAATGGCATAAACAAATATTTTGATAGAAGATGTCAAGATAATTGTAATGTTAGTCTTTTTGTAAGTTTTTATTTGCCCTCTCGAGTTTTAACTGCTCTTCCAAAAACAAGTTTCTAACTATTTGAACGTGGCGTAGATTGTTAAAATTCTGAGTTAGTTCTATTTTAGCAACGGAATGACTACCGCCTCTTTGAAGTTTGAATTCCCTAATTATACCCACTTCAATGTTTGGAGGAAATATTGTTGACAAGCCGCTTGTAACTATTGTGTCGCCAACCATAAGTTCAACATGTCCTGGTATGTATGCAACCTCGGCAAATCTATAATTGCCCCCATCCCATATTAGAGACCCCACGTAATCGTTTCGCTTTATCCTGACCGAAGCCTGAAAGTCGGTATTCAAAACCGAAATCACGGTACTGAAATTCTTGGAAACATCAATAACCACGCCCACAATACCAACAAATGTAATAACACCCATGTTAGGCTCTATGCCGTGAAGGCTGCCCTTGTCAAGGGTTAAAAAGTTATTTCGCCGGTTAATCGTGTTGTTAATTACCCCTGCATTAACGTATTCAAATTTTCTGGCGTGCAGGGTATCTAAATAATAATGAACACTATCGTCCCTTATGAGAAAGGATAGTTGATTTTGCTCAAGCAGTCTTGCGTTTTCTCGTGCCAATTGTTGGTTGACCTTCTTTAGGTTAAAGTAATCAAAGATTCCAGTCTTAATTTGGTAAATGCCTCCTACAAGGAAGTTAGACGAACTGACAAATACAGCCCTTTGAAAACTATGTTGCCTGAAAACAAAAACCAAGGCAACCGTTTCCAAAATCAGGAAAAGTAAAAAGAAATTATGCCTAATTATGAACCTAACGAGGTTTTTCATTGCGAAAAAATATTACCCCCTTTGTAACCGGGAGGCCAAGTCCAATGAAACCATGACGGTCTATTTGATAAGGAAAGGAAATCTATAGAAGTTTTTCAAAGCAATTCCGGTTCCTCGGGCAACCGCTCTTAGTGGATCCTCGGCCACATGAACTGGCAATTTGGTTTTTAAAGAAATTCGTTTGTCCAGTCCTCGTAACAGTGCCCCGCCACCGGCAAGATAAATACCCGTGCGGTATATATCGGCAGCAAGTTCGGGAGGGGTTATTTCGAGGGTATTTAATACTGCCGTTTCTATTTTTGAAATGGATTTGTCAAGAGCGTTTACAACATCAATGTGTGAAATGTGAATTTCCTTGGGAATACCGGTCATAAGGTCTCTACCGTGAACAGCAAACTCCTGCGGGGGATTGTCAAGGTCATTAATGGCGGCACCCACCTCAATCTTGATCCTCTCGGCCGTGCGTTCGCCAACCAAAAGGTTGTATTCCTTGCGCAAGTATTCCATTATATCAGTATTAAGGTCATCACCGGCTATGCGAATAGAAACCTTGCAAACAATTCCTCCCATGGCAATAACGGCAATTTCGGTGGTTCCCCCGCCAATGTCAATAACTATGTTACCCGAAGGCTCCAGAACGTCCAGACCAATTCCGATTGCCGCAGCCATTGGCTCGTGAATAAGCCTTACTTCTTTGGCACCTGCCTGCTCACAAGAGTCACGAACCGCACGTTCTTCTACCTCGGTAATGCCCGAAGGAATGCAAACAACCATTTTCAAAGAGGGCGAAAAAAAACTTTTTTTTACCTCTGTCATCTTTATCATTTCGCGAATCATTGCTTCGGCGGCGTGAAAGTCGGCAATTACCCCATCGCGCAATGGCCTGAGAGTTTTAACCTTTTCGTGGGTTTTGCCGTGCATCATCATTGCCTTTTTGCCAACAGCAATTACCTTGTTGCTTTGCCTGTCAATTGCAACAATCGATGGCTCGTCAACCACCACCTTGTCGTTATGAATGATTACGGTGTTTGCCGTTCCGAGGTCAATGGCGATTTCTTTTGTAAGGAAAGAGAATAATCCCATGTTAATATCAAAATTTTTGGTTAATCAGTGTTTAAAATGTCGAGTTCCGGTAAAAACCATTTTCATACCCGCCCGGTTGCAATAATCAATTGATTCCTGGTCGCGAACCGAACCGCCCGGTTGAACAATTGCAACAATGCCTGCCTTGTCGGCAATTCTTACGGCATCCGAAAAAGGAAAAAACGCATCAGAAGCCAAGACGGCCCCAACAGTGCCATTCCCAAATTCAACTGCTTTAGAAATTGCCTGCTTCAGAGCATCAATCCTGGAAGCTTGTCCGGCACCCATGCCCAAGAGTTTTAAATCCTTGACCAAGGCTATTGCATTTGATTTAAGATGCTTAACAACAATATTGGCAAATTTCAAATCTTCAAGGTCTTGATATGTTGGCTGCTCAAGGGTAACGTTTTGCCACCTTTCCTGTTCAAACCCAAAAGTATCAGCTGATTGCCACAGAACGCCACCAAGAATTGAACGGAATTGCTCGGGTGCAAAGGTAACCACTTTCTGCAACAAAATGATTCTATTTTTTTTCTTACATAAAATTTCAAGGCTATCTTGATCAAACTTAGGTGCTATTAAAATCTCAAAGAAAATTTGATCTATCGCTCTTGCCTCAATGCTCGAAATTGCCCTGTTGGCAACAATAATACCTCCAAATGCCGAAACCGGGTCGCCAGCAAGGGCTTCATTCCATGCTTCCGGTAGAGTTGCCCGACTTGCAATACCACAAGGATTAGTATGCTTGATTATTGCAACGGTGGGTTTATCAAACTCTGCAATTAACGCTATTGCCGCATCAACATCAAGCAAATTATTGAACGAAAGTGGCTTTCCGTTAAGTTGTTCGAAAACTTCATCAAACCCTCCGAAGAATCGACCCGTTTGGTGGGGGTTTTCACCGTAACGAAGCCCGATGGGCGAATCAAGATTTTTGAAAAACACAGGAGAGAGATCCTGGCCAAGGTATCCGAAAATGGCCATGTCGTAAGCTGCCGAAACCCGGAATGCTGCTGCCGCAAACCTTTTCCTTTCTTCAAGATTGGTGGTGCCATGACTAATCTGAAGCAATTCTGCAACTTCGTTGAAATAGGTACGAGAAGGAACCACCAAAATATCGGTATAATTTTTTGCAGCAGCCCTAATTAGCGAAATTCCACCAATGTCAATTCTTTCTATTACTTCGTCGTGAGAGACCCCAGAGGCAAGAGCTTGCTCAAAGGGGTAAAGGTCAACAACAACCATATCGAAAGCATAAATACCGTGCTCGATCAATTGCTGCTTGTCAGAATCTAACCCTGACCTCGCCAAGATGCCTCCGAAGATGGCCGGGTGAAGGGTTTTGACTCTTCCACCAAGGATTGAAGGATAACCGGTAAGGCTCTCAACCGAGTAAGCCGTAATGCCAAGGGATTTAATGAATTCGAGCGTGCCACCGGTACTTACAATCTCAACTCCAAGGCCGTGCAGGGTTTCGATTAACCGCCTTGTTGGCTCCTTGTCGTAAACCGAAATTATTGCCCTTTTAACCCGTTTCTGAACTTCCATTTTTCTTGGTTTTAAATGACCGCGAATCGACCGCCAAAAGTAATAAATTAGGTATAAAGTTTTATCTTTGCGCCCTGAAAAATATTTAACCAAATAACATCAACATGGGATTCATTACCAAAGAGAAACTGTTTTCGAAAGAGTGGTTTAAGGCCTATTCCCTGATCACGGTTGGGGCTTTTATCATGGCAGCCGGGTACGTGCTTTTCATTGCCCCCAACAAGATTGTTCCTGGAGGAGTGTATGGAATTGGAATCGTGTTAAATCACTTGATTGGGGTTCCGATAGGGCTCACGGGCTTGGCCTTAAATATCCCTTTGACCATAATAGGTATTAAACTTCTCGGGCCGCGCTTTGGCGTAAAAACAGTTGTTGGATTTTTCTTGGCATCGGGTTTCATAGATGGCCTAACTGTAATTTGGGGAAACAAACCACTGGTTGAAAACGACTTACTGCTAAGTAGCATTTTCGGCGGAATATTGATTGGATTTGGTTTGGCATTGGTTTTCAAGGCAAAAGCAACATCAGGCGGGTCAACCATTATTGCAAAGATTATGACCAAGACAACCCGGATACCAATTGGGCAAACACTAATTATTGTTGATTCGGTTATCGTTATTATTGGTTTGGTGGGGTTTGCCGACTGGGAAAACATGAAACTCAACTGGGAAATTCCATTGTATTCACTGATAGTGATTTACATAACAGGCAAGGTCATAGATGTTGTGCTCGAGGGGGTTTCTTACCAAAAAACCTTGTTCATAATTAGCGAAAAGCACGAGGATATTGCCCAAAAAATTCTAGTTGACCTAAACCGCGGTGGCACCTATCTTTCGGGTAGGGGAATGTACAACAAGTCAGAAAAAAATGTAATTTTCGTGAATGTTAGCCGCCGTGAACTGGCAATATTGCAAGATTTCATTCACCAAATTGACCCCAAGGCTTTCGTTACCGTAATAAATGCGTCAGAAATCCTTGGGTTGGGGTTCAAGTCGTTGCATGAGAAAGTTTCGGATTAAATCGCGCCCATTGGGCAAAAGCCGCCACGTAGTTTTTTCCGTAAACCCTGGAGCATTTCGAGTAGGTGGTGTACCAAAGCATGATCCTTTATGGTTTCTCCCCCATCACCCGAACGGTAAACAACAAAAAACCAAGGATATGCAATTATCAATAGAAAAACATAAAGTAGGTCAAAAAGACATGCTCCACGTAAACCAACACTGAGAAAGAATAGCAACATTGTTGCGAAACCACGATAAAAGGGGTTATTATATTATGTTTCACGTAAATGTACCCAACTACAATAAACCAGTTTTTGTACTTAGTAGTATGTGTGTATTTTTTGAAATCAAGAAAATTTTGAGGCAGAACGGTCATCAGCTTAATTAAGGTTATATTTAAAATCTTTTGAAGGTTCTTTACATTTATCATCACCATAAAAAGGTATTCTAAATTTACGACCCTTAACGATGCTTTTACTCGTATCTTTTATCCACTTGCCAGCATTCTGGAATGGTCACCGGTAAGCCTTCGACAAAATCGAACCAGACAGGGTAACATTTTCAAGCCCCTCAACATCCTTTTCGGCAACAAGGTTAAGGTTCATGTTACATGGCCAAATGAGGTCTGACAAGCAAGGCATATCAATGGGTTATGTACCTGACTCTTTTAGTTTTTTATCGAGGAATGTTAATACCGCGCCAAAATTCAACATAAAGTTGAACAGACACCAACCACTTTTCACGAAAAACTTCCTTTCTTGCCATACGTGCTTTTGTTGGTTCCACTTTTCAGGCTCAAACGGGGGGCAGCAACCGGTACTGGTTGGTTTTGTTAACATGTAAATGATTTTTGGTCGAAAAAAATGACAGTGAACTCAAAAACCATCCGTTCGCAAACTTGATAACAATTTTGCTTAAAATCTATGCAATCCTCTTGTTTAGCATAAAAAATGCATTTTTTTTTATTGCCAATAATTGAAGAATCTCTTTTTTGTAAGTACTTTTGTGCATTATGAACCTTAGTTTCAAGTACTATAAAATGGTTTCATTATAAACGGCATTGATGGAAACCTTTGATCACCTAACACCAAAGGCAAAAAGAGATTACAAGCTGATTGTCGAAGCCACCGAAACTGGTAACCAGCGCTTGTTTTCTCGACTTTTGGAGCAGTACAAAGACTCCATTTATTTTATGCTTTTGAAATTTACAAGCAACCACGAAGATGCCGAAGACCTCACCCTCGATACATTTGGCAAGGCATTTAAAAACCTTCACCAATACTCCCCCGACTACGCCTTCAGCACTTGGCTTTTTCGCATAGCTTCAAACAACGGCATTGATTTTCTCAGGAAAAAAAGAAAAGATGTTCTTGCAACATCAAACTCAGACCATATTGACGAAGCCTTGGTTGCAAAAGATATGCCCTGCCAAACAAGGAATCCCGAAGAAAAACTGCTCGACAACCAGCAGCGAAAACTCCTGAGAGAAGTTGTTACAACTCTCCCAGACCGGTACCGGAGGCTTGTGGAAATGCATTATTTCGATGGGTTTTCGTACGAAGAGATTTGCCTCAACCTCAACCTTCCATTAGGCACTGTTAAAGGCCGCCTGTTTAGGGCACGGGAGTTCCTGTGCGAGTTTATAAATAAAACCGGTGATTTTTAATTTATAAAATAGAAATTAGAAATCGGGGGGTCGAAAGTTATTAATTTGTCGAAGTGTTGCAACAATAATTTATCTATCCAAATGGATGTAAAAACTTTTAAGGATGCAATTCTCACTGGGATTCCCAATGAATTGCCACCCTCGAGAACCTATGATTGTAGTGTAAATCACGCTCCCAAACGCAAGGATATTCTTTCAACGGCCGAAAAGAAACTTGCCGTTAAGAATTCCTTGAGATACTTCCCAGAAAATCTTCACGCAGATTTGGCACGAGAGTTTGCCCTGGAGCTTAAAGAATACGGACGTATTTACATGTACCGTTTCAGGCCCGATTACAAAATAACGGCGCGTAGCATTGACGAGTTTCCACACAACAGCAAGCAGGCCGCTGCCATAATGCTAATGCTGAGCAACAACCTTGATTATGCCGTGGCCCAGCACCCCCACGAGCTTATTACATACGGGGGCAATGGTGCGGTATTTCAAAACTGGGCTCAGTACCTGCTTTGCATGAAGTACCTGGCCGAAATGACCGACGAGCAAACCCTGGTACTTTATAGCGGCCACCCCATGGGATTGTTCCCCTCACATCCCGATGCCCCTCGTGTGGTGGTTGCCAACGGCATGATGATTCCAAACTATTCCAAGCCCGATGATTGGGAGCGTTTCAATGCACTTGGTGTAACGCAATACGGTCAAATGACCGCGGGTTCGTTCATGTATATAGGTCCGCAAGGTATAGTTCACGGAACAACCATAACCGTGCTCAACGCAGGCCGACGATTGCCGGATAGCGATGGCTCCTTGGCAGGAAAGGTGTTCGTAACCAGCGGCCTTGGTGGAATGTCGGGAGCACAAGCAAAGGCAGCGGTAATTGCAGGTGCGGTTGGAGTATTGGCAGAAATCAATCCAAAGGTTACCAAGACAAGGCACCAACAGGGCTGGGTTGACGAGGTTTACACCGACCTAAACACCATGGTAAGCAGGATTAAGGATGCCAAAGCACACAAGGAGGCTGTTTCGATGGCTTACCAAGGCAATGTTATTGACTTGTGGGAAAAACTGGTGGCCGAAAACATTGAAATAGAGCTCGGATCTGACCAAACTTCGCTGCACAACCCCTGGGCTGGTGGGTATTACCCGGCAAGTCTTACGTTTGAAGAGTCAAACCAAATGATGGCCGAAAATCCCGAGGAGTTCAAGAAGCACGTCATAAAATCGTTAATCAGGCAAGTTAATGCCATAAAGAAAATGACCGACCGTGGTATGTACTTTTGGGATTATGGCAATGCTTTCTTGCTGGAGGCAGGTCGAGCAGGTGCCGATGTTTTCAAGCCAGATGGTACATTCATTTACCCCAGCTACGTGCAGGACATTATGGGACCCATGTGCTTCGATTATGGTTTTGGCCCTTTCAGGTGGGTTTGCGCATCATCGCTAACCGAGGACCTTGTTACCACCGACCGCCTGGCTCTTGAAGTAATGACAAAACTGGCCGAAACCGCACCGGCCGAAATCAAGCAGCAACTTGCCGACAACATTTTGTGGATAAAGCAGGCCAAACAAAACAAACTGGTGGTTGGCTCGCAAGCACGCATTCTTTATGCCGACAGCGATGGAAGGATCGAGATTGCCCGTGCATTCAACAATGCCATCAAAGAAGGCCTGATTAAAGGACCAATAATTATAGGGCGCGACCACCACGACGTGAGTGGAACCGACAGCCCTTTCAGAGAAACATCAAACATCTACGACGGCTCGCAGTTTACAGCGGATATGGCAATTCACAACGTTATAGGCGATAGCTTCCGCGGTGCAACATGGGTGAGCATCCATAATGGCGGAGGCGTGGGATGGGGCGAGGTGATTAACGGCGGGTTTGGGTTGGTACTTGACGGCAGCCCGGAAGCCGAACGCCGATTGGAGTCCATGCTATTTTGGGACGTGAACAACGGCATTGCCCGCAGAAGTTGGGCCCGAAACCCTGAGGCAATATTTGCCATAAAACGAGCCATGGTGTCACAACCAAAATTAAAGGTTACGCTTCCCTACATCGCCGATGATAAGGTTTTGGAGGGGCTGTTTTAGGGCTCCCTCAAAATCTTTTCCATCTTCTTGCCTTTTGCCAACTCGTCAACCAGCTTGTCGAGATAGCGCACCTGCTTGGTAAGAGGTGTTTCAATAGTTTCAATCCGGTAGCCGCATATTACACCCGAAATCATACTTGCATTTGGGTGCAATTTTGCTCTTCGGAAAAAAGTTTCGAATGTCACATTCTCGGCAATGAGCTCTTGAATTTGGTTTTCGTCAAAGCCGGTTAGCCACTCGATTACTTGGTGCAACTCTTCTAATGACCTGCCCTTGCCCTCAACCTTTGCTACATAATGAGGGTAAACAGTTGCAAAGGTCATTTTTGCCATCCGTTGGTCGTGTTCGGGGGTTGTTTTCATACGTAAAGTTTTAGCTGTTTCGAAAAGTTAGAAAACCGTAACATCGCCATTGGCTGTTGGCTTTTGGCTTTTGGGTTTCGGCGATTTGGTGTTTTTTGCCGCTGATAGCAATCGAGCAGGTTTGTGGCATTATTTTATTATTTGAACGCAGACATCGCTGATTTTTAACGCCAAACCCTGCGAAAACATTGCGACCTCGGCGGCTCAGCTATAAATTAGATTTTCATTTTCTTAAAATTTTAACGTGAAGCAATCCTTATTGCTCATTTTCCCAACAAAAAAATCCTTTTGGAAAAATACAAGAGCCTATAAGCACTTTGGCTGGATTCGGGCAAAAATGAACGACTTGCAAGGATTTCAACCAATGGCTGCTTTTCCAGAAATGGTTTTAACAACTTTTCTATTCGGCTTTCCCTTACACCTATCCTCTTTGCTAACTCACAAAAATCGCTTTTACAGGGGTGCCCACTCCTTAAATATTGATCGCTTTTGTATTCATCGGCAAAAAGCCCCTTACTCAATGAAAAATCCGTGTCGTCTACATGCAGCCTTGTGTTAATAAGATCATAAGCCGGACTCAATAAGTAATCGCCATTGGTCGATTCTAACAACGAGAAGTTTTTAAGGTGTGCATCGCCATTGGAAAACAAAAAGTTGAAAACCACCAAAGAGAAGAACTTTTCTATCTCTACCCTCCACGCCGGGACAAATTTTTGCATCAACAAGCCAGCCTCCTCGTAGCTGAAATCATACTTGAAATTTGCGCCAGCGTTTTCCTTGGTTTTACCGGCAAGGGTGGCAAAATCCTCCTTGCCCCAATTGCTCCCGTGGCTTTTTACATCGAACCGCTTAACTATGTATGCCGGAGTGCCATTTTCGAAAAATATCATGGCATTTTCCGCGGTGTTTATTTTATAGACCTGGCGGGCTATCTGCATTGTTAAATGCTCGTTGGCCGGAACTTGGTCAACCTTTTTCAAATCCCTGGGTGTGGGCTTTAGTATGTAAGTTCCTTTTTCGCCTTCCTTTGTAAGCCGCAACTGGTTTTTATCAAGGAGCAAACTTAATTTCTCCTGCACGCCTGATATGGAAATTCGCTTTCGGTTGTCCGTAAACAGTTCAGCAACCTCCTCGCTACATTTAGGCTGTTGGTATTCTAAAACATGACTTACCCTCTTTCCACCAAATAACTTTCGCAAGCAACTCGGGCTGTAGGTAGTAAATCCTACTGCCAAAGTTCCCGGGCAAACTTCAACTGACAATTGATGACTGACAATTGATAATTTGTTTTTATTTGGCCTTGATTCCATTCTATTGATTTGCTTTCGGGGTTTTTGTTATTGTATGTTGAAGTTAAAAATTGCCCGTTGTCAATCGTCAAATATCAACTGACGTTGGTTTCACGGTAATCGCCCCTATTGTGTCGTATTGGGCGGTAGCCATTAGTAACCCAAAGTAGTCATCTTCGTCAATTCTCAAAAGATTGCATTGCAATTCTCTGTTTACCCCTTCGCTGAGCATGTTAAAGAAAAACGGGAAAAGAAACTCACTATAGAATTCCTTTTGACTTTTTGGGAGCGTTAAGCTTATGTCTGGCAATTTGGAGTTTAACAAATAACTGTCATCGTAAGTAAAAACGAACCGTTGACGGCTCTCTTCTTTGAGCGTGCCGGCAAACACTCCGTTGCGATATACCTCAACTTTTCTCATATGACTGTTGCTGCTTTTTTACTTCTAATTTCAATTCCATTCCCAAAACTTTGGCCAGCTTATTCAAAACATCCAAGGAAGGATTTCCCTGGCCCCTTTCCAGCTTATACAGCGTATTGGTGCTTACCTGCGCCAATTCGGCCAAGTGAGGCTGGGTGATGCCCAGCTCCTTTCTCCTTGCTTTTATGGTTTGTCCTAAATGTTTAAATAACATTATAGTGTGATTTTTTATGCAAAAATAATCAAACTTTTGGAATTAACGAATAAAATCGCAATAAACTATGATTTATAACGAAACCCAAAATACCTGACATCAAAATACAGATAAAATCACATAAAAATGTGAAAACCGAATAGAGCGGTCGTGAAACAGAACATTTCAAAAGGCTTCCCTTATCTGAAACGTACCGTCAATAATTTGCCATGAAGCCCCATAAATCCTACAATAATCGTTAATAGATGCGAGTGGATTGTTTTTGCTCCATTGTTTAATTCTGGGTCTGTCGGAATTTGATTTTGCTTTAGGAATACTATCTTGACTCGCATCGGTGATTTTTATGGCCATGACATCGTCTTGCTTTAGTTCTTGCATTAATTTCAAAACTCTGCTTGCCTTTTATTTTCGGTAACCTCGAAATTATGATTGCTAGCCACCGTAGCAGCCCAAACAAAAGAAGCCATCCAGCAACTTCCGGCAAAAATTACTATCAAAATTATTGAACTTCCTGACAAGAGTACACTCTCGGCAATAAAACCAAGTGCCATTGCAAACACCAAAACAACGGTATCAAGCACATAATCAGCCCACCAGTAATACTGGCATGAAAAAGACCCGGCGGTCTGAATAACAGGGTCAGAATAATTGCAAATCCAAGGCTTTTTGTTTTCATGGTCGACTTTAATAATTCCTTTTTATAAGGGCATAAGCATTGCAAAATCTACGATAATCTAAACAGGTTACCAATATCAAAAAAGGTTCAACAGATTAGTAAAGTAAACCCACTTAAGGAATAATCATTATGACCTTTGTATCTTTTGGAATACCCTCAAACCTGGCCCCAGCATTCCACCATTCAAAGTCAAGAGAAGTTGTTCTTTTTCAAATCCCATGTCATTTTCATTTACTTTGAAAAAGTATCCTTCACCCTCCGTGTCAAAATACCTCAAGCTATATTTCCTTAATAATTCCTCTATCGTGCTCCCAACGCCTATTCCTTTCTTGGTTCTGTAAAGATCGCTATAAACCCATATTCTCCAAACTCTGCACTCTGGTTCGCAATGTGGTTCCAATTTCAACAATAACCGACCGTCTTTTATCAAATTGTAAACAATATAATAGTCACCTTCCAAATTTATTGTTGATTTCTCGACAACATATTTTGAATTGGCCAGCTCAAGGGCTTCGTCCAGAAGCATGTTCCTTTTGAAATGGCCTGCTCTATAGGAATCCAGCAAGAACTCATTGTTTTGAGAGCACGAAGTAAGCAGGGTACAAAGCAATGCAACGATTGAAAAAAGTTTTAACATAATCTTTGGTTTTACTCGAGTGAGGGGTTAATTTGGAGTCAGCCCGTCACTAACCACCCAGAAGGCCTATTATCCCAGCCTTTTAGCAATTTCTTGTTCAAGTTTTCTTTTTGATTGGAGCTCGATATATTTTTCAACTTCCTTTTTTTTTCCAGAAATTTTCAATTCATCTGGTAAACAGAGATTACATTTTCAATTCCGGCAAGATTTCCTTTCAATTCGTTGGGAAAATCCCTGGTCTCAATGGAATACTTCGTCCATCCAGCCAAAAAGGCCATCAAAAGGTCGGGAGCCGAAAGAAATGTAACTATTCCTTCCCGAATGAAGATTTTTTCCGTTGGGCTACCAGCCATCCACTTCATCAGGAACGCATTCACTTCTTTCCTTTTTTCAAATTCGTGATCCAACGGGGTGTTGTTTAGCCAATTGATGCCATTGATTACATCCTGCTCGTAACGCAAATAGTCCTCGGCCTTTACCAAACTGTAATTTCCAGGAACTTGAAAATCTTGGCCAAAAATAGAAATTCCGCGAAAGAGACGATTACGAAAACAAATATTGTTTTTTCATAACTGGTTGATTTTTGCTTTATAACTAATCAGAAAAGGTTTTATTTCTACCCGTGTGGTCTCGACGGCCAACCATAATCCTAACTAACCACCGGAAATAACCTAAAGAACAGATACAGTGGTTTGCAGTCCTCATCACAAAGGTATCAATTAAGCTGCAAGGTTTCAATCACTTAATGCCAATGTATTTTTGCTACATCTATCTCGGATTTGCCACGTTTTCAATCAGATTGGTGAATTCAAATATATTTTGAGTTAAGGACTGTTATTATACAATTATTCAATTCATCAATTTTTAAAAAAATTGAAGGGTTTTGAAGTATTATTGTGCGTGCATCAAATAACTCACCCTCAGTGGTTAAAGTTGTTTCGTATGTTTCTCTATCTTTAACAAGACCCCATTAGTCAACCCAGTTAAAATCATTTAAGTGCGCAAATGGCTTCCCAAAACCCAAACGAACAACTTCCTTGGTCTTTCCTTGGATGATAATTATCCCAAATGTTTCGATTTCTCTTTGGTAAAGTGCCTTGTCCAAAAAACCATCGCCGTTAAAATCAGTAATTATTGTGTTCGTCAATTTGTACAATGTGGCATTCTCGGGGCCAAGCAAATTCGCATCCGGGTTACCATGAAGTTGTGAATTTTCCTTGTCATCAACCATTTCTTGAACCAAAATATCGGCGGTTGAATCAACGTAACTGATTTCAGTGAACTCCCTTTCAATACTGCGCTGCCCGCAGCTTGACAAAGCAGCCAAAATCATAAAAATGGTTTGATCTTTCATTACCAGTAACTTGCTATTGTAAAATGATTCGAGGTTTACCTCAATGTTGCTCAAACCTGAACCTTGTTGTTCCATCATTTTCGTTTATTACAATTTGATTTTTAAGCCGACGGATATCGAAATCCTTTGTTCTTGATATGAAAAGGCGGAAAACCTCAACGGGCAATTCGCGCCCTCCAATGAACTCGTATCCATCATTGTTTTTCTCATACTCCAAATTGCGGAAAAGTCCGGGCAGATCGTGAACAAAAATCCCAGGACGGACTTTCCAAAAGAGGAAACTTGTATTAACTTTCAAAGGGCTTTCACCTATTTTATATAGTAAAAGCTCCTTGCCATCAAAGGAGTAGCCCAAAAACCTTCCATTATGAATGCCGGTATCCAAACCACCCGCATTTGATATTTGAGCAAAATCGCCCAATTTGGTTTTATGAATGAAAAAAGTGGTACGATAAAGGGAGCCGGAACAGGGTTGGGTGTAAAGCGCATGGCCATTACCATAAAAAGCAAGGGAAAAGACAATCAGTGCTGGAACAATACACCACCTTGAAAGGTTTCTTACTCGCCAATAACTTACAATAAACAAGATAGTCGAGATGACCAAAAGGCCATATCCTGTTAGTCTTGAATCCAGCATCGGAAAATAGCCAACCGCACAAATACAACCTATATCGTTGTAGAAAAAAACTTCAAGCAAAACATAGATTACAAGCACAATGCCAATGATTACAACCGTTGCCAAAATCCTATTTTTATATTTGCCCATCTCCTTCTTTTAGAAAGGTTAATATCAAAAGTTAAATCGTCATTTCAGAAATATTTGAACCAATGGTAATTAAAAACAGTCTATACATTTCTTGGTAATATGCTGCCAACTTGATATCCCTAAATTTTGGTGAGATGTAAGGCTGAAAACAAAAAAATTGGCGTCGGCGATTAAATCAATTTTCATTTTCTCTAATATCAAGCTGATACTTCAAACCTTCCAAGTTCGTTTTTTCATTTACCAAATTGTCGAGCCAGATTGCCTTTATCAAGCTCCCTTTTGAGCTTTCTAAATAGCAAATCAGCTAAGTATTTTGGGTTAGATTTGTCTATTACCAATGTCATCTTTCTTAGATTTGGAGAACAAATTTAGCAAATAAGGTTGACTTTCTCCAAAAAATTCCCGCCCCAACATTATCATCATAAAGTATTAACTTTGCTACCCGAAAAAAATAGGAAGAGATAATTTTTGCAGCGGGGTTTTCATGTAGAATAAGCTTTTCTGACATTAGTGTAACTTGGCAGCCTTAAAAAAACAAACCGACATGAAAACACATTCAAAGACCATTTGGATATTAATTGCAATGTCAGCATTTAGTTTTTCGCTTTTTTCGTTTTTTGGCCAGAAGCAGCAGGAAAATGGCAAAATAATAATACACCAAAACTTTGAATCGAAGTACGTTAACCCACGTAACGTGGAGGTTTGGCTACCACCGGGCTACGACCCCGACTTGAAATACGAGGTGGTGTACATGCACGACGGCCAAAACGTATTCAATGCCAAAACCTCGTACACGGGCATTGCCTGGGAAATGGACTCCACGATGATAAGGCTTCTGAAAAAGAACAAGATACGCCCTGCAATAGTTGTTGGTATCTGGAATTCGCCCAATAGGTTTCGGGAGTACATGCCAAACGAGCCCAGCGATGAGATTTACAAGCGCACCAAGAGCCTTGAGGGCACGCCTCAAATTTTGTCCGACAATTACCTATCGTTCATCGTAAAGGAGCTCAAGCCATTCATTGACAAGAATTACAGCACCAGGCCCGACTCACGGTCAACCTTAATCATGGGGTCAAGCATGGGCGGGCTTATTTCGCTTTACGCCCTTATCAAGTATCCCGATGTTTTTGGCGGTGCCGGCTGCGTTTCGACCCACTGGCCGGCACTCGATGGGGTTTTTATCGATTACCTTGACGGAAACCTCCCCGATCCTTCCACGCATAAAATTTATTTCGACCACGGAACAGTGAACCTCGATTCGCTTTACAAGCCTTACCAAGATAGGGTTGATTTAATTATGGAAGCCGCTGGTTTCGAAAGGGGTAAAAATTGGGTTACCATTGAGTTTGACGGCCACGACCACAACGAAGCCGCCTGGCGCGAACGGCTACACGTACCGGTTAAATTCTTGCTAGGAATTGAATAGCGAAAAACGACAGGAAAATATTCAAAGGATATTTGATTGACGATAACGATTGATGATTTTTAAGAATTGGAACGCCGATGACACGGATTGAACGGATTATCGCGGATTTTTTACCAACTTTGCGCCCTTGGTCTTTATTCCATTGCGATTTTTGCGTGAAACCTCTTCTGGCTTTTCTTAATACTCAAATCTCGCTACTCAGTACTCCTTTTTAACTTTCAACTTTCGACTATTATTCGTAATTTGTAATTTTTAATTCGTAATTGAAGAGAATCGCTTTCCATACACTCGGCTGCAAGTTGAATTTCTCCGAAACTTCGTCTATCAAAAGAGATTTTTCGCCTGAGGAGTTTGAGAACGTGGAGTTTTCGAAGGTGGCAGATTATTACGTAATAAACTCTTGCTCGGTAACGGGCAAAGCCGAAAAAACCTGCAGGGCACTGGTGCGCAAGGCCTTGAAAACCAATCCCGATGCCAATGTTGCCATTATCGGTTGCTTTTCGCAGCTTAAACCCGCAGAGCTCGTTGCAATGCCCGGTGTTTCGCTGGTGCTTGGAAACGACGAGAAGTTCAACCTGCTCGAACACTTAAAAAACCTATCGCAACCTACCGGAACCACAATCGACAGGAAAGACCCCGAAAGGTTCGTGCCAACATTTTCGTCCGACGACCGCACCCGATCGTTTTTCAAAATTCAAGACGGATGCGATTACTTCTGCACCTACTGCACCATTCCGCTTGCGCGTGGACACAGCCGCAGCAACACCATAGCCAAAACCATTGAATCGGCAAGGCAGTTGGCGGCCACAGGCGTTAAGGAGGTTGTACTTTCGGGCGTTAACATTGGCGACTTTGGAAAGATTAACAACGAAACTTTTTATGATTTCTTGAAGGAATTGGTTAAGGTTAATGGTTTCGAGCGCATAAGAATTTCATCGGTTGAGCCCGACCTTTTGCACGATGAAATAATTGAACTGGTATGTCGCGAGCCAAAACTGATGCCACACTTCCACATACCGCTTCAATCGGGCAGCAACCAAGTTTTGAAAGATATGGGGCGACACTACACTCGCGAAGTTTTTGAATCGAGGGTGTTCAAAATAAAGAAACTAATGCCACACGCCTGCATTGCAGCCGATGTTATAGTGGGTTTCCCTACCGAAACCAATGAACTTTTTACCGAAACCTTCGAGTTTATTGAAAACCTGCCAATTTCATACCTCCACGTGTTCTCATACAGCGAAAGGGAAAACACCAGGGCGTTGAAATTGACCCGAATGAACAAAACACAAAATATTGCCCACCGCTCAAAGGTACTGCACCACCTCTCCGAAAATAAAAAAGAACAATTCCGTGCCGAAAACAAAGGCTACAAGGCACAAGTGCTCTGGGAAAACGACATATCGGGCGATTACATGCATGGCTTTACTGATAACTACATCAGGCTTAAAACCAAGTATGATGAAAGGCTGGTGAACACGATTCAGCAAGTAATTGTTTGGTGAACAGCCCAGACGTGACATGCTACCTCTAAGTTATTGTTAAGAGTGAATATAAAATTGTAAATTGAAAATTTATCGCCGAATTAACTGGTTGCTAATTTCTAATTTCTCTGCGCCAATCCCTGCGGGCGTGGAGCCTCGGCGGTGAAGAAATAACAAAAACATGAAATCAAAACTTCGAATAGAAACCCTCTGCAATCAGGTTTGCCTACTTGCCGAGGAAGTTGGCCGTTTTCTTAAAAAGGAAATAAACAAGCTTGACCAAAGCCAAGTGGAAACCAAGAGCCTAAACAGCCTGGTGTCTTATGTAGACAAGCAGGTCGAACAATTGCTTGTTAAAAAGCTACGTGGGCTTCTTCCGGGGTCGGGATTTCTGGCCGAAGAAGAAACCGCAACGAATCATGGTGAAGATTACGTTTGGATAATTGACCCATTAGACGGCACCACCAACTTCATTCACAGGCTGCCGTTTTACAGCGTTTCAATTGCGTTACAGCATGAAGAGAAAACAATTATGGGCATGGTGCACGAGGTAAACAACAACGAAATGTTTTGGGCCATCAAGAACGAGGGTGCTTATCTTGACGGGAAAAGAATTTTTGCATCTGCCAAGCAAAAAATGGAAGACAGCCTCGTTGCCACGGGATTTCCGTATTTCGACTTCAGCATCATGGACAAATACATTCCTTACCTCGCCTGGTGCATGCGCACAGCGCGCGGCGTTCGTCGCTTGGGCAGCGCCGCGGCTGACCTTGCATACGTTGCTTGCGGACGCTTCGACGGGTTTTTCGAGTATAGCCTAAACCCTTGGGACGTGGCCGCCGGAAGCCTTATTGTTCAGGAAGCAGGTGGCACGGTAACCGATTTTTCGGGTAACGACAATTACCTGCACGGCAAGCAAATACTTGCAGCCGGAAAAGAAATTCACGGATTAATGCTTGGTAAAGCAAAAGAGTTTGGTTTGCCTGAAAAAGCGAATTAATTTCTTTTTTTATGACCAGTTTTTACTAAATTTGCGATTCAAATTTGACCCGAAAACAGCAAATCTTGAAGAAAAATCTCGGAGCACTAACCCTTCGCGGTAAATCAAGTTAAAACCCACCGCGTGGCGTGCCAGCCTTTTGTTGGAGAAACGAAGTAGCAGGGGAAACGCAAACATTAACAAAGAAACTAAAAAGTCAAAAAAAATACCCGAAAATTCTAAAAACAATGAAAAAAACCATTACCATCCTTGCATCCTTAATTGTACTTTTGGGGTGTGTTCAAGACAAATCAAAACAAATGGATGAAAAATCGCCAATTGGCCAAACCGTGGTGGCCAAACTTATTGACAACCTATTGGAAACGCACGGCGAAGCTGTACGGTTCCGTATTGAACGGGGTGTAAAGCAAGCCGCTGCTTTGTGGCGCGAAGGCGATGGCACCGTTGAGGAGTTCAAGATTTTCGTAGTTGAAAACTTCATTGCCGACAATGCCGAGCTCAACCTAGTGTTTGACCGCATTGCCAAAAACTTCGAATACCTTTACGGGTACAATAATCGCATTACGCTCGAACTAAACCGCATGATACACGAAGACCGAGGCCCATTGCACAAAATTGATCAGATTTTTGGTGCCTATAGCCCCTCGGCACACGTGCACGACGACTTCTTTAAAAACAAGATAGCTTTTATAGTGGCACTAAACTTTCCTGAATACTCGCTCGAGGAAAAAAATCGACTGGGAGCCGAGTGGGATGGCAGAAAATGGGGAATGGCAAGGCTCGGCGAAATTTTCACGGCAAGAATTCCTTCTTCAATCCTGCAAGAAATAAACCAAGTTTACAGTAAAGGTAGGCTTTACATTTCGGAGTACAACATTTTTGCCGGTAGGCTGCTGAATCAAACCGGAGAAACCAAATTCCCTGAAACAATGAGGCTCCTTGCCCACTGGAACGTACGCGATGAAATAAGGTCGAATTACGGCCAGGCCGACGGGCTAGAAAAACAAGAAATGCTATACAATGTAATGTTGCGAATAATAAACCAAGACATACCAAAGCAGGTTATTAACAATGATGCCTTTTTCTGGAACCCTTTGACAAACGAGCTAAAAAAGGAAGGACAACCTGTTGAGGTTGAGCCGGAAGGAAATGTTAGATACCAACATTTGTTGGAAAACTTCAGGGCAATGCTCAAGCTTGATCCCTATTTCCCGGCAGGCAGCACATACATGAAAAGGCGATTTGACGACAGCATGGAGATACCATTTGAAGAGGTTGACGGGCTGTTCAGGGAATATGCATCATCGCCGCTTTTGCGCCAAGCAGGAAGGATTATCAGCCAAAGGCTTGGCAGGCCTCTGCGCCCATTCGATCTGTGGTACGATGGTTTCAAGTCGCGTGGCGCAATTGGCGAGGAAGCCCTTGACAGAATAACAAGATCCCGCTTCCCAAATGCCGAAGCAATGAAACGCGACTTGCCCCGAATGCTAAGGCATCTGCAGTTTAACCCCCAAGTGGCTGAATTCATTGCCTCGAAGATTGAAGTTGATGCTGCCCGCGGCTCAGGTCACGCCTGGCGAGCTTCCATGCGCGAAACTACTTCGCACCTTAGAACCCGTATTGGTGCCAACGGAATGGATTACAAAGGCTACAACATAGCAATACACGAGCTTGGCCACAACGTGGAGCAAACCATCAGCGTGCAAATGGTTGACAATTACTTTGTTAACGGAATTCCAAACACCGCTTTCACCGAGGCATTGGCCTTTATGTTTCAAGCTCGTGACCTTGAGCTGCTGGGAATAACCCAAAGCGACCCACCGAGGGAACACCTGGACGTGCTTGACGTTTTCTGGACTAACTACGAGATGATGGGCGTGTCGCTTGTTGACATGAACGTGTGGAAGTGGATGTATCAAAACCCCAAAGCCAACGCCGATCAGCTTAAAGATGCAGTTGTAAGAATTGCAAAAGAAATATGGAACGAGTATTACGCTGATGTTTTTGGTGAGCGCGACATTCCGATTCTAGCCATTTACTCACACATGATTCAATCGCCCCTTTACCTTATGAACTATCCTTACGGCCGATTAATAATGTTCCAGCTTGAAGATTATTACAAGGGCAAGAACTTGGCCGACGAAACCTTGCGAATTTTCAGCCTTGGCAGGCTTACCCCCCGAATTTGGATGGAACGAGCGGTGGGAACCCAGATAAGCAACCAGCCCATATTTGATGCCGTGAGTAGAGCCTTAGGCAAGTTAAAGTAACCCTAAACCGGCACTTTGTTTTTTCGGCCGAAAGGTTTAGGTGGTAGAGAAATTGAGAGATTAACCAGGTCATAAGTTTGTAAAAGGGTGCCATTTGGATGAAAGTTGTTTTCTGAAGTTTCCTGGAAACTTTTCCTTTCTTCAAAAAAAAACTCTTCAACATGAAAAATAACATCTTGGCAACATTAATGGCCACGATTTGCGTTAGCCTATCCGAATTTGTGCCGAACACCTTTTTGGTGCGCCAAAAGGTGGGATCGAAATACGAAAACCATAGGCCTTACATTTCCAGAAGTACTCATAAATGGAGCCATTTGCGTAATTTGCTGCTTATGCCTTGCCTTGGCTATCTTCATATTATCTCGCAAGTTCTCCTTGTTCCAAACAACCTTGCTCGCTTGGTTCGCGAGATTTGTTTTTATGTGGCTGGTCAATGGCAATCTTGGAGTGGTGCCACACGGGATACTACCCTTTGCAATACCCTTGAGCATAATCTAAGCCTTTGTGGCCTCGGTGATTATTATGAAAATCTCAAAAAAATCAAATTAGGATGGTCTGAATAAAACAAAACCATTTATTAACACAAAAACTTACAACAATGATTATTACCACAACCGAAACCATCCCCGGAAGGGAGATTGTCCAAATTTTGGGTATTGCCCGCGGAAGCACGGTACGTGCCAGGGCGATTGGCCGCGACATCACAGCCATGTTCAAAAACCTAGTCGGTGGAGAAATTGAAGAATACACCAAGCTTCAAGCCGAATCGAGAGAGCAATCAATTGAACGTATGGTTGAGGATGCAAAGCAACTTGATGCCGATGCAATTATAAACGTTAGAATAGCAACGTCAATGGTAATGCAGGGAGCCGCCGAAATACTTGCATACGGGACAGCGGTAAAACTCAAGTAAAATGGAACTATTACCTGCAATCATTATTGGAGTTTACGGGCTGTCTCTTCTGACCTTTGGGGTTCTTTTGGTTTACTTCATCGTGAGGCGAGTAAAAAAAAGAAAACTAGAAAATTTCGAAAAAAGAGACAATTAAGCTTTCCTTCTTTTGTTTCAACACTTATCAGAAGCAAATTTTAAACCATGTACCCGTTTTTGTCAAAACCGAGTGTACCTCCTTGCCTATTAAATATTAAACCTTAAACTACTTTTGAAAATTAATGAGAAAATTAACCCTAACATTAGCCGCAAGCTTTCTGTTTTTAACCAGTGCTTTCCTTGCTGAAGCGCAAATCGAATACCAACTTCCGCCTCAAGAAATAATAGATTTGGTTGATGCCCCATCAACACCGGGAATGTCAATTAGCCCTAACAACAATATCGTTCTTCTTACCCATCGGCCCGAAAGGCCTACCATTGACCAATTGGCGGCACCCGAATTAAGGCTTGCCGGTATGCGTTTCAACCCGGTAACCCTTGGAACAACGAGTCCAATGTTCATTACGGGACTTACGTTTACAAATCTAGATGGCACGAACCCCCGCGAAGTACAGGGTTTACCAGCAATTGCGCGCATCAGCAACGTTTCTTGGTCAAGAGATTCAAAATTTGTTGCTTTTACCCATACCGCCGTTGATGGGATAGAGCTGTGGGTTACAAATGTTGAATCGGCTTCTGCAAAGCAACTCACAGGGCGAGTCATAAACGATGTTTTGGGACAAACCTTTGCGTGGTTGCCCGATAACAGCAACATTATCTTTTCGGCGGTAGTTGAAGGCAAGGGTGCGGCACCCCAGCGCCCTGCGGTTGCCAGAGGTCCAATAGTGCAAGAAAGCCTTGGCCGCAGGGCTGCCGTAAGAACATTTCAAGATTTATTGCGAGATGTTCATGATGAGGAAATATTCGAACATTACGCAACTTCCCAGCTTGCTATAGTAAACCTTGACGGAAATATTCGAACCTTTGGGCAGCCTGGCATCTACAACAGGTTCAGCCCATCTCCCGATGGAAATTACATCTTGGTAACCAGGACAGTAAGGCCTTTCTCGTTTATCGTCCCGGTAAGTCGTTTCCCTCAAGTAATTGAAATTGTTGACCTGGAGGGCAATCTAGTAAAAACCCTGGCCGAGGTACCCCTTACCGACAACCTTCCGCAAGGTTTCGACGCAACCAGGGCGGGGCCACGCTCTCAATCATGGCGTGCCGATGCTCCTGCAACGCTAGTTTGGGCCGAAGCCCTTGATGGTGGCGATCCGTCCAGGGAAGTGGAGTTTCGCGATAGGGTATTCATGCTCGATGCTCCTTTCGCTGCACAACCGACACCCATTGTCGACTTGGAGTTGAGGTACTCTGGAATAACATGGGGTAACGAAAATTTTGCCCTAATCTCTCAAATGTGGCGTAGAACCAGAAGGACTATTCAAAGTTCCTTCAATCCGTCTCAGAAAAATCCGAAACTAACAGTCATTTTCGACCGCTCTACCGAGGATGGCTATAATGACCCGGGCAGATTTCAAACCACTCAAAATCAATTCGGAATGCAGGTGCTGATGTTCGGAAACCGCGATAGATCTCTTTACTTATTCGGAATGGGAGCCTCGCCCGAAGGGAACAAGCCCTTTGTTGACGAGTTTGAAATAAAAACAAGAAAAACCAAGAGGTTGTGGCAAAGCCTACCTCCATTTCTCGAAAGCCCTGTTGTATTGCTCGATCCTGCCAAAGGACATTTAATTACCAACAGGCAATCGGTTAACCAACAGCCAAACTTTTTCTTGCGCGACTTGAGAAGAAATCGAATGTCGCAAATTACAAATTTTCCCGACCCCACCCCGGCACTCAGATACCTTTACAAAGAAGTAATACATTACCAGCGCGCCGACGGCATTCCGTTAAGCGGAACACTTTACCTACCAAAGGGTTACACAAGAGGAATTGACCCTCCGCTCCCCACCCTATTGTGGGCTTACCCGCAGGAGTTTAAAAGCGCCGATGCAGCAGGTCAGATAACTGGCTCGCCATTTTCTTTTACCCGCGTTGGGCCCACATCACCAATAATACTTGCAACTCAAGGATATGCAGTACTTGACAATGCCAGTTTCCCAATCGTGGGAGAGGGCGACAAAGAACCTAATGATACTTTCGTGGAACAACTTGTAAAAAATGCCGAGGCTGCCATAAATAAACTCGTGGAAATGGGGGTTACCGACCCCGAAAGAGTTGCGGTTTCGGGCCACTCGTACGGTGCTTTCATGACAGCCAATTTACTTGCTCACAGCAATCTATTCGCCGCTGGTATAGCCCGAAGCGGAGCCTACAACAGAACGTTAACACCGTTCGGGTTTCAGGGCGAAGAAAGAACATATTGGCAGGCACCCGGCACTTACAACCTCATGTCGCCTTTTATGCACGCCGACAAGGTGAAAGCTCCAATGCTTGTAATTCACGGTGGAGACGATAACAATGCCGGAACCTTCCCAATACAAAGCGAACGCTTCTACGATGCCCTTAGGGGTCTTGGGGCCACAACAAGATTGGTCATGCTGCCTCACGAGGGCCACGGCTACACCGCGCGCGAATCGGTACTTCACATGCATTGGGAATGGATTCAATGGCTCGACAGGTACGTGAAAAACAAACCAAGGTCGGATAAATAATGAAATTTGAAAAACCACTCGTTACTGGAAAACTAATACGCCGCTACAAGCGTTTCTTGGCCGATGTGGTGCTTTGCACCGGAGACGTTATTACGGCTCACTGCGCCAATTCGGGAAGCATGAAATCGTGCCTCCAAGTTGGTGCCGAGGTTTTGCTTTCATACCACCCCAAGCCCGGTCGCAAAACGGCCTACACGTGGGAAATGATAAAGATAAACAATGGTTGGGTTGGCATAAATACATCTGTTCCAAACAAATTTGCCCTCCATTACATTGCCAAAGGGTTAATTCCCAAGCTTGAAGGATATAATGAAACACTCGGGGAGGTTGCTTTCGGCAACAGCCGCTTCGACGTAATGGCGGTAAAAGACGACGAAAGGTGCTTCATTGAAGTTAAAAACGTTACGCTAAACGAAGATGGAATTGCCATGTTTCCGGATGCAATAACCACACGGGGGCAAAAGCACCTCGACACCTTGATTGAGGTTAAGAAATCAGGAATGCGAGCAGTTATGTTATACATCATACAAAGGTCAGACGTTAAAAGCTTTGCACCAGCCGTTCACATTGACCCCGATTATGCACAAAAACTAAAAAAGGCACAGGAAAATGGGGTGGAAGTAATACCATTAATGGTAAAGGTTTCGCCAGAAGGTGTTTTTCCCGATAGGGTTTTACCATATCCTTGCGAAACATCGTGAATTCTGCGCGTTACCTTGTGCTCTGTTTTTTTTGTAGCACAAAGTAACTCAAAGTTCGGACGCAAAGTAACTCAAGGTAAATCGGCAAACCATAATTCTTTCGAAATGACCGGGTTTGCCCAAATGAAATAACCCTTCAAACTTTTATGAAAAAGCCATTATTTGTATTATTGCTTTTTTTTGCATCGATAGTTGGGTTTGCACGACCCAACCAGTATGGTTTTTCATTAAACCGAAACCGCGCGGGCTTTATGATTGGTTGCGCCACCCAAGAACTTGGCCCTTTGAGGGTTAACGAACAAGACCCCTACCGGGCAATTTTATTGACGGGTCAATTCTTTTGGGTTATTACCAAATGGCAAAGCGGAGGTCTTGAGCTTCTTTTCCAGCCCCAGCTTAACTTTTCAACGCTTGATGCAGGCACGCAAGGTACCTATCTTGAAAACGGCCTCGAATTTGGTGCAAATGTAGGCTTGCTCGCCCGCAAAAACCTTCTATTAAACAAATCCGCAATCTATGCCCTGATTTCTGCCGGCCCGCACTTCATTACCAGATCAATTGAAACACAAGCCAGGGGGTTCCTTTTCTCCAATAATTTTGCAATAGGTTTCTTACAGAGAATTTCTTCAACAGCTTACCTCGATTTTAGATTTGGATACCGGCATATGAGTAATGCTGGATTAAAAAAACCCAACAGGGGAATTGATAATTGGGTGACTGCGGTTGGAATTAATTTTGGATTGAAATAATCGATTCCCAAAAGCGATAAGATTTAGTCTTTACCATGCAAGAGTATTTCTCTATACGTGTGAAAGCTAATTCCTTTTTCATCGGCAAAAGCACGGTAAAGCGATGATAACGAACCGAAACCCGAATCTTCAACCAACTCTTGGTTTTTAGTCTCGGGATTCATTTGGAGCATATCCACTACAGCTTTGATGCGATATGAATTAATCAAGTGGCGGAAATTTTTACCGTAATGTTTGTTAATGATGTTTGAGGCGTATGACCTATTGGTGCCCAGCATATTGCTAACATCCCAAATTTTCAAGTTTGGATCGGTAAAAATCTTCTTGTCCTCTAAAAGTGTTTTAATTTTTTGCACCATTTTCTCTTCTGTTGAATAGCAGACGCCTGTATCAGTTTTACCCGAAATATCAATTTTTTCATCGGGAGGAATGGCTCTTGTGTTGGACCTGAGTCCTAGCAGGCCAATGCCAAAAAGCAAAGCACTGAAAATAATTGAAGGATAAGCAAGAGAAATTTCACCCAAAATGAACCTTTCTCGTCCGACAATTGCCAAGGCAACGCTCGCAAAAGAAGTAACGGCAAGAGTTATGTTGAAATAATGTATCCAACCAAGACTGTTTTCATCGGGGTTAGAGTAGAATTCCTTCAGCCTTTCGCTGCTTTTCGAAATTACAAGATAGCTTTTTGTAAGGTAAAATATCGTTTGAAAAACAAAAACTATCCTATAAAGATTGTAGGCTAAAGAAATGTACCACAAATTGCCTCCTTGCAGCACAAAACCCTTGATGGGCGTTTTCAAAAAATTCAAGTGCTCATCGGTTGATAAAAAAGCAACGCAAATAAGATAAAAAATAAAGACGGAAAAGGGAACCAGAAGATATTTCCGGTGTTTCCTTGGCGAAAAAGCAAGGTCAACGGTGAGTAATCTAACATAAATGTAGTACAATGGATAAACCAGCAATGAAGCAAGAATGAATATTCCGTCAATGTACAGGAAAAGTGAGAATTGCCCGGTAAAGTAAACCAAATGCGACAGGTAAACAACCAAGGCCACCAACATGAACTTACCCAAAAACCGCCTCGGAACATTGTTGCTTCTTGGCAAAGAGTTCAATACTACAGCCCAAAAGAATGTAACATATATTGGATTCAAAAGATATACAATTTCCACTTTAATTCAGTATATTTTGTCAAAAAAACTTTCAACAAAAACCAAAATAGCTCTTTCGAACAAAAAAAACATAATAGAAAAAGTCTAGGCTAAAAATATTCTATAAGCAAAGATATTTCATTTTAATTAACAAAAAAAGCTGCTGCAGGAATTTATTCTTTTAAAAAAAAAAATTTAGGTACGTGGCAATTTTGGGAAATGCCTGGATTTTTACGTTTTGAATAAAATTTTTTACATTTTGAAGACCACTTGCGCCAAGCCGAGGCTAATTTTGGGTGGTTATTAAGTGATCCGAGAGGTCACATCTCCGCATTATTTCAAAATCCAAACCAAAAAACTAAAAATTATGAAAAGAAAAGCCTTTACACTTGTTTTATTGCCAATTTTTTGGGCAACACTTACCACAAACGGTCAAAACTTTGTGGCGCTGCATTCTGCTACCGGGGTAACGCACCATGGCGGGACTCTTGGTTTCAAAAACGCCTACACCGCCGCAAATGCCGGCGATACAATTTACCTTCCCGGGGGGCAGTTTATTGCTCCCGATTCTCTGGCCAAAACCGTTTACGTAATCGGGGTTGGTCACTACCCCAACTTTACTCAAGCTACCCAAAGAACTTATGTAACTGGAGAATTGAAAATTAATCCGGGTGCCCAGAACTCATACTTTGAAGGAATACATTTTGCCCACGCCGTTACATTCAAATCAGGCCAATCAATTAATAACGTGATGTTTAGAAGATGCAGGATTGACGGTGCCATAAGTTTTGCCGGCAACAGGACAAACCCGTCATTAAACACCCAGTTCATCCAGTGTGTAATTGCGGGTGTCGATTTTTGGTTAAATGGAAACAATAGCCTGGATATGGTCATGAGCAATTGCATTGTTAGTTTTTATGGGTTTTCAAATTTAAACTCGGCTTTGATTGCAAATAACGTCTTTATTAGAACACAAGGCTGGTTAGTCAATAATGGCAGCAACAGTATTTATAGGAACAACATTATAAGAAACGATTTTTTCTGGTCTGGGTCCGGAAACCTTATTACCAAAAATGTTTTTTTCGTAAATCAAGGAGCTCCGGGTAACAACAATTTTTTCGAAAATTTTTTAAGCGTTGCCTTGACTGATTTTTTCGAAAGCTATAACAGTAGCATTCAATTTTCTTACGATTTTGACTTTCACTTGAAAAATCCACAAAATTTTGTTGGAACCGACGGAAACCAGGTTGGAATATACGGAGGTTTATACCCATTCAAGGACGGCTCGGTACCTTTTACCCCTCACGTTATATCCAAGTCTATCTCTACATCAATTGATGCCAACGGCAAGGTTCAGGTTCAAATACAAGTAGCGGCACAGGATGAATAACCACTCCGCAAACATCAACCAAAAATGAAAAACAAACTAATTACCTTCATTTTGTTTGCGGGTATCCTCAGTGGGTCGTGGGCTCAAACAAAAACCGTTGTTGCCTACCAGTATTGGTTCGACAATAATTTTGCATCAAGAACCACGGTGTCAGTTTCGCCAATCGACACGCTGAACCTTAATATTGGATTACCGGTGAATGGCTTGCAGGATGGAATTGTTCATTACCTGCACATTAGGTTTAAGGACAGTGCCGGCCGTTGGAGTGGCACGCAAACACAAATGATAAACAACTCTCAACCATTGTTGAGCCAGTACCAGTACTGGTACGATGGGGTTGCCCCGACCTTTACCTCGGTTGCGGCAACCCCGCTCATTGATCTCGATGTTGCTTTACCTGCGCCGGTTGGCGGAACCGCGCCTTACAATTCGCTGAATTTAAGGTTCAAGGATAACCGGGGTAACTGGGGGCCCACCATTTCGTCAAACGTTTGGAACCACCAGCCTGAAATAGCTTCATTTGAATATTGGCTCAATGACAGCTACGATCAAAAAATCGGTCATCAAGTGGGCACGCAAACCATTTTAATTAACCAAGCCCTTGAATTACCTCCACTTGACCCCGGAATGGCTCAAAACCTAAACATCAGGTTTAAGGATAAGACAGGCAACTATTCTGCAACCCACACGAGCAAACTTTGGAATCCCGGACATACGCTTGCATCCTACGAGTTTTGGTTAGACCGGAAATTTGCCAAGGTTTACAGTGGCGAAATGGGTGGTCAAGCCACTGAAAACTGGATATACGAGCTTGATTTGGACCACCACAACAGGTTCGATTCGCTGCACGTAAGGTTCAAGGATATAAAAGGAAACCCAAGCGGCACTTTAAGCATGGCATCTCCACCACCAATTGCCAATTTTTATTTTATTAAAGACCGCTACTGGGCAAGTTTCAACAACACTTCCTTGTTGGGAACCAGCTTCAAGTGGTTATTTGGCGATGGACAAGAGAGCACCCAGGTTAATCCCTCGTACCATTTTGCCGACCCCGGTGAATGGGAGGTTTGCCTTGTTGCAACCAATAACTCGGGCAAAGATACCATTTGCCAGTACGTAAGCATAAGAGGAATACAGGCGGTTATGCCAAGCAAGGTCGGCAATGGCGGGGCAGCAACAATTACGATTATTGGTGGTGGCCTTACCCCCAATGCCGTTGTTACGCTAGAAGGGAACGGGCTTCCAACTTTTACTGCTTCTGAGGTTTACTTGGATTCGCCAGGCAGGCTTAAGTCAAGGTTCGACCTTTTCGGTCAACAAACCGGCTTATACGACCTTAAAGTTACCCTGCCCGACACCGTAATGATCAAGCAAGGTGTTGTACAAATTGAGGAAGCAGTACCGGTTGAATTTTTTGCCGACCTTTCGGGCCGTGATGTAGTTTTGATAAACCGTTGGCAAACCTACACCGTAAACTACGGGAACCTGGGAAATAACGACCTTGCCGTGGCACCGTTGTGGATTGTTGTGTCTGATGTTACTGGCCTTGAACTGCAGTTTCTATCCAAAACCATTGACATTCCTCTAAACTCAGACCCAACATGGATGGCAATTGCCGACTCCATAAAGCCATGGTTCACGATTGACAGCCTTGGACCCGATCCATTCAAAGCCAGGGTTTACCCGCTGTTCTTGCCGCGGCTGGCTGCAAATGAGTCGGGAAGCTTTACCGTAAGGGTAAAATCGCCAGCCAACTTTCGAATTATCACTTGGGTTAACCCCGACTGGTACGTTGACACAAAACTTTCTGACTATCAGCGTTGCGTTATGTGGGCACAAGCTACGGCACTTGCCAACGGGTTGGTCTCGCTTATCGGGACACAAATCCCCGGAGCGAGTTGTGTAGGTGGGATAGGTCTTACCCTCATGTCGTACGATTATGATAATGCCTCCCTGGGAAGCGCAATGTACTCCATAACAAAAGCAGCAATTGATTGTGTTTTTGACCTTGGAAGCCAAATACCAATCATAAAGGCCTGGACGCTTACCAAAGAAATCCTTTCTCTTGCCTCCAACATTTACGACAATTACGAGGCCGCGGAATCATGCAAGAAAAAGTTCAAGCAAGACAAACCAAAGGATAAGGATGTAAGGACTGTTACATCATGGGATCCTAACGAAATAGTTGGGCCTGTTGGATTTGCTGAAGCTAGATACAACAACGATAACATCAAGTATCCATACCAGATTTACTTCGAGAACCTGTCAACGGCCACGGCACCAGCTCAAGAAGTGTTTGTTTACGATACTCTCGACATTACCAAGTATGATTTGGCATCCTTTGAATTGGGAAATATTTCTTTTTCTGATAACATTGTGTACATCCCTGCCGGTCTAAAAGAATTTAGTACCGATATTGATCTGAGACCTCAAAAAGATATTATTTTAAGGATTAACGCCTGGCTCGACGAGGATGCAGGAGTGGCAAATTGGGTATTCGCTTCATTTGACCCTACCACCATGGACCTTACCGAAGACCCGTTCGGTGGCTTCTTGCCGCCCAACGTGAACAGCCCTGAGGGTGAGGGTTATGTTTCTTTTTCAATAAACCTTTTACCAAATCAACCTCACAACTCCCAAATTTCTAACAAGGCTACAATTGTTTTTGACCTCAACAAACCTATTGTTACCAACACCTGGGTCAACTCCATTGACAAGTTGCCCCCAACCACCTCTGTTAATCCCCTTCAAGCCCAAAACAACGGAACTACGGTTGAGGTAAGCTGGAGTGGAAGTGACGCCCATAGCGGTTTGGACCATTTCTCCATCTATTACAGTAAAGATGGTGCTGCACCTCAACCATTGATTGTGCAAACCAAAAAACAATCGGCAATATTTGAAGGCGAGGAAGGAAGCACCTACAGGTTTTATTCTTTAGGTACCGATTTGCTTGGCAACCAAGAAGTGTTTAACGGTATTTACCAAGCAACTACCACTTTATATCCTTTCGTTTCGGTAACCGAAAACCCTTACGTGCCTTTTTTCTTGGTTTACCCGAACCCCGCTACCAATAATTTAACGGTATCATTCCAGCACATAGAGCCTGGTTTGGTCGAGATTTACGTGTTTGACATGCTTGGGCGTAAAATTCAGCACCATTCGTTGGAAGTCTCGGGAAGTGAGGTGGTTCAACTGCCAATAAACGTATCGTCGCTCCCAAGCGGCAGCTACGTTATTAGCCTCAAGTCAAGCAAAACTATCATTAACCGCCTAACGGTAATTCGCAAATAGACTTGGCTGTCGGAATTTTACAAACCTGTCTGCCCAGATTTCCTTTTGGGTGGGCAGGTTTGTTTTGCGAAACAAGGGCTGCATTCAAATAAAAACGAGCTTCCAAAAAACTTTGCACGGAAAAAATAATAACCCAAATCTTTTTTTCATCCAATCCGATTATTATTTAGCTTTGCAGCGTAATTCGGTTCATTGATTGATTAAAAGGGAATCCCGTGCAAGTCGGGAACTATCCCCGTAGCTGTAATCCCGTCCCTTTTTTGTGGGATGTGTTTTCGACAAGTTAACCACTGTTTGCCGCCCGGCGAATGGGAAGGCGTCGAAAACCGGGAAAGTCAGAAGACCTGCCGAATTTTTTGTTTCGTAGCTTTCGGGTGGAAAGGCGATGGAATGTGGTTTAGTGCCATTCATTTCATCTCCACAAGTTTTTTTGATGTACCAACAGAAGGGTTATAACCCCCGTGAAACTCCTTTTCGCCTCCGTGTTGCCCCGTGTTACCGGTTGCATTAAGGTGCTTAGTTTGATTTGACTGAATTTTGGCTAACCTGGATAATTCAAAAACCGCATTGTTAATTTGATTTTCTTTGTGTTACGTTGTGCTCCAAATATTTTAAAGCACAAAATTCAGCGAAGTTTACGAATTATTAAGGCTAAATGTGTTTGTTTTTTTTACCATTGTGAAACTTGTTTTGCAACGCGGGCAGAGCTGATTTAAATCGCAGCAGATTTTCGCAGATATTATTTGTGTTAATACGCGATATAAAAATCCGTTATGCCTGCACTCCATTTGTTAATAAAAAGTAATTTAAATAACAGAAAAAGTGCCACTGTATATTTGCACGATATTTAGACGCGGTTCATTGATTTTAGGCCTGATGCTCTCGTTAACCGCGTTTGGCCAGAATCAGTTGCGTGTGGTTTCGTTGGCACCATCGCTTACCAATATGCTAATCTTGCTAGAGGTTACGCAAAATGTTGTCGGCTGCACCAGCTATTGCGAGGTTCCTGTTGGGTTCAAACCTTCGGTGGTTGCCACGGCGGTTAGTGTCAGCTTGGAGGCCGTTTTTTCGTTGCGCCCCGATTTGGTTATTGCATCATCGCTGACCCAGCCGGGAGTAATCGATAAACTGAAAAGCCTTGGACTCAACGTAATGGTGTTCCATTCGCCAGATTCTTATCACGGCATTAACAACCAGTTCCGGCAAATAGCCAGGCTCGTTAATCGAACTGATTTTGCGGAGAAGATTATTTCCGAGCAGAATCGTCGTGTCGAGAACCTTAAAACCAAGGTTAGATTGGATTACAAACCACGTATTTTCTTTCAGTTGGGAGCCAACCCGCTTTTCACGGTTATTCCAGGTACCTTTATGCACGACTTCATCATAATGGCAGGAGGCACAAACATTTCGTACGGACTGAAAGGAGGCACCATTTCGCGCGAAACCGTTTTGGCACGAAACCCCGATGTGATTATTATAATTACCATGGGTGTTGCCGCCGAAGAAGAGGCTGCCGGCTGGAGGCGTTTTGGCCAGGTAAGCGCCGTAATAAACCACAAGATTTTGATTGTTGATGCCGAAAAGGCCGCAAGTCCGAATCCGGTGCTTTTCGTTGACGTGCTCGAAGAAATCATTGAATTTATAAACCGGTGAAATTCTTACCTCGCATATCATGGACGGGTTACCTGCTGGGTTTCATTGCCTTTGCGGTTATTTCGGCAGCACTGGCCCTGTCGGCTGGCGAGTTTAACATTACAGTTTTCAACATACCCAATATACTTTTTTCGCAGCCAGACAGCATTGAATATTTGGTAATTACCGAAATTAGGCTGCCAAGAGTGCTGCTCGGCCTTGCAGTTGGTGGCTCGCTTGGGCTTGCAGGGGTTATTTTGCAAGGAGTTTATCGCAATCCGTTGGTAGAGCCATACACTCTGGGGATTTCGGGAGGTGCCGCATTAGGTGTGGCATTGGCCATAGTATTGGGCGTTTCGGCTTCAGTAGGGGCAATTTCAATACCCGTATTCGGGTTTTCGGGAGCAGTGGTTACGGTTATTCTGGTTTACATTTTCGGTTCCTGGCGCCGTAGGGTTGAGACAAACAATATGGTTTTAATCGGGGTAATGGTCAGCTTCATTTGCACCTCGTTAATGATGTTGATCATGGCCCTGAGTACAGGCCAAAATCTTCAAGAGATTTTCTTTTGGGTGATGGGGTCGTTGGATGTTGCCAAAAAGTCAATGGTTGCGGTTGCAGTGGTGGTATCCCTGTTTGGTTTGATGGCTTCGTACTTTTTGGTTCACCCGCTCAACGCGTTGCGACTTGGCAACGATCAAGCCCGTCATTTAGGCATAAACACCAACAACTTGGTTCGCGTTTTGTTCTTGCTGGCATCGCTTCTTGCCGGAGTGAGCGTGGCGGTGGCCGGGGTAATTGGCTTCGTGGGTTTGGTGGTGCCGCATTTCACGCGAGGTATTGTGGGATCCGATTTCCGAATTTTGTTGGTCTCCTCTTTCTTGGCTGGCGGTGGCTTTTTGGTTTTGTGCGATGCCATGGCAAAGACCATAATTGCCCCCGGCGAACTGCCTATTGGTGTGATAACAGGCATTGTGGGCGGCATGACGTTCATGGCAATTTTGGCTGGCAAGTCGTTCAAAAACCGAAATTTGTAGCATGAAACCACTGGCTGAAATAATAGGTTTTGGTTGCGGTTACCCGAAAGGATTCTCTATCTCTGGTATCAACATTGACGTTGAAAAAGGGGGATTCCATGGTATAATAGGGCCAAACGGTTGCGGCAAAACTACCCTTTTCAGGGGTCTTGTTGCCGATTTGACCCAATACCAAGGAAGTTTCTTTTTGTCGGGGCAAGATTTTCTGAAATTAGATTATAAAAGTCGGGCAAAATTGGTGGCCGTAGTTGCCCAACACAACCAAATGCCTTCGATTACGGTGTTTGATTACGTGATGATGGGTCGACTGCCTCATCGGCAACCATACCAGTTCTTCGATTCTCAATTTGACAAGGAAATTGTTGAACACTACTTGCAACTTACCAACTTGGTTGGAATAAAAGATAAGTCGGCCGACCAGTTGAGTGGCGGCGAAAGGCAAATGGCAGCCATTACACGAGCCCTTGTGCAAGAGCCAAAACTGCTCCTGCTCGACGAACCCACCGCCCACCTCGACATCAAACATCAAGTGAAAATACTCAACTTGGTGCGACGGCTAAATGCAGAGCTGGAACTCACGGTAATGATGATTATCCACGACCTAAACCTGGCCAGCGAGTATTGCAATAACTTGTCAATGATGAAACACGGAAGAGTAATGTACCAAGGCAGACCGTCAGAGGTTCTGGAATTTTACAAAATAGAGGATGTTTACGAAACAGTGGTTGTTACCAAAATGAATCCTGTTTCTAACAGGCCAGCTATTTTCTTGGTTTCGGAAAGAATGCTTAATAGTGACTAATTGTTATTGTATGAAAATGGATATTTTTTTTCGCCTATACTAACTTGAAGAATCAAATGCATGTCGTGGGCAGAAACTAACAAATTTTGAAGAACCATTTTTAATTAGACTTTATAAATTACCAGCTAAACTTCTAAACGGATAAATCCAATAAACTACTTAACCATTAATCGCTACTAATTAATTCAAAACCCCATGAAATAAAACAAGGTTCAACACGTGATCGCCTGCGCGGTTTAGCGTACCACCGCGCTTTAAGGGAATCCGGTTAAATTCCGGAGCTGTGCCCGCAGCTGTAAGCCCTGCCAAATGTTGCAGCGTATCCACTGGCAAAAATGCCGGGAAGGTGCTGCAAACTGGGGCAAGCCAGAAGACCTGACGATCTAAAACGCCGCTTTCGGGAATAAAGGCAATTGAAACTTACACTTCGATACTTTTTTAAAACCTGAAAGTTTACGGTACAATCAATTAGTTAATCTTTAAAAAATTAAAAGACATGAGTAAACTTTTAAAACTATCAATCATTGGCCTTTTGGCAAGTTTTCAATGCATTTTTGCACAGTCAGACACCATTCGTCAAATCACCCTCGATGAGGTAACAATTTCGGCCTTTAGAGTTGAAGCCAATCCCAAGAACCTGCCATACGGAATTTCCGTTTTATCCCGACAGGATATTGAAGCCATCCCCAACACTTCGGTTGGCGATTTGCTCAAGAAAAAAGCATTTGTTGACATTGTTGAGTACCCCGGATTCATGAGTTCAATCAGCATGCGGGGCTTTAGGCCAACATCGCAAAGTTACGTTTTGCTGCTTGTGAATGGTATTCCGGGAGGAACCCAAAATGCTTCAACCCTCTACTTGAACCAGGCCACCAGAGTTGAGGTACTCAAGGGTCCCTACTCTTCGTTCTTCGGGTCGGGAGCCATGGGTGGAGTGGTAAACATGGTAAGTTCAAGAAACACGGGGCAAATAGCCGGAACCGTGAATTCTACGTTTGGGAGTTATTCAACCTACGGGGTTAATGGCTCGTTTGGCGGAAGGATTTCGGACAAGTTTAACTCCGACCTGAGTATAAATGCACAAACCCAAGGCAATGACTACAAAATTGGCTCAAATAATTTGCTCGGCCTAACAGAAATTGAAAGCCTTATCATGTCTAATAGCAGCACCGGTTTGATTTTCAAGAATACGAGTTACGACAAGTTTAGCATAAACGGGCGACTGGGCTATAGTTTAAAATCCAATTGGACAATTGACTTGCATCAAAACATCTTTTTGGCAGATAATGTAATGGACAATGGCTCTTTTTGGGGTGTTTACGGCAAGCTGGAAAAAGATATTACCAGGTGGACGCAAAGCTTGGTGGTTGAGGGAAGGGCAGGTGCACACTTTTTAAGGTTTACGCCGTTTTTTAGCAATGAAAATTCTCGTTTCCACGATATTTCGCAACAAAACTCATTTATTCAAAGCGAAAACAACCAAAAAAGCTACGGATTTGTATTGCAAGATGCAATAAGTTTAGGTGCTCACGATTTACTTTTTGGAATCGATAATAACACGAAAAGATTCGTAAACCGAAACAACACGAGTGCTAACCAAGCCTCATCACCATGGCAGCCCGATCATATAACTTCATCAACAGGGGCATTTGTCCAGTCGCGATTTAACTTTTTGCAAAAAAGACTTACTGCAACACTTGGCGGGCGCTTTGACAACATTTATTTCAGAGTCTTGGAAACCCCAAATCTTGTTTCTCAGGTTGGTAGAGAAAATCACCGTGTTTTAAACCCGAATGTTGGTTTTCTTTTCAAAATAACCCCGGAACTCTCCTTGCGTTCAAATGCCGGAACCGCATTTTTGGCACCAGATGCCTTCAAAAAAGCAGGCCTTTACGAGGGCTGGACAACCACCGTGGGAAATCCAGATCTTAAGCCCGAAAAGTCATTTACATTTGATGTAGGGTTTGAATACACCAATAAAAGCAATGGACTATTGCTTGGCCTTACTTACTTCAACACTAACCACAAAGACTTGATAACCACTAGAAATATTGGTTGGACAACTACTACTTTTGTCAATGCAGGGAATGCCCTGATGAACGGGCTTGAAATGGAGTTCACCATTGACGTGGGAAGGCTTGCAATTATGCCTGTTTCATTATCGTTGAGCGCAAACTGGAGGCATCTTTTTCAATTCGAGCTCATAGATGCAGACACTAAAAGCAACTTGAAATACGTGCAAAAGAACGCCGCTTCGCTTGGCTTGCACTTTAATGACAATAAAAAGTTTTCGTCAAGTATAAATGCTCGATTCGTTGGAAGCAGACTGGAAGATAATTGGTTCTACACTTTCGATTTTAACACGTGGGAAAGAATTCCATTAATTTCTTTGACTGGAAATCCAATCAGGCCTACCCTCATCAACGAGGACGTTTTGGAGTACCCGTCATTTGTTATTGTTGACCTTTCGGCGGCTTATGCCCTAACCGGAAACATTTCTGTTGGTTTGACCGTTCAAAACTTGTTCGACGAACTTTATACCGAAAAAGACGGCTACTTCATGCCAGGACGAAATTTCAAGATTAGATTCGGATATTCATTTTAACGATTTTTCAAAAAAATGAAAACCCTGTCAATTTTTGCCGGCAGGGTTTTCATTTTCAAAGGTGCCAAATGGTTAGTTTAAGTAAATTGGGCCATCGGGGCCAAGAGGAATTCCCAGCAGCATCCAGCCTACAAGTAAAGCTATCCAAAAAACTGATAGCCAAACTGTGTAAGGAATCATTGTTGAAATAATGGTACCGATACCATACTTTTCGTCGTACTTCTGGGCAAAGGTTACGATAAGTGCAAAATAGCTCATCATCGGGGTTATTAGGTTGGTTACCGAGTCGCCAATCCTGAAAGCAGCCTGTGTGAGGCCTGGATGGTAAGGCGGGTCAATAAGCATGAGCATTGGAACAAATACCGGTGCCATTATTGCCCATTTTGCGGAGGCACTCCCCATGAATAAATTGATGAAGGCCGAGAGCAGCACAAATGCAACTATAAGTGTTATCCCGGTAAGCCCAATGCTTTGTAAACCTTGCGCCCCCTTTATGGCAAAAATAATTCCAAGATTACTGTAATTGAAAAAGTAAACGAACTGTGCTGCAAAGAAAACCAGAACGATGTAACCACCCATTCCAGACATCGAGGCAGTAATGTGCTTGGCAACGTGCTTGTCGTTTTTTATCGTTCCCACAACTATCCCGTATATCAACCCGGGCACGAAAAACAGAAGCAAAATCCCTATTATCAATCCTGAAAAGAATGGCGATTTAAGAACTTCTCCGGTTTCGGGGTTTCGCAACAACCCCCAAGAGGGAACCACGCTTAGGGCAAGTGCGGCAACAATAAAAAGCAAGCCCCATCCAGCATATTTCAAGCCCTTTTTCTCGCTTGGAGTAAGCTGCTCAACTGCCAACCTTTCGGCGCTACCAGAGTAATTTCCAAGTCTTGGCTCAACAATTTTCTCCGTGACCCAAGTTCCAACCGCTATAACAACAAAACAAGATGCAATAAGGAAGAAGTAGTTAACGGCTGGGTTAACAACAATCTCAGGGTCAATCATCCGGGCGGCAGTTTCGCTAATTCCTGCCAAAATCGGGTCAATGGAGCCTATGAAAAAATTGGCGCCGAACCCGCCGCTCACACCGCAAAAAGCTGCCGCCAACCCGGCAATAGGGTGTCTTCCCAGGGCGTGAAAAATCATTGCCCCGAGGGGAATCAAAACAACGTATCCTGCCTCTGATGCAAGGTGCGAAATGAGACCAGCGGTAACAATTGCACCGGTTATTAATTTTGGCGGGGAACCTAAAACCAAGGCACGAATCATTACCGTAAACAACCCTGAGCCTTCGGCAACCCCAATACCAACCATTACCACCAAAACATACCCCAACGGCGGGAACCGAAGGAAGTTGTCGAGAATGTTGGTGTAGATCCACCTGAACCCATCAGCGCTTATCAGGTTCTTGACAGTTATGGCGCTTCCATCAACTGGATGGATGGCCTGGGCTTTTAAAAGGAAGGCTACCCACGATAACACCATCACTGTAATTGCCAAAAGCAAAAAAAGCGTGGCAGGGTGTGGAAGTTTGTTGCCAACTATCTCTATGTAGTCTAGGCTACGGGCAAAAAAACCCTTTTTTTTCACAATTCTGTTCATAGTTTAGTTTAGTGAGGATAAATATTGGTGCTTTAACGCGGGCAAAGATAGTTTTTTTTTTAACAGTTTTTCGCCTCGTTTCTACTTTTTACCACTCATAACTTTTAACCAGGTCATGGCACCATAAGTATTCACAATTTTCAAGATTCGCCATTCACTAATCACTAATTGACATAAACCACGGGGTACGCCCAAAGAAACCTCTTTTTGAATTTACAGCAGGGCAGAAAAGCAAAAGAACATTTTTTGTACCTTTGCACGAATTAAAAAGCAGGTTACTTTTAGAGATGAGCGAAAACCACAATGATTTCCTGGAGGGGCTTTCAGAATCGGCAGAGGCTCGGGAAACTTCGGGTATACCGGAACGACAGCAACAAGGACATTCCACAACGCGCCTTTCGGGCATGTATCAGGATTGGTTTCTTGATTACGCATCGTACGTGATTCTGGAGCGTGCAGTGCCCGACGTGAGCGATGGCCTGAAGCCAGTTCAAAGGCGCATACTGCACTCAATGAAGGAAATGGACGACGGAAGGTATAACAAGGTTGCCAACATTATTGGCAACACCATGAAATACCACCCCCACGGCGATGCCTCTATTGGCGACGCGCTGGTGCAACTTGGCCAGAAAGACCTACTTATTGACACCCAGGGTAACTGGGGAAACATTTTGACGGGCGATAGCGCCGCCGCACCCAGGTACATAGAGGCAAGGCCTTCGAAATTTGCCCTCGAGGTGCTTTACAACCCCAAAACTACCATTTGGAAATCGAGCTACGATGGCCGCAACAAGGAGCCGGTAAACCTGCCAGCAAAGTTTCCACTCTTGCTCGCACAAGGGGTTGAAGGGATTGCCGTGGGGTTGGCATCGAAAATCCTGCCACACAATTTCATAGAATTAATAGATGCATGCATCAGGTATTTCGAAGGTGTGGAACCAAACATCCTGCCCGACTTCCCAACGGGTGGAATGGCCGATTTTTCGAAGTACAACGGAGGTTTGAGAGGCGGCAAGGCGAGGGTGAGGGCTCGAATTAACATCTTGGACAAGAAAACCTTGGTTATTACAGAGGTGCCATTCGGAACCACCACGAGCAGCCTTATTGACAGCATAATTGCTGCAAATGACAAGGGGAAGATCAAGATAAGAAAAATTGAAGACAACACGGCCGGAACGGTGGAGGTGCTGGTACACCTTTTGCCCGGTGTTTCGCCCGACCAAACCATCGACGCCCTTTACGCCTTTACTGATTGCGAGGTGAGCATTTCGCCAAACAGCTGCGTGATAAACGGAAATAGGCCAGAGTTTCTGGACGTGAACACCTTGTTGAAAATTTCGGCCGAAAACACCAAGGAGCTTCTTAAAAGGGAGCTTGAGATTGAAAAGCACGAGTTGTTGGAACAAATTTTGTTTTCGAGCCTCGAGAAAATTTTCATAGAAAACCGCATATACCGCAATATCGAAGAGTGCGTGACCTGGGAGTCGGTCATTGATACAATTTTCAAGGGACTGGAGCCTTTCAAAAATCAGTTTTACAGGCAAATTGCAAGAGATGACGTTGTTAGGCTAACCGAAATAAAAATCAAGCGGATATCGAAGTTCGATTCATTCAAGGCCGACGAGATACTTAAAGGGCTTGAAAACAAGCTTGAAGAAGTAAACAAGCATCTTTCGCAAATTGTAAAATACACCATTGTTTACTTCGAAAGGATCAAAGAAAAATTTGGCAAGGGACGTGAGCGCAAGACCGAAGTAAGGTTTTTTGATACCATCGAAGCAACGAGAGTAGCCGTGGCAAACGAAAAGCTTTACGTTAACCGCCAAGAGGGTTTTGCCGGTATTGGCATGAAGAAGGACGAATACGTGTGCGATTGTTCGGACATTGACGACATTATCGTTTTCAGGCGCGATGGCAGCTGCGTGGTTACAAAGGTGAGCCAGAAATCTTTCGTCGGCAAAGGAATCATTCACATAGGAGTGTTTGAAAAAAACGATGACCGCACCATTTACAACATGATGTATCAAGATGGCAAGAGTGGCCCCGTTTACATGAAGCGGTTTGCGGTGAAAGGAATCACCCGCGACAAGGATTACGACCTTACCAAGGGAACCAAGGATAGCAGGGTAATTTATTTCACTGCCAACCCCAACGGAGAGGCAGAAGTTGTGACCGTTCACCTCAGGCACAAACCCAAACTCAAGAAGCCCGTCTTTGACATCGAATTTGCTGAATTGGCCATAAAGGGGCGTTCTGCCACGGGCAACCTTGTAACAAAAAACCCGGTGAGGAAAGTTGTGTTGAAAGACGAGGGTGTCTCAACCCTTTCGGCAATGGATATTTGGTTTGACGACACCGTACTGAAGCTCAACACCGAGAAGAGGGGCGTGCATATTGGAGCCTTCAAGGCCGATGACAAGCTTATTGTTGTTAACAGCAACGGAACTTTTAAGATTATAGGCTACGATTTATCCACCCATTTTGAGGAAAAACCATTGCTGCTGCGCAAGCTTACCCAAAATCTTGTTCTAACCGCCGTTTATTACGATGCCGAACATGGTTTCCATTATTTGAAGAGGTTCGAGCCCGAGGCCAATGGAAAATCAATTAACTTCATCGGGGAAGTTGCCGAAAACAAGCTAACCCTTATCAACGATGAAGCATTTCCGCTACTACAACTAAACTTGGCCGCATCGGGCCGCCGCGAGGCCTGCTCCATCGAAATTGATGCCGAAAGCTTTATTTCTGTTAAAAGCTACAAGGCTAAAGGAAAACGTCTTACTACTTTTGTAATTGATTCAATGCAATGGTTAAAACCAACCAGGTATTTGAAGGTGGACCAACTTGCTGAAATGGAACAACCAGAAATTTCGGACGAACCACAAACCATAGAATATCAAGAAACTGACAGTAACGAAAAACAGATTAGCGAAAACATTGAGTTCGTTGAGCAAGGGGAGATTGTTTTCGAATGGGAGGTGGGGCAGGAAGCCATTCCGACCCGGGAAAACGAAACCGAATCAAAAATCGAAGAAACAATTAAACGAAATGTGGTGAAAATTCCGAAAAAACCTCCCATACCATCTGGAGATAAACAAAAACAAATCAGGTTAGATTTGGACATTTGATTCAAACGCGAATTGAATATTTTCGAGGCAAAAGTGAAGCGTTAAGAAACGTGGCAAACCCCCGAAAACCTAATAATTAGTATTACCTCAAAGTTAAGTACTCCTATCAAGGTTGTCGAAAAACATGGTTGCTTGGCGCCCCACTGCTCACGGTGGGTTTCTACCAGCGTTTTATCCTGATTGCCGGCATGGCTGCATCCGGCCGTTGTGAGAATTTCAAATTTCAAGTAAATTGTCTGACTTTTGAGCATTAGGTTATCGACAAGGGCTACCACAATTACAGTTTAGTGGGGTTGACCGGGTTGCAAAACCCTAAACCTTGTTGAAACGTTAATCCTACTCCTGCCATGGGTGCATTAGGTGTAACAAATGGCTTTACTGGTGGCAAGGTAACTTTTCATAAACCTGATTTGTTTACAAATAGAGCCTCACCCGATTCAAAACTTATACTTGATGGAAAACCGTTGTTGAACTTCAACGCTCGTGAGTATTAGTCACAACCAAAAAAATCTCCTGCCCTCCGCCGTGCCAAATATCAATATCAAAATCACAACTACTTGCCACCTCAATAAAATAAACCACGAAACGCCACTGAGAACTCGGGGGTAAGTTAACTAGCTACGGCGAATCAACTAATTTTCGGGAAGGATATCAGCCAATGAAATCATCTTTCCAATACTCGTAAGGCAACGTTAACATGATTTGTGTTTGGTTCTGCTATTTAATTTACCCTGGAGTAAACATAACGCGCAGTATAATTCAGAACTTACATTATTGAACAAAGGCCGAAATTTGAAGTCAGAAATTAGTATAAAAAATCAGTTATTGCCAATTGCTTCTCACCACTAACCACAAACTCGTAACTCTTCACTCCAATAATCAATCCACCGCATAAACTATAATGTAGTCCTCAACGGTAATGTAGTTCAGATTGTAAATTGATGATTTCTCCTTGCCGATGATTTCTCCTTGGAGTGTTCCTTGACCTTTGTACTCAAACGGAAGTATCTGAAAATTTTCTCTAAATTCCAAGTCACGGCGACCGTGCAGTTTGTAAAGTGCTTCCTTGGCTGCCCAAAGTGTGATTAGCCCTTCCATTGCATGATCAGTAAAAACAATTCTAAGCTCTCGGGAGTTAAGAAACTTATGGGCAACTTTGAATATTTTTGGGCTAATCCGTTCTATGTCAATACCTACGTTGTGATTGCTGCTTGCTATAAGTGCCGAAAATCGCCCTGAATGCGAAACCGATATTTGGAGCATTCCCTCCTCCTTTTTTAAATTCTTCAAACTGAGATAGGGCTTGCCATACTGGTCGTATTTAATGCCTGATATATCCTGCCTCGACAAAATATGAGGTAAAATCAACCTGTAACTTAGCCAATGCTGGCGGCGAGTGTCTGAGCGCAGCTTTGAGTAGTACTCCAACTCCTCCACGCTGAGGTTCACCCCTTTCCACAAATCTTCGAGGGGCTCGTTGATTTCCCAAACACCCATCGCCGTTTCATCGGCTATGTTCTTCAAGTATAACCCCATTATAGCAAGCGTGTTGCGAGTTGCGGCAACTCGGGTAAGATAATTTACAAAAAAGCAGTAACTTTGCAAACAGATTTCAAAATTATAAAAATTAATGAATACCACCACCAGCCAAGAAATTTTAAATTTCAAAGTCAAGGACATTAGCCTTGCCGACTTTGGCCGAAAGGAAATAGAAATTGCCGAGAAAGAAATGCCAGGGCTCATGGCAATCAGAGAACTACACGGCAGCGTCAAACCCCTTGCAGGAGCAAGAATTACAGGCTCTTTGCACATGACCGTTCAAACAGCAGTTTTGATTGAAACCTTGATTGAGTTGGGTGCCGATGTGCGGTGGGCCAGTTGCAATATATTTTCTACCCAAGACCACGCTGCCGCGGCTATTGCAGCCGCCGGCATACCTGTTTTTGCCTGGAAGGGCGAAACCCTCGAAGAGTACTGGTGGTGCACCAAGCAAGCACTGATGTTTCCTGGCGGCAAAGGCCCAAACCTGATTGTTGACGACGGCGGCGATGCAACATTGGTGATTCACAAGGGGCTTAAGGCCGAAAAAGATCCATCTACTCTCGACTACCAACCCGAAAGCCGCGAGGAAGCCATTATTCTCGACCTTTTGAAATCAACCCTCAAGGAAGACCCCAAAACATGGCACCGACTTGCGGAAAATATTAAAGGTGTTTCGGAAGAAACCACAACTGGAGTGCATCGCTTGTACCATATGCTTCAAGAAGGCCAACTACTTTTCCCCGCGATAAACGTTAATGATTCGGTAACCAAATCAAAGTTCGACAACTTATACGGCTGCCGCGAGTCTTTGGCCGACGGGATTAAAAGGGCAACCGACGTGATGATTGCTGGAAAGGTTGTAGTGGTTTGTGGCTACGGCGATGTTGGCAAGGGTTGTGCACGAAGTATGCGTGGCTACGGAGCAAGGGTTATCGTTACCGAAATTGATCCAATTTGCGCACTCCAGGCTGCCATGGAAGGTTATGAAGTGAAAACCGTTGAAGATTCGCTTGACGAAGGAAACATATTCGTAACCACAACAGGAAACAAGGATGTAATTTCGGTTGAGCACATGGCAAAAATGAAAGATCAAGCAATAGTTTGCAATATTGGCCACTTTGACAACGAAATTCAGGTCGAAAAACTTGAACTTTACCCGGGAATTAAAAAAATCAACATCAAGCCCCAAGTTGACAAGTATGTTTTCCCGACAGGGCACGAAATATTCCTGCTTGCCGAAGGAAGGTTGGTAAACCTTGGCTGTGCCACCGGACACCCATCTTTCGTTATGAGCAACAGTTTTACCAACCAGGTGTTGGCTCAAATTGAACTTTGGAAAAAAAATTATGCCATTGGCGTTTATTGCCTGCCCAAGCACTTAGACGAAGAAGTTGCCCGACTTCACCTCCAAAAAATTGGCGTTAAGCTCACCACCCTTACGGCGGAACAGGCCAAATACATTGGGGTTAAGGTTGAGGGCCCATACAAGCCCGACCATTACAGGTACTGATTGGAATTACAAAGGTCTTTTCAATCAATGGCGAGCACGGCAAGGGCAACATTAATATTTTTATTTGCATTTTTGGCAGGACTTATTATACTTTCATAAAGTCACAATACTTGTTTTCCCTCATTTTTTCAGCAGGTTTCTAATTTTTACACTTGTAATCGAAAACTGATCTTTAAAGATTTGACGGTACCTTTTGACCCGGCATCCGAGACGAAGATGAATTGGAAATATGGGTTTCACTTTTTTACATTTGCATCGAATAGCACATAATTTCAATTTCAACATGTTGCTTTTAAATAATTTTTTGCACCAGTGTTTGACGAAACCGGTTTTTTGTTTAGCTTTTAAAAATGGTTACCTAGCCTTTGGATTATGATTTTGAATGGATGAATTTGCAAAAAGACCCTGTTTGTTTTGCACATCCGGGTTTCTTGATGACTCACAAGCATTACCGGCCAAATACCCCAAGTGAGATTGACGCATTAAACCCATCACAAATGAAAAGTTAAGATTTAAGCAACAAAAAGTAAGGCCAAACACAAATAATCAGCAATAAAACAACCGAAACGAATCATTGAATTACACGCACATTAACCCGTCTTACCTTGCTGGGTTTCACGGCAGAAAATTTTCTGCAAAAAATGGGTAAAAAATGATTTGTCAATTCGAAGAAAATTATTTTTTTCAGGCAAGGGTTAGACCACTAAAAAGCAACACCCACCATACCCTTAACCACAAAGTTTTGGCTATCTGCTACGTTTTATAAAAGAAACTTGCACTTTAATAAATTAAAAGGGGCCTTGCACCCATGTAATAATAAGGGTACACTGCAAAATGCTAATTGACCTGCACGGGCAAGTAAACCAGGATATAATGAACAGCTCCTTAAAGTTTCCGAACAACTGAGACCAAAAATGCCCGACCGGAATATTGTCCACCGAAGCGTGCCAAACCTGATGGCACTTTTTTCGCGAAATGCGAAAAACTTCCAATAACCACAATCCCTGCGAATTACAAGTCAGGGCAAATAGTTTGCTGCAATCCAAGTAGGGGCAAAACCAACATGGCCAAAGTGGTCAAGAAAAAACCACAAGCAACAAAAGGCAATTGATAATTCCTACTTTGGCCAGAACCAGGTTATGGAAGATATTTTGTTTAAATTCAACGTAATTGATCATTTTCGTACAATTACTACATTCGAAATTCGATGTTAATAATTCCAAAAATGCCCATTCTAACTATTTTATTGTTACTTTTGCGGTTGAAAAAAATAGTTTTTTGCAAATGAAAAGAGTTTCTGCATTAACCCTTGTTAGATTGGTGGCGTTTCCAATCCTCCTGCTTTTTTTTGCCTCGTGCGGCTCTGACGATCCCGAAATAATTGCCAAAAACGACGACAAGAAAATACGGGAATGGCTCAAGAAGAACAACTACGTCGAAAACATCGATTACGTGCAAGTTACCAGATTAAACCCCGATACCAATAAAATAGAAGATACCGGTGTTTACTTCGTAGAAAAGGTTGCCGGCGAAGGACCTTTCCCTACCGAACAAGCCAGGGTTAACATAAACTACAAGGGCACTTTACTTAACGGCAAGGAATTTGACAACCGCATCGGTGCAGACTTAAATTTGTCACAAACGATATTGGGTTTTAGGTATGGCCTGACAAGATTTAACGTTGGTTGCGAAGGGCTGCTGCTAATACCAAGCGGGCTAGGATACGGCCCCATGGGCAGCGGTACGGTGCCTCGCAATGCAGTTCTTATTTTCGACCTGAAGATGAATGTTTTTTCTAATGGAAAATAATATTTCAAAAAACTCTTCGGAAACCAAATCATTGATCCAAAAAGTTTTCGAACAAAAAATAACAAAATTCAAAACTATTATATGGCAAGCATAAGAAGAGCAAAAAAAGACCTGAATTACTTGGTTGACGAGGTTATTGGTACTGCACTTATTACCCAATTTAACAAACCAGATAAATTTCAAGAGCTTGAAAAGGTTATTGACGAAATTGCCGATTTCAACGAAGAAATGACGATTAAGATCAATAATCCGGTTCTTGCCGAGGGTGAAACAAAGAAAAAGTATTTCAGGAAGATATACAACGAACTGTTAGCCAAGGTAAATACCTCATTCGACACCATCCACGAACTCTCGAAATAGTTCGGCTCACAATTTTTCAATCCTTATTTTTTTGCCAACCAAAATGTGTGGCAGGTATTCCATATCAACCGATTCTGAAGCAATTGGAAAATTTTTCGATGTTGAACCTGTTGTAGGACTTTCATTGCCCAACTTCAACGCCTGCCCCACAAGTTTCCTTCCGATAATTACACAACAAGCCCCTTTAAGCCTATCAAAGGGCAAATGGGGCTTTTCGGCTGATTGGGGTGGGCAAAAAAGACCCTCAACGCTGGTAATAAACGCAAGGCAGGAATCAGTTCTGGAGAAAAAAATGTTCGCGCTCCTAACAAACGCAAATCGCTGCCTAATCCCGGCCGATGGCTACTTTGAATGGCAGCGCAACGGCAAAACCAAGCAGCCTTTCAGGTTCACCCTAAAAACGGATCAATTGTTTTCGTTTGCCGGATTGTTTAGGCCAGGCAAAAGAAATGAAGTGGACGAGGCTCCATGCTTCGTTATTCTTACCACACTTGCCAACAGCCTCGTTGGAGACGTGCACCATAGGATGCCTGTAATGCTCACCAAAGAAAAACAAAATGAATGGCTTTCACTTCCGTGGAATGACTTGCACGAGATTTTCGAACCCTTCCCCGCAAATCAAATGAAGAGCTATAAGGTTACACCAAAGGTAAATTTGGTGGGGTTCAATTCAAAAGATGCAATTATTCAATGGCAAGACCCCAACCTGACACTTTTTTAGATTACCTTTGCACTTCTAATTTTCCTGATAACCAATTTTTTACAAAAGCCTAATGAACAAAAACACAGGCAGGCCCCAATCATCGAGGGGCAATGCACCCAAAAGCCGTGCCGGCAAACAGAAAACCTTTGGCGAAACCAGCCGTGAGGCCCGTTTCGATAAACCTAGAGCTCCGAGAAGCGGACCGCGCGACAAGGATTTCAGCGCCGAGAAAAGACATTCAAGGTCAAGACCGGAAAATAAAACCGACAAGCCTTTTTTTGAAAAACCATTCAGGAAAAAAACCACCGAACAAGGGGAGTCTAGAGGATTCAAAGGCAGTACACGCGATAACGACCAAGGTTTCTCTCGCGATCGAAAATTCGAATCGAGAGATTCGGGACCAAGAAAACGAGAGTTTGACAACGACAGGCCATTTAGGCCAAGAGCCGACCGCGATAACCAAGGCTTGGCACCCAAAAAAAGATACGAATCGAGAGATTCGGGGCCAAGAAAACGAGAGTTTGACAACGACAGGCCATTTAGGCCAAGAGCCGACCGCG
>CAYGFY010000019.1:0-58364 GCA_964349365.1 uncultured Bacteroidales bacterium | reverse complement strand
TAAACCTCCTAAACTTCTTCAACATTTTTCATTTTTCGTTCTTCACTTTACATTTCTTCGCCCATCAACCCCCTTCGACTTCGCTCAGGGTGACGAATCAACCTTTCAACCTATCAACCTATAAACTTTCTAAACTTCTTAAACCTCTTAAACCTTTTATACTTCTTAAACATCCATCATTTTTAGCTTTTCACGTAGGTGATTATTGCATTTCAGGCCAATTATTCGTTATTTTGCTGAAAAAAACAAAAATGAAAATCCGGGCCATTGCTTTTTTGATTGCAGCAATAGTTGTCCTACTTCAAGGATGTCAACAAAAGAACCCAAAGTTTTACGAGCCGGGGGTTAGTCTAGAACTGGCTCAAATGCGAAAAAGCCAGCTGAATGATCTTCACTACCAGTTGTTTCTTGAAATACCAGAAGGAAAAACAGAACCAATTGGCGGAAGCATCTCGATTATTTTTGATTTGTTAAACACCTATAACGACTTGATTATCGATTTCAAGGGAGATGAAAACAGCGTTCACAATCTTTTGCTTAATGGTAATGAGGTGGCTTATAAGTTTGCAAATGAGCATATTGTGATAAATTCGAGGCATCTGTCGGAAGGCGAAAACATTGTTGAAATTGATTTCACATCAACAGACCAGGCGTTGAACCGCTCCGATGATTTCTTTTACACTCTTTTAGTCCCCGACCGCGCTTCAACGGCTTTTCCTTGCTTTGACCAACCAGATATTAAAGCCTTGTTTTCATTGACCTTAAACATACCGCCAAGTTGGGAAGCGATTTCAAATGGAAGGCAGATTCACTCAACCGAATCTGATGGAAAAAAGACTGTGGTTTTTGCATCTGACAAGCCCATTAGCACATACTTGATGGCCTTTTCGGCCGGGGTTTTCGAGGTTGTAACCAGTCAAAGAGATGGGCGCGAAATCAACATTTTTCATCAAGAAACCGATACTGCAAAAGTTGAAAGAAACTTTGATGAGATTTTCAAACTCCATTTCGATGCCCTGGAATGGCTCGAAGATTACACTGGAATTTCCTACCCTTTCGGGAAATTCGACATTGCCCTAATGCCTGGATTTCAGTATAGCGGCATGGAACATCCAGGTGCCATTTGGTATCGAGATGGCAGGCTGCTGTTGCAGAAAGATGCCCCTGTATCGGACCTGGTTTCGAGGGCCACCTTGATTGCACACGAAACCGCACACATGTGGTTTGGAAACCTGGTTACGATGCAATGGTTTGACGATGTTTGGTTGAAGGAAGTTTTTGCAGGTTTCATTGCCGACAAGATTGCAAAACCATCGTTTCGGGAGATTGACCACGACATGCAATTCTTGTTGGCACACTACCCCAGAGCGTATTCCATTGACCGCACGGCAGGCTCCCACGCCATAAAGCAAGAGCTCCCAAACATGAATATGGCCGGCACGCTGTATGGCTCAATTATCTACCACAAGGCCCCCATTGCTTTCCAGCAGCTGGAGTGGCTTATGGGCGAGGAAGCTTTTCGAATGGCTGTGCGCGAATACCTTGAAACATTTTCGTACGGCAGCTCTGACTGGAAAGACCTTGCAAATATTCTAAACAAACATTCCGAAGAAAACCTGATCGAGTGGAGCAACGCTTGGATATTCGGAAAAGGACTACCTTGGTTTTCTGTAGAACAGAGCAAGAAAAAGAACGGGGGCATTTCATTCACCGTAAGATTAAAAAATGGTAATGCCAAGGCAACTTTTGTTCCACAAAAAATGCTGCCAATGATATTCAATTGCAATTGCCAAACGATGAAATTGGTGCTGCAAACCCCGGTGCAACAATTCATGCTACCCGGCTGCAACTGCCACGAAAAACCCATTTTGATCAACGGCAAGGGAGGGGGATATGGCTACTTTGAACCAGACTTAATGACAAGGAATTTTTTGCTTGAAAACGCTCCCGTTTTGGAGGATGGTTACGCAAAGGCCGTTTCGTTTCTCACCTTGCACGAAGATTTCCTCAACGGAAAAATTGAAACCGAAGCTTACACCGATTGTCTTGTAAAAGCAATTTCAAACACCAACAACTCCCTGCTGGCAAGATACTTGCTCGGCAACCTGGAAGAAGTTTTTTGGCAAATTCTTTCGGCAAATGAAAGGATTAAAGCCACGACAAAAATTGAAAAAGCATTGTTTGACAAGATTGCCGGAACATCAGCCGCCAACAAGTCGCAGTACCTTGATGCGTTTGTGAAAACTGCAAGTTCAAAATGGGCGCAGGAGATAATCGTGAGCTTTCTTTCGGAAACCAAGAAACATGAAGGAATCGACATAACCGAAGATCAGAAATTTTGGATGGTTGCCCAACTATTTATTCTTGACAATTCCGAAGCGCAACTTTTCTTAACAAAGTTAATTGAAGAAACCACCAACACCCACAGGCGAAGCCGCATAGAATACCTCACCCCAGCCCTTTCTGCCGACCCGTCAGTTCGAGAACTGTTTTTCCAATCTTTGAAAAAACCCGAAAACCGCAGGCCAGAACCTTGGGCCTTGGATGGATTGAGTTTGATTCACCATCCGCTGAGGGCCGAAAATTCAATAAAACACCTTGAAGAGACCCTCGACCTCCTGGAAGAAATACAAAGAACCGGTGATATATTCTTACCGGTCAACTGGCTAAAAACAACCCTTTCGGGACACCGAAGCCCGGAGGCCTTGAAAATTGTTGAGGCATTTATAAGCAATCCAAAATTCATCAACCAAAACCTTAGACTGAAAACACTGCAAGCATCAAACTTGCTGTATAGGGTAAACCGATATAAATGAAAAATGAAGAATGAAGAATGAACTTTTTTCGTATCTTTGTGCTCCATTTTTCAATCCAAATCCACTTCAAAAACCTTCAAAAATGAAAAAAAACTATTTGTTAATCTTAACGCTAATTATGATGCTAGCTGCTTGTGGCAAAAAAGAGGCAACTAACCCCTTTTTCGTAGAGTGGGACACCCCGTTCCAAGTTCCTCCGTTCGAAAAGATAAAGACCGAACATTTAAAGCCGGCCCTTGAGGAAGGAATGGCACAACAACTTGCCGAAATAGAGGAAATTACCAATAACCCCGAAGCACCAACCTTCGAAAACACTATTGCCGCACTTGATTACACCGGAAGCCTTCTAACCAAGGTGCTTTATGTGTATTCAAACTTCAACAGTGCTTTAATTACCCCGGAAATTGAAGTACTGGCACTGGAAATGAGTCCGAAACTCTCTGCCCACAGCGACAACATTAGCCTTAACGCAAATCTTTTCCAACGAGTTCGCACCGTTTACGAGCAAAAAGACCAACTAAGTCTCAACTCCGAACAGCAAAGACTGCTCGAGAAAACTTACAAAGGTTTCATTAGGTCGGGCGCTGCCATACCACAAGAAAAGCAAGAACGCTTTCGCGAAATAAACCAGTTGCTTGCAACCCTATCGGTTCAATTTAGCCAAAACGTGCTTGGCGATGTTAACAACTTTAGACTAATAATTGAAAACGAGGCCGATTTGGCCGGGCTTCCCCAAGGTGCAATTGAAGCAGCGGCCGAGACCGCCGCCCAAAACGAACTTGAAGGCAAGTGGATGTTTACTTTGCACAATCCAAGTGTAATGCCGTTCCTTTACAATTCGGAAAACCACGAGCTAAGAAAGAAAATGCAACAAGCTTTCGTTAACCGGGGCAACAACGGAAACGAGTTTGACAATAATGCAATCATTGGCCAAATGGTAAACCTTCGCCTCGAAAGGTCAAACATACTTGGATACAGCTCCTTTGCCGAATACTCTCTTGAAGAAACAATGGCAAAAAATATTCCCAATGTTATGAATTTCCTGAAAAGGGTTTGGGACTTTGCCTTGCCAATGGCACGCCAAGAAGCCAGGATGATGCAAGATTTGATTAACAAGCGTGGTGGCAACTACCAACTAGCTGCCTGGGATTGGCGCTATTACGTAGAACAGGTTAGAAAAGAAAAATTCGACCTCAACGAAGAGGAAGTGCGTCAGTATTTCGAGTTAAACAAAGTTACCGAAGGGGTTTTCAAGGTTATTGAAAGGCTTTGGGGCTTAAAATTTGAAGAGCGCAGGGACCTTCCAACCTACCACGAGGAGGCGATACCCTACGTGGTTACCGAAGCCGATGGAACATTGGTTGGGGTTCTTTATATGGATTTTCACCCGCGCGCCAGCAAAAGAAGCGGGGCATGGATGAGCAGCTACAGGCCGCAACACATCAAGCCCGATGGAACCTTCGTGCATCCGGTCATTACAATTGTTTGTAACTTCACCAGGGCAACCGCAACAACCCCTGCCCTGCTTACGTTTGACGAGATGAGAACATATTTCCACGAAATCGGTCACGCCTTGCACGGACTCCTGTCAAATGTAACCTATCCAAGCCTTTCTGGCACAAATGTACCACGAGATTTTGTAGAACTACCAGCGCAAATCATGGAAAATTGGGCAAAAGACCCCAAAGTGCTGGTTGACTTTGCGTTTCATCATGAAACAGGCGAACCAATAACTCAAGAACTTCTTGACAAAATTGAGGCTGCTGGTAATTTCAACCAAGGTTTTTCAACAGTAGAGTTTGTTGCCTCGGCATTTCTTGATATGGAATACCATACAATAACTACCCCATTCCCGCAAGATAAACCTGAGCAGGTAGCAAGAATTACCAACGAACTGACAATAAGGAAGTTCAACATGATGCCAGAAATTCACTTCCGCCACGGCAGCACCCATTTTATGCACGCATTTACTTGGGGTTATGCAGCCGGTTACTACAGCTACCTTTGGGCAGGTTTGCTCGATGCCGATGCCTACGAAGCTTTCAGGGAAACCGGCGACCTGTTTGACCAAGCAACCGCGCAAAGATTTAGAAAATACGTTTTGGAAGCCGGCGGAACCGCCGACCCTATGGAGCTTTACGTGAAGTTCAGGGGTGCCGAGCCCAAAGAGGAGCACCTATTAAGGCAAAGGGGTTTGATCAAATAGCCATTTGCACCAAAAAAAAGCCGCCACAAATTAAATGGCGGCTTTTTTTTATTTGCACGTTTTGATTGGGCAAAACTAGTAGCACACATCGACCAAGAAACAATCCGCGAACCTAGTGGCATTGAATCTTGCCAGGTAATCGGCGGAAGACACCCCGAGCCTTGCTGCCTTCTCTTGCCTAAGCGAGATTCTACGCAGCACCCTCTCGTGAATTGAATCAATATCGACCTGACTGTAAAGATAGCAATCCATTGCCATTCTGAATTTTTGGTAGTCCACGTTATGCTTGTTAAAGATACCTGCGAAGTAATATTCGATGGTATCTTTTACCTGTAGGTCAAAATTGGCAAGAAAGTAGCCTTCCATGAGGTAAATATCACCAAGAAGGTCAACCATTTTGTCAATGGCAACCAAATTTTGGCAATCGCGGTCCTTGTTGCTCCCTGCAAACCGACATGAAAGGAACGTCAGCATTAAAGAGCAAATTAAAATAACCAGCAAAGCCAAAATGCTGCCGCTTTTAGGTTTAATTCCTTGCACGTCAATATTTGTTTGATTCTATTGCGCTCACCACTTTTCGAAAAAAAATACACCTCCCAGTATTGAGGTTTTGGTTGGCAAAAAAATAACCTTACTTTGACACTTTAATTTCAACAGGCCCTATCGGCTCTTGGTTGGTATCCTTTAAGCAAACTCTGCCAACGCAATTTAATTACCCCCAAAAACGCCTCGCGAAAAATACCCGAGGTCATTTTAGAAACCCCGGCAGTACGCTCGGTGAAAATTATGGAAACTTCCTTGATCTTAAACCCCAATTTCCAGGTTAGGAATTTCATTTCTATTTGAAAGGCATAGCCAGTAAACCGAACCTTGTCCAAATCAATTGCTTCAAGAACTCTCCTGTTGAAACACTTGAACCCTGCCGTGGTGTCGCGAATTCTCATCCGCGTTATGAGTCTAACGTAGGCCGAGGCGTAATATGACATCAGCACCCTGCCCATTGGCCAGTTTACAACGTTTACGCCCGAAATGTACCTGGAGCCGATTGCAAGATCATAACCATCATTGGTACAAGCCCTGTAAAGCCTGATAAGGTCGTGGGGATTATGCGAGAAGTCGGCATCAAGCTCGAAAATGTACTGGTAGTCGCGTGCCAAAGCCCATTTGAACCCGTGAATGTAAGCGGTGCCGAGACCCAGCTTCCCCGATCGGGTTTCAAGGAAAAGCTTGCCATTAAACTCGTTTATCAAACCCTGCACTATATCGGCAGTGCCATCGGGAGAGCTATCGTCAACCACCAGCACGTGATATTCCTTGTCAAGAGAGAATATCTTTCTGACCATCCTCTCGATGTTCTCCTTTTCCTTGTACGTTGGAATTATTATAAGGCTATCTGACACGGCAAGGTGATGTTGGTTACAAAAATCAAAATTACTGCAAAAACTTGACACGTTTTGGTTTGTTTGTGATTTTTTTGAAATCTCGAACTTTTTGAAATCTGCATGCTGGCCAATTGCAAAATCGTGTGGCAGCCATTTGAACTTTTTTATTAATTTTGCGCTTTTCCGTTATTGAGGGATGATTTTTTTGATTTATTACTAGATGCCTGCAAAATACAACGAATATAAGAAGCTCGACCTTTCGGCAATTGGCAAGGAAGTGAAGTCGTTTTGGGAAAAAAACAAGGTTTTTGAAAAGAGCGTGGAATTAAGGCACGGAGCCATACCTTGGGTTTTTTACGAAGGGCCTCCTTCGGCAAACGGACTCCCGGGAATACATCACGTGACGGCAAGAGCCATAAAGGATATTTTTTGCCGCTACCGGACTCAAAAAGGTTTGCTCGTAAAACGCAAGGCCGGATGGGACACCCACGGATTGCCGGTAGAAATTGGCGTTGAAAAGCTTCTGGGTATTACCAAGGAAGATATCGGAAGGAAAATCTCGATAGCCGAGTACAACGATGCCTGCCGCACCGATGTCATGAAATACAAGGATACCTGGGACGACCTTACACAAAAAATGGGCTATTGGGTTGACCTCGAAAACCCATACATTACATTCGAAAACAAGTATATCGAGAGTGTTTGGTGGTTGCTGGGAAAACTCTTCGAAAAAGGGCTGCTCTACAAGGGCTACACCATACAGCCATACTCGCCCGCCGCAGGCACGGGACTAAGCACCCACGAGCTAAACCAACCGGGCTGCTACCGCAACGTTAAGGACAACTCGGTAACGGCCCAATTCAAGGTGGTAAGAAACCAGAAATCGGAGTTTCTGTTTACAAACGGCACCGAAGAGGTTTTTTTCTTGGCCTGGACAACCACCCCATGGACACTACCCAGCAACACGGGATTGGCCGTGGGCAAAAATATTGATTACGTTAAGGTCAAAACATTTAACCCCTATACATTTGCAAGGGTGCAGGTTGTACTTGCCAAGGATTTGATGGGCGGGTTTTTTAACGAAAAGGGCGCCGGGCTGAAACTCGAAGAATACAAACCTGGCGACAAGGTAATTCCATACGAGGTGGTTGGAGAATACAAGGGAAAGATGCTCGAGAACATCCGCTTCGAGCAGTTGTTGCCATACGCCAAGCCCCAGGAAGGCGACCCGTTTAGGGTTGTTTTAGGCGATTTCGTTACCACCCAAGACGGAACTGGCATTGTACACATTGCCCCAAGCTTTGGCGCCGACGACTTTAAGGTTGGCAAACAGTACAAGCTTGGCTCGCTGACAATGGTTGACAAAACCGGTCGATTCGTTGAAGAAATGGGCGAATTAGCCGGCAGGTTCGTGAGGCCGGAATACGAAAACGGAACTGGCGAGCAAAGGCCTGTTGATGTTGACATAATCATAAAACTCAAAACCGAGAATCGGGCTTTCAAGGCCGAGAGGTACGAGCACACCTACCCACACTGCTGGCGCACTGACAAGCCCATTTTGTATTATCCGCTCGACAGCTGGTTTGTAAAAACCACCGCCCTTAAAGAAAGGATGATTGAGCTCAACAACACCATAACTTGGAAACCCGAGAGCACCGGAACCGGCCGTTTCGGCAACTGGCTCGAAAACTTGCAAGACTGGAATCTGAGCCGCTCGCGTTTTTGGGGAGTGCCGCTGCCGATTTGGGCAACCGAGGATCAAACCGAAAGAATTTGCATCGGGTCGTTGGAACAATTAAAAAAAGAGATTGAAAAGTCAGTAATGGCGGGGTTCATGGAATCAAATCCGCTTGCAAGCTTTGAGCCAGGAAATTTGTCTGACGAAAACTACAATGTTTTCGACATGCATCGACCGTTTGTTGATGAAATTATCCTGGTTTCCCATTCCGGGAAAAGAATGGTGCGCGAAAGCGACCTTATTGACGTTTGGTTCGATAGCGGCGCAATGCCATACGCACAGTTTCACTACCCTTTTGAAAACAAGGAAGAGTTCGAGACCAACTTCCCGGCCGATTTTATTGCCGAGGGTGTTGACCAAACCAGGGGATGGTTCTTTACGTTGCACGCCATAGCCACGATGGTTTTTGACTCTGTTTCTTTCAAAACCGTGGTCTCAAACGGTTTGGTTCTTGACAAAACCGGGGCAAAGATGTCGAAAAGGCTGGGCAATGCCGTTGACCCGTTTGTAACCATCGAAAAATATGGGCCAGATGCCACGAGGTGGTACATGATAACCAACTCGCAACCTTGGGACAACCTTAAATTTGACATTGAAGGAGTGGCAGAGGTGCAAAGGAAATTTTTCGGAACACTTTACAACACCTACGCATTTTTCGCGCTTTATGCCAACATTGACGGGTTCAAGTATGCCGAGGCCGAGATACCAGTAATTCAAAAGCCCGAAATTGACCGCTGGATTTTGTCAGAACTGAACACCCTCGTGAAGAAAGTTGACGAGTGTTACCGGGATTTTGAACCAACACGTGCCGGCCGGTTGATTCAAAACTTCGTTGACGAACACCTTAGCAACTGGTACGTGAGGCTTTGCCGCCGCAGGTTTTGGAAGGGCGAATACACCACCGATAAAATTGCCGCATACCAAACGCTTTACTCATGCCTCGAAACCATTGCAATGCTGATGGCTCCGATAGCCCCATTTTTTGCCGACAGGTTGTTTAATGATCTAAACACCGTTGCCAAGAGACACCATGCCATTTCGGTTCACCTCACCGACTTCCCCGCCGAGAAGCCCGAATTGGTTGACGTGGATTTGGAAGAGAGAATGCAGTTGGCTCAAAAAATTTCTTCGATGGTGCTTGGGCTTCGCAAAAGGGTAAACATTAGGGTAAGGCAGCCCTTGCAAAAGATAATGATTCCCGTTTTGGATACAAAGATTCGCGGGCAAATGGAAAACGTGGAACAATTAATACTGGCCGAAGTAAACGTAAAGGAACTGGAATACCTTGAAGGAACAGCAGGAATCCTTACCAAGAAAATAAGGCCAAACTTCAAAGAACTTGGCCCGAGGTACGGCCAACTAATGAAGAAAATAGCAGCGGCAGTTTCGGCCTTTACTCAAGACCAAATTGGGCAACTGGAAGCCAACCAAAAAACGGTTTTATATATTGACGACGTTCAAGTTGAGCTATTGATAAGCGATGTTGAGATAACCTCGGAAGACATTCCAGGCTGGCTGGTGGCTTCGGAAGGCGCAATCACGGTGGCATTGGATGTTACCATTACCGATGAACTTCGCAGCGAAGGCATGGCCAGGGAGCTAATTAACCGCATTCAAAACCTCAGGAAAGATATAGGCCTGGAGGTTACTGACAAGATTAGCATAAAATTGCAAGCCTTTGGAGAAATTTCCGAATCAATTGTCAAAAATAGTCTATATATTTGTTCGGAAACTTTGGCAGATGACCTTTCAATTGTAAAAACCATTGACCAAGGAGACTCCGTTGAAGTAGAATTGGCCGAAGGGGTAACCACTCAAGTAAGTATAACAAAACAAGATAAATAAAACAACCCTAGTAAAACGCTTGAAAAATGATAGCAAAACACGAAAAGACCAGGTATTCTGACGAGGAGCTCCAGGAGTTCAGGGAGATTATCATGAGGAAGCTGGAAGATGCCCGCGAGGGGTTCAGACTTCTAACCGAGGCATACACCACGCAAAACGAAAACGATATCACCGACACCTCGCCATCGTTCAAGATTCTTGAGGAAGGCTCGCAGGTTTTGTCCAAGGAAGAAAACAGCCAGTTGGCATCGCGGCAGCAGAAGTTTATTCGCGACCTTGAAAATGCCCTTATCCGAATAGAAAACCGAACTTATGGCATTTGCAGGGCCACCGGAAAACTTATTTCGAAAGAGCGCCTGCGAAGCGTACCCCACGCCACCTTGAGCATCGAAGCAAAACTTGGAGGAAAATACTAGGAATGCAACCGGCTCTAAAGAGAAAGTACATTCCTTGGTTGGTGGTTCTGGGGCTAATTGGCATTGACCAGTTTACAAAGATTCTGGTCAAAACCTCGATGAACCTTGGCGAGAGCATCCACGTCATGGGCGATTGGTTCATGCTGCATTTTACCGAAAACCCGGGTATGGCATTTGGTTTGGAATTTCCTTTTCCTAACGGGAAGTTAATCCTAAGCATTTTAAGAATTATTGCTCTTTTCTTTATAGGTTGGTATATTTTGAAAGTTGTAAAAAAAGGAGCTCCCGTTGGATTGTTGATTTGCTTGGGGATGATTTTTGCCGGAGCATTAGGAAACATTATTGACAGCGCTTTTTACGGTCTTGTTTTCGGCGAGAGCTACTTCTCGCAGCCTGCCGTGGCGTTTCCCGAGGGTGGTGGATATGCTCCATTTCTTCACGGAAAGGTGGTGGATATGTTTTATTTCCCAATAATCAATACCACTTTTCCACAATGGTTTCCTTTTTGGGGCGGAGAGGAATTCATTTTCTTCAGGCCTGTTTTCAACATTGCCGATGCATCAATAACAGTAGCGATATTTACGATAATAATTTTTCAGAAAAGGTTTTTTGCTTTCGAGAAAAAGCCCAAGGCCCATGACCAAGAAGATGAGGTTGACACGAACTCAAACGGCCCGGAAACAAGGTGAGAGTAGCAGGTTGAGAGTGAAGGGTGAAAAGTGAAAACCCAAGAGCAACTTGCCGAAAAAACCACTACCCGATGGAGCGAAGGGAGATATGGGCAACGGATCGATTTCTAATTTTGCAAATTAAACTTCTTAAACTTTTCAATTTTTTGTTCGCCGTTCGTAATTGACAAAAATGTCCGGGTTCCTCTTTCAGCAATACATTTTCGGACCGGTTCAAAGCCGCCGGCTTGGCCGTTCGCTGGGAGTTAACCTTTTGCCTGTTAGCAGCAAGCTATGCAACTTCAATTGCAATTACTGCGAGTGTGGCTGGACACCGCCACCACCACGAAAAACCAAGTACAATTTTCCATCACGTGAAGAAATACAACGAGGGCTGGAGGAAAAGCTCTTGATGTTTAAAAAGGATGGAAAAGATTTCGATGCAATAACCTTCGCCGGCAACGGTGAGCCCACCCTCCATCCCGATTTTAACGAAATAATATCAGACACCATAGCATTGCGCAACAAGCATTTCTCGCACGTAAAAGTTGCCGTGCTTAGCAATGCAACCACCTGCCACAAACCCAAAATTGCAGCGGCATTGCAAAAGGTTGACCTGAACATATTGAAGCTCGATGCCGGAACGGCCAAAACCTTCGAAACAATAAATTGCCCCGCAGGAAACTTCACCTTCCAGAAACTAATCCACAACCTCAAACTGTTCAAGGAAAAAATGATTATTCAATCACTTTTCCTTAAAGGCAAAAAGGGTGGGGAGGTTTTTGACAACACAACCAATGAAGAAGTTGGCAGTTGGTTAGGCTTGCTCCACGACCTCCAACCCACGCGAGTAATGATATACTCCATAGCACGCGGGACACCTCTCGATAAAATTGAACAAATATCCCTTACCAAGCTCCAAGAAATTGCAGCCAAAGTAACCGAGTTGGGCTTGAAAGCTGAAGTTTACTGAGCAAAATTGGGGCAAATGTTTATTTTTGCCTTATTTGTTATAACATTAACAAAAAAATTTGTCTTAGAAATTAGACCGCTTAGAGTGTTGTGCTTAAAATACAATGGTAAGTCCTTTCATGCCCTTGACGCTATTTGCACAGAAAAGTCCAATTAGTTAGCAACGCTAATTTTCTATTTTCTTTAAAGCCAATGGGCATGACAACCATGCGGATACTTTTTTTTGCCTAAGGGGTTAACAAAAATTCAAGCCACCCGTAAATCTGCTGACTGATTAATCTTTGGCTGAACCTTTTTTTATTGAACCAACTAACAAAACCAAATCAAGAACTCGTGAGGCTGTAAAAAAAGAAATGTCTTTATGTCGTAAATGAAGAAATCGAATCAATAAAATTCTTTCTTGGAAAGAAAAGAAACTTCAAGGTTTACATTGCCAACAAAATGCTTGGCATGGAAGTGGAAAGGGAATTTGAAATTATTGGGTAACCAAGGAATAGGCTGGGAAACTTGGATTCTGCAATTACAATTTCCAGCAAGAAACACATAAAAAAACAAGCGCAACCGAGTGGACCATGGCTACGACAAGATTGACAATAAAATAATTTGGGATACCATTACAAGTCATCTCCCCAAGCTTAAACACGAAATGCAAATAACCAATTTCAATGTCGTTTAGTTAAAGATTATTTCTACGGCACGCCCATGCCGCTGATTCAACACAAAGCTGATTTCGCCGATTTCTGGTTAAAACCAGCGTTTTTAAATCCATTTTACCCGAGTTCCATTTCTTGGTTTTATTCACGGTTTGACTCAAAGTAAAGCCGTGAATAAAAAAAACCGCTCGCTATTTAGAACGATTCTGAATTTCGACTTTTTTGCAAGCAAAACTAAGAAAAATCGTTTTTTTTATTTGCAGCATGATTAATTTCGTGTTAAACCAAAAAAATTAAACCGCCAGGCAAAAGAAAATTTTGGCAATGGTATTTGCCGCGATGATGATGGTGGCTAACCTTACAGCCACGAGTTGGACTTGTTTTAATGCGACTACCTTCCGGAGCGCCCCGATCTCGTTTTTGGCGGTAATATGATTGTTTTTCATGCTAATACTGTTATGGCATGCGGTGATACTGCAGCTGAATGGATAGATCAATACAATGTCTGGACGGAGATTATTTGTGACAAAGAGAACTTGGAGAAGTTTACTCACTTTTAGAAGCAGCGTTTGATTAGATACCTCGGCAATATGCAAAAATTGTTTTTCGGGACAATATGTCTTTTTTTTGTTGGGTTTTAACTCAACCAGTCAGGATAACCGATTTTTCAAGACCGATTATGAAATCCTGGCTCCTGTCAAGCTTAACCTTATTTACAAAATGGAGGCAAGGCGAGACTCTACATTTCTGGGTGAAGTAATAAGCGAGAGAATGATCTTGACAATAGGGGGCGGTTTTTCTTCGTTCCAAAATTTAAATTCTTTTATTCGCTTGCGAGAGTTGGTGGCAATTAGCCAGAACAACTTTGAAAATTTTGTGGCACTTGCACCTGAATTTTTGCAAAGATTTCCATCAAGAATCAGACTTTCAGTTTTCAAGCATTACGATGAAATGAAACTTGTTACCCACGACAACGTATTCCTCGATCGATTTGAATACACCGGGCCAATGAACGGATTCAAATGGCACATAACAGGGAACGAGAAAATCTTCTTGGGGTACGAAGTTCAAGAAGCCACCACACCTACGGTTGCCGCGAGTGGGTGGCGTGGTTTACCCCTACCGTACCCATAAGCGATGGCCCCTACAAGTTTCACGGGCTGCCTGGCTTAATTGTCAAGGTTGCCGACACTCGTAATCATTGCGTTTTTGAGCTGGAGTCGGTTGAAATTACCAACCTGTTGGTGGGAAACGTGGAGGTTGAAATATCGGCCAACCGCATAAAAACCACCCTGGCTGAACTCATAAGATTGCGGAACAATTTCACGCGCGATGGAGGTACAATAGTGGGCGCGCACACTGCCGACCCCGAAACCGGGCAAGGGCAGCGGCAAGCGCCGCCCGCCGCAACAACTTCATCGAGCTTTGTGCCGATTAATCTGGGCTTGGGGATGGTTTTTGTGGCAAAAACGTAAGGCTGGGCATTGGAGCACAAAGGAAACCAGGATGGTTGGGGCTTGACTACAAGTCAAACCCTGACTTTTTACGGTTCTAAATAAATTTCTGAGTATGATGCTACCTGTTTTTATCGCTACTTTTTTCTTGCTTGTTGCCCCGGGTGCTGCAGCCCAGACCACACTTTGCGGCAGGGTTACCGATGCTGCAACGGGCGAGGGATTGCCGGCAATAAACATCCTTATTTCCAACAAGGGCCAACCTGCCCTTGTTGCCTTTGCCATTACCGACAACAGGGGCAATTAATCCACCACGTTTACCAGCAATGCCGACAGCCTGTTGGTTGAGGTAAGCTCGATGAACTATCGCAACCAAAGAAAAACGGTGCCAGCCACCACCCAAACCCTTGACTTTGACTTGCAATTCGAGATTAAGGACTTGAAGGAATTTACCGTTACCAGACAAAGTATCGAGCCGCGTGGCGATACGGCAAGCTACGTGGTGCGGTCGTTTGCCCGCCAGCAAGACCGCAGTATTGCCGAGGTACTCAGGCGTATGCAGGGCATAGAGGTAGAAACCCGTGGGCGAATCTTGTACCAAGGGGAGCCCATACAAAGGTTTTTACGTTGAGGGCCTCGACCTAATGGAAGGCCGCTACGGCATGGTTAGCAACAACCTACCCCACCAGTCGGTGGCAGCAGTGGAGTTGCTCGTAACCACCAACCACTCAGGGTTTTAGAAGACATGGTAACATCACCACGTGCATCGCCAAACCACAAGCTGGCACGAAAAATCACCACAACCGGAACCGCGAGAGTCGGCGCGGGGCTGTGGCCGGTATTGTTCACGGCCAATATAACCCCAATGACCATTAAACGAAATTTCCAGGTGGTAAACTCATACCAAGGCAACAACATTGGCCAAAATGTTACCAGCCAGTTGCAGCAACTTACCATACAAGATATGGAACAAATGATGGGACGTGCCCAACAAAACCCCCAAATGCTTGCAATACAAACGATGGCTGAACCGGCATTCAATCAAACCCGTGTGGTTGACAATCACAGCCACCTGCTAAGCAGCAACATATTATTGAGGCTTGACAATGATTGGCAGCTAAGGGCAAACGTATCGTACCTAAATCACGGACACAAGCAAATCGGCAGCCAAAACTTGACCTATTACCTGCCAGCCGGCGAATTGTTTTTGACCGAAACGATGCAAAACAACCTCAAGGATCACTACATACAGGGCGAGTTTAACCTCGGCCGCAACGCTAAAAACAATTATTTAGACAACAAAACCAAGTTCGAAACCCGATGGGATTACCGAAACGGTGCCATTGCATCAAATCAGGCTCAAAAGGGTCAGGACTTAAGAAATCCCTTCACAAGTTTTGCAAACAACTTGCGCCCCGTAAATGCGATCGGCTCGCGGTTGGTGGAGTTTACCTCCGATATTAATTACGGCCACAGCCCACATACATTGATTGCATACCCCGGGGGCTTCGAGCAGGCAATAAGCCAAGATGCAGAAATTGACAGCCTCAGGCAAAACCTCGACATGAAAAAGCTTTCGGTGCAGCACACGGCAAGTTTCTCGTTTGTGTGGAAAAACATAACCTTCACACCCAGGGTTGGGCACTCGTTCAGGAAGAACTTGCTAGAAAACGACCTGCGAGTATTTGACGGAACATCTTGGTCAAACCCTGGTGCTAACTTCAGCAACAGTCTTGAAGCTACCCACCACGAGGCATTTGCAGAAACTGGGTTAAAGTACCGATGTGGTCAATCAACCATTAGGGGGCACCTACCAATTGCTTGGCAGAAAATGGATATGCTTGACAGATCACATGATGCAGGGCAAAGCTTGGCAAGGTTAACCATAAGCCCTGGGGCGGGTTTCTCCTATCAATTCAAGGGCTTTTGGCACTTGCACGGAAGCTATTGCTACCGCCAAAACGTTGGCAGCCATGACAGCGTTTATTCCGGCTACCTGTTGCGAAGCATCAACTCGCTTACCCGCAACGGGGCTCCCTGGTCGCAAACCACCAGCCATACAGCATCCCTTTTGGTGCAGTATCGCAATTCAATTATCGGGTTTTTTAACAATGCCAACATGGCGTAAAGCACTAACAATAACAGCCTTATGTGCAGCACACAGATCAATCTTGATGGTACATCGGTGGTTGAAGCCCTCGAAAGACCCAACACCAGCCACAACCACTTCGTTTATGCCGAAACAAGCAAGTACTTTTACCAAATGAAAAGCACCCTGAAACTGTCTGCCAATTACAGCGGGAGCAACCGCCAGTCGTTGGTTAACGGGCAATTAGGACCATTCGATAGCTACATGCTTATGCTCACACCGCAGGCAAGCGTAAGGATTTCGCAAGAAATAAACCCCGACTACCGTGCATCATATAGCCACAATGGGAGTTACACCGCAGGGCAGCGTGCTGCAAACATTAACATGTGGCGGCATTTCTTCGACATAACACTGCTTACCCGCCAAAGGCATTTCTTAATGCTCACCACAGAATACTATCACTTGCATCAAAAACAAAACTTCTTCATGGATTTCAGGTACAGGTTCAGGTTTCAAAAAGCTCGTCTTGACCTCGAGGTTAACTGGCGTAATATTTTCAACACCGCAAACTACACCATCTTTAGTCAAAGCGACATAATGCTACTCGAAACGGTTTACATCCTAAGGCCATCGCAGGTTTTCATAACCTTGGGGTTTAGGTTTTAGGTGCTGTGGTTTCGAAAGGCCAAAACTCCAGGAATACATAACCTCAAGCCAGCCCAAGGGAGATGACTCCTATTTCGGACTGCCAAGCATAACAATAAAACATACAAAAGAAACAAATTGAGTTTTCAATAATTATAATGAGTGTTTAGAATTTTTTGGCAACTGATTTTACGAAAGCTCAAACTGCAACTGATTACTGGTTACTTTTTGCAAGTGATGCATTAAAGTATAACGTCAAGTAAATTTCAAAGTAATTTCACAAGAATTAAAAGCCGTGCAAAAATATACTTGCCAGAATTAATGGTTCTCCAAGAAAAATTTACAAAATTATTTTTCCTATCCATGTTCTTTTCGCTTACCGGCCACTGGCCTCAATTACCGCTTTGCCAAAAAAACTTCCCTGATTAATGGTTTTGTTTGCTTTTTTACTAATTTAGCAAAAAAATAGATGTTTAAATCAAAACCATTTTTTTGCCATGACAAGGGTTTACACTTTTTTGACCACGATTTTCCTATTCGTTTTTGCCGCGAATTTTTCCCTTCAAGCACGAGGAGACGTGCCACCAAGCCTGGCAAGGGGCGTATCTGCCGGTCAGGTTGAAACCCTATTTATGCCTCACGACCAATCTATTGCAACCACCAAGTCTTCATCAAAAGCTGGTCAACCATTGTGGGCAGGTTTTTCCATTGAAGTCGAGGTAATGCCCGGCACTCAAGGAACCAAAATCAACTGGTCAACGGGCGGGACATCATGGATGCTAAGAGCCACCTCGCCCGGAGCCCCAGCTTTGGCATTGGTTTTCGAAAATGTTGAAATTCCAAAAGGTGCAACCCTATTTGTTTATTCAGAACTAAATCCGGGTGCATTTTACTCGATAAGGGGTAACGATTTAAATTCAAGGTATGTATCGACCCCTCCCCTTCCAGGCGATGCCTTAATAATAGAATATTTCGAACCAGCCATGGCCGGCAACATGGCAACGATAATGTCAACTGCATGCGGAAATATTACCGCCGGCCAACAGCATTCTTATCAAACAGAAATGGTTGGCAATTTTGTGCTGACCGACCTGGTAGTGATTTATAATGGCTTGGAGGCTTTCAATGAAGAAAAGGGCTTGGGCTCGTCGGGAGCTTGCATGGTAAACATAAATTGCTCTCCGGAGGGCGACAATTGGCAGGTTGTTAAAAGGGGTGTAGCAAGGATTTTGTTTAGAGTTGGGACTAGTTGGTTCTATTGCAGCGGTTCGCTTATCAACAATACCAGCCAAAATGGAATGCCATACTTCCTTACAGCAGCTCACTGTGGGCAAGGGGCCACCGCCGCCGACATGAATGTTTGGCAATTTTTTTTCAATTTCGAACGCGCTCAATGCGGCAATTTCGGCACTCCTCCAAATAACATGATTACAGGGTGTACCCTTAGAGCACTCGGCCCATTGGCTGGCGGTTCTGACTTTCGTCTTGTTCAATTAAATTCATCGCCCCCATCTTCCTGGAATCCTTTTTATAATGGTTGGAATAGGTCTGCTACTGCTTCGGCTGGTGGGGCAGGAATTCACCATCCATCTGGCGATGCTAAGAAAATCTCGATCTATACCGGCACTCCCTTCTCGGCCACCCCAAACATTGAAGGAAGTGTTATGGCACCAGGTGCTGCTTGGGGTATTGTTTGGGCTGCCACCACCAACGGCCATTCGGTTACCGAGGGGGGGTCTTCGGGGTCGCCTCTATTTAATTCGCAAGGCCAAATAGTTGGAACTCTTTCAGGTGGTTCGTCGATGTGCACCGCAACAAGTTCGCCCGACTTCTATGGGAAATTTGGCCACCATTGGGCCTCGAACGGGACGTTGGAAAGCCAAATACTTCGGCCATGGCTCGATCCGGGCAATACCGGTGTTACCTCTTTGGGCGGATACGACCCTTTTGCCGGCCTTCAGGTTAATTTCGTGGCAAGCAAGCTGGTGGTTAGCAAAAACGAGGAAATCAACTTTACCGACCAGTCATCGGGAGGAACAATTACATCGTGGAATTGGAACTTTGGCAGTGGTGCCGTGCCGGCAACTGCCACAGGGCAAGGGCCCCATACGGTTTCTTACTCCACGGGAGGATACAAGACCGTGAGTCTCACCGCAAACAACCAAACCACCACCACTAAAACCAATTACATTTACGTGAACGAAAGCTCGATGCTAACCCAAAGCTCTTCACAGGCAATTGGAACTTCAACAGTGTCTTGTGTTATACAAGGCTCCAACCCTTCAATAAATTCGGACAACTCTTTTTTCAGGGTCTTTGATTTGGTAAACCATCATTCAATTAACACTAGCTTCGAGATAAGAGTAGTTGACGTGGGGGTTCAAGTTGCCGCGGCTGAAAATGCTGCTGCTGGCACCCCAATCATTATTAGAATTTATACCGCCACCTCAACTAATTTGGCAACTGCAACTCTTACCCAAGTTTACGAACAAAACTTCTCGGTTCCCAATGTTTCGCAAGTTGTCAGGCAGTTTTTGCTTACCAACCCTGTTTTGATTCCGGCTGGTTCAATAATTGCCGTCGAGGTACATACTCCCAGCGGTCAAGGTGCCGGAACCAGGATATTCCTTGGGTCAAATTCGGATGGCCAAAACACCCCGACTTTTTTTAGATCTACAGGTTGTGGAATTACTAACATCACCGATCTGGCCAACGTGGGCACCGGTTTTCCGAACGTTCACATTGTTTTGAACCTTTGGGGTGGCGCACCTGTTCAAACAACATTTTCAGTTACTTACCATGCTAATAATGCATCGGTTACGGGTCAAGTTCCCGTTGATAGCAACGTTTATGAAGCAAGCAATCAAGTTACCGTTTTGGGGCAAGGCACGATGGTACTGGCTAACCATAATTTTGCAGGATGGAATTTTTCTTCTGGCGGCTTTGGGCCTACCTTCCAACCCTGGTCAACTTTCACGATGCCAGCTAACGATGTAACCCTTTTTGCTGTTTGGAGGCCAAACACCACCTCAATAGCAGAGCCAGGCTTGGATGGGGTAAGTGTTTTTCCAAATCCTTCCAGGGGTTTCATTACTGTTTCATCTATCAATATTAACCTAATTAATGTTGAGATATTTGACCTCACAGGAAGATTGGTTTTCATGACAACCCTTAACTCAACTCAAACTCAGCTTGAGGTTTCGAATCTGAAAAATGGAATGTACTTAATTAGGATTGAAACCGAAAAAGGTTTTGTTGCAAGAAAGCTACAAATACAGAAGTAGTATCATCCTCTTTTCCCAAATAAAAAAGCCCGGGTCATCCGGGCTTTTTTATTGTTAAGCAAATTGCAACCGATTAATCTTCGTCCTTTTCTTCTTCTTCGTATGCCTTTAAAAGGGCTTCTTGAACATCCATTGGCACTTGTTGGTATTCGGCAAATTTCATTCCGTAGGTAGCTCGTCCGCTGGTAAGAGAGCTCAAGGTGGTTGAGTAGCGGTTTAGCTCGGCAAGAGGAACTTTAGCCTTAATCTTCTGGTAGTTGCCCTCGCTGTCCATGCCCATGATAATTGCCCGACGGCCTTGCAAGTCGGTTATGACATCACCCATCTTTTCTTCTGGAACCATTACTTCAACATCGTAAATTGGTTCAAGGATTTTGGGGCCGGCATTTTTGAATGCATCTTTAAAGGCGTTTCTTCCGGCAAGTTTGAACGAAATTTCGTTTGAGTCAACGGGGTGCATCTTTCCATCGTAGATGTTAACAATGATGTCGCGGGCGTAAGAACCAGTCAGAGGCCCTTCTTCCATTTTTTCCATGATACCCTTTAGTATTGCTGGCATGAACCTTGAATCGATTGCTCCACCCACAATACAGTTGTTGAAAATTAGCTTTCCACCCCAGGGCAGGTTATGCTCATCGGTACCCCTGATTGGGTGTTGGGTTTGGTTTGGCTTACCTTCATAGTATGCCTCGATTAACATGTGCACCTCGCCAAATTGGCCGGCACCGCCCGATTGCTTCTTGTGCCTGTACATTGACGAAGCATTCTTGGTAATGGTTTCGCGGTATGGGATTTTTGGCGCAAAAAACTCGATGCCAATTTTGTTAATGTTTTCGATAACCCACTTTGCAATGTTCAGGTGCATTTCGCCTTGGGCTGACAAGATTACCTGCTTGAGTTCCTTGCTGTGCTCGAAAATCAACGTTGGGTCAATCTTATTCATCTCCTTAAGAATTCCGGCAAGTTTTTCCTCGTCAGCAGTGTTCTTGGCTCTTACGGCCATCCTGATTTTTGGCTCGGGATATGTGATAAGGGAAACAGAATCGTCTTGATTTTTACCGGTAGCCAGTGTATTTCCAGTATGGGTATCTTTTAGTTTTATGGTAGCTGCTATATCGCCAGCCACAACCTTCTCAACTTTTTGCCTTGATTTTCCATATACGGCAAATAGTTGCGAAAGTCTTTCCTTTGAAGAGGTTGTGGTGTTTACTAGATCAATGGCTTCCGTAAGGGTTCCATTAAAAACCTTGAAGAACGAAACCTCGCCAAGGTGCTGCTCTATTGATGTTTTGAAAACGAAGGCAGCAGGGGCCCCGCTGGGGTCGAAAGTCAATTCTTTTCCACCGGTGGTTTTTGTTGGGGCAACCTGGTTGGGGGCTGGCAAGTTTTCGTTGACAAACTCCATGAACCTTCCAACACCCTGGTTGTGCTTGGTGCAAACACACAAAACCGGGAACATGGTTCTGGTGGCAATGCCCTGAATTAGGCCTTTTGCCATTTCCTCGTCAGAGAGATTTCCGTTTTCGAAAAATGCCTCCATCAAGGTCTCATCACTTTCCGCGGCAGCTTCAACTATTGCATTGAAGTAACTATCGGCCTTTGCTTTTTCAGAATCGGGGATTTCGGAAATAACTGGCTTGCCGCCACCCACCGGAAACTTGTATTGTTTCATTTTTAGTACGTCAACAACGGTGTCGAAACCATGTCCGGCATTTGTAGGGTATTGTGCCACAAGCACTTTATCGCCAAAATTGCTTTTCAGTTGGGTAAGGGTTTCTTCGAAGTTTGCCTTTTCGGCTTCAAGCTGGTTAACAAGAAAAACCGTTGGTTTCTCCAGCTTGCTAACGTATCGCCAGGTTATTTCTGTTCCCACTTCCACGCCATTTTGCGAGTTAACAACCATTACCGCGGTGTCAGCGACTTTTAATGCAGCAAGCACCTCGCCGATAAAATCATCGAACCCGGGAGTGTCGATAATGTTGATCTTTTTGCCTTGGTACTCTGAGTACATTACAGTGGAGAAAACAGAAAACTGACGCTCGAGTTCAATCTCGCGGTAGTCTGAAACGGTGTTCCTGTCGTCAACCAATCCCCTTCTGTTAATAATTCCGCCCTCGAAAAGCATTGCTTCGGCAAGCGTGGTTTTGCCGGCCTTGGCACCTCCAATTAGTGCAACGTTCTTAATTTCGTTAGTTTGATAAACTTTCATGATTTCAACAACCGGTTTTAATTATGAAAAAAAATGATTTCGGAAAAAAAATGATTTCAACTCCATTCCCAACCCTTCAACAATTCAGAACTTCCTAAAAAGTCGGTAAAAATACAAAAAAACAACCAATTAGGTTAAAAAAATGAATTTTCGATTTCAGTTTATAGCAAGTCTATTTGAAAACTGGAAAGTTCCCGAAAATGCTTAATCCGGGCATTGATATCATCGGCACGTATTTCCAAAAGCCTCGTGGCTCCGAAATTTTCCACGGTAAAACTGGCCATCACTGCTCCGTAAACTAGTGCCGTTTTGATGGTTTCGAATGATACGTTGTCGGTTTTAGAAAGGTAACCCATAAGCCCTCCAGCAAAAGTGTCGCCAGCGCCCGTTGGATCAATCACGTTTTCGAGCGGCACTGCCGGGCAAAAGAAAACCTTGTCATTTCCAAATAACAGTGCACCGTATTCGCCTCTTTTTATGATCAAGAACTTGGGCCCCATTTTAAGGATTCTATTGGCAGCCTTCATCATTTGCTGCTCACCGGATAGTTGGCGTGCCTCTTGGTCGTTTATGGCAAGGAGGTCAACCATATTAATCACCTCCATCAATTCGTCCCGGGCCGAATCCATCCAAAAATTCATTGTATCCATCGTGATGAATTTCGGCCGTTCGTGCATTTGCATAAGTACCTTCTTTTGAATGGCAGGTGTGAGGTTGCCCAACATAACGTACTTGCTTTTCCTCGCAGCCTCTGGCACCACGGGGTCAAATCCCGCCAAAACGTTAAGGTCAGTGATCAAGGTGTCGCGGTTATTCATATCGGAGTGGTACCTGCACGCCCAAAAAAAAGTCTTTCCATCTGGAATAACTTTCAAGCCCTGAGTGTCAATTTTTCTGTTCTTGAACAACTCCAGGTATTCATCAGGAAAATCGTGACCCACTACCGATACGATGCTTACCTTTGGGTGAATAAGGCTTGCTGCAAGGCCAATGTAAGTTGCTGCGCCCCCAAGGATAATCCCGCTGTTTCCGGCCGGGGTCTCTACTTGGTCGAAAGCCACGGTTCCAACAATCAATAAACTCATTTTTGAAAAAAAAAGTTACGGGCAAAGATAGTTACAGTGGTTGGTTATCGCAAATTTTTTATTCAACAGTAACAGATTTTGCAAGATTTCGGGGTTGGTCAACGTTGCAACCTCGCAAAACGGCCACGTGGTATGCCAACAATTGCAGGGGAACAGAGGCAATCAATGGCACGAATATTTCGTCTGTTTCGGGTATTTCGATAACGTGGTCGGCAATGTTACGCACATCGGTGTCTCCTTTTGAAACAACTGCTATAACCACCCCCTTGCGAGCTTTAACCTCTTGAATGTTGCTCAGAACCTTGTCGTAGGCTCCTTTCTTGGTGGCAATTACAACCACCGGCATTTGCTCGTCAATCAGGGCAATGGGTCCGTGTTTCATTTCTGCGGCAGGGTATCCCTCGGCATGAATGTACGATATTTCTTTCAACTTCAAGGCTCCCTCAAGGGCCACTGGAAAATTGTAACCCCGGCCCAAATACAAGAAGTTCCTTGCATCTTTAAATTTGGCCGAAAGGTCAATTACTAGCTGATTCGAGGCAAGGACTTCTTGAACCTTGTTGGGAATATCCTCCATTTCGCTGATAAGTGCCCTGTATCTTTGGGTCGAAATGGTTCCCTTGCTCCCTGCAATGTATAGGGCCATAAGCGTTAAAACGGTAACCTGGGCGGTAAACGCCTTGGTGCTGGCCACGCCAATTTCTGGCCCAGCGTGCGTGTATGACCCTGCATGGGTTGCCCTGGCAATGGAGGAGCCCACAACGTTGCATATGCCAAAAATGGTGGCACCCTTTGATTTTGCCAATTCGATTGCGGCAAGGGTATCGGCTGTTTCGCCCGATTGGCTTATGGCAATAACCAGATCATCTTCGTAAATCACGGGGTTGCGATACCTGAACTCCGAGGCATACTCAACCTCCACGGGTATGCGGGCAAGGTCTTCAAAGAGGTACTCGCCCACCAGGCCGGCGTGCCATGAAGTTCCACAGGCAATAATAACGATTCGCCGAGCATTGAGAATCTTTTGTTCGTAGTCAATAATTCCTCCAAGTTTTACTTCGCCGGTTTCGAATTTGAGCCTGCCGCGCATACTATCGGCGATACTCCGGGGTTGCTCGAAAATCTCCTTCAGCATAAAGTGGGGGTAATCTCCCTTTTCAATTTCGGCAAGTTGAAACTCCAATTTTTGGACGTAAGGGGTTTTTTCGTGGTTGCGTATGGTTTTGATTCTAAGACTACCATCGCGCGAAATCACGGCAATTTCCTCGTCGTCGAGGTAAACCACGTTAGGGGTGTATTCAACTATTGGCGAAGCGTCGGAGGCAACGAAAAACTCTCCTTCACCAATGCCAATTACCAGTGGGCTGCCTTTTCTTGCCAAAAACAAGCTATCGGGGTAAGCCTCGCTTATAACAACAATCGCGTATGCTCCCACAACTTGATTCATTGCAACCCGAATGGCCTCAAACAAGCCTGCACCTTCTTGCTCTTGAATGTCTTCGATGAGATGCACCAAAACCTCGGTGTCGGTCTCGCTCTGAAACTCGAACCCCCTGTTTATCAATTCCGACTTAAGCGGTATGTAATTTTCAATAATTCCGTTGTGGATTATTGCAAGCTTTCGACTTTGACTAAAATGGGGGTGTGCGTTTAAATCGTTGGGTTCGCCGTGGGTGGCCCACCGGGTATGTCCAATTCCCACATTACCTTCCAGCTTTCTTTCGCCTACAAGATTTTCAAGGTCGCTAACCTTGCCTTTTGTCTTGTACAAGTGAAGACTGCGGTTTAACAAAACCATTCCGGCACTATCATATCCCCTGTATTCAAGCCTTCTAAGACCTTTAATAATAATTGGGAAGGCCCTCTTGGGGCCTAAGTATCCAATAATTCCGCACATGACACAGAAATTTTACAGGATTTTTGCAAACTAAAAAGAGGTGTATCTAATGCTTACCCTCATGGGGTTCTTGTGCCTTCCGGGACCCCTCAGCACAACTCGCTCTGCATTTTCGGACGAGCCCCGCACAAACAACAACAAGTCATCGTTATCCACCGTGCCGTCAAGAACTTGTTGCAGATGCTGGGTGATGTTGAACTCGTATTGCCTGTCCTTGCTGTTGTACCTGCCACCAAACATGGATGGACTCAATTCTTGATCGCGAATTGAAACTATTTTCCCATTTTTATCTCTTTTAAGCAATATCAATTCGCGGGCAGCATGAAACTCCTTCCCTCCGATGAAATCAACGTCAACCGGAATTATCAATCTGGCTTGGTTTATAACAACATTTGAAAAGGCTCCGCCTTTTTTGAGGTGTGGAATTTGAAGCCTTACCCTCAACCCGCCCAAAGAACTCACAAACAAAAGACTGTCGTTAAGTTGGGTGGGGTTATTAAGTTGGGAGGCAATCAAGGGGTGGCTGTTTTGATAATCAAATTCAACGAAGGTGTTCCGCCTGGAGAATCCTTCAACCATGAAGCTCCTCTGGCTTTGGCTCCTACCATCTCCCTCACCAGACTTGTAGTAAAGAATCATTCGGGTGTTGAAATCGTAGAAATTGAAACCCAAGATTGCTCCTCCTGTATTGAAATTGTCTTGTATCTCAATTTTCAGACCTCTAAAGAAATTGTGAAATCTAATCCAGTTGCTATAGTTTATGGAGTCGGCAGTGATGAATTTTTGACCAAAACTATCATTAAGGCGAACACTCAGGAAGGCCAGTGTGTCGCTGCCAAATGGAATTCTTTGCAAGGGGGCGGGCACAAAAACCCTCTGCCCAACCAAGGTGTGATTGCCCGTCACTCTGTGGCTGCTAAAGATTGTATCCCTGTTTGGCATGGATTGAGCAAGTTCGAAAACACGCAATGTTTTCAGAATTTCAAGATTTCCGTAATACATTGTACTGTCATCGTCAGTACCACTTTTGGGGGTGTAAGCCAAGACAAGCAGTATCGAGTCGAGCACCGGGTTCTTGCCCCATTTAACATCGCCGTAGGCGCTTGGAGGGAGGCTAAATTGAGCAAATATGCTTGTGCGAACCTTGCCGAAAACCGGATCGTGCATTTGACCAAGCAAATGTTGCGACACAAAGCTGGTTGGTATGCTGTCGTCAGGCTCGGTGTAGGCCCAAAGGGTAATTGTGTCGGTGGTGGTGAACACGGCACGATTATCAATGAAATCCAATCCGATTTCGGATGGCTCTTTGCAAAACTGAAGGCTCAACAAAAGGGCTAAACCAAGCAATGGTTTTGCGAGCGAACCAAATACTTTAACGAGTGCAGAATCTAGTCGTGATGTTTTCAAAATATGCTTTGATTTGAGAAAATTTTATTCGGAATCGAAACGCAAAATTATCAGAAATTATTCTGCTTTTGCTGTTTGGTTGCCAAGTAATGCATCATAAAAAACGTTAAAGGCATCTATGTAGGTTTCCATTGGCTGGTATTCGAGAATTGACTTGCCGCTTTCACGGGCAATTTTCTCGACCTCCGGGTCAATTTTTTCTTGACCAATAATTATTCCATCAGAATGTTGCATGGCTGCCTTGCTTAGGTTCAAAAAAGTGGGTTCTTTGAAGCAGGCCAAGGCATCAGAACGCAAATTCTTGGGTTTCAATTTTTTGGGAAGTTCGGGATTTAATGAACCTGCAAAACCATCATCGTAGATGGAGTAAACCACCTTGGTGTCAGAAAACAAAGGGTTGTCTTTGAGCGCAACCTTTATGTAAAAAGGCATCAAGCTGGTAAACCAGCCGCTGCAATGAACAATGCTTGGAGCCCAACCAAGCTTCTTTACGGTTTCTACCACCCCCCTGGTAAAAAATATAGCCCGCTCGTCGTTGTCGGGAGCTAAAATGCCATTTTTATCCTTCACGCAATGCTTCCTTTTGAAAAAATCATCGTTATCAATAAAATAAACCTGCATTCTTGCCGACTGGATGGATGCCACCTTAAGAATAAGTTGATGGTCGGTGTCGTTTATTACAATGTTCATACCCGAAAGCCTAATCACTTCGTGGAGTTGGTTGCGCCGCTCGTTGATGTTTCCGAACTTCGGCATGAAAGTCCTAATCTCCTTTCCCCTTTCCTGAACCCCCTGAGGAAGGTATCTTCCTATAAGGGCCATCTGGGTTTCTTTCGTATAAGGATAAATTTCTTGCTGTACAAAAAGAACCTTTGGCTTTTCCATGTATCTCGTGAGTAATTAATTACGTATTAAGGATTTGCAAAGGTAGAAAAAAATACTAACATATCAAATTTTCATTATAGCTTTGCCGATTAATCACACACCGCAACATATTGTTTTGATAACAACACAAAACATCACCAAATATTAACAAGTCGCTTTGGCAAAACAGTACATTAGATTGCTCAAGATTGCATTATTCTTGATTCTGGGGTTGCTTATTTTATGGTGGATTACCAAGGGCCAAGACCTTCAAAAACTTGCCCGGGAATTTAGGGAAGCAAAGTATTTTTGGGTTCTGGTGGCAGCGGTATTGGCCATTTTGAGTCATTACGCCCGAACACTGCGATGGCAGGTTTTAATCAGGACCCTTGGATACAACCCCACAAGGTCTGACACCTTTCGGGCGGTAATGTCGGGTTACTTGGCCAACATGATAGTTCCCCGGATGGGCGAGATTTCCAAGTGTGCCGTTTTGAGCAAGTCGAGCAAAATTCCATTCAATTCACTTGCCGGGACCATGATTGCCGAACGGGTTTTTGATCTTGTTACCCTGGCTGTCCTCCTTTTTTTCACATTTCTATTCCAGTTTCAATTCCTTAAGGATTTTCTTTTTAACTTCCTTGTTGGCCCGGCAAGTGAAAATCAACTAAGACCCAAGATCCTGATCCTTGCAGGTGCAATTATTTTTGCCGTTTTGGGATTTTTGTTGGCCTTGAAGATTTATCGAAGAATTAAGCATAGCCAACCCGGATCCTTTTGGAACAAGGTAAAAATTCAGATGGAAGGGCTGGTCAGGGGCGTTAAAACACTCTGGAAAACCGATGCAAAGTTGATGTTCCTGGCCTATACATTCCTAATTTGGTTTTTGTATTTGGCGGTTGTTTACGTTGTTTTTCTTGCAATTGAGTCCACGTCGCACCTTGATGTTTCTGCCGGAATTACTCTACTGGCAATTGGAAGCTTGGGTTTTCTCGTGCCAGTACCCGGGGGCATTGGTGCATACCACTTTGTTACGATTGCCTCACTTACCCAACTTTACGGCATTGGACAAGAACCTGCAACATCGTACGCTTACATTTCGCACGCAATGCAAATGCTTTCAATCATCGTTGCCGCTGCCGGACTTTGGCTTGTTGTTGCGCTTAAAACCAAGAAACAAAACAATAGTCACACCCAAAGCGTTATTTAATTGATGCGGTAAAAGGCCTTAGGGGTCAATATCGGGCTTTCTTGTTTTATTTTTTTCAAACATTACTCTTATTGATGGAAAAAACTGAAAAGACCAATTGGCTGAAAATACTCTTACCATTTATTCTATCGGTGGTATTGAGTGCGGGGTTTTTTATGGGGGTAAAAATCTCTTCAAACAAACCCGGAAATCTAAATGGAGGAGGGTTCAATGCTGCAGGTGGCGCACAAATAACAAATATTATCAATTACATTGTAGAATCCTATGTCGATTCCATCAACCCCGCGGTTCTTACCGAGGGTGCCATACATAGCCTTTTGCGCGAACTTGATCCACACTCTGCCTTCATACCAGCACGAGAGTTTAACGAACGTATCGACCCCCTGATTGGCACCTTTGAGGGAATTGGCATAGAGTTCAACATGATGAACGATACCGTACTAATAATTAGCCCAATTGCCGATGGTCCTTCCGAAAAAGTGGGTATTATGCCCGGCGATAAGATAATTGAAGTAAACGATGAAAAAATTGCCGGGGTTGGAAAGTCGAGCAGCGAGGTTGTAGGCCTGCTCAAAGGACCCAAGGGCACCAAGGTAAACATGAAGATAAAACGCCAAGGCGTTACCGAATTATTGCCATTCACAATAACAAGGGATAAAATACCACAATACAGCCTCGATGTTGCATACATGGTAAACCATTACATTGGATACTTGAGATTCAATAGGTTTTCGGCCACCACTTATCAAGAATTCAAGGCTGCCATTGAAAGGCTTCTTGGTTCGGGAATGGAAAAACTTATTCTTGACCTAAGGGGCAATACCGGGGGGTATCTGGATGCAGCCATCAAAATGGCCGATGAAATTTTGGAAGAAAACAAGCTGATTGTTTACACCGAAGGACGGCGGCGTTCAAAACAGGTTGCAAGGGCAAAGGGCAGGGGTTTAATCGAAAACACCCCCATTGTGGTTTTAATTGACGAATGGTCGGCATCGGCCAGTGAAATTGTGGCAGGGGCAATACAAGACAACGACAGAGGGTTAATAATTGGCAGACGTTCGTTTGGGAAGGGATTGGTGCAAGAACAGGTTCATTTGCAAGATGGTTCGGCATTGCTCCTTACTGTGGCCCGATACTTCACCCCCTCGGGAAGAAGCATTCAAAAACCATACAAGAATGGCCACGGTGAGTCACCCAACGATTTAATCTCCGGTATGGGCCACCAAGAAACCGCCGAACCAATGGCCGAAGATGCAAAAAATGCCGAGACGTTCCTTACCGTTGGTGGAAGGAAGGTTTTTGGGGGCGGAGGTATTGCACCTGACATTGTGCTTCCGGTTCAAGTTGGCGAAAAATTCATTTACCTGAATCAAATTTTAAACAGGGGGCTTTTTTACAGATTTGCCTTCGAACAAGGAGACAAACTTAGAACCGATATTAAAAAAGTTGGTAAGGCAAGCGAATTTGCCAGCAAGTTCGTTCTTCCCAATCGCATTTATTACGATTTCATTAACTTTGCAATCAATCATGGAGTAAGGGGGCCGGCAAGGATTGACCCGGAGGTCGAGTCAACCATTAGGGCTTTCCTAAAAGCCTATTTAGGCCGGGTTATATTAGGCCCTGAAGCATTTTATCCGGTTATAAACCTCCAAGACAAAACCTTTCTGAGGGCTCTTGAGGTTTTATCCGGAAGCGAATACGAAGTGCTACTTAAACCAAGAATTTAAACTTGATAAAACATTTTCGAATGAACGAAAGGACAGTTACATTCAGGTATTTCGAGTTGGACGACGAGAGCTTACTCGCCGCCAAGGAGCAAGAACTCGTGAGGCTTTCGCGCGAAATGACCAATAGCGCTTATGCACCATATTCTGAGTTTTACGTGGGTGCCGCCGTGATGCTCGAGAAAGGCCAAATCATTACCGGCAACAATCAAGAAAACGGGGCCTATCCCAGCGGACTTTGTGCGGAGAGGGTTGCCATATTTGCAGCTTCTTCGATGTATCCCGGCGAGACCATGGAAACCATTGCGGTGAGCGCAAGGTCAACCCGAGTAATGCTTGACAAGCCCGTTTCGCCCTGCGGCGCTTGCAGGCAGGTAATACTCGAGTACGAGCTTTTGCAAAACAAACCCATAAAAGTGATTCTCAGTGGCGAGAAAGGCAAGATATTTGTAATTGAAAAGGTCAAAGACCTTCTGCCGCTTTCCTTTTTGGGCGACGACCTAAAGAGAAACCCTTCGTGCTGTGGCTAAAATATCACGAGGCCCAATAAATCTTTATTGGCCAACATGAAAAAAATAAAATTCGCGAATCAATAAAGGAACACATGAAAAAGTTAAAATACTTGTTGGTATTTGCATTTGCCTTGCACCTCCAAACTTCAACATTGAAGTCGCAATCATTGCCAGCGTATCAGATTTTCGACAAAAACGGGACAAAGGTTGATTTTGGGTTAATGGTTAGTACCTCAGCCAAAACCTCGGTGGTGCTTTTCGGCGAATTGCACAACAATCCTATCTCGCACTGGCTACAACTAGAACTCACCAAGGTTCTTTTCGACAAAGTAGGCGATGGCTTGGTTTTAGGTGCCGAAATGTTCGAAGCCGATACTCAACTGGTAATAGACGAGTATTTTCAAGGGATTATTGCCGAGCGAAATTTCAAGGCAGAATCTCGGCCTTGGAGTAATTACGAAACTGACTACAAGCCGCTGCTTGAGTTTGCCCGTCAAAACGGGTTGCCTTTTATTGCAACCAATATTCCCCGAAGGTACGCTGCAGTGGTTGGCAGACAGGGGTTTGAAGGATTGGAGCTGCTTTCTGAGGAGGCCAAACGATGGATTGCTCCATTGCCACCACCGTACGACCCTGAATTGCCAGGCTACAAGTCAATGCTTAACATGTCAGGGATGCCGGGTCGTAGCAGTGGTAATTTTCCGAAGGCACAAGCAATAAAAGATGCCACCATGGCACATTTCATTTTTAAAAACCTCAATCCAAAGGGTGTGTTTGTTCATTACCACGGCACCTATCACTCAAACAATTATGAAGGTATTTTTTGGTATTTGAGACAACTTGACCCCAGCCTGAAAATTGTAACCGTTAGCACCGTGGAACAAGACAGTGTTGATGCTTTGGAGCAGGCCAACCTGGGTCTGGCCGACTTCGTAATTGCCGTTCCAAAAACCATGACAAAAACCTACTAAACCTTATTGCGCTGGCAGGTAGAACCTTGCCACCTTCAAAGGCCTTCACATTCAAGATTAATGCCAGACACCCTACAGTATCAGATTGCACTCACTTTAATACCTGGAGTTGGGGCAATAAACGCCAAGAAACTAATTGGTTACTGCGGCGGGGTGGAGGCCATTTTTAGAGAGAAGAAATCGGCGCTTGTTAAGATTCCGGGAATTGGGCCTTGCATCGCCGAGTCGGTTTTGGGTAATGATGTGCTTGGCAGGGCCGAGCAAGAGGTAGAATTCATTGCAAAAAACAAGATTAGAACACATTTTTACCTCGATGCCGAATATCCATCGCGATTAAGACATTGTGAAGATGGTCCAATTTTGTTATTCACCAAGGGAGAAGTTAACCTCGATGCCGAAAAGGTTGTGGGTGTAATTGGCACCCGCAACATGACCGATTACGGTCGGGACAAGTGCGAGGAAATTGTAAGGGGGCTTATACCTCATGATGCACTTATTGTAAGCGGGCTTGCCTACGGCGTTGACTCTTGCGCCCACAAGACAGCCCTCGATTTCGGGCTGAAAACAGTGGCGGTACTAGGACATGGACTCGACAGGATTTACCCGCCCATTAACACGGCATTGGCAAGAAGAATAGAGGTTCAAGGAGCGTTGATTACTGATTTTGTTTCCGAAACCAAACCCGACCGAGAGAATTTTCCCAAACGAAACAGGATCATTGCCGGTCTTTGCGATGCCGTTTTAGTGATTGAGGCGGCCGAGTCGGGGGGGGCGCTTATTACCGCCGACATTGCAAATAGTTACAACAGAGATGTTTTTGCCCTGCCCGGACGCACCACAGACACGTTTAGCAAGGGCTGCAACACCCTTATTAAAACAAACAAGGCAAACCTCTTGGAGTCAATTGCAGATATTGAATACATAATGGCGTGGTCGAAAAAAGGGAAGCAAAAGCCAAGGCAACATACCCTGTTTGCAGAACTTGACCCAAACGAAACGCGCGTGGTAAATTTCTTGAGAGAGAATGCCGAGTCGAGCATTGATTACATGGTGGCCAACTTGGGTCTTACAGTGGGGCAAACCTCCGCAATATTGCTTGTACTGGAATTCAAGGGAGTGGTAAAGCAACTTCCAGGCAAAATTTTCAAGCTATCAGTCTAGCATCCACCGCCGGTTGTCTAAATATGGGCCTTGGACAAAAGGTTATCAAGCGTTTCAAACTTGATCTGGTAATCTTTCATTGACCTCAAAATAACTTCTTTGGCTTCTACAGCATCGTAGGTGTCGGCTATTTCAATATCTAGTCTTGTGTTGGGTAAATCCTTGTAAGTTAGAAAGTAGTGCCTTAGCCTCTCAACTACAGGTGTTGGGCACTCAGAAATGTCCCGTAGTGCTCCGTAAACCGCATCGTCTTTCAATACGGCAATTATTTTGTCGTCGGCCTGACCTCTGTCAATAAGCCTAAAGCCCCCAATAGGTATTGCCTCTGCTAAAATGTTACCGTTTGATATGGTTTTCTCGGTCAAGATACAAATATCAAGTGGATCGTTGTCTCCCACAATGTCATTCCTGCCAGTTTTGGCGTTTGCCAATGCTGCAATGGTTTCGGCGCATAGGGTTTGTGGCAAAAATCCATAAAGGGCAGGCAAAACACTACTGTATTTTTGCGGGCGGTCTATCTTGAGATATCCCGAAATCTTATCTACCTCGTACTTTACCGTATCGGTAGTTACCATTTCTACAAAACACGTAAGGACATCAGGGGCATTATCGCCCAGCTCAATACCATGCCAAGGGTGAGACTTGTAGCGCAAGCCCATAAGCTTGCCAATAGGATCCATAATTCTACTTCCCATCGTCTGTTTTTTTTTGCAAAAGTAAACAATATTGGGGGGCAAAGTGCTGTTTTTTGTCTAACTTTGTGTTCTCCATTTTCAATCCTATGGCAAGAAGAGAAGAGTCTTTAATTGGCAGGAAGCTAAAAACATCGTACATAACCACGGTTGTGAGCATAACCTTGGTGCTGTTTGTGCTGGGATTGCTTGGTTTGGTTTTGGTTAACGCCCGTATGCTCTCTAACCACGTGAAAGAAAACCTCGGCTTTTCAATTGTTCTTGCCGACAAGGCAACCAACGAACAAATAAACGGCCTCATGCAAAAAATTGAATCAATGCCGGCCGTTAAATCTTGCCAATTCGTTTCGAGCGATGATGCCGCCAAGGAACTTCAAGAAGAACTTGGAGAGGATTTCATATCCTTCTTGGGTTACAATCCATTGTTTCCCAGCATTGATGTTAGACTGAATGCCTCCTATGCCAACACTGATAGTTTGAAGATTTTTGAAAAAGAGGTGCTAAAAAACAACATTGTTGTGGAGGTTAGCTACCAAGCAAACTTGGTTTCGATGGTTAACGACAATGTTAATAAGATCAGCATTGCTCTTTTGGTTTTCAGCATACTGCTTGTTTTTATTGCAATTGCACTAATCAACAACACCATCCGACTGAGTGTTTTTTCGAAGAGGTTCCTTATCAAGAGCATGCAGTTGGTGGGTGCAACCCAATCTTTTATCAGGAAACCTTTTGTTGTAAAGGGGGTATTGCAAGGGCTTACCGGTGCGGTTTTGGCGGTTACTCTCCTCGCGGGGCTAATAGTTTTTGCCGAAAGACAGATTCCCGAAATTGCAATGCTCCAAAACCTAAGGTTAGTTTTGATAATTTTTGCAAGCATTACCCTTAAAGGCATACTGATCAGCTGGGTTTCCACATATTTTGCCGTAAAAAAATACCTCGGCATCAAAACCGATGAATTGTTTCTTTACTAAAACCAGCCTAAACAAAGAAATCAGTTTCAAGTAAGTTTAAAAAACCAGTATTTTAGACACCTCGTTTAACACCACTCGCAAATGAAAAAGCCAAAAGAAGAAAGATCGCTTTTGTTCGACCGCTCTAAATACTTCGTCATGATTGCCGGGCTCGGATTAATTGCCCTTGGTTTCGTATTGATGATTGGCGGCGGAAGCAAGGATCCCAATCAATTTAGCGATGCCATTTTTAGTTTCAGGCGAATTACCTTGGCACCCATTTTGGTTATCGCAGGTTTTGGTTTGCAGATTTATGCCATTTTGAAAAAAAATGCCAACACCACCAAAACACCCTAGCGAGGAAAGATAATTGCCAAAGCCCAAATTACAATGACCTGGATTGAAGCACTTTTGCTAGGCCTCTTGCAAGGCCTTACCGAATTTTTGCCCGTTAGCAGCAGCGGCCACCTCGAACTGGGCGGCGTTTTGTTTGACCTGCAAGACCCCGAATCATTTTTTACTTTCAATATTTTTGTTCACGGAGCAACATTTGCAAGTGTAGGGGTGGTGTTCTTTAATGACATGAAAAGCCTGGTTGCGAACTTATTCAAGTTTAAATGGAATGCCGAAACTCGCTTTGCATTGCTGTTGCTTGTTTCGGCAGTACCGGTAGGAATTGTAGGAGTATTGTTCGAGAAACAAATTGAAAGCCTTTTCTCGGGTCGGATAGTTTTGGTGGGGTTTATGTTGCTAATTACCGCCACGCTATTGTTTCTTACTAAGCTTGTAAAGAAAGGTAATAATGACATTACTCTCGGAAGGGCAATACTTATAGGTTTAGCCCAAACGGTAGCGGTGCTTCCGGGCATTAGCAGGAGTGGTGCCACCATTAGCACTGCCCTGCTATTGGGTGTTGACAGGCAAAAGGCCATAAGGTTTTCTTTCTTGATGGTTTTAATACCAATTTTCGGAGCCAATTTCTTGAAATTGACGAGAATGTCAGGCGAATTTTCAGCATCGGCAACCGGTATTGTCCCGTTGGTAATAGGAGTTGTGGCAGCCTTTGTTGCCGGGTTGGTGGCTTGTAAATGGATGCTTGATATTGTCAGAAAAGGCAATATAGCTTACTTTTCGATTTATTGCCTTGCAATAGGTATGGCTGCAATAATAATAGGAATGCTTTAAACAATAATGGTAAACCAAAACGCTGTTCGATTCTTAGAGGGCGAAGTGCTTCTTTTCGACAAACCTTACAAATGGTCGTCGTTTGATGTTGTAAACAAGATCAGGTCAATGATGCGGTACGTGCTTGGCATCCAAAAACTCAAGGTAGGGCACGCGGGCACCCTCGACCCACTGGCCACCGGATTGCTGATTATTTGCACCGGGAGCAAAACCAAAATCATCGAAAGCTTTCAAGACATGGAAAAGGAATACACGGGAACCTTTATGCTGGGTAGCACCACACCATCATTTGACCTTGAAACTGAACCGGATGAACATTTCCCTGTATTGCACGTTACACCAGAAAAGGTTTTCGACTCGGCCAGAAACTTCATGGGTTGGCACGATCAGATGCCCCCACAGTTTTCGGCAAAGAAGATTGACGGGGCAAGGGCTTACGAATTTGCCCGCCGCGGGGAAGTTGCAAACCTAAAACCCAAGAAAATTGAGATATTGGAGTTTGAAATTCAAAGGATCGAACTGCCCAAAATAGATTTCAGAATTGTGTGTTCCAAAGGAACCTACATTAGATCTGTTGCAAGAGACCTCGGGGAAAACCTTGGTACGGGAGCCCACCTTGCCGCGCTGCGCCGCACCAGAGTTGGCAGCTTCTCGGTTCAAAATGCATTTAACATCAACGACTTCGAAAACCACTTGCGCAAGCTTCAATAAATTTTGGCAATAATTAACACAATATTGGCCAATCAAATTGACTGGTTTTCAGGTTTTTTAAAAAAACACTTGACAACAGCTATTGGGTTGTATTATCTTTGCCGACCTTTTTAAGACCAGTATCCGAAAAAGAGCTAAACCAGAATTCAAAATAATTTTAATAAAAAAATGAAATTATCTAATTTTAGATTTCACCTTCCACCCGAACTAATTGCAGAAAGACCTGCGCCCAACCGCGACGAGTCAAGGCTTCTTGTGGTAAACAGGGCAAGTGGCACCATAGAGCATAAGATATTCAAAGACATACTCGACTACTTCGACAACGGCGACGTGATGGTCGTAAACAACACAAGGGTTTTCCCGGCAAGGTTATACGGAACGAAAGAAAAGACCGGTGCCCGCATAGAGGTTTTCCTTCTCAGGGCACTTAATCCCCAGGTACACCTTTGGGATGTTTTGGTTGATCCGGCAAGAAAAATACGTATCGGCAACAAACTCTACTTTGGCCCGAACGACGAACTGGTGGCCGAGGTTATTGACAACACTACATCGAGGGGGCGAACCCTAAGATTCTTGTTCGACGGAACACCCCAGGATTTCAGGCAATACATAGAAATTCTTGGCGAAACTCCCGTTCCCCGCGAAATAAACAGGCCTGTAGATGAGGAAGACAAAGAGAGATACCAAACCATTTTTGCCAAGCACGAAGGTGCGGTTGCATCGCCTACCGCTGCAATGCACTTTAGCAAGCACCTGGTAAAAAGACTTGAAATAAAGGGAGTTGACTTTACGGAAATAACCCTGCATGCCGGCCTCGGAAACTTCAGGCAAGTTGACGTCGAAGACCTTAGCAAGCACAAGATTGACAGCGAGCAGTTTTTTATTACACCCGAAACAGCCAACCGCATAAATGCTGCCAAACTTGACGGAAAGAAAGTTTGCGCAATTGGAACCACACCAATGAGGGCAATGGAATCGTCGGTATCGATTTTAGGCGAACTCAAGCCTTTTGAAGGATGGACCAACAAGTTCATTTTTCCACCTTACGATTTCTCGGTTGCAAACGCAATGGTTTCCAATTTTCACCTTCCGCAAACAACCTTGCTCATGATGGTTGCAGCATTTGCAGGCTATGATTTGCTGATGGAAGCCTACAAGGAAGCCATCAAGCAAAAATACAAGTTCTTTACTTACGGCGACGCCATGCTTGTAATATAGAAATCCAAAATGCGCAAGTTTGCGGTTATAGCAGCAGGCGGATCGGGCGCAAGGATGAACCTTGACCTTCCGAAGCAATTTGTTGTGATTGACAAAAAACCCCTCTTGATGCATTCAATCGAAGCATTTCTCCATTACGACCCTTACATCGAATTAGTGGTGGTGCTGCCCGAGGCGTTTTTCTCTTTATGGGAAAAAGCTTGCAAGGAAAGCAATTTCACTCACAAACACACATTGGCAATCGGGGGTCCAACCCGATTTCATTCTGTTAAAAGTGGACTTAAGCATATTCCAAGCGGAGTCCTGGTGGCCATACATGACGGTGCCAGACCCTTGGTGTCAAAAACAACCATCCAAAACACTTTTTTTTTCGCAGAAAAATATGGCAATGCAATTGCCGCTATCGAGGTTTCAGATTCGTTGAGAATAAAAGACCACGCATTGAGTAAACCCTTGCCCAGACGCCAGGTAAGAATCGTTCAAACTCCACAATGTTTCAAATCAGACCTAATAAAGGATGCCTATAACCAAAACTACCACGAGGATTATACCGACGATGCCACGGTACTCGAAAGCAAGGGTCACACAATCAGACTGGTCGAGGGCAACAAGGAAAACATAAAAGTAACCACCCAGGAGGATCTGGTTTACGCAAGTGCGCTACTGTTAAAGGGTTGATGGCTAATTGGCAATTAAAAACCACGAATTGCGAACTTGCCGAAACAACCTCGCAACCACGGTGAGTATTGCTAGTAAAAGAGTGAAGAGACAGGAGTTAATTATGGCTGGTAATATTTTGGTTGTTGGTTTCATGTACCACTTACCATAAAAAAATCGAGAATCACTACCAGCCTCAAACCGCCTCGCCAATGAGTGTAGCACCCGTGCATGACTGCACCCTAACCAAAACATAGTCACCGGGCTTGAAACCCCTGTCGGGGAAAACAACAACCTTGTTTTGACTGTTGCGACCCGAAACATTCTCGGACGAGCGCTTCGATTTGCCATCTACCAACACTTCCACCACCTGACCAATATCCTTTTTATTGCTCGCAAGCGAAAGCTCTTGTTGCAGGTCAATAACTTGTTGAAGTCTCAATGCCTTTCTTGCCTCGTTAACATCGTCCTTAAGTTTCTTGGCAGCAATGGTACCCTCCCTCTCGGAGTACTTGAACATATATGCAAAATCAAAGCCCACCAACTTCATCAGGCTAAGTGTGTCGTTAAACTCCTCGTCGGTTTCACCGCAAAAGCCGGTAATTATGTCGGTTGAAATGGCGCATTCAGGAATTAGATTCCTAATGGCTTCAATACGGTTGAGGTAGTCTTGGCGGGTATACTTACGGTTCATCCTTTTCAGAACTGCACTGCTGCCCGACTGAACCGGCAAGTGTATCGACCTGCAAATGTTAGGATTGCGGGCAATGGCCTCAAGCAGCTTGCTTGACATATCCTTCGGATGAGATGTTGCAAACCTAACCCTCAGCAAGCAATTTACCGAAGCGACCATCTCTATCAACTCGGGGAAACAAATTTCGTGATCACTGTTTTGGGGCTTCCAGGTGTACGAGTTAACGTTTTGCCCCAGCAGGGTAACCTCACGATACCCGGCATCAAACAATTCCCTTGCCTCGTTTACAATGGTTTCCGGGGCTCGGCTCCTTTCCTTGCCCCGCGTGAAAGGAACAACACAATATGAGCAGAAATTCTCACAACCACGGGTAATTGAAATAAATGCAGAAACACCGTTTGTGTCGTATCTTACCGGGGTAATGTCGGCATAAGTCTCATCGGCTGAAAGAATTGTGTTTATGGCCTTTTGGCCCCCTTCAACATCTTGGAGCAATTTGGGAAGGTCGCGATAGGCATCGGGCCCAACCACGAGGTCAACTCTTGCGCCGAGGCTGCCCTCTTCAAGCAGTTTTGCCTTTAGGCGTTCTGCCATACAACCCAAAACTCCAATTACCAGGCCGGGTCTTTTCTTTCGCAAATGCTGCAATTGCTTCAATCGATTAAAAACACGTTGCTCGGCATTATCGCGTATTGAACAAGTATTCAGGAAAATGAAATCAGCCTCGGCCTCCGTGGAAACATTCACAAAATCATTATCGGCCATGATGGATGCAACAATTTCGCTATCGGAAAAATTCATTTGGCATCCATATGTTTCTATGAAAAATTTTTTTTGCACTCTATTGAAATTCAACTGTTTAGCAAAATCCTTCGTGATAAAAAGTTGGCAAAGTTAATCAAAAAACATCGCTTTGGCGACATGAAAAGAAACAAAAAAATTAAAAAGCTCACTAATTTATGTTTTCTTTGCAAACAATTTTTGAACTTTGCGCCCAAATTTTTCTGGAGGCAATTTGTTTTTTTCGCGGAAAAGTTTGTCCTGCCATTGCAAAAACCAACCTCGTAATTCGTTTTTTGGTTGGATAAAAATTGAGCAATGTAATAAAAAACCCACTTAGTAATGAGCAATAATTTAGTAATTGTAGAGTCTCCAGCCAAAGCCAAAACAATTGAGGGCTTCTTGGGCAAGGATTTTACTGTAAAATCGAGCTTTGGCCATATCAGGGACCTCCCCGAAAAGACAATTGGCATTGAAATAAACAATGACTTCTTGCCAAATTACGTTGTGCCCGCCGACAAAAAAGCAATCTTGAAAGACTTGAAGGCATTGTCAAAAAAGGCCCAGATGGTGTGGTTGGCAACCGATGAAGACCGTGAAGGCGAGGCAATTTCTTGGCATTTGGCTCAAAGCTTGGAGCTTAAGGAAGACCACTACAATCGCATCGCATTTCACGAGATCAGCAAGAAGGCTGTTCTTGAGGCCATCGAAAACCCGCGCAAGATTAACCAGGGGCTGGTTGACGCACAACAGGCCAGAAGGGTATTGGATAGGCTGGTTGGATTTGAGCTATCGCCCCTTTTGTGGCGCAAGGTTAAGCCAGCCTTGTCGGCAGGTAGGGTTCAATCGGTTGCGGTGCGCTTAATCGTGGAACGTGAAAAGGAAATCGGGCAGTTTATTTCTAGTTCGTTTTTCAAAATTGTTGCAAATTTATACCCCGAGGGCAATGGCCAGGCATTGACCTTCCAAGCCGATTTGCCCAGGAAAATCGACTCAAAAGAAAATGCATCGGCATTATTGAAAAAATGCATCGGTGCCGATTTTCACGTGGCGAGCGTCGAAACCAAACCCGCCAAAAAGTCGCCAGCACCGCCATTTACCACTTCCACGCTTCAACAAGAAGCCAGCCGCAAGCTCGCTTTTTCGGTGGCCCGTACAATGTCGGTGGCACAAAAGCTCTACGAGTCGGGAAAAATAACCTACATGCGCACCGACTCCCTAAGCCTTTCATCGTCGGCCATGAAAATGGCAAAAGATGAAATAGAGAAAAACCACGGCCCCGAATATTCCAAACCAAGGAAATTCCAAACAAAAACCAAGGGTGCCCAGGAAGCGCACGAGGCCATAAGGCCGGTTTACATGAACGTCTCCGAAATTGATGGCGATGTTGCCCAGCAAAAACTTTACAACCTTATTTGGAAAAGAACAATAGCCTCGCAAATGGCCGATGCCATTCTAGAAAAAACCAATGTAAACATTGATGTTTCAACCTTGTCAGAGCAATTTGTGGCACAGGGCGAAGTGGTCAAGTTCGAAGGCTTCCTGAAGCTATACCTCGAGTCAACCGACGAAGAAAACGAAGAAAGTGTCGAGGGGCTACTCCCTGCTCTTAACGCGGGCCAAAGGCTTGGTTTGGCCGAAATGAACGCCACGCAGCGACATACGATGCCCCCGGCGCGATACACCGAGGCAAGCCTGGTAAAGAAACTTGAAGAACTGGGTATTGGCAGGCCGTCAACTTACGCCCCTACCATCAGCACAATTCAAAAAAGGGAATACGTGGTTAAAGAGAACCGCGAGGGGGGTAAGCGCGAGTACCTTAGCATAAGACTTAAAGACAACAAGATTTCGGAAGAAAAAAAACTGGAAAGGCACGGGCAAGAAAAGAACAAGCTTTTTCCAACCGACATTGGTGGCGTAGTAAATTCGTTTCTTGTTGAATACTTCGAAGGGATAATTAATTACAACTTTACGGCAAACGTCGAAAAGGAGTTTGACGAAATTGCAATGGGCAAGAAAGACTGGAAGAAGGTAATCAAGGAATTTTACCAACCTTTTCACGACAAGGTTGAGATTACCATGAAAACCTCCGAAAAGTTTAGCGGCGAAAGGTTGCTCGGACAAGACCCCAAAAGTGGAAGAAACGTTTATGCCAAGATTGGTCGCTTTGGCCCAATGATTCAAATCGGAAATGCCGAGGATGCCTCAAAGCCTGAATTTGCAAGCATCATGAAAACGCAAAGTCTCGAAACAATAACTCTCGAAGAGGCATTGGAACTTTTCAAGTTACCAAGGGTTATTGGCACTTCCAATGGCAAAGAAATAGTTGCATCAACCGGCCGGTTTGGCCCTTATGTTAGATTCGACAACAAGTTCGTGTCAATACCCAAGGGCCTCGACCCACTAACCATAACTCTTGACGAGGCATTGGTGTTGATAAAGGAAAAACAAGATGCCGCCATCAAAACTACCTTGAAGGAGTTTTCAGAAAGGCCAGAAATAAAGATTTTAAAAGGTAAGTATGGAGCATACCTTTCGGCAGGCAGGGACAATTACAAACTTCCAAAAACCAAAGATCCTTCAGTATTTTCGCTTGAAGATTGCCTCGAGATCATGAAAAATGAAACCCCAACAAACAAAACTCGTAAAACAAAGAAGAAGTAAGGGTATTATCAACATTGATTTTTTATGATTGAAATTTCGGAATATTTCGAGCCAATCGGCATTAAACAAGTTATGGGGAGGCTACACACGACTCACCCCTTGGCATTAGTCAACGTTATTGACATTCACACAATTGAATCGGGGTTTCCCGATTTTGAGGTAGCCGATATTGCTTTGGTGGGAGTGGCCGAAAACCGAAACTCAACAAGCCCCCAAATTGACGAAAAAGCCCCCGACTTGGTTAGGAAAAACCTATATAAACTCTATCAAGGGGTTTATAAACCGAAAATTGTCGATCTGGGCAACATTAAACTTGGCCAATCGGTTCAAGACACCTATTTTGCCTTAAAAACCACTGTTGCCGAACTATTAAAGAAAAAGGTGATTCCGGTGATTATTGGCGGAAGCCAGGATTTAACCTTGGCAAATTACCAAGCTTACGAAGAGGTGGGGCAAATTATAAACCTCGTTGTCATTGACCCAAAATTTGACCTTGGCCTCGAAAAAAACGGCAAGGTAACCAACGAGTCCTACCTTAACCAAATTTTCACACACGAGCCCAATTACCTTTTCAACTACACAAACCTAGGGTATCAAACCTATTTTGTAGATCAAGATGCCATTGATTTAATGAACAAGCTTAACTTCGACATTTACCGACTAGGGTACGTGAGGAAAAACCTCGAGGAAGTTGAACCCTTGGTCAGAAATGCAGATCTACTTTCGTTCGACATGTCAAGCATTAGGCAATCTGACGCACCAGGCAGCACTCATGCCTCTCCAAACGGCCTTTACGGTGAAGAAGCCTGCCAAATTACAAGGTATGCGGGGCTTAGTCAAAAAATTACATCCGTTGGGTTTTACGAATTGCGAACCGCATTCGATGTGGGCGAGCAAACATCACAACTGCTGGCGCAAATGATCTGGTATTTTTTTGATGGATTCTACAACAAGAAAGATGAAGTACCAACCAGACAAACCAAAGAATCGGATGAATTTGTAAAATACACCGTAACAATCAAAGAATTTCAGAATCAAATCAAGTTTTACAAAAGCAAGAAAAGCGACAGGTGGTGGATGGAAATCCCTTGCCCTACAAGCCTAAAAACCAAGTATGAAAGGCAAATACTTGTGCCCTGCTCCTATAACGAGTATCTCGCGGCGTGCCAAGACGAAATTCCCGAAAAGTGGCTTCAAGCTTACCGCAAACTCCTTTAGCAAACAGTTACATGAGCCCCTTGACCTTCGGCAATCATGCAATTTTTCAATAATTGAAGGCTTAAAGCCAAATATTTTTTTTAACTTTGCGTTTTTGTGAGTAATGAAGGCCATTGTGGTCGGTTTGATGGTGATTTTATTCCAAATTATTGGTTAATGAGAAAAAAACAGCAAGATAATTCGAACAGCCCGTTTAGAATAACCACAAGCTGCTATTATTTTGCCCAACCCACGGCGGTTAAGGTTTTTTTCTTCGCCGTTTTGCTTTTTTCGGGAAGCTTAACTGGCTTGGCTCAACAGCAACCACAGTTTAGCCACAACATGTTCAACAATATGGGCATTAATCCCGCATATGCAGGTTTGCAAAATTCTATTTGCTTCACTGTTCTGGCCAGGCACCAATGGCTCGGGTTCAAAACACCCACGTCAAACACAGATAGCAACTCTCAAAATCCAACCTCCGGTCTGTACGACAACCTAAATCCCGTTACATACCAATTGTCAGTTGATGCCACCGTACCCTTTGTAAGGGGAGGCATTGGGTTGACCATTTTGCAAGATCAACTAGGTTACGAAAAAAACTTCGGTGTGGGGCTTGCATATTCTTACCACTTGAAACTAGGAAGCAACAGGCTTGGTCTAGGGGCACAAGTTTCGTTCCTCGACAGGAGGTTCGACTTTAGCAGCCTTAACCCCCTTGTAAGTGGAGACCCCGCGCTTTCGGGTGGGTCAGAAAAATCAAGAATGTTCGTGGATTTTGCTGCAGGAGCCTTTTTTCAAGGCAAAGATATTTGGGTGGGCGTGTCAGGAAGCCAACTTAGGCAAGCAACGAACGCAATAACCGACCCTCAAATAAAGCTAAACCGACATCTCTATTTCGCCGGAGGGTTCATTGCAGCACTTCCAAATAATCCTTCAATTACGTTGAGCCCATCGGTCCTTTTTAAAACAGACATGAATACCCTACAGGCTGACATCAATGCATTGGCGACCTACAATAAAAGAATATGGGGTGGCGTTAGTTACAGGCTGCAAGACGCTATTGTGTTCCTCGTGGGAATGAACATCGAGCAGCTTAGTTTCGGATACTCTTATGATTTCACCTTAACCCAGATTGGCCGAAGGGGGCGTAGTTTTGGCAGCCACGAGGTTATGATTCAATACAGGTTTAATTTGCATTTAGATAAAATTAGAAGGATTCAACGCAACGTGAGGTTCTTGTAAAAAACGATTACCAAAATTTTTTTCAAATTTTACCGTTAAACCTTTGCAAAAACCATCAAGACATATTTGACGATAACTGAAAAAACAAACATAAAACAGATGAGGAAACTTGTTTTTTTTACTTTGCTGCTTGTTGTTGCGGCAAGTTGTGGCCGCTCAAACCGAGGACATTTAACTGGTGTTCTGAACAGGCCAAAGGTTGATTACTCCGACCCCCCAGGTATGGTGTTTATTCCGATGGGTAGTTTCACCATGGGGCCGTCGGACGAGGATCCGGCTTACGCCTTCGATGCCTTTTCCAAAACAATCTCTATTCCGTCGTTTTACATGGACGAGACCGAGATCACGAATAACCAGTACCGTCAGTTTGTCCATTGGGTTCGCGACTCTATTGCCTACTTGCTTCTTGGAAACACGGACGAGGAATATCTTATTTTGGAGGACAAAAACGGCAACCCGCACAACCCCCCACTTATTAACTGGAGGAAAAGAATTAATTGGAACAGGCAAGAGGTTCGCGAGGTGCTTGACACAGAGCTTTTCTACCCTGAAAACGAACAGCTGTGGGGAAGGAGAGAAATAGATACTAGAAAGTTAAAGTATAAATATACTGATGTTGATTTGCAGCGTGCTGCCAGACGTGATCAAAGAAACACCCCGAGAGGTGAACTTGTTTTTTCGAAAGAAATTCATATTTATCCCGACACCCTCGTTTGGATTCATGACTTCACCTATTCGTACAACGAGCCAATGACCATGAATTATTTTTGGCACCCAATGTACGACCACTATCCGGTGGTTGGAGTAAACTGGAACCAGGCAAGGGCATTTGCGGCTTGGCGAACGCAGCTGTTAAACAACCATTTGGCAGGTATAAGAAGACCTTTTGGCCAAAACTTCAAACTCCCTTCGGAGGCTGAATGGGAGTACGCCGCAAGGGGTGGGCTTAGGTTAAGTCCATTCCCGTGGGGAGGGCCTTACATTAGGAATCAGGAAGGTTGTTTTTTGGCCAACTTCAAACCACTCCGGGGTAACTATATTGCCGATGGAGGGTACCAAACCGTTATTGTGGGTCACTACCCCCCCAATGATTACGGGCTTTACGATATGGCCGGAAACGTGGCTGAATGGACCAGCAACGCATACCACGAGTCATTTTACGCCTTTGGAAGTGATATGAACCCAGACTACCAGTACGACGCCAAGCCCGAAGACCCTCCGTCTCTTAAACGCAAGGTTGTCAGGGGTGGCTCATGGAAGGACGTGGGCTATTTCTTGCAGGTAAGCACCAGGTCTTACGAGTACCAAGACACGGCCAAATCATACGTGGGGTTCAGAAACGTTCTCCCTTTTTCTGGGGTTGACAGGCGCAACCGTAGAGGACAATCAAATGTTTACAGGTAGTTTTTATTAATTGGCAACCATTATTCAAGCAAATAAAAAAAGAAATCAAAATGAGCTTCACAAAATCAAAATTTTTCAGGCAAGTCTTGTCAAAGGCCTACGGTATAGGAGCATCAATAGTTATTCTCGGTGCCTTATTTAAAATAAACCACTATCCTTTTGCAAGCGAGATGCTGGTAATTGGTATGGTTACCGAGGCAATAGTTTTCTTTCTAAGTGCATTCGAACCGCTTCACGATGAACCAAAATGGGAACTGGTTTATCCTGAGTTGGCAGGGGGAGAAAGCATCGGTGTATCCAAATCAATTCATTTTTCAAGAGACCCAGTTTCTGCACATCTTGACCAAGTGTTGCAAGAAGCTAAAATTGGGCCTGAACTCATTCAGAGCCTCGGCAAGGGAATTCAAAACCTTAGCGATAACGCCAACAAGTTGGCAGACTTGTCAAATGCCGCTGTAGCAACAAATAATTTTGTTCAAAGCATTGACATCGCTTCAAAGTCGGCAATGGAGTTGGGCTTGTCATACAAAAATGCAACCGAGTTCATCAAGCACGACATCAGCGTTTCGAAGGATTACGAGGACAACATGAGAATGGCTGTTGAATCGATAAAGGAATTGAGCAAAACCTACAAGGAGGTTGTAAGTAGTGCAAAGCAGAATCTTGAAGCGTCAAACACTCTTACCGATAGTTTTAAATTTATTTCTGAAAATTCCATCAAGCTGGGCGATTCTTACTCGCGCAACGTTGAAGTGCTTTCTAAGGCGGTAGTCTCAATAGAGGGAAGTGCTTCTTTCGGACAACAGTTTAGTGCTCAATTGCAGAAAACTGCAAGTAGCCTTGAGGCTCTTAACTCTTCGTACGAACTTCAGCTAAAATCTGCAGACTCGCATTCAATGACCGCACAAAAACTTAAGGAATCGACCTCGGCCTTGGCTCATAACATCGATCAAACCATTAATAACACTCAGCAGTACAAGGAAGAAATTGATAAACTGAGTGCCAATCTAAAGGCCTTGAACAATGTATATGGCAATATGCTAACAGCAATGGGCGGCACCAGGTAATTAGATAATTTTGGTTTTTTGTAATTTGTTGGCATTTAGCAGAAAAAAATAAATCATTATGGCAAGTGGAAAACAAACTCCGAGGCAAAAGCTGATTGGCTTGATGTACCTCGTATTCCTTGCACTCATGGCTCTCCAGATTTCTCGGGAAGCCCTAGACTCGGTAGTTCTAATCGATGACGAAATTAACCAAACCAATATTAGTCTTGGTCAAAGGATTGAATCGACCCTTGGGGCTTTTAGGAGCCAGATGACAATTGCGGAAGAGAGGGTAAGGCCAATTTACGAAGACGCCTTGGAGGCTCAAAGGTTGTCGAACGAAATTGTAAACCACATACATGAGAAAAGGGCCGAGATGATTTCACGTATTGATGGGATTAGCATTGATGCAGCAAGAAGTCTTAACCTGGCCGACTTGAAAAACAAGGACAACTACAGTTCTACAACTCGCTTTTGGTTAACAACCAGCGAACTAGATGCAACTGTATCCGGAGGGCCTGGTTCAAGGGCTTACGAACTTAGAAATAAGATTATTGAGTACAAGCAAAGCCTGCTTCCAATACTTGAAAGAAATAACCTAATCGAAAGGGTTAATCTTGGCCTCGATGTTGAAAAATCATATCCAAATCCTGCTGGGGCACCGTTTACTTGGCAACAGAACATGTTTGACAGGGTAATTCCGGTGGCAGTTGCTGCAAATCTCACCAGATTGATTACAGAAGTTAGAAATACTGAGTTTGACATTGTTAACAACCTCTATAGCCGAATTGCAGCCGACTCGTACACATTTGACAAAGTTGACGCCGCCCTTGTTCCTTCAAGTACTATCGTAATGCAAGGCGGATTTTACGAGGCCGATGTTTTTGTGACCGCCTACGACTCAAAACAGGCTCCGGTGATTACATTGCAAGGCTCCAGAATTCCGGTTGAGAACGGTGTTGGAAAGATAAGAATACCTGCCACTTCGCCAGGGCCAAAATCGTTTTCAGGAAGAATAGAGATTCCTGACCCTTCGGGTCGAAGGATGTTTTACGATTTCAGAGGGGATTTTGTCGTGCAACCACCTTCGGCAACAGTTTCGGCCACAAAAATGAATGTAGTTTACATAGGGCTTGACAACCCAATGTCAATTTCGTCGCCCGGGGTTCCGACAGACAAGCTTAGGGCAAGTGCCACCGGCGGCACGTTAACCCCAACGGGGGGAGGTACATACAATCTGGTTCCTTCGCCCGGAGCCCGTGAGGTGGTAATAAGTGTAAGTTCCGTTGATGGTACTACAACAAGGAACATGGGCTCTCAAACATTCAGGGTCAGGCCAATACCACCTCCTACCGCATACATAGCCGGCAAGCGCGAGGGAAGAATTTCTCGCGAAGAATTGGCATTGGCTGGAAGTATAATACCCAGGTTAGAAAACTTTGAATTCGATTACAATTATCAAATTGCATCGTTTACAATGTCGGCCACCATTGGCGGTGACGTAAGGCGCTTCGTGGCCAGCGGAAACCGGTTTACTCCCGAAATGATTTCAGCAATCAATAGTGCCGCCAGGGGGCAAGTGATCACCTTTATGGAAATACTTACAAAGCCTGGCCCGGATGGAAGAACCTTGAACCTTGGGTCGGTTTCGTTTAACATCTTATAAAAATATTTGGAGGAACCATAATGACAAAAAAAACAATAATTCTGTGCCTTAGTGTTTTTTGGATAGCGACCCATGCAACAGGACAGAGCACGCCTCGCGACGGGTTTTACGACAGACAACCACCTCGCGATGGGTTTTACGACAGAATTGCCGTCGTGGAAAAGGGGCCAGTACAACTCCCCTTTATAAGGCAAGCAGATGTAATGTGGGAAAGGCGGGTTTGGCAAGTAATTGACTTGCGGGAAAAGATGAACCAGCCCTTGTACTTCCCCCTGGTGCCAACCCAAGGACGCGTAAGCCTCTTTCAACTATTATTTGATGGCGTGAAATCTGGCGAACTGGTAGCTTACATAAACGACGATTTTACCGAGCCCCGGAGCCTTCAAGAAATTCAAGCAGGACTTGGATCTACAAGGACTGTAAGGCTTCAAAGACCTAATCCTCCTTACGATTACTTCGACACGATAATCAACATCCCCTTCAGGCCCGATGATATTAAATCCTTTAGAATTAAAGAGGATTGGTTTTTTGACAGCAAACGCTCGGTGCTGGATGTAAGAATAATTGGAATATGCCCTGTTAGGGAGGCTATAAACCCAAATACAGGCGAGGTAATTGGTACAGAGCCAATGTTCTGGATCTACTTCCCGCAGGCAAGGCCATTGTTGGCAAGAAACGCTGCGTTTAACCCTCACAATAGTGCAAGGCGAATCTCCTTCGATGATTTGTTCCTGCAGCGACTTTTTAGTGCCTACATACTAAAGGAAGACAATATCTTCGACCGCCGTATCAACGATTACATGAAAGGACTCGACGGCCTAATTGAAGCTCAAAGGGCTAGGGAAAAAATACGAAACTTCGAACATAACCTGTGGGAGTTCTAAAAAAAGAAAAAAGATGCAAGTTAGCATCCCTTTTTTCGATTATTTTTTTTTTGACACTTGCTCACAATCGCCTATTTGGAGAGGTTTTCTTGTATTCATGCCTAATAAGTAAAAATTGATGGCCTCAAGAGATTATTTAATCACGATTGCGCTGTTTTTTTTATCAATTATACTTTCTAAGTCAATGTTTGCTCATGAAAGCAATCAAGACAGCGAGACAAAAAGGGTCAATGCCATCAACGTTTTTATGAGTGCCGACGATTTCATCAAGAGGGAAATAACCTTCGTGAATTACGTACGCGATCAAAGAGATGCCCAACTTGCAATTATACGAACCTTTAGGGAAACCGGAGGGGGTGGCACAGAATATACATTCTTTTTCGAAGGTCTAAGGGAGTTCAAGGGAATAAACGACACCCTTAAGCTTTCCGCGCCCCCCGCCGAAACCATCGAGAATATTAGAAGGGGAATTGTACGCACCATCATGACCGGCTTGATCAGGTATGTATCCAAAACCCCGCTAATAAACCACTTCAATATTTCATACACCGAACCTGATTCATTTGTTGAGCCCACCGACCCTTGGAATAGTTGGGTTTTTCAGGCTGGAATCCATAGTTCTCTTTCCAGCGAAAAATCTTACTCGAGTTTTTCGTTTTACGGAAACCTTTCGGCAAATAGAACTACCGAAACAAGTAAAACAGAAATGAGTTTACATTATGACAGAGACAGGTCAAGGTTTTCTTTTGAAGGCGGCGATGACTATATCAACACAAATAAGTCTTTTGGAACAAGCCTAGAACATATAATAAGTCTGGGTGAGCATTTTTCGGCAGGGGGGTTTGGCGGGTTTGCATCTTCCGATTATAGAAACCTAAAAGCCAGGTTTAGCTTGATGCCGGGTGTAGAGTATAACTTTTTCCCTTATTCACAATCAACTCGCCGACAATTGAGTATTAGATACTTGGTGGGCTATGAAAACAACAACTACCTTGACACGACAATTTACGAAAAAATCAAAGAGGGGTTGTTCTCCCAGAGATTAACCATGGCTTTCTCGCTGGTTGAGCGTTGGGGATCGGTTTCCCTGAATGGTTCTTATCGCAATTACCTGCACGATTTTTCTAAAAGAAATCTGTCTGTTAGCGGAAGGCTGAATTTGAGGGTAGTGAAAGGTTTGAGCCTAAGCCTGGGTGGTAGGGTTTCAGTAATACACGACCAGCTTTCATTGCGCAAGGGAAATCTCACTCTTGAAGAAATGCTATTACGACGCACCGAACTTGCCACCCAATACCGTTTCAATACAAGCATAGGTATTTCTTATACTTTCGGTTCAATATTTAACAACGTGGTAAATCCAAGGTTTGGAAGTACCTTCAATTTCCATTGACCTAAATCCTGTACAAATGGCTGAGTGCAAGGCGAATTATTCAATTACGCTCGGAATTCCCCGCAACTACTATACACATCTCCCCCTTTATCGGCCTCGATTCAAAATCGGCGATTATATCGGCAAGAGAACCTCTTATGGTTTCCTCGTGTATTTTTGACAATTCGCGCGAAACGCTTGCAATTCTGTCAGAACCGAACTGTTCTGAAAACTCCTTGAGGGTTTTGAGCAACCTGTGAGGCGATTCGAAGAAAACCATGGTTCTTGTTTCAGAGGCCAATTCCTTTAGGCGGGTTGCACGCCCCTTTTTCGTTGGCAAAAATGCTTCGAAACTAAACCTGTCGCACGGAAGCCCGGAGTTTACGAGCGCGGGTACGAATGAAGTGGCACCCGGCAAGCATTCAACATCAATACCTTGCCTTATGCACTCCCTTACCAACAGGAAACCCGGGTCGGAAATTGCAGGAGTACCTGCATCGCTTACCAGACCAATATTTTGTCCGCCCTCTAACTTGGATATAATTACAGGCAAGGTTCGGTGCTCGTTGTGCAAGTGGTAGGGTTGCAGCTTGACCGAAAGTTTGTAACGCTCCAACAACCTTGCAGTTAGGCGAGTGTCTTCTGCCAGCAACAAATCCAATTCGCCAAGGATGCGTAGCGCTCGAAGGGTAATGTCCTCAAGGTTGCCAATTGGCGTTGGGATAATGTAAAGCTTTGACATTGGAAAGGGCTTGACAAATTGATGCCACTAACTTTTTGCGTAACGCCTTTGCACCAAATTTACCAGAGTTCTGATGGTGTTTTCGGACCTCTCGAAATTCCAATCACAAGTATTGCCAAGATCGTTAAGGTATTCGAAGGCGGCATTAGCATCCCCAAACCCGTTCAATTTTTCAATTGCAGTATTGTAGTCTTGAATGTTGCCCGAGAAAAGCTCGTTTATGAAAAGGAACTTTTCATTTAGACCAATGGCATCCTTTATGCTCTTGATGGGTGTGGCTTGCAAGCGCGAGGCAACTGACTTATCTTCGTTTTCCAGAAGAAATCTATCGTACAATGATTTATCCTCAACCTTTAGTTTATCTGCAACGAATTGAGCCGATTTTTCGCCATTAAGGTCTTTTTCAAACTTTGTCTTTACTTCTTTCGATTGGGATAAATCACCAGCTGGCTGGGGTATGCTCAAATCGAAGAGGGGCTCAACAACCAAGTTTTCAATTATAGGATCCACGGCTACGGCCTTAGAAATTTCGGAAAATGAACTGACCTCCTGCTTGCTGATCTTCTCTTCTTGAGCGGCCTCTACTGCAACTTTGGTTGGCAATGACTTGATTGCAGCTTCATCTTTAATTGTTGGCATTGAGGCCTTAAGCCTTAGCAGTTCTATTTCTCTATAAACAATTCTAACCTCCTCAAGTATTATGTCAAGATTAATAACTTCGTTCTTGCCTCCTTCAAGTAACCCAACTCTATCCTGGATTTCTTCCAACGAGAAAAGGATTCGTTCTTTCTGCTTGCTGTCCATTTTTTTCGAGTTTAAAAATAGTTGTCAAAACAATGATGTATTTTATTTATTTTTGTCCGAATGGAATTTCAAAACCGCGTACGAAGGTAGTAAAGAAAACTAAAACTCACCATGTTTGTTGAAAACGAGATGAAAAGGTCGCCGCGGACTGGCTGGATTGAGGTCATTTGCGGGAGCATGTTTTCTGGAAAGACCGAAGAGCTTATCCGGCGCCTTAAACGGGTAAAGTTTGCAAAGCAAAAGGTTGAAATATTCAAGCCATCCATTGATGTGAGGTACGACGTGGAGAAGGTGGTTTCGCACGATTCGCGCGAGATCATGTCAACCCCCGTTCCGGCCTCTTCAAACATTTTGCTGCTTGCAAGCGATGTGGACGTTGTGGGAATAGACGAAGCCCAATTTTTCGATTCCGAACTTCCCAGAGTTTGCACCATACTGGCCAACAGTGGCATCAGGGTAATAGTTGCAGGGCTAGACATGGATTTCAAGGGAGTTCCGTTCGGACCAATGCCCCACCTGCTGGCTATTGCAGAATACATAACAAAGGTTCATGCAATTTGCCTTGGCTGTGGCAATCTGGCACATTATTCACACCGAACCGTATCGGGCGACAAACAGGTAATGCTTGGCGAAACCGAATCTTACCAACCCCTCTGCCGAACCTGTTACAACAAGGAAAAAGAAGTTAAAATTTGACCTCTTGAATAGTTGAAAAAATTGAACTAAAAAAATTCTCCAAAACCAATGCTAACCTCCCGCGTGTTTTAACCAAAAAAATGGGTTGGGTCATTTTATCGTGAATTCAATTAGTACTTGCAACTTTGATAATCACGAGAGATTTTCTAGCGAAAAGTTTACGGGAAATGCCAATGGCTCCCTGTTAACGCTGCAAGAAAATGTTTAATGTTTTCGCGCAACATTACCAGAAATTAAGAAAAAATTCGGCTAAAACAATTGATCGTTATAGCAGGGCTCAAAATATCTGATTGCTTCTCTTGGTTCAAATTGGCAAAAACTTTGAAAAACCTATTCCAAAACCCAGGCCAAAACACCATAAATCGCTCAAAATGCAATTGTATGGTGATTTTTTTTCATGTGATATTTGCTTGTTTTTCGGTTATTTTTAAGAATTGTTTTTGAAAAATCATTTTCCTATCCCGCAAATTTGTTTCGATAAAGTTCCTACAACCCGATTGTTTCTACATCTCTTGCATGATCAAGCACTTTTAAGCGCACCGTCAGTACAACCAAAACCTGTCCATCATTTGGTTTTTAAGGTTTTTTAAACGTTTTGAACCCATTAAACCTTTTAAACCTTCTAAATGAATTATCTTTGCAAATTATTTGAGAAAAAGAATCTTTTGCATGAACACTCACCTTTCCGAACAAGAACAACAGCGCCGCGAAGCTCTTGCGGAGCTTCAAAACTTGGGGATAAACCCCTATCCTGCCGAGGGTTACGAGGTAACAACTTCCTCAAAAGAGATTCTTGAAGGTTTTGAAAGAGAACCAGAACTTTTCGAAAACGTGTCGCTTGCCGGCCGCATCATGGGTCGTCGCATCATGGGCAACGCCTCTTTTGTTGAGCTTCAAGACGATGCCGGACGTATTCAGCTATATTTCAATCGTGACGAGATTTGCCCCGGCCAAGACAAAACAATTTATAACACTGTTTTCAAGCGCCTGCTCGATATTGGCGACATCATTGGCGTAAAGGGTTTCGTGTTCGTTACACGTATGGGCGAAATTACCGTGCACGTTAGGGAGTTCACCATACTTTGCAAGTCTTTGCGTCCACTGCCGGTGGTCAAGGAAAAAGACGGCCATGTGTTCGATGCATTTACCGATGCCGAGCAACGTTACCGACACCGTTACCTCGACCTAATTGTTAATCCACACGTTAAAGAAACCTTTAGAAAAAGGGCAAAGGTGGTTCAAAGCATGCGCAATTTCTTGCTTGACAAGGGTTACCTCGAGGTTGAAACTCCGGTGCTGCAGCCAATATACGGCGGTGCCGCCGCCAGGCCGTTCAAGACATATCACAACACCCTCGACACCACGCTTTACCTGCGCATTGCCAACGAGTTGTACCTCAAGAGGTTGATAGTTGGAGGCTTTGATGGCGTGTTTGAGTTTGCCAAGGACTTCCGCAACGAAGGAATGAGCCGCTTTCACAATCCCGAGTTCACGCAAATGGAACTTTACGTTGCATACAAGGATTACGAGTGGATGATGAATCTCGTGGAAGAAATGGTTGAAACCATTGCCCTTGCAACCAACGGCATGACCACCGTGCAGGTGGGCGAAAACCTGATTGACTTCAAGAGGCCGTGGAAAAGGTACTCGATGTACGAGGCCATAAAGGAATTTACTGGCACCGATGTGTCGGAAATGGACGAAGACGCAATGCGCGCTTTCGCGAAAAGCCTGAACATTGAAGTTGACAATTCGATGGGGCGTGGAAAATTGATTGACGAAATATTTGGCGAATGCTGCGAGCATAAGTTAATACAGCCCACATTTATTACGGATTATCCGGTTGAAATGTCGCCCCTCGCAAAAAAGCATCGCAGCAAGGCAGGTTTGGTGGAACGATTCGAGGCGGTTTGCAATGGCAAGGAAATTTGCAATTCCTTTTCAGAGCTAAATGACCCAATAGACCAAAGGCAAAGGTTCGAAGAGCAGCTGGAACTGGCGCTCCGCGGCGACCCCGAGGCAATGGTGCTCGACCAAGAATTCTTGCGCGCTATAGAAACTGGCATGCCTCCCACGGCAGGACTCGGAATAGGGATTGATCGCCTTGCCATGATAATGACCAACAGCAACTCAATACAAGACGTGCTGTTCTTTCCGCAGATGAGACCCGAAATAGCTTCGGTGGCAACAGGCAACAACGAGCAATTTGAAGCACTGGGTGTGCCCGAAACGTGGATTCCGATTCTGCAACAAGCAGGGTTCGCACAACCCCAAGCACTGAAAGACGCAAACCCAAACAAGGTTTTCAACCAACTTTGCGGCCTTCGCAAAAAACTAAAAATGGACGTCCCGGCTCCGAAAATCGAAGAAGTGAAGGAATGGATTGGAAAAGTTGATGGGTCGATGGGTTGAGAAGTTTGGGTGTTGAGGAGTTTGGTCATACGCGTAGGCTCAGCTCAGGTTCACAGAGATGTTTGCTCTTTAGCCCCGAAAGGGCTAAATGCGAGTAACCATAGGTGAGCCAAGTGAAACCTATGGACTACCGTGGGTGAGCCAAGCGCAGCCCACGGACAAAAACATAAAACAACCAAGCCTCCCAGGGGTGAAAAAAAATAAAAAAATTTATGTCAAAAAAAGACTATACCAAACCCAGAGTAAGGTTCGCGCCAAGCCCAACTGGCCCGCTACACGTGGGAGGCGTTAGAACGGCGCTCTACAACTACCTTTTTGCCCGCAAGCACGGAGGTAAATTTCTTTTGCGAATTGAAGACACCGACCAAACTAGGTACGTTTCGGGAGCGGAGGACTACATAATGGAATCGTTGCGCTGGTGTGGAATACAATGGGACGAAGGCCCGGATGTTGGTGGCCCGCACGCCCCCTACCGCCAAAGCGAACGGAAGGAAACGCACCGCCAATACGCCATACAGCTTGTAAATAGCGGCAATGCTTACTACGCCTTCGACACTCCCGATGAGCTTGAGGCAATGCGTAAGAGAATTGAGGCAGAAAAAAGTGGCAACCCACAATACGATAGCCAATCAAGGCTTTCGATGAAAAACTCCCTGACCTTGCCCCAAAGCGAAGTGGAGGCCTTGATCGAGTCAGGCCAAAATTACGTCATCAGGTTCAAGACCCCGGAAAACGAGGAAGTAATGCTTGCTGACTTGGTGCGCGGCATGGTCAAGGTTAACTCTAAGCAACTCGACGACAAGGTTCTTTTCAAGAGCGACGGAATGCCAACCTACCACTTGGCCAACGTGGTTGACGACTACCTGATGGAAATTACCCACGTAATTCGCGGCGAAGAATGGCTGCCATCGGCACCGTTACACGTTTTGCTCTACAAAGCACTCGGGTGGGAAAAAGAAATGCCATTGTTTGCACACCTACCACTATTGCTCAAGCCCGACGGCAACGGCAAGCTGAGCAAACGCGATGGCGACCGACTTGGATTTCCTGTTTTCCCGCTGCAATGGAAAGACCAGGCAACGGGCGAAATTTCAAGTGGTTACCGAGAGTCGGGCTACTTCCCCGACGCCTTTGTAAACATACTTGTGCTTTTGGGTTGGAATCCAGGCACCGAGCAAGAAATCTTTTCGATGGAACAACTGGTGGAAGCCTTTTCGATAGAGAAGGTTGGCAGGTCGGGATCAAAGTTCGATCCCGAAAAAGCCAAATGGTTCAACAACCAATACCTGCAAAGCAAGCCTCCAGCAGAAGTGGCAGGCCAACTCATGGAAGGCCTAAAAGAAAAGAGAATTGATGTTGAAGTTGATAAACTTGAAACAATTGTTGCCTTGATGCGCGAAAGGGTAAACTTTGCCAATGAAATAATCGAAAGTTCTTATTTTTTCTTCAACGCACCTTCCAATTACGATTTAGACTTTGCCCGCAAGCGTTGGAAGGAAGACACACCCCAAATCTTGCAAGATTTATGTGCTATCTTGGAAGCGGTTGAACCATTCGAACCCCGATCAATACTCGATGCCATCCAACAATTTATGGTCGAAAAAAGCGTGGGTGCCGGAAAACTAATGCCCGGCCTTCGCCTGGCACTCGTTGGCAGCGGCAGCGGCCCCGACGTTTCGCAAATAATGGGTGTTTTGGGCAAAAGCGAATCGTTGCAAAGAATCCGCACGGCATTGGATGCAATTGGTTCAGAATTGTAGAAGCGCGATTTATAGCGTCTCAAATCAACCAAATCTAACATCATTCAAACAAAGAGGTCAAACAAGAACGATTACAGTTCTGGCAAAACTTCTTCAATGAAGTCATTTAAGCTATAAACCATAGCATTTCCAAGGGGAAAGGAATCAGACGATGGAGTGGTGATAAAATTTTTGGCAGTTTCCAGATAATTTATTCCGCGAAAAAAACCTTTTGATGGTTTTGGTGAATTGCTGAATTTGATTTCAATGCTTGCTGTAGGTTTGTTTGACTTAAGGAGGGTTCTAGAAATAAGTTTTTCTGTTTTCTTGCTCATCGACAAGCAGATTTCTGAAAAAAGCCTCAGAACCCGCTAACGACTTTATCAAAACTGCGGCTAATT
>CAYGFY010000018.1:0-59600 GCA_964349365.1 uncultured Bacteroidales bacterium | reverse complement strand
AATTAGCCGCAGTTTTGATAAAGTCGTTAGCGGGTTCTGAGGCTTTTTTCAGAAACCTGCTTGTCGATGAGCAAGAAAAAAAACGGATTTTTTAGAGTCCTCCAAAAACAAGTACAAAAGGAAAAATCAAATAATAGACTTTGGAGCTTTTCGTAAAATACATGGTTAGCCTTCGATGCAAGTTAATTGTGAAGGAGGAGCTTAGAAAGCTGGGCATAAAATATGTAATAATCGAACTTGGAGTTGTAGAAATTTTGGAAGACATTTCACAAGAACAGCGAGATCAGCTAAGGACAAATCTCAAAAAATCGGGTTTGGAGCTTCTTGAAGACAAGAAAAGCATATTGATTGAAAGAATAAAAAATCTGGTTGTTGAAATAATACACTACTCCGAGGAGCAGCCAAAAATTAATTACTCGGACTACATAAGCGAAAAACTTGGATACGACTACACTTATCTTTCCAACGTTTTTTCGGAGGTTAAGGGCATAACCCTGCAGCATTACATCATACTCCACAGAATTGAAAAAGTAAAGGAGTTGCTCCTTTACGATGAATTTAATTTAACCGAGATCTCTTACATGCTGCAGTATAGCAGCGTGGCACACCTTTCAAACCAGTTCAAAAAAATCACGGGGCTAACACCTTCATTTTTCAAAAAAATGAAACACAAGCGAAAAGAGAATCTCGAGAATCTGTAAAATTTGCATTTCATTTTTCCCCGAGCCCATCTTGGTCGGCAATAAAATGTCCTTGACAAAGTCAATGTTTTAGTAATCTTTTTCTTGAATTAATCCATTCCAATCAACTGCTTTATTGTATTATTTGCGCCTATTTCGATGGATTATTTTGGGTTTTGCATCCAGACAAAGATACGACCCCGAGAGAGCAATTATTTTTAAATGAATTACGGGAGAGAAAGATTTGACCTTTCTCTCCCGTAATAATATTATCTAAGCCACACTTTTACCAATCTACCTACCAAGTTGCATTACCATTGCAAAAGGCAAGTTGAGGTGCGCTTGACAAACAATACCTAGGACGCTTGCTTTTCGGCATCGGCTATCATTTTTTCATTAGCAGTTATAAGAAATTCAACCCTTCGGTTGTTGGCACGGCCATCTTCTGTACTATTCAAGTATTTTGGCAGTTCTTCGCCAAATCCAACAGTTTTTAAGCGGGCAAGGGCAATTCCTTTAGAATTCAAGTAGCTTGTTACTGATGATGCCCTTCTTTCAGATAGGGTCTGATTGTAAACAAGGCTTCCTCGACTATCGGTGTGTCCTTGTATTTCTATATTTGTTTCGGCGTAAGTATTTAGCACCTTGATAAGTTTGTCAAGGTTAGTCTTGGCTTCAGAAGAAAGATTAGTTTGGTCAAATCCAAATAGAACTTTACTGCTAAACTCAACAACAATACCCTCGCCCACTCTAATTACACTTGCATCGGGTACAGCTTTCTTGATTTCCTCTGCCTGCTTGTCCATTTTGTGTCCGATAATTGCACCTGCAGTACCTCCAACGGCGGCTCCGATAACCGCGCCAAGGGCAGTATTGCCTGCAACCTTGCCAACTACAGCACCAGCTGCACCGCCTGCAACAGTCCCAACTACAGCTCCTTTTTGCGATTTGCTCAAAGAGGAGCACCCGCCAAATATAATGGCCGAAACTGCAACTACCATTAATGTCATTTTAAAATTTTTCATAATTACATGTTTTAATTGTTTGGCAAAGGTAGTTTGCCTACCAAGAGAGTCTGTTACAAAAATCCAGATAAGAGTTACATAATTCACTCATATTGTTGTCTTCTGTCATGTTTGCCTTGATAAACATTACTGGTAGAGCCACAAATAACTTCGCCTGTTTCCTCGCTTCGTAGTGAATTACAGGCCTTACATCAGGCCTTGGTACTTTATGGGAGTTGACGGCGGCAAAGCCACAACTCGCCAAGCAACCAATCGAAAAAGACAATTCAGGCATCTTGAACCAACCTAAACTGTAGTAAGTATAGATATTTTAAATAGCCGTGGAACGATAGCCGCCAAAATGTTACCCATCCTTGCAAAACATTTTTCACAATTTGGCAATTATAAAAAAGGGGGCTTACACCACGGTCATCTTGTTAATACTCGCGACGGGTTGATGTTTAGCTCTTGCGTGCCGAGCAGAAAACGTGCAGATTCGTAAGCTAAGGTTGAGAAGTTGCGAAGAAAAAAGGCCACTGCTTTGAATCAGGTTAAAAATTGTTTGATATGGGTTGATCAAGTTAAAGCCCAAAGGCTGAACCTTAAATAAACGTTCGGTGCGGCGCAAAACCGACATGTACAAGTTCATTGTCGAATTCGGCCTTGCCACTGACGGTCAGCCCAAGCGGATAATAGGGTTAACCGACTTAACCCTATCTTTAAAAGATGCTCTCACGAACTACCAAGTCGATGAGCTAAAAGTTTTCATCAAGGACGGCAAAGTTTAAGTTTCGATTGAAGAAAAGCCGCTTTCCAAATCGGGGAGCAATGTATTTGACCCAAAACGAAAAGTAACGTTAATAACGCAAGCCGGTGTACTTCACACCACTACTGACATAGCCGTTATGATTGAAGGACATCCCAAGAGTAAAGTCATTAAAGCCCAAAAGTATAAAGATAATTGGAACCTGAGCACGGCAAGAGCCGGTTCTTTCGTGCTTATTCTGACTGGCTATTTGGTTTTGACCCAACCCGAATAAATGTATCCGAAAAGGCAAGTTTCAACCCGTTGGAATTTACGTTACCAATGAAGGGCCTGCAGCAAATAGGCGAACAGAAATTATCCTAACACCCGATCTAGAAGACCTGTTCAGGGTTTTGTATCATTAAGAAAAAAAAGAACTAAACATGCACCCACAAGCTCAAGCTTTGAGAAAAGGGGGGGCTTGTTCTTTTTGTTTTAAAATATGTGAAATGTGTAAGATATAGTTAAAGTAATGTAACGCAATTGGTTTGCAAAAGCCCCACCTTTGCATACACGCTAAAATCACAAAATCATGGGAAGTATTCTTTATGTTATCGCAATTGTCCTTATAATTCTTTGGGCAATAGGTTTTTTAGGATTAAATGCCGGTGGCATTATTCACGTTCTACTTGTAATTGCAATTATTGCTGTTTTACTCAGACTCATTAGTGGCAGAAGGATTCTTTAAGCCTAAACCAAGAGGAGATTCTTTAACCTAAAATAAACTGACAATGTCTCACGAAAAGGAGCCTAAAGAGAAAGCGGGCAAAAAAGTAGCGGTAATGAACCTGAAGGAAAAGCGTGCCGCAAAGGCCGCCAAACGCGACAAGAAAGATTCAGGTGATTCCGTTACAATTAACCCGTTTGCCAAACCCAAAAAGCAATAATTAGACATTACTCCGACTATTGCCAATTGGACAAAACAAATTTAAAGATTAACCAAATGATTCCGGCGCTTTCCAAACCGGTATCATTTTGGTGAACCAGCACGTGTAGGCAACTTGCAGAAAGCAATTGCCAGTAACTTGATTTAAACCAAATTAAGATCATCAGTCTTTAACAACCAAGCTACAAGCCTCATTTCCTAAAAGTTCTTCGATCAACCAAAAAAGCAAAACAAACATGGCAGGAAAATTATTTAGAACGTCAAACAGAACAGCAGTTTACATAATAGCTTTTCTAATTATTATTGTCTTTTTATTGTTACTTGGAGGGCTGGATTGGCTAAAGGGCTTGCAATTGAAACAATCGCTGGGCTTGAGCAGTATGAACTGGACCCAAATAATAATAGCAATGTTATTAGGGCTTGGAATTGGATGGTTGATCTTTAGGAAGCGCTAGGAATGAACAACAACTATTCAACAAAAATTTACATTACGATTCAAACACATGAACTTTCTCTCCGCAAAAACACCTAGACATTTATACATTAAGCGGAATGGCAAAAGATTGTTCCATTTATTTCTGGTTATAATTGGTTTTGTCCTGGGAATATTCTACTGCTGGAAATACTATTTTACATACCGTGAGGGTTACAGGGCGGGATTCCTCAAGAAACTCGCACGAAAGGGAACGATTTTCATAACCCACGAATTCGAGATGGTACTTGGTGGCGTTACTGGGATCACGGACATTGCCATAGCGTCAAGAAAGTTCTTTTTTTCTGTTACCAACAAAAATCTTGCAAGACAGCTCGACACCACCCAGGGGCAAAAAGTAATGGTTCGCTACAGGCATAAGAAAGGGGTGTTTTTCAGAAAGGGTGAAGCCGAGTATTTGGTTTTAGGCGCCGAGATAATTCAATAAGCATTGCGGTTCAAACATGTTTTTCATTAGTGCTAATGAAAGCATCGAAATATCATTTTCCGGAAAGTCAGGAATCAAAATGTTGATCGCACAAAATAGTTTTAACGGGCAGGTAAATTTTTTTCGAGCTATGGCTCACAAATTATATACACACATTACGTGGCAATACCCCCACTAGCAATATAATACAGGCAAAGAAGAACTAGCATGAAATTCGGTTGAGACCACTTAAACCCTGTGCCAAAAAACCCCCAATGTTTTGCAGACACACATTACAAAGAAATTGAACTTGACCTCAATAATCACGTTTATACATAATTTGAACAAGCTGGCATAATTTAGGCAATGCAATTTACAGCCACTTATGGTTGGTTAATGCCTTTCCGCCATATGTAAATGTGTGCGAAAAATTTACATCTACATATTGCCCTAAACCTAATATGTGATATGTACAACAAATTTAAATAATTGTGTAACAATAAAATAGGGCATCCATAATACCTTTGCTTTACCGTACTTCATACTCGCTGAAGCTATTTGCCACGATAAGAATCAGGGCAAATATGCCGAAACAATGAATGATGCGGTCAAGGTGAGTTTCTCGGTTTATTTGATTAGGATTTGACTTTTTCGCGGGTATAAGTCAAGGATTTTGTCTCGGCTTGAAACAACTCGGCAAAAATACCAATAGATGTCGCAGTGCAAAAAAGAAAAAAGGAAAACTGTCCAGTACAGATAATTAACTGGGACCATTTCGTCTGGTAAAATTTGGCGAGGGCGTATTCCGAAAAGCCTGTAGAGTAGGAAAAAATTAATAAAAAAAAAGATGAAAAAAATTGCATTTACTATTCTGCTTGCATCATGCTGTTTCGTGTTCAGCAAAGCGCAGGATTACAACACGGGCATCGGGTTTCGTGGTGGTCTCTCGAATGGAGTTACCATAAAGCACTTCATAAGCCCAACAATAGCACTTGAAGGAATTATTTCGAGCCGTTGGAGAGGTGTTGAGCTAACCGGCCTTTACGAATTACACGGAAAGGCCTTTCAGACCAAAAGGTTAAAGTGGTTCATAGGTTTCGGCGGACACGTGGGATTTTATGATGGGCAACACACGAGCAACAACTGGGGTGCTTCTGGAAACAGATATACGGTAGTTGGCTTGGATGGAATTCTTGGCCTCGAGTATAGTTTCGTTGGTATTCCAATAAACATTAGTGTTGACTGGAAACCAGCATTTAACTTCGTCGGCCACTCAGGTGTTTGGGCCGATGGTGGAGCAATATCAATTCGTTACATTTTTTAATTCCTAAAAAACAAAAATATGAAAAAAACAGCATTTATTCTAATCGTTTCTTTTGCACTCCTAACCAATACTGGTATTACCCAAGATCTAAGCAGCATTACATTTGGCCCCAAAGTTGGTCTTAACCTATCAAATGTTTACGACACGCAAGACGAGAACTTTGTTGCCGATTCAAAAATTGGATTGGCAGGAGGGTTATTCCTGTCATTGCCACTTGGCTCATTATTTGGCGTTCAACCCGAACTCCTATTCTCGCAAAAGGGTTTCAATGCAACTGGAAGCTTACTTGGAAACAGCTACTCATTAACAAGAACCTTGAATTACATCGACGTACCATTGCTTGTTGCGGTAAAGCCAGCTCCAAGTTTTACATTGCTTGTTGGGCCTCAGTTTGCATTCCTGTTGAGCAGAAAGGATGTTTTTACAAATTCTGCATTAACAATTGAGCAAATACAACTGTTTAACAACGAAAACCTTCGCAAGAACACCCTTGGTCTCGTGGCCGGGTTCGACCTCAACTTAAATCGCATTGTTGTTGGTGTTCGTGCTGGTTATGATCTTTCTCAGAACAATGCTGATGGGACTTCCACGACACCACGCTACAAGAATGCTTGGTATCAAGCCACAATCGGGTTAAGGCTTTAGGGCAACCCGGTTGGGTAATAATTCCTGAAAAAAATGACCAAACATTGCAAAGGGGGTATTTCCGAAAACCCAAAAAGTATTACCTCTAAAATTACATGACGATGAAAACCTTAAAAATCATTTCAGTCCTTGCGTTTGTTTTCTTCCTTGCCTCATGTTCATCCACAATTAAGTTTCCTACTTCGGGAGTAACACCGGCAGCTGATATTACGGCCAAAAAGAAGGACGATAGAAATGGCAATTACGAAGTTACTGTTATTGCCAAAAACTTGGCCTCTGCCGATAGGCTTGATCCCCCTAAGAGTATTTACGTTACTTGGATTGTGACCCACACTCAAGGAATAAAGAATCTTGGACGCCTAACAAACAAGAATTCGAAAACTGCAACCCTAAAAGCGCTAACCCCCTTTTCCTTTTCAGAGATATTTATTACCGCCGAAGGCGAAGCCGATATATCTTACCCTAGGGGGGCTGAGATTACTAGAGCAAGATTCAATGATTAATTCTTGAAAATTGATAATTAATTTAACGCCTGTTATCAAAATAAAATGATGAGACTGAAATCAATTTTCCCAATCATTGCCATGCTTAAACTGCCTCTTTCTTTTAAGGGTCGTGCAAGAACAATGGCACTATCATAAGATCTTTGGTAACCCCAGCATTTACTCTAAACAACGGGCAAGGTGTTGAAAGAATCGCAACAATTGCAGCCACCCTTAGCCTGGAAATGGTTCCGACAGCCTTGGCTGCAAGTACCATTTTTCGCAAACAAGGGGCTGTAATTATTCCGGCAACTAACGAGCTTGTTGAATTAACCGCAACTTTTATCACTTTGGGCATGTTGAGCCACCTTAACTGTTAGTGGCAGGCACAGCTATCCAAGCCGGTGCTTCATTAAATGGTCGTGCGCTTTCACAAACAGCAGCCGAGCTCATTGGCAACCTAGTTGCCCAGCCATGGTAAATCAAAGTAAATTTTCTCTTTGACAACAAATTCATGGAGGAGGGTTGCTATAAACGCACTGGAATAATTGACAACGTTCCCCAATGGTATCATAACAGTTTTGGTAGTTTTTGAAAAACAAAGAACAGAGACTCAAACCGGGTCTCTGCTTTTTACAACTAGACCGTGAACATAATTTGCTCAATAATTAACCTAATCAAATACTTGCAAGCAATCATCCTATTTGAAATTAGTTTGAATGTGTGAATTATGTAAATCATACAAATAGATATGTAATACACGAGAAGCATAACAAGGTTACATTTGTATGACTTGTAAGCATTAAGCCATGAAAAACCAAGAACTTGAAAAAGGCCAAATACTAATTATAGTGGAAATCATAGAATACATTCCAAATTCGGTGGTTATCAAAACAATAATCAAAAAAACAACGGGCAATATTAGTGCGGTCTCGTTCGATTCGGGCGAGACCCTCACCGACAGGTTATCTAAATTCGACAACTTTATTCAAATTATAGAAGGAAGGGCCGAAATCATGATTGATGGCGTTAAAAATAAACTCGAAACAGGCCATTCAATTATTATCCCGGCACACTCTTACAATACAATAAAGGCAAATGAGCGCTTTAAAATGCTTTCAACCGTAATAAAAAGCGGATATGATGAGGTGAGGTTGTTTTGACCCGTTAATCATTATGGGTTTCAAAAACAATTGAATTGTTAGCAAAGAAAAAAGTTTAAACAAGGTCGTTTGGTACCGTCGGCTTCACCATGAAGGGCTTATCCTGCATCTTTTCATAAATTGCATTGTTGACAGACTAAAAAGTTTTCTCGAGAGACAAGAAAGTAAATTGTTTATTAATCATTAAAAAAACCACAATGGATTTAAAAAGCGCATTATTAGGTGTAATTGCTGGCGTTGCTGCTGGCGCATTAATCGGGGTTTTATTTGCCCCGGAAAAAGGCTCGAAAACTCGTAAAGGGATTTCGAAAAAAGGGATGGACGTTATTGACGAGGTGAAAGAAAAGTTTAACAACTTCCTCGAATCCATGTCTGCAAAGTTAGAGGAGGTGAAAGAAGATGCTTCTGACTCTAACGGGCAGCATAAAATAGCAAACCCTAAAGAAGCTTAAAGCCAATTTGGGCTTTAACCTGCCATAATTGAACGCCTTGCAAATTGAGTCTGCTTCAAAACATCAGGTTGTTTTAACCAAGAAGGTGCCATAACAGCAGACTCAATTTTATCAAAACAAGAGGGTAATGAAGTGGAAAATTCTGACAACCAAAATGAAACCTTAAAAAGCAGCCGAAATTTGCTCCATCTTTCTTGCTTGGCAACTATTAACCTTCAGCTTTTAATTGAAACAATGAAGCGAAGTCTTTCATGGACCGCTGGCAAACCTTGCTCCAATATTATATTAAACCACCAAAAGAAAAAAATTGTCCTTGCTGTATTGCCAAAAAACACCGAGGTCTTTTTGTTCCAAGGTTGCGATTCAATAAATGTTAGGGTAATAAAGGGGCGCCTAAGGCTAGAAAACAAAAACAGAACGGCGTTCTTGGGCAAGGGGGACGATTTAACGCTTATAGACAAGCAGAAGTATTCTCTTTCGAATAGCGAGGAAACTGCCTACCTACTTACGATGGTAAACAAAGATTAATCTTTGTTCAGGAATTATGTGATTATTGTTGAACCCATCAATTAACCCGTTGTGCAAGTCATTAAGATCAAATAATATGATTGCCCGCTAAAACCTCAAAGTGTTTTGATGATTCTTAAAACGACATGACAAATTAAGAATTAAAACGGAAGCACATTTCAAAAAACAGCACCTATAACAAAAAGCGATGACAGAGAATCCAAATTTACTTGAGTCATTAATCGAAAAAACAATCGATTTATTTAAGTCGAGTATTGTGCTGGTAAAGTTAAAAGCTATTGATAAAACCGCGGATATTGTTTCAACGATTATTCCGCATGCAATTGTTTATATTCTAACAGGCGCATTCATACTTTTTCTAAATTTTGGCATAGCCCTTTGGCTAGGTGAAATACTTGGCGGTTTATTTTACGGGTTCTTTGTGGTAGCGGGTTTTTACGGCATTTTAGGTGCAATTGTTTGTTTCTTTTTTCGCAAAAGAATAAAAAAGAAAATTGCAGACAAGGTTGTACGGCAACTTTTAAAATAAAGAAGAAATGGAAAAAATAACTTCCTCAATAGAACTTAAGAATGCCATCATACTGCTAAAGTCAGGGCAACTTGCTAAAGGCCTCGAGTTAAAAGAGCAGTTTGCCAACATCAACCCCTTGATCCTTATCAAGAAGGCACTTAATGATGGCGCAAAATCGCCTGGAATAATTGACAATGTAATAGTTGGCGGGGTAGGTTTGGCTGCCGGGTACCTTGTTCGGATATTCTTTGTTGGCTCATCAGCCAGTATCTTCAGAAAACTTCTAGGCGTTGTCTTGCAATTTGGTGCAACAAGTATAGTTACTCAAAATGCTTCAACAGTAAAATCCTTAGGTCAACTTCTTTTTAATTTGCACCGGCCGAATGGTGAAAGGAAGAAATCAATTAGCGATTAGAATTAAGAAATTTCCGGAAAATTGTGGCCAACAAAAAAATCTTACTTCCGTTTTATGCCAAAATTAGCCTTCTGTTTTTAGGGCTTATTTCTTTTTTGACAATTCTATACGTTGCCAGAAGCATTATCCTTCTTTTAATTTTTGCCACTATCATAGCCGTAGTGCTCCATCCTTTGGTAAGTTTTTTCATTGTTAAAGGTGTAAACAGGGTACTTGCAATTGCAATTGGTTTGGTTATTGCCTTAATCGCAATTGGTTCGGTTGCAGCGTTAATAATTTCACAGGTAATCCAATTTGGCGAATCGTGGCCGTTGCTGGTCGGAAAATTAACCGAAATGATAAACGAAACCATTATATGGGCCTCGCGTTACTTCGATATAAGCACAAACGAAATTATTGGTTGGATTGCCGAAACCAAGACCAATCTCATCAACAATAGCGGGGTGGCAATTGGAAACACCATTATTAGTGTTGGCAGCATAGTGGCTTTTTTATTCATATTGCCAGTTTACATTTTTTTGATTTTATACTACCAGCCTATCCTTCTTGAGTTCATTCATAGATTATTTGGTGCAGATAATCGTACTGAAGTAGGCGAAATAATTAGCAAGATTAAAACCCTTATCCAACGCTACCTCATCGGTCTTAGCATTGAGGTTGTAATTGTTGCAACCCTTTTTTCGGTTGGACTTCTAGTGTTAGGTATAGAGTATGCTATTATTCTCGGTGTAATTGGGGCTCTTCTTAACCTCATTCCATATTTGGGCGCCCTAATTGGGGCAGTGTTGCCGATGCTAATGGCTATAATAACAAAACCATCTCCTTGGTATGCGTTTCTGGTTTTAGCTTTGTATATAGTGGTTCAATTCATTGACAACAATTACATCGTGCCAAAAGTGGTTGCATCGCAGGTAAAAATTAGCATTTTGGTTTCGCTAACAGCTGTTCTAGCTTTTGGTATGATTTGGGGTTTGGCGGGTATGTTTATCGCCATTCCCCTTACCGGAATTATGAAACTAATTTTCGACCATATCGATTCCTTAAAACCGTGGGGCTTTTTACTTGGCGATACCATACCCAAGTCATCAATCTTAAATATCAAACCAATAATCAAAAAAGGAAAAGAATTGAAAGGAAACACCTAATGGTTTGCAGTTCAATCTTTTTTTCGATAATTTATTGTTATTTTCAATTTTTTAACATTCTCTGCTGGTAGTATTTTTCCTGGTTAAATAATTATAAACATTAATGTTTTCCGAAAACTTCATAAATCCTTAAACCACACGCTTCTTCTTCAGAATAAAGGCAAATGAGGGCTTTAAAATGCTTCCGACTGTAATAAAAAGCGTATATGATGAAGCGAGGCTGTCATAACCTGACAATTACCGGGAATTATTTATCCAAGGAAATGGCAGTACGATAATGAAAAAAAACGCTCAACTTTTTGTAGCTTCGCACCGTGAATGGTAAGCTTAACGGAGGCTTTCTACCATACTACCGCAAATTACACTCTAGAGATGTCAAGGGTAAAAAAGAGCTTTCTGGTTGAAGGTGTGCAAAAATTTGTAGCAAGTGCCCTGAGGTGGGCCCAAAATGAATTTGAAATCAATTGTCTTTTAAACTCCAACAACTACAAGCACGACAAATATTGCAGCTTGAAATGGGTGCTGGCAGCCGGCACTACAAGCCAGTTTACCGGCACCGGGAAAGATGATTTCGAAAAACTTAAAACCTTTTCTTACCAGGAAAACGATTGGATTTTTGGTTTTATGGGTTACGACCTGAAAAACCAACTTGAAAACCTGGAGAGCAACAACCATGACGGGATTGAAATGCCCAACATGCACTTTTTTGTTCCCCGGGTGCTGATTTTTTTTGAAGAAACCAAGGTCGAAATATCTTGCAGCCCCAGCTCTGGTAAGTTTTCGAGCCCAGACGAAATTTTTCACCTTATCGGCCAAATACCTACCACGGCTTCTGAAATGGCCAAACCCGTGAAAATGAAACCAAAGGTTTCGACAGAAAAATACATTGAGAATGTATTAGAAATCAAGAACCATATTCAAGTTGGCAACATTTACGAGATGAATTACTGCCTCGAGTTTTTTGCCCGCGATGTTTTGATTAACCCTATTTCGGTTTACGAGAATCTGACAAATCTTTCACCAACACCATTTTCTTGCTTTTACAAACTGGAAGACAAGTACTTGATGTGTGCCAGCCCCGAGAGATTCTTGCGCAAGAAAGGGCCAAAATTGATTTCGCAGCCAATAAAAGGAACGGCTCCAAGGGGTAAAACGCCCGAAGAAGACGAGACCTTTAAACAAAAACTCTACCTTGACCCCAAGGAAAGGAGCGAAAATGTAATGATTGTCGATTTGGTGCGCAACGACCTTTCGCAAACGGCCAAGAAAGGTTCGGTAAAGGTTGAAGAACTTTGCGGCATCTATTCCTTCAGCCAGGTTCACCAAATGATTTCCACGGTGGTTTCGGAGTTGCACCCCGGGGTGCATTTCGTTGACTCCATAAAAAAATGCTTTCCGATGGGTTCGATGACAGGCGCCCCAAAGGTCATGGCAATGAAACTAATCGAGCATTACGAGGACACCAAGAGAGGGATTTTTTCGGGTGCCGTAGGCTATATTAGCCCCGATAAGGATTTCGATTTCAACGTGGTGATTCGAAGCCTTGTTTACAATGAAAAGCGAAAATACTTGAGCTATATGGCCGGCAGTGCAATAACCATTGGCTCTGAACCAGAAAAGGAGCTCGAAGAGTGCTTGCTAAAGGCCAAGACCATGGAAAAGGCACTGGGGAATTAATTGGTGAATAGTGATAGGTCAGTGTGTAGGATGCTGTCGATACATAAATAACATTGACCGTTTTTTGGCATACTCCTTACTTCATTGAGGGCTTGACCCGCAATCCCCTGGTTTTACAAAAAGCACTCGCATCCTGCGAGTGTGGGCAGAGGCTTAGATCGGAAGTTTTTCGGGACAAGTAACGCCTCATGTCAAAAAAGAATATTTCATTACTGAACCAGACGCAAAAAACACCGTTTATTTATTGAAAACACCGAGTGCAATAAATGCAAAATTTGGCTCGTTTAGGTTTATAAAGAGATTGGAACAGTAATTTTTGATAATTAAAATAAAATTAATGAAAAAGATCACAATATTTGCCAGTTTGCTGATTGTCATCTCGTTGGGTTTATTTTCAACTCTTTCGGCCCAAGCCTTTGAAAGGGATTCAGAATCAAAACCCAGTCGCATTTTTTGGGGAGGTACAATCGGCGCGCAATTTGGAACCAGTACCGCCATAAACATTTCGCCGCAAGTGGGTTACAGGTTTACGAAATGGCTTGCTGCTGGCACCGGAATAACCTATCAGTACTACAACTATCGAGCATTTGGCAAATCAACAGAATTCAGCATTTTTGGGTATAGCTTTTTTTCTAGAATAACCCTTTCGAGGCAAATTTTCGCCCATGCCGAATTCGAGAATCTTAACCTCAGGTCATTCGATGAATTCGGATCTTCCGATGGCATGCGCGTGTGGGAAAAAAACTACCTCTTGGGTGGGGGCTACAGACAGCCTTTGTCCGACAGGATTTCGATTTACGCGGTAGCACTTTACAACTTCAACACCAAGAGCAAGGCTTACTTTCAAAATCCAATTTACAGGGTGGGATTTACTGTTGGGCTTTAGAATGAGGCCTTGGAGAAGGGCAAGTGACCGATGGCGAATTATATTGCCCAAACTTTTAGCTTTTTTTGATAAATTTGCATCCGTGTCAAAATGAAATCAGATGCAAGAATATCCAGCAAAGGTACTTTTGGCTTTTTCAGAGGCCGTTGACGAAAACTCAAAGGTAATGTACTGGCTTATAAACAATGGCTACCCGGAGCTTGGCGCCACGGCCAACTCAATGCACCTCAACAAGGAAGCGTTTGATTGGCTAATGAAATACAAGTACTCCCATTTTGCCGCCTTTTCGAAAGCAGTTTGGGACGACAAAAATGCCTATCATTGGCTAAAGACACACAGGTTTGACCTGCTCGTGAGGCTTACCGATGCCATTGCCTATGACGACATGGCCCTGGAGTGGCTCAACAAAAACGGATTTGAAGTCTTTGCAATTATTGCAAAAAAGGCTAGGGCAATGATCAAGCGAAAGAAGAGGGTTTTGGGAGACTATCACAGGCTCCACTTTTTCAGCTAAAACATTGGTTTTAGGCTCCCGAAAAAACAACAATATCTCCAAAAGTATCGAAAACCGCATCTACCACCTCCGAACGTAGTTTTTGCCGTTGGTCAAACCCAACCAAATACTCAACCCTGAGAAAAAGTTTGTCGTTTGTTAAATCGGTAAAAACATTGAGGTGATCATTTTGGCCAATTATTTCATGAACTTTTTTAGCCAGATCTTCGCAGCGTTCCTTTTTATCCTTTGGCAACCCTGAAAGCTGAAGCCTCAACCGTTCGTGAAAAATGGTTTTTCCAAGATTGTTAATGTTCGTTTCAAGAAACAGCTTGTTAGGCACGCGAGTGTAATCTTCCTGCAGGTCGCCAGTGCTGTCGAGCAGCACGTAAAATGTTCCGATGTGTAAAACCTTGCCTTCGGCATCGCCGATCCTTATGTAATCTCCAATCCTGAATGGTTTTTTGCGAACCAGTACCAACCAGGCAAAATATGAAATTAAAACATCGCGAACTGCAAAGGCAAGTCCCGTGGCAATCAAACCAACAAATAATGTTAAGTTGCCCAGCGAGACCCCGAAATTGAAAAGAACGAAAAAAATACCAAGACTGTAAAGAGACCAGGCGTATATCTTCTTGTAAAATATCTTTTCTTCAGGCTCGTCAAACCAGGCATCAAACATCTTTATGGTAAGCCTTAGAAGCACGCTTATCAAAAAGAAAACTGCTATTACGAGCGAAAGGCCATGCAGCCTCGAATCCCAAATTTCATTAACGGCAAGAATCTCCTTTCGGGAAAGGAAGAGCACACCTTGAAGCAAGATCAAGATTAGGGAAGTTGCCAATACCGAAATACTTATCGACTTGATTTTCACCGTAGTTGTATTAAATGTTCTTCTTGAGTTCAAGCAGGAATTCGCGCATTTTGTCGAGGGTTTTTACTATTTCCAGCTCGCGCTTTAGCTCTTCTTGCCCCTGTTTTAATTTGTTGCGGGCACCATCAAGGGTGTAGCCCCGTTCCTTTACAAGGTGAAAAATCAGGTGGAAGTTGTCAATATCGGTGGGGGTAAAGAAACGGTCGCCCTTGCGATTTTTCTTGGGTTTGATAACTTCAAACTCCTTTTCGTAAAACCTAATCAAAGATGTTTTTACCCCAAACATCTTGGCAACCTCACCTATTGAGAAATAAAACTTTGACTCTGACATAGATTTATCCATGTTGCAAAGTTACACAAAATGAGACAAAACCCTATTTTCAAAAGGAACCTTAACCGAGGGACTGGTTTTCTCGGGATGCGATTTCGAAAATCTCTTCAAACTGCCCTGGTGAAAGGTCGTGATGGAAGTAGTTTATCGGATTTATCTTTTGGCCATTCTTAATTACCTCGTAATGAAGGTGTGGGGCTTTTGATAGACCTGTGTTTCCCACTCGTCCAATAACTTGTCCTCTGGAAACCCTCTGGCCGGGCCTTACGTCAATCCGGCTCAGGTGTGCGTAAAGGGTTTGATACCCGAACCCGTGGTCAATAACCAAGGTTAGGCCGTAGCCACTTCGGTTAAATTCAACTTCACGTACCACACCGTTGCCCGTAGAGAAAACCCCCGTGCCAGTTGGGGCTGCAAAGTCAACCCCGGTGTGCATTCTTCGAATTTTGTAGATGGGATGTATTCTGTAGCCAAACCCCGAAACGAGCCTGTCCCTTGCATTGTCAATTGGGAAAATTGCCGGAATTGATGCAAGCATGTCAGCCTTGCGCTTGGCAAGATCGAAAACCTCGTCGAAGGACTTTGACTGCACGTAAAGCCTACGGCTAAGCTGGTCAATACTTCGTTGGGTTTCTATCAAGAGCTGGCTTTCGCTAAATCCGAGAAGGTGATTGTATCTTTCGGCGCCACCAATGGCTGCCTCCCTAAGCGTTTTAGGAACAGGCTCCGACTCGAAAACAACCCTGTAAATATTGTCGTCACGCTCTTGCAGGTCGGTGGCAATTTTACCCAAGAACTCAATCTGTTTTCTGAATTCCTTGGCTTGCTCCCTCAAGAAGTTCAACTCCCTGCGCATTGCCCTCTCCTTGGGCGTGTCAACAAAAAACCCCGCAAACAAGCCCGTGAAAATCATTAATAGTGCAAAGGCCAAGGCAACCAAGAAATAATATTTGAACCTTTGCCAAAAGGTCAACGTTACCTTTTCAAAAGAGAGCGACTGAAGGTTTAAGAAATATTTTGTTTTTTTCATTCCTTGTTTGAAACGGGAAATTCTTGAATTTCAAACTTAAGTCAATCCCATTGACTTGATTTTAAAAGAAGGACAAAGGTAGGGGTTTTTTATTTAACTTTGCAAGCGTTTTTTTGAGTTATTTGGTTATTTTGTGTTAAAAACCTAGTTTGATAATGAATTCATCGAGAGTTAGGCAGCTATTTTTGGATTTCTTTCAATCCAAGGGCCATCAAATAGTTGAGTCGGCACCAATGGTTGTAAAAAACGACCCAACCCTAATGTTTACCAACGCCGGCATGAACCAGTTCAAGGATATTTTCCTCGGAAACTCTCCGGTAAAGCATACACGTGTCGCCAATACCCAAAAGTGTTTAAGGGTTTCTGGCAAGCACAACGACCTGGAGGAGGTTGGCCATGACACTTATCATCATACCATGTTCGAAATGTTGGGCAACTGGAGCTTTGGCGATTACTTTAAGAAAGAGGCCATTGAATGGGCGTGGGAGCTGCTTACCGATGTTTACCGAATTGAAAAAGACAGGCTTTACGCATCAGTTTTTGGTGGCAATACGGACGATGGCCTTGAAATTGACCAAGAGGCCTACGACATTTGGAAGAAAATAGTTGGCCAAGAGCGAATCACTTTCGGATCAAAGAAGGACAATTTTTGGGAAATGGGCGAAACCGGGCCATGTGGTCCTTGCTCAGAAATTCACGTTGACTTACGCAATGATGCCGAAAGAAAACAAGTACCTGGAAACGAACTTGTAAACAAAGACCACCCGCTCGTGGTGGAAATATGGAATCTTGTTTTCATTCAGTTCAACAGACTCTCCTCTGGCCAACTGCTGCCGCTTCCGGCAAAGCACGTTGACACCGGAATGGGCTTCGAAAGGTTGTGTATGGCCTTGCAGGGAAAGAAATCAAACTACGACACCGATGTTTTCCAACCTTGCATCGCCCAAATTGCCAAGTTGTCGAAAATCGAGTACGGCAAGGTCGAGTCTTCGGACGTGGCAATGCGGGTAATTGCCGACCACCTCCGCGCCGTGGCGTTTGCGATTGCCGATGGCGAACTGCCTTCAAACAACAAGGGCGGCTACGTGATAAGGAGAATTTTGCGCCGGGCAATAAGATATGGATATACATTCTTGGATTTCAGGCAGCCTTTTGTAAATGACCTGGTACCGGTGATGGCAAAAACACTGGGAGAAGCGTTTCCCGAAATACCCGCCCAGCAAACTCTTATTTCGAGGGTAATAGCCGAGGAGGAGTCAACTTTCTTTCGCACCCTGGCAACCGGTATTGCCAAGTTTGAGCACTACCTCGAAGCCAATACGAATGAAAAAATCGTTGATGGCCAATTTGCTTTCGAGCTTTTCGACACCTACGGTTTTCCGATTGACCTAACTAGTCTGATGGCTCGCGAAAAGGGCCTTGATGTTGATATGGCTGGCTTTGAAAGAGGAATGCAAGAGCAAAAAGACCGAAGCAGGGCAGCCACTACCCTAACCACGGGCGACTGGGCTGTTTTGGAAGAAAGCGGCACGGAAACGGTTTTCGTTGGCTACGACCAAACCGAGGTGGAGGTTGTGCCAATAAAATATCGGGAGGTAGAGAACAAAGGCAAAAAGTTCTTCCAACTCGTGCTTGACAAAACCCCGTTTTATGCCGAATCGGGCGGACAAGTAGGAGATAAAGGGGTGCTTGTTAATGAAGAAGTTACAATAAATGTATTGGACACGCTCAAAGAGAATAATCTAATTGTGCACATTGTAGATAAAATTCCAAGTCCTTTCCCCAAATGGCTAAAGGCATCGGTCGATTTGCAGAAAAGGAAGCTTACCGAAAACAACCACTCTGCCACCCACCTGATGCACGCCGCACTCAGGGAAGTTTTGGGAAATCACGTTCAGCAAAGAGGCTCGCTTGTTTACGACCAGAAGCTTAGGTTCGACTTTTCGCACTTTGCCAAGATGACTCCCGGCGAAATAAGGGCCGTTGAAAAACGGGTAAATGAAAAGATAAGGGAAAACATTTCTCGTTCGGAATACCGGGAGATAGAGATGGCCGACGCAAGGAATATGGGTGCCGTGGCCCTGTTTGGCGAGAAGTATGGCGACAAGGTAAGGGTGATTTCATTTGACGAAACCTTTTCTGCCGAGCTCTGCGGCGGAACGCACGTTGAGCGCACCGGACAAATAGGCATTTTCAAAATTGTGTCCGAGGGAGCAATTGCCGCGGGTGTCCGAAGGGTTGAGGCCATAACGGGTGAACTTGCCGAAGACTACATCGAAAGCCAGCTTGAAGAACTTGGCGAGATTCGTGCTCTACTCAAGAACCCGAAAAGCCCTACAAAGGCTCTTGAACAGGTCTTGGAGCAGTCGGAAACACTTCGAAAAAAAATGGAAACCCTGCAAAAAGAGCAGGCCGGCAATCTTGTGTCTGACCTCGAAAAAAGAGTTGAAACCATTGGCGATGTAAACTTCGTGGGCTTGATTCAGGATATGGACGGCAAGACGGCCAAGGATTTGGCGTTTGCAGCTAAAAAACAAATAGAAAACCTTTTTTTGGTTATTGCCCACCTATTCGAGGGCAAGCCCGGGCTGGTTGTTGCCTTGTCGGCAAATTTGGTAAACGAAAGGGGGCTCGATGCCTCGTCCATCGTGCGTCAAATTGCTCAAAACATAAATGGTGGTGGGGGGGGGCAGCCCCATTTTGCAACCGCCGGCGGGAAAAACCCCGCGGGGCTCGAAAGGGCAGTTGCAGAGGCGAGGGCCATTGCGACAAACTGCTAAGAAAAAACCAAGTTAGTGGGTGAGTTTTTAGCTACATGTACCTCACCACCTCTTCAAATGCCTTTCTGATTTTCTTGCGTTTTTGGTATCCTTCGCCGGGATACCCTAGGGGGGTAATTGCAAAAACCACTTGATTATCGGCAAGTTCGAGCGTTTGCCGCAGTTTGTCATCATCGAAGTTTGCAATCCAGCAAGTGCCCACTCCAAGATTTTCGGCTGCAAGTATTAGGTGATCCATTGCAATAGAGAGGTCGGTTTCAATGGCATTGTAGCCATCCTTCCTTACCCAGGCTGCCGATTTGTCGCCTACCACAACCAAAACGTGTGGCGCGTTTTTGTACCATTCCTTGTCGTAGCACTTCTTGATTTTCTCCAAGTTTTCGGGCTTCGAAATCAACAGGAAAAGCCAAGGTTGCCTGTTGTTTGCCGAAGGAGCAACACGCCCCGCTTCCAGTATCTGGTCAAGAGTTTGCTTGTCAACGGTATTGTTGGGATCGTAATCGCGTACGCTTTCCCTTCCGTAAATTACTTTTGTGAAATCCATTGGTGTGAAGGTTGTTGGTTTTTTGTTTTAGCAACCATTGGCTGTTACTTCAAGTAGGTGTTTAAAAAAAAGGGTGCTTACATGAGCTGCTGCGTGCCAAAATATATTGATAAAACACAGCTGGTTAGCAATCTCACTCTTGGTGCTTTGCTCCTGGTCATTTGTAATTTAAAGCTTACTTCCAAAAGCCAAATCGCCGGCATCGCCCAGGCCGGGCACTATGTAAGCCTTGGCGGTAAGCTCGTCGTCTAATTCGCCGAGCCATAGTGTGTAGCTGCCACTTGGGAGGTTTTTCTTGAGGTACTCAACACCCTGCACGCTTGCAAGTATCGAAACTATGTTGGTATGAATTGGCTGCCCCTTTTTTAGCAATTCCTTGTATGCAAGAGTTAGCGAGGCTCCGGTTGCCAGCATTGGGTCGCTGAGTATAACGTACTTGTCTTGCGTTGATGGGCTCGAGGTATATTCAACCTGAATGCTGAACCTGTTGTCTTTATGATGCTTCCGATATGCAGAGATAAAGGCATTTTCGGCCCTGTCGAAATAATTCAATAATCCTCGATGTAATGGCAGTCCTGCCCTTAATATGGTCGCAATCACCGGTTGCTTGGCAAGCACCTGGCACTCAGCAACGCCCAAAGGGGTGGTTACCTCTGTGGTTTTCCACTCCAAGGTCTTGCTTATTTCGTAAGCAAATATTTCGCCGATCCTCTCCATGTTCCTCCTAAACCTGAGGCTGTCTTTTTGGATGGTAACATCGCGAAGCTCTGCAATGTACTGTTTTAACAAGGAACTTTTTTTTCCTAAAAGATTAATCATTACCAAAAATGTTTAAAGGTTATATTGAAACCTAACGCAAGAACTTGTACAACTTTAACAAGGGTTTTACCACCAGGGGCAATCTTGTTTTTCTGACCTGTAAAAATACACATTCTTTTGAACCAAAGCTCTTGTAAAATCTTGCAAGACCTGGAATTTTTGACCCCTCGAAGTCCAAAACAATCTCCCGTCCGCTGCTTCTTTTGATGTAATTGTCTATAATGCAAAACATTGCACCGTGGTTCTTTCCTTCTTCGGTAGTCGCCGAGAACAAGAAGATAGATTTGTGAAATGTTTCGAAAAAAACCGCCCCCGCACAAAATGAATTTTCTGACGTGTACGCCATGTCGAGAATTGCCTGCCCCTTGTGTAAGGCAGCGTATAATAGCCGTACGAGTGTTTGATAGTCAGAATCTTTTATTTTCTTCAGTTCTTGGCCCCTGGTTTTCTTGAAGGCATCTATCAGTACTTCTGGGTTGCCGCCCGAAACCACGAAAATGCCACGGTTTTCGGCTTTCTTTATGTTGCGGATGGCATTTTCAGAGAATTTCTTCCTGTTTTGTTCGTATGGTTCAATTAGTTGAAGATGGTGTGTAAGCCCAAGATCTTTTTGGTGCCATTCTTCAAGTTTGTTGTGTGTGTTTAGGTTGGTTTCAATTATCTTGAATTGTTTTGGAATGGCATTCAAAAATTCTTTCACTTTAATGGCACTTCCGCACTCTTGCCCGAAAACACCGAGTTGTTGAACGAAAAATGGATTGAAAATGTACCATACTCCAAATTTTTTTCTTGCCGGAAGAGGCATCACCGTTTTGTAGTCTCCTTCAACCAAGGCAGCCCAGCCCGGGGCCACAATGTCGAGGTACCAGGAGCAGGCATAAACAATGCCGTTTACAGAATCAGAGACACAGCGATCCCACTTTTGTTTGTTAATATCCTTGTTTGCTACAAAACGTATCATTTCTACAACTTGTTAGGCAAGGCGTGTATGGATATTTGTTCGTAACAATCGCGCCACGGCTTGCTTTGAGCTCTATTCGACAGGGTTTCGTTATGCCAAAGCGAAATAAATGTGCCTCCAACTCTTTTTACCTCGTCAACTATTTCTTTCCCTTTTTTGGCGGCTTCAATTGGGCTTAACTGAAGGTAGCCAATCAATGTTGTGTCCATAAGTGCCAGAGGGTGTACTTTCAAGGAGGTGGCTTCTTCGCGCTCCAGGTCGTAAAAATAAAATGGGGTGGCAATAGATGCCCTGAATCCCAACTGCGATGCATAACCCATCGAAAAATCGTTGTCAATGTTGTTTTTGAGCAAGTTTTGGTAGGTTTCCGGGAGCTTGAACTTCAAGAAGTGCTGACGGCTGAAACGGATTTCGCGGCTAAGTATTTTTGACAATCTCTCCTTCTCAGTTCCAATCTTTTCAGGGCTGTTGTTGGATTGATACGAAGGGTGAATCCCACAAAAAGCAGAATCTCCGACTTTTTTTACCAACTTAATAAAGGTGTTTGAAAAAGGAGAAATGTTGCGGTCAAATGCTCCGTAGTTACCGCAAAGAAAGAAATAGACAGACTGCAGTTCAAGGTTGGAATCGTGGCCAAGTGTGTAATCGTAAATGTCGTAGGGGTCGCGCTGCAAGTTACGCAACACTTTAACCCTTTCTGTTAGCAATTCCTTGTTTCCCTTTACAATGTCCTTGATTGAGGCTGCAACATTTCTCACAACACCTCTTCCCCAGTAAGCGTAAGCCACGTCAACATCGTAGGTTGGAATGAACATATACCCGGGAGGTTTAAAATCAATTCCGGGATGTTTTCTAACAATCAAATCTTTGATAAACAAGGCATAATGATTTACAATTGGAACTTGCAAAAAATTATTCTTGTGGGCAATGCTTTCTTCGGCGGCAAACCTCCCGTGCTTATCGGGCTTGAAACAGCAATATTCTTCGTAGCGCGTAACCAAAAAAAATATTGCCGCAAAAGGGTCGAAACCTGCATTGCAGGTGGTGCTGGTATTGTAAAACAGGAAGGTCATGCCATTTTTCTTAACAGCACTTGGCGAAAACTTTTCCACCCCCTTTTTGGCAAGGAAGCCCGAAGTCTGTATGAAGACTTCTTTTGCATCAATTGAATTGAGGCTGTAGTTTAGCCTGGCACCCCTATAGGCCAGGTATTCATCGTAATTTGCTGTAATTGCATATTCCACCCCGAGAATTGCCTTGAAGACCAGCTCCATAACGTACCGGGTGCGATTGGTAATTTCATGGCAGTAAACGAGAACCATTGTTTGGTAAAGGGTAAAAACTCTTCGGTAAAGGTAGAAAAATTTGATACTTAATTGCTCCAGAAAAAAAGAAAAAACATGCAAACTCCAGGAACTTTGTAACTTTGTCCTTACCATGTCGCCAATCATTTTCACCGACGAGCACTTTATGAAGGAAGCCCTCAAGGAGGCTCGCAAGGCTTTTGAGGCCGACGAGGTTCCGGTGGGTTGCGTGATTGTTTGCAACAACACAATTATTGCCCGAGCTCACAATTACACTGAGCGTCTTCGCGATGCCACCGCCCACGCCGAAATGCAAGCAATTACGGCTGCTTCGAACTATTTTGGGGGAAAATACATAAAGGATTGCACCATTTATGTAACCCTCGAGCCCTGCCTAATGTGCGCAGGTGCGCTAAACTGGGCTCAGGTGGAAAAGGTGGTGTATGGTGCGGCCGACGACAAAAAGGGATTTTCGAAATTTCGCCCACCCGCGTTCCATCCAAAAACCAACGTGGTCTCGGGAGTTTGCGCGAATGAATCAAGCCAGTTGCTAAAGGAGTTTTTTCGAAAAAAAAGGTAATCTCTGGCAATTTTCGACTTTACCGTAAAGGCAGCGCAACCATTAATCTAACCTGTAAACCGCATAAACCCCATTAAGGCCAAAAACATCTTTAACCAATCAAATAAATCTCCAAACTCCTAACCTTATGTGTTCCGTCATGAATTTTACAAAAACCCCTCTATGTTTTTTCATTAGTTTTACCTTTACGCTTTAATTAGCCACCTATGAGCGATGCCCTAAAGCACGAGTGCGGTATTGTGCTACTGCGCCTGTTGAAGCCCCTCGAATACTATGCCTCTCACTACGGTTCTGCATTTTACGGTCTAAACAAGTTGTACCTGTTAATGGAAAAACAACACAACCGGGGCCAGGATGGTGCTGGTGTTGGTTGTGTTAAGTTTGGAGTAAAACCTGGAGCACCCTACATTAGCCGATTGAGAAGCAATAACCCCAATCCTATCAAAGAAATATTTGACAAGATACACTTGGACTTTGACCACGCAAGGAAGAACTTGCCCGAGCGGCTGGCCGACACCAATTGGCTGAAAAACAATTCTGATTTTATTGGCGAGCTATACCTTGGCCACCTAAGGTACGGAACATTTGGGCAAAACAGCATCGAAAACGTGCACCCTTTCTTGAGGCAAAACAATTGGATGTCAAAAACCTTAATGATAGCCGGAAATTTTAACCTGACAAACGTGGGCCAACTGTTTGACAGTTTGGTTAAGATCGGGCAACACCCCAATGCAACGAGCGACACGGTAACTATTTTGGAAAAATTGGGTCACTTTTTAGACGAAGAAAACGAGAAACTTTACCTGAAATTCAAGGCCGCGGGTTTTACAAAACAAGAAATATCTCCACTTATAGCCAGGGAGCTTGACCTTAAGAACGTGCTGACCAATGCAAGCAAATACTGGGATGGCGGCTACGTGATTGCCGGAATGCTCGGACATGGAGACTCTTTTGTCATGCGAGATCCAGCCGGCATACGTCCTGCTTACTACTACCACAACGAAGACATTTTGGTTGTTGCAAGCGAAAAATCAGCCATTCGCACGGCCTTAAACGCTCCTGGCGATAAGGTAAAGGAAGTTACACCAGGGTATGCCCTTATAATAAAGCAAGACGGCCAGGTTAGTGAAATACAGGTACGAATGCAGCTCAAAAGGGCATCTTGCTCTTTCGAGAGGATTTACTTTTCTCGCGGAACAGATTCCGAAATATACCAGGAGAGGAAAAACCTTGGCCGAAAACTGGTGCCAGCAGTACTCAAAGCAGTTAACCACGATCTCGAAAACACACTTTTTTCGTACATACCCAACACTGCCATAGCGGCCTACAAGGGTATGGTTGAAGGATTGACCGATTTTTGCGATGGCATAAAGAAAGAAAGTATTCTTGCCGCCGGACAAAATTTGAATGCCCAAAAACTTCAAGAAATCCTTTCACTACGCCCCAGGGTTGACCAAGTTGCGGTCAAGGATGCAAAAATGCGCACCTTCATTACGGCCGACAGTGCCCGCGACGACCTCGTGGCGCACATTTATGATATCACATACGGGGTGGTTAGGCAAGGAAAAGACAACCTCGTGGTTGTTGATGACAGCATTGTGAGGGGAACCACCTTGAAAAAAAGTATTGTCAAGATGCTTGACCGACTTGGGCCGAAAAAGATTGTCATTGTTTCTTCGGCGCCGCAGATAAGGTACCCCGATTGCTACGGAATTGATATGGCAAGGCTCGGCGACTTGATAGCATTCAGGGCAACCCTCGAACTCCTGAAGGAAACGGGCCAAGGCCACATTTTAAACGATGTTTATTCCAATTGCAAGGAACAAGTTGGTCTTTCAGACAATCAAATCGTTAATTGCGTTAAGGCGGTTTACGCACCTTTTTCCGCAACCCAAATTTCGAAAAAAATTGCTCAAATTCTTCACCCACCCAAGGTCAAGGCTCAGCTGGAAATCGTGTATCAAACCATCGAAGACCTGCATTCTTCGTGCCCGCAAAACACGGGAGATTGGTACTTTACAGGAAACTACCCTACCCCGGGCGGCAATAGGGTTGCCAACCAATCTTTCATAAACTTTATTGAAGGACGAAGTGAAAGAGCCTATTGATTGAAGGTAAACCTTTTTTAAAACAAAAACGTTTTAATTGAAGTAACCAAAATACCATTGACAAAGAATTAATGACTTACCAGCCAAAACCATTAAGAAAACCATCCTGGCTCAAAATAAAACTCCCCTCGGGAAAGAACTACCTGTCTGTGCGAGAAATAGTTGAAAAAAACGAGTTGCATACGATTTGTAGTAGCGGCAAGTGCCCCAACATTAACGAGTGCTGGGGTGCACGAACCGCTACCTTGATGATTCTTGGCGATGTTTGTACCCGTTCGTGCAAGTTTTGCAACGTAAAAACCGGCAAGCCGCAACCCGTTGACCAAGATGAACCACGGAGGGTTGCAGAAACAGTTAAAAAAATGGGTCTAAAGCACGTTGTGCTTACCTCCGTTGACCGCGACGACCTGCCCGACAAAGGGGCAGAGGCCTGGCGTGAAACAATTGTTGCCATCAAAACCCTAGTGCCTTCGGCAACCATTGAGGCTCTAATTCCCGATTTCGATGGTGAGCCAGAATTAATTAACCGAGTGGTTGATTCGGGGCCCGAGGTAATTTCTCACAATTTAGAGACAGTAAAAAGGCTGACCCCGATGGTAAGAAGCCGCGCCAAGTACGAAACAAGCCTCAAGGTTCTTGAAGTTCTCGCCAAATCCAACAAGACTTCGGTAAAATCGGGAGTTATGGTTGGACTAGGCGAAAACAAACAGGAAGTTTTGGAAACCCTTTGCGACATGAAGAATGCAGGAGCCACCATAATAACCATCGGACAATACCTTCAACCGACACTAAAACACCTTGCCGTAAGGGAGTACATAAGCCCAGAAACGTTTGAGTTGTATAAAACAGAAGCCTTGAAGTTGGGTTTCAGGCACGTGGAAAGTGCACCGTTGGTCAGAAGTTCGTTCAAAGCCGAAAAACACGTTGAATAATATGCATAAAATCAATTTTATAGACCTTGGCAGCAAGGACTACAAGGAAACGTGGGACTACCAAGAGGAGTTGCTTTCGCAAATTCAAGCCCCGGAGGCAGGAATTGCCGGCCACTTGATTTTCGTGGAGCACCCCCATGTTTTTACTCTTGGTAAAAGTGGCGACGAAAGAAATCTCTTGATCAACGAAAAACTTCTTGCCACTAGAGGTGCTTCTTTTTACAAGACCAATCGAGGCGGGGATATAACTTACCACGGGCCAGGGCAGGTAGTCGGCTATCCGATTCTGCACTTGGGAAGGTTAGACATTGGAATTAGAAGGTATATTGAAAAACTGGAAGAAACCATAATAAGAACCCTATCACATTACGGCATCGAAGCCGGGCGGCTTGAGGGGGCTTCGGGAGTTTGGCTTGACTCTGAGAAAAAAACAGCACGCAAGATTTGTGCAATAGGGGTTAGGGCGAGTCGACAGGTAACCATGCACGGGTTTGCCTTTAACGTAAATACCGACTTGAGTTTTTATCAGCTCATTAACCCCTGTGGATTCGTTGACAAAGGTGTTACTTCATTACAAAAGGAGATGGGATTTGCTCTGGACTTAAAACAATTAAAAGCGGTTTTGCTAAAAGAATTTTGCGTCGTTTTTGGCGCAAGTATTTAAATGAGCATCCCGGGTGGTAGTTTTACCTGAATGTCCTTGTCGAGCACATCAATTCTTATAATTAACATTTGTTTTGACCCTTCGGAACCTTTTACCACGGTTCCCTTAACACCTTTAAGGGGCCCTCTTTTTATTTCAACTTCAGTACCTTCGGCAATTGGTCTTTCAACGGTTTCCATTTCATACCCTTCTGTGTTCAGTTTTTTGAGGCTTTCAATTTGACATGGCGGTATGCTTACAGGCTTGCCTTCAAAAGAAACGAAACGAACCACACCGGGGGTTTCAACTATCTTTAAAAAAGATTTGTGGTCGCTTGGTTTGTGAACCACAAAAACGTAAGAGTTGATTATAGGCACTTCAACTTTCTTAAGCCTATCGCTCCATTTTCTTGTTGTTAAAATTAACGGGAGGTATGTCTCAAATCCCTGTGCCTTAAGCAGCCTGTTTACCTGCTTCTCAAATCTAGAACGGGTGTATAAAGCAAACCAGCTACCTGATGCCATTTTACAGGGAAATCATTTTTTAAAACCGGGTGGGGCTTATCTGTTATTAACCAACCTTTTGAACTTGTCCTTCAATTTTGCAAGCAAACCACCGTTAACATTGTCCTGACCTTCGTTGTAGCCGTAGCCATATCCGTAGCCGTAGCCATATCCGTAGCCATAGCGATAGCCGTACCTGGCACCGAATTTTGATTTCTTAATGTCGTTTATTTCGATGCAAATGTTCTTACAACCTGTTTTGTCGGTAAAGTCCTTGATATACTCAAGGGCAAACCTATCGGTAAAACCTTGCCTGATAACATAAATGATGGCATCGACTTGGTTTGTCAGAGGCATTGCATCTGGGATCATTCCGAGCGGGGGAGTGTCAATTACAACGTAGTCAAACTCTTGCCTGAGGCTGCTGATTAAATCGGCCATCCGTTTGTTGGCAATAAGTTCTGCCGAATTTGGCGGCACCGGGCCCGAGGCAATAACGTACAAGCTTTCGCCAACCTTTGTTTGTTGGAAAATTTCTTTGGAGTCAACCTGACCAATTAAAAAATTTGAAAGGCCGGGCTCCTTTTTTGCCCCAAAAGCACTTGGCATCTTTGGTTTTCTCAAATCAGCCAAAACAAGGATGGTCTTTTTCCCGGTAAGGGCAAAAGCCGCCGCAAGGTTTGCGGCCGAAAAACTTTTTCCCTCGCTCGACCTTGTTGAAGTAACGGCGAAAACCTTGCTTTTGTCGCCCGGTACTATGAATTGAAGATTCGCCCTTAGTGTGCGAAATGCTTCACTGACCGGTGATCTGAGATTGTCATAAACCACAAGGTTAACGCTATCGGAATTGTTGCCCGTTTCGAGGTGGGGAATTATGCCAGCTATTGCGAAAGGCAAGGCATCGGTTACCTCCTTTATGTCAACTATCTTGGTGTTGAAAAAATACCTTAACTCAATTATGCCAACAGATATGAACAATCCAAGAAAAAAGGCAATAATTGTATTGAGCCTTTTGTTGGGGCTAATTACACCTCGTGGGGTGGCAGAGTCAATCACCTGGTTGTCGGCAATATTCGAAGCAAGTGCAAGGTTTGCTTCCTCTCGCTTTCTTAATAAAAAGTTGAACACTCCATCGTTAACATTGAAAAGACGCTGAATGTTAAGCAACTCCCTTTCGGTATCAGGAAACTGATTCATCCTCCGCTCGTTGCGCCCAATACGTTTGTTTACCTCCGATAATTTTATACCCGAGGTTGATTTAATGTTTTGAATGTTTTCCGAAAGGGTTCTCCTTGCCTGTAAAATCTGCCTGTCAATAGCTTCAAGAGCCGGGTTGCCTTCTCTCAGGCTCACCAACATGGACTTCCGGTCGGAATATAGTTTTACTAGTTGATTGATTGATCCCACTAACACCGGATCCGAAAGCCCGAAATTTGCGGGCGCGAAACCATCTGATAAATCGGAGTTGTTTTTGAGATAGTTTTCTAGAAATTCAAGCTGCCTCATTTTTAGTTCCTCTGCAAATTTCTCCTGCTCCAGAACTTGTAGCTCGTCGAGCAGCAGGGAGCCCACTTGGCTAACGCTTATGAGTTGCTGGCTTTGTCTAAATTTTTGCAATCTGGTTTCGGCCAAAACCAATGAATCTTGAACCAAGGCCAATTGTTCGTCAATAAACGCAATGGCATTTAGAGCAGTTTGGTTTTTATCTTCAAGCCCCATATTTACAAACGAGGCGTTGAGCATGTTAAGAAAGTCCTTCGCCCTTTTGAGGTTTGTGGCACTAAACGAAGCCTTCAAAACCCAAGTGGTTTTATCGAACGGCTCCACGGACAAGGCACCTGCGTATTCTTTGACCAACTTCGATTTGTCGCGTGCGACGAAAAAAAAGTTCCTAAATATATCTTTCTCCGGGGTAAAGTTTTGGTTTAACGAAATACTAAAGGAATACCCCTTGCCCGATATTGGGCTGTTAAACGGCAGAGGGTGGCTTGGAAAATCAACATCCCTCGATTCCAGGGTAAACCGGTCCTTGTCAATTATTCTCAAGAAAATTTCTTTCTCGAAGGGTTGCTCCACACCTTCGTCGAGGATAACCGTAAAGGGTGAGTCAACATATAGTTCCTTTCTCCTTCTTAGGCTCAAAAACCTATTTGACTCAAAGTAATACACGTCAACTGGCAAATTTTTGAGAGCCCTCTCAATAAGTTTAAAAGATTGAAGAATTACAATATTGTCATGAAAGTTTGATCGTGTCGAAAACTTGTCGAACTCGTCGAGGAGGCTACCCCTGGAAAGACCCTTGCTCTTGTCGCTAATCAAAAGTGTTGAGTCAACCTTATAAACAGGCTCCTTAATGTTGTTGTAAAGAAACGCCAGCCCCAATGCCAAAATCAGGCTTAAGGCAATGTAAGGCCAAAAGGGTAGAAACCTAAAAAACACACGCTTAAGGTCAAAGTTCTCTTCCTGAAAAGTTGCTTGGTTCATATTCTCGGATCAAAATTCTTATGCACGATTAATTGGAGGAGCTTGTAACTGCCTTGAAAAAATAAAATAGCGTAACGGCCGTGGTAATTGACTGAAACACTACCCCAAAGGGGAATGTTCCAAATCCTGTCCTTTTTTGCTTCAGGGGCTCCACGTACACCAAGTCGCCCGGCTGCAAAAAGAACCATTCTGAAGAAATTACGTCCCTGGAGGTAAGGTCAATGGTGTGCGATTTTATCTCGGATTGGCCCCTCCGCCAAATGCTAACCTTGCGGTTTCCGTAATCAGTCATGTCTCCCGCCATACCAAGGGCATCCAAAACCGAGAATTTGTCGCTGAACATGTCGTATATTCCAGGCCTGTTTACCTCTCCAAGTATCGTAAAATTGTGATTTAGCAATTTAACAAAGGCAGTGGCATCAACAAAGAAAACGTCCAGCTTATCTTGAGTATGTTTCCTGATTTCTTCAATGGTTTTGCCGGCCACTTCAACTTCGCCGATGATTGGCAGTATTATCTTTCCTTCGGCATTAACACTGTTTCCAAGCAGGTAGAAGCCCGACCTAACATTAGTGGCTATATTGGAAAGGGCAACTTGGCTTCCGTTAAAAATGTTTTCAACATTGGGATCAAGAGAGTGAACCCTTACTTGCAACAAGTCGCCGGCTTTAACGATGTACTCAACGGGGCTTATCGGAATTACGTGACCCTTGTTGGCCTTGTCTTGCAAGTATATCAAGCTGTTGTGCGAAACACAAGAACTCAGAAAAACGACAAAAACAAGCAGTAAAAATCTTTTCATATTATAAACATTGTGGAGATAAACTTAAAATAAAAAACCTCAACAAGTCGAAATGACCCGAAATATATGTTACAAAGTTAAAAAATATTGATAGCGAAAAGGAATATAATTTTTTAAGTTTAGGACAAGGAGAGTTTGCGGACAAACTTTTTGCGGAAAATACAAACAATTACCATAAATTTGCACAATAAGCCAAACCCCAAAATGAACCCAAACTTAAACCCTGGCCACGAAAACCTAACACCTGCAGAAAAGGAATTTGAGAAGGCCTTGAGGCCGGGTAGCTTTGGCAGTTTTACTGGCCAGCACGGCGTTGTTGAAAACCTTAAAGTGTTTGTTGGTGCGGCCCGACAGAGATGCGAAGCTCTGGACCACGTTCTTCTTCACGGTCCACCGGGGCTCGGAAAAACCACGCTTGCCCACATTATTGCCAACGAAATGGGGGTTGGCATAAAAATAACCTCGGGCCCGGTACTTGACAAACCGGGCGATTTGGCCGGTCTTCTCACCAATCTTGAGCCAAACGACGTGTTGTTTATCGACGAGATTCATCGTTTGAGTCCTTTAGTTGAAGAGTATCTATACTCTGCCATGGAAGATTTCAAGATTGATATTATGATTGAAACCGGACCCAATGCAAGGAGCATTCAAATAACCCTAAACCCGTTCACGCTAATTGGGGCCACCACTCGTTCTGGCCTGCTAACTTCTCCGCTGAGAGCTAGGTTTGGAATAAACTCGAGGTTAAACTATTACGACTCGACCCTTTTAACAACCATAGTTAAAAGGTCGGCGGGCATACTTCAGGTTAATATTTCGGATGAGGCAGCCAAAGAAATTGCCGGAAGAAGCCGGGGAACCCCTAGACTTGCCAATGCCCTTCTCAGGAGGGTTAGGGATTTTGCTCAAATAAAGGGAAATGGGAGCATAGACTTGCCAATTGCCCATTACGGTTTGGCTGCACTCAATGTTGACAAGCACGGCCTTGACGAAATGGACAACAAGATACTAAGCACCATCATAGAAAAATTCAAGGGAGGGCCAGTGGGCCTTACCACCATTTCTACCGCTGTGGGCGAAGACCCCGGAACAATAGAGGAAGTTTACGAACCATTCTTGATTCAAGAAGGGTACTTAATGCGCACGCCCAAGGGCAGGGAGGCAACCGAAATCGCCTACCGACACCTCGGAAAAACCAAAACTCCAAAACCCGGAACACTTTTCGGTTAAACATGCAAAATGCTGATCACAGAGGTAAAGATCTAACGCTTTTTGTCAAGAACAAGATGCTTGCTTCGGGGTTTTCGGCCTGCGGGGTGGCCAAGGTCGAAAATCTTCAAAACGCCGAAAAATATTTTAAATCATGGCTAAGCCAAGGTTTTAATGGCTCAATGGATTACATGGGAAGGAACCTTGACAAACGGCTGGATCCCTCGTTGATTGTGCCCGGAGCCAAATCAATGGTGGTTGCAGCCTTGAATTGTTTCCCGGCAGAGCAGCAAAACCCCAAATCCAGCTTTTTTGTTTCAAAGTATGCCTACGGTGCTGACTACCACCAAGTTGTAAAAGAAAAACTTTACCTGGTGGCAGCCAAAATTAAAACAGTGGTGCCAAGTTTGGAGTACAAGGTTTTTACCGACAGCGCTCCCGTTGTGGAAAGAGAATGGGCGGTAAGGGCAGGACTTGGGTGGGTTGGCAAGAACTGTTGTGTCATTTTGCCAAAAATGGGAAGTTTTTTTTTCTTGGGCGGAATCATTTCCAACATGGAACTTGAACCCGACGAGCATTTTTCGAAAAACCTTTGCGGCAATTGTAAAAAATGTATGGAAGCCTGCCCAACAAGTGCAATTGTAAGCCCTGGAGTGGTCGATTCACGAAGGTGCATTTCCTACTTAACCATCGAGTCAAAAAGCCCAATTCCAGCTTCGTTGAGAGATAAAACCAGTCCGTGGATTTTTGGCTGCGACACCTGCCAAGACGTTTGCCCCCACAATCGCTTTTCTTCACCCTCGACCGAGAAGGCCTTTACAGCAAATGGCCCCATATTGGAGTTTGACGATGAAAATTGGCTATCAGTTACCGAAAAGACCTTCCAAGATTGTTTTGCAAAAGACAAATCGCCCATTTCAAGGGTTAAGTTTCACAAGTTTGCTGACAACATCTCGGCAGTTAAAAATTCTTTGAAAAAATGACTCCAATAGCTTTTGACGGGATTGTTGACGAAAGTTTACCCAAAACATTTAGCCCAGCGTTGCCGCGGGGCTAAGCAAAAATTTACGACCAAGAAAACACGCAGATATGCTTAACGGGTCTTACTTCGCCCTCAAGTATGCCATGATCATTTCAGGAATGTGCTTTTTCCTGTCATTCATAAACGCCTTTATTCCATCATCGTCGAGATTAAGTTTGTTTTGGATGAGCAACATTATTCCAAACGGAAAAGAAATCAATGACTGTAAGTCAACGAAGATTTGTGAGGGGTGCACATGACGAATGTTGCCCTTATTTATCTCTTCCTCAATTTGCTTTGAAAATTTTGGAGTGCTGTAAAGAGTGAACGCTCCTTCAATTTTCAGGACATGCTCCTTGCTTCGTTGAATCATTTCGAGCACGAACGACACCAAGAATGGATTTCCCCAAAGCAGATCAAAGTAAGCATCCACATACTTGGTAAGTTTATCTTCGAGTGGCAAGTCGCCGTCAAGTATTTTCACCAGATTTTGGGTACTTTTCTTCAAAACCATGTCAAAAACAGCATCGCACAAATTTTCTTTTGTGTCGAAGTGATAGTTCATGAGGGCGAGATTAATGCCGGCTCTTGACGATATATCTCTAACAGTGGTTCTGTCAATGCCCTTTTCGACAAATAGCTCGGCCGCTGCCTCCAGGATTTTCATCTCCGTTTTTCTCCCTTTACGCATTTGATTTAAGTTTTAAGTTGGAACAGTTTGCAAATTTGTTTAATTTTTTCGAATTAAACAAATTTTTCACAACAAAGATTTTGCTTTTTGGAAATTTTGTGGTGTTTTGGAGTTTTTTGAAAACAATTTGTTATTTTCACCATTCGATTAACCAACATGTTGCTGAAGATTTTCTTTAACAAGCACAAACCCTTTAGCTTGAGTCTCATCTCGGGCTTTATCGTGGTTTTATCATGGCCGCCCTTTGGCTTTCCGTTTCTTGTTTTCGTGGCATTCGTTCCGCTTCTTTTTGCCGAGAGGATTATGCTTGGCAAAAGGCAAGATGGCAAATCGTCAGATTTTTTCAAGTTGGCATACCTGACTTTTTTCGTGTTCAACCTATTTACCACCTGGTGGATTTCACTTTCTACCATTCCGGGAATGGTTGTGGCGGTTGGTCTCAACTCGTTGTTCATGGCAGTTCCCTGGTGGCTGGTTCACGTTTGGCGTAGATCTTCGTCAAAGCAGGGTTGGCTGCCCTTGATATTTCTTTGGCTAAGTTTTGAGCACCTCCACTCGCTGTGGGAGCTAAGTTGGAGTTGGCTTGATCTTGGAAACGTTTTTGCCACAATGCCATCAATCGTTCAATGGTACGAGTACACGGGGGTTGCGGGCGGAACCTTGTGGGTGCTGGTTGTTAACCTTTTTGCCTTTTCGGTTATAAAAGAACTCACCTCACTCAAAAACAACACTTCGGCAGGCTCGCTTGAACCCGTGAGGGTTTCTTCAAAGCGCGCCTACCTGCTTCTGGCACTTTTCATGGGTTGTCTTTTTGTTCCAATGGGTGCATCTCTTGTTACTTACTATAGTTACAAGGAAAACGAAAGGCCCTTGGAGGTTGTTATTGTTCAGCCCTCTGAGAATCCGTACCATCAACCAAGTGATCTTGAGAAAATTGCAATCGTTGACAAAATGATTTACCTTGCCTTAGACCAGATCACGCCCACGACGGCATTCGTGCTTAGCCCAGAAGCGGCACTGCCCGAGCCGTTGTGGCTCCACAATACCCACCTCAATCAATCGCTTGAAGTTATTAAAACGTTGTTGTCCGAATATGAAAACCTGCATTGGGTCACGGGTGCATCAATTTTTCAGGTTCACTCTCCAAACGAAAAATTGCCTTACACCGCACGGCAAATTCCAAACTCAAATCTCCACTACACCATTTTCAATTCAGCAATTATTGTAAATAGCGAAGGACTCCTGGACTATTATCACAAGTCTAAACTCGTGCCAGGCATAGAGTCTGTTCCTTATGCAAGCTTGTTCAAACCCTTGGGTTGGGTGTTTTCGAAATTCGGGGGTACTGCCAAGGGGATGGGAAAACAAAACAAAAGGTCGGTTTTCAAGACTCCCGATGGCACGGTGATTGCACCCGTGATATGCTTCGAGTCAATTTTTGGCGACCACATGGCAGAATACGCCAGGTTGGGGGCCAACGTGATTTTTATTGTGACCAATGATGGTTGGTGGGGCAACACTCCTGGCTACAGGCAGCACAACCATTACGCGCGCTTGCGAGCCATAGAACTTCGGAAACCCATAGCAAGGGCAGCCAGCACGGGAATTTCTTCCTTTATTGACCAAAGGGGCAACTTTATTCAACAAACCAAATGGAATCAAGAAATTGCAATTAGGCAAGAATTGAACCTTAACGAGAGGTTAACCCATTTTGCAGCCAGGGGAAATGTTCTCGGAAAGTCCTCGTTGTTTTTTAGTGCCCTGGTTCTTGTTGCCATTTTCGTGCAGGCGGTTTTGAATAAAAAACAAAAGAAGGGATAATGCTCGGGTCAGAAATAATATCGGCCATGGTGAAAGTTGCCCGGACTAAATCGCCCGAGGTATCGGAGGTACTCAAGTTGAGCGAGGTGGGTGGCGGTTGCATAAACCGGGCACATAGAGTTAAAACCAACGGTGGTGTTTTTTTTGTTAAAGTTAATTCTGAATCCAAATACCCTGGTATGTTTGAGGCCGAGGCTCGTGGGTTGGGCTTGCTTTCAGGTTCAGGCGAAATTGCAGTCCCAGAGGTTGTCGGGTTTGGCAATGCTGGCGGACTGTCATTTTTAGTTTTGGTTTTTGTCGAGAGCCATATTAAGCACTCGGATTTTTGGGAAAAATTTGGCAGAAGCCTGGCCGGGCTTCACAACAAGTCGGCAAATCAGTTTGGGCTCGACCATGATAATTACATCGGGAGCCTTAAGCAAACCAATTCTCAGGAGGCAAACTGGGAGGAGTTTTTTATCATGCATCGGCTTTTGCCACAACTAAGAATGGCAAGGCAAGAGGGTCTTTTGCCCGAGAAAACCGAAAAACAATTCGGCCTGCTTTTCAGGCATTTATCCGATTTCTTCCCAAGAGAAAAACCTTCTCTGCTTCACGGCGATTTGTGGGGAGGGAATTACATTGTTGGAGAAAACGGACAGGCCGTGGTTATTGACCCGGCGGTTTATTATGGACACAGGTACATGGACTTGGGTATGACCAAGCTTTTCGGCGGCTTTCCCGAATATTTTTATGGTTATTACAACGAGAGGTTTCCTCTCGAAAAGGGTTGGCAGGATAGTTTGGAGGTGGCAAACCTGTATCCGCTAATGGTGCACGTAAACTTGTTTGGAGGGGGTTACCTTTCGAGTGTCAACCAAATTCTTCGAAGGTTTGCGTAAAGCCTTCCGATGGCTTTCAATCTTCAAATTCCTTAACGTCTTTTAATCTAAACCAGTAATGGTTTTCGTTTTGATTTAGCTCGATTAGACCCGTGCACATCAAACTAACCAATATATTTTCGGCCCTGTAGCGGGGCAAGTCGGCAATTCTGGCAAATTTGTCAATAGTTATGAACGGGTTGGCCGAGAGGTAGGTCAAGAGCATTTTCTCCTTGTCGGAATACCTTATAAGGGTTCCCTGATTGTCGTTTTGCTGTTTCCAAAACTTGATTTGAATCGGTGCAGCCAAGATGTTTTGGTCGCCGACTCTCACGTAGGCCAGCCACCTGTCTTCCTCGCCCAATGCAAATGCGGGTTTTTTCTTTAGTTCCGGCACGTCAATTTCCAATACCTGCTTGCCCTCAATTAGCCAACTGCGCGATGCAAAACCAATTTCAGGCTTGCAGTACATTGCAGCGGCTGCCCCAATCATATGGTACTCCTCTTCAGTTTTCACTCCGGCAATTACCCCGTTGTCCTTTACTCCAATAAGGAGCTTGCCTCCCTCGGTGTTGGCAAAAGCTACTATGGTTCTTGCTATTTTTCGGCTATCGTTTACCTGAAACTTGAAATCAAGCTGCTGGTGCTCGCCTTGGTCTATCAAGCTGTTTATGTATTTTGACATTGGTGGTTTTTTTCTCTCAAACAATAGATTCTAAAAAGATAAACGCAGCAAATTTGTAAACGTTTCAATCATTTGAACCACTTTTAAACAAAAACTTCCCCACCACAGAATATTTTGGGCCTTGTGCCTGCAAAATGCTTTCCATAAGGCTGAAAGAATCAACCCTAACAGTTGCAAGTTGTTTGGTAATAATTCTATTCATCAGAGCTTGAGTTTCTTTGGTATCGTTGGCTTGTTTTATCCTTCCTATGGTAAGGTGTGGCACAAAGCATGTTTTGTGGGTAGCATAATCAAGGTGCCGCAAGGCTTTATTTATAGTGTTGTAAAGGAAAACAAGGCCGGATGTGTTTAACAGGTCAAGCCAAATGACCGAAGGGACGTTGTTTTTTCGAAAAGTCCCGCCGTTTTGCACGTGAAAAGAAAAGGGAACAAGTTTTGGAGCACAATTTTCAAGGGCTTTTATTATCTCTAGCATTTTTGTTTCCTCCGTTTCGCCTAAAAATTTAAGCGTAACGTGATAGTCGTTTGGGTTTACCCACTTAACGTTTTGTCCTGCAAAATTTTGTTTCCACGAATCCACTGCTTCCAAGATCTCCCTGTTTGCCGGCACACCAATGGAGCAAAAAAGTCTTTTCATTGAAAATTTTTTTGGGAATTTGAATAAAAACATATTAACTTTGCGCCTTCAAAACGGGGAATTAGCTCAGTTGGCTAGAGCGTTTGGCTGGCAGCCAAGAGGTCATCGGTTCGAGCCCGATATTCTCCACAAAAGGAAGTAAAACGTTGACATTGAGGCGCCAACAAAATCTAGGCAACCCAAAATTGCCAAAATTGCCAAAAATGTCTAATCCCCTGGGTAGTTCTGGTGGCCGGGTAAATCAACAGAACTATGACCCAGAATCAAAAATTGGTAATCCTGCCTAAGCTGCAGGATTACCCTATCAACTCGAAAAAAAAGTGGTATGTCTATTTTTCCTGCCGGAATCCCCTCGATGGGAGGATGGTCAGGTTTAGGCATTTCAAGGGATTCACCGAGCTAAAAAGCCGTGAGGCAAGAATTGCCCACGGACAAAAAGTCGTAGAGGAATTCACCGACAAGCTTAAAAAAGGATGGACACCCTTTCATAAACAAAGTGACGTTATCTACACCGACTCCCTTGCTTATCAAAATATTAATCAGCATTATAATAACCAGCGTAAAACTAACCGAACCTTTAATTATTACGCAAACAAGTATCTTCAAACACTTTCAGGCCTTCGTACCAAAACCCTTTCAACATACAAGAGTAAGTTTCGGGTTTTTCAAGCCTATTTAGTCTCAAAAAAAATGCAGGGAAACGATGTATTTTGTTTCTCAAATCAAGATGCAATCAATTTCCGGGAATTCCTGCGTGATGTTAGAAAACTTGGCAACAAAAGCCTTAATGGGTATGGACTTTTAATGAAAGCCTTTTTTAATTTCCTTATAAAGCAATATGGAATGAAAGGTAATCCCTTTGATGGATTTAAAAGGCTTAAGGTCGAAACCGAAAAACCAAAGATTTACACCCCCGAACTACTTACTCGGATGATGGAGGCGGCCAGAAACAATGACCCACAAATGGCTCTAGTTTTTCAAATCATTTACAATTGTTTCATACGCCCAAAAGAATTGCGATTTCTCAAAATTGAAAATATCGATTTCGTAAGAAGTAACATTAGAATTCCAGCCAATATTGCCAAGGACAAGCAAGAAAGGGTTGTTGACATTCCGCATTATATACTTGAAAAAATGAAAAATCTTGGATTTTTACAAATACCTTCTAATTATTTCATTACCAGCCTCGACGGAGCACCCGGGGCTAATCCTGTTGGCGAAAATTACTATTACAATCATTTTGTTAGGCTAAAAAAGATTGCCCGGATCCCCAAGGGCTACGTGCTTTATGCGTTCAAGCATACCGGTATGGTTGACCTCAAGCTCTCCGGGGCCGATTGGCTCGACATCAAGAACCAGGCCGGACACGAAAGCCTTGATCAAACCATTGAATACACTATGGCTCTTATGGCCGAAGGCAGCCAGCATATTCGCGAAAAAGCACCCAGGATTTAAACCGGGTTTGGTTTTTTTTTGGCGAAATTTTTCTTTAAAAATTGTGACGAAAAATAACCAAGACCACAGGGCCCCCGATTCACATTATGGGGCCTTTACTTTTTGAAAGCACCCCCCTCGACCCTTGAAAGGGGAGGGGGGTGCCTGAGAAAAGCTGAACTCGGTAAGTGCGGTTAACCCGACCCGATTAGCCTCCTACTAGCCATACGAAACGCCCTTCAATTTTGTCGTAGGTTGTTACGTAGCCTTGATCCTTGAGAGCTTGCACCAATTGAGCCTCGTTAACCGTTTCGGGCAAGTGATTGTCAAAACGTTCGAAAATCTCCGGTGTGGTTAGCATCTCCGTACTTTCCTTGTACTTGGTTTCAACTCCCACTGGGGGGTGTGCCTCCTTGAAGGCCGCCAGTGCTTCCATAAAAGCCTGGGGTAGTTCTTGTGGTTCTTCCATCGTGTTGTCCTCCTTTTACGGGAAATCCCCGTGCATCGCAGTCATGGCAGCTAAACCATTGCTCCCAGGCCAAAGCCAGAGAGCACGATACACGGGGATCTCCCGTTATTCGGATAAGAATTAAGACAATTCACGTTTAGCTGTTTGACTGTAACAAACCAAAATTGGTTTGCTGGTGCAAAGATAGAATTAAAAAACAAAACTTAGGATTTTTTGTAAAAACCTATTTCTTTGTAATAAATTAATCGTAATAAATTTTCATAAATGGCACGTCTAAACCTTTCATTAGTTCATCCACTGACGAACCCCATTCCTTAAATAGTTCTATTGTTGTGGTGCAAAAGGGATAATTTTCGCAGGAACGCAGATATGCAACAAATCCCATAATTTTTCCGACCTTGGACGCAAAATCAGCTGCCATTAAGTTGAAGGCAAGCTTTTTGTCAATATCCGCGTTTACAACTAATTGTGCAAAGCTTTCTATCCGAATTAAAGGATCGACCATTTTTATTAATTCGGGATATTTCAGTTTTCCAAATTTTTTATACCAACTAGGACTTATAGCCTCAACCTCATTTCTTGAAAAGGTTTTTAAATTCCATTCAAAGGGGATTACTGAAGATTTTTTTTCCAATTCCTTAATAACATCGTTAATTAAAGGCTTAATTTCATCAAAATATATTTTGGTAATAGCAAAGGTTTCATTAACCTGGTTTCGCTTTGCGTTAGAATTTGTAAACTTTAATTGGTGTATTGCAATCCAAAATCCACCAGAAAGGAATGCCAGAACAAGTATTTGTGCAGAACTGCCGATAGCCTCAGTAAGCTTTAAAAGGAACGAGGTATTTGTGCTTTCGTAGTTAATAGCAATGACAGAAAGCAATCCCAATACCAAAAAGACTATGGTTGCCCCTTTTGAGATTATTTCACTTATGTCTAAAAATTGGCTTTCCTTTTGTTTTTTAATCTCTTTCATAATTAAACCTTTAAAACCCCACCTCGTCCACTTCCCTCATCAGCCTGTCTGTTTCGGTAAGGGCCACTATTATTTTCTGGTAGTGGAGTATGTCGTTAAATTCGAGGGTGCGCCCCTTGCGGTCTTTGAGCCACTTCTGGGCAGGTTGGTAGCCGCCAATGTAAAAGTCCCAGGCAACTTGCGGCACGTTGCCAAAATACTGCGTGTCGTTTATGTACACGTTGCCATTTTTATATGTTGGCCGCTCAACTTCGTTGGTGCCTTCAATCGGGTAGCTGGTTATGTACTGGTCAACCAAGGGGCTTTCGAGCAGGTGTATCTGCCTTAGCTCCCCCCCAAGCCTCACGAGCTGCCAGAAGCTCTCCTGGTTGTCGGGGTAAGGCACCCTGGGGAAGTCAATTTTCAAGAACTCCTTGTACTTCTCGCGGTATGCTGGCGAGTGCAGCACTGCATATATGTAATCGAGCAGATCTATTGGCGCAAAGGTGGTGCGTGTGTTGCCCTGAGCGTAGTCGATGGGCTCGGGGGTGAACACCAACCCCAACTTCTCGGCAATTTGCGCTACTATCTCGGGTTTAAGGTTGGGGGTTCTTTCTGTTATTTGGTCAATGGTTTGTTGTCCATTGGTTTCAGGGTAGAGGTAGAGAGGAAAAAGGTTATAGGGAGCAAAAGCTTGGGAACTCATATCTGTTATTTTATTGGTAATATAACAAGTGAAATATTTACCCGCTGCAAATTGTTTACAAGTAATTATGGAAAAATTATCATTCTTCATTTGTAACATTACTTTTCTACTTGAACCACCTCTGCCAATTTCAATTAAATTAGGTTGGTAATATATATATTTGAAATCGAAGGGTCTGTATAGATATTTTTTTATTCCAAAATCAATATTTGTATTGGATAATAATTTTTCTCGCTCTCTATTATTATCCCAATATTTCCCGTTTTGTAGTTTTAATTTACTGTATATTAAATTATCATCTTTTTCATCAATAAAATATCTGATTTTATCTTCTTGTAATTCTTTTGTAAAATCAATTAAAAAGTAATCGTTATTACTTTTTACACCATTTCCATTAATAGGGAATAAATTTTTTAACTGAAATCCTTTTTCATAATTTATTATTTCATCAAAATTCTTTGGTACAAAAAAGAAATTAGGCTCAGTAAACTCTAATTGCTTCCATTTTAAAGACTTTAAATTATTCTCATTTAAAAAATCATACTTAAAATCTCTTTTCCCATATAAGTCATAGTTAAATAATTGACCTAATTCATTTTTCTTCTTGTTTCCTGTTTTTATAAAGATATTTATCGAAACACCTTGCATAATATCAAACACATTTTGGTCTGCTGAACCATCAGGGCAAACTTCTTTTTTCTTAGCGTTTCCGTGTAAATCCAAAATGTAAATTTTGTCAAAACACTCTAACAAGTGTTTACGCATTTTTCGAAAAACTAAGCCGTCAATAAAACTATTGTTTGAAATATAGGCTAAAACACCACTGCCATTTTTTTCAATGAAATGCTGGCCATATCGGATAAATTTCACATAATCATCAGAAAGAGAGTTGTAGCTTTTTTCATTCAAATCCTTTTTGTAATCGGCAATCAAATTATCTATCCAATCATTTTTGTTTGTGCTACTTACTGCATATGGCGGATTTCCAATTACACACATTACTGGCGTATCTCTTTTTATGTGATTGGCTTCATTGGCTTCTGTACTTAACCAATTGGCAAAGAGCGTTCCTGTGTCTTGGTGATGTTCTTCTAAACTGTTGGTAAGATACACTCTGAACCTTTGGTTTGTTGTTGGTTTGTAGCCTGTTTCGGTTAAAAGCAAATCTAATTTTAAATGTGCCATTGCATAACTCGCCATCAGCAACTCAAATCCATTGAGGCGAGGCAATAAATGTGTTTCTACATAATTGCTCCAAATGCCTTGCTGCCCCTCGAACTTGCGGTGTATCTGCCTTATGGTTTCAACCAGAAAGGTGCCCGTGCCGGTGGCAGGGTCGAGTATTTGAACCCGGTGCACTTCCTTGTCTATCTTCTTGCCCTGGTGCTCTACCTTTATGTTGGTCTTGCTGCTGTCGGCAAGGCCTTGCGGCAGCCCGAACTCTGTTTTTAGTATGTCGTCAACGGCCCTTACTATGAAGCTAACAACAGGCTGGGGCGTGTACCATACTCCCCTTGCCTTGCGGAGCTTTGGATCGTAGGCACTCAAAAATGTTTCGTAGAAGTGTATTATGGGATCCTCTGTCTTGGTTTCCTTGCCGTAGGTCTTCAATATTTCATCCACGTTGCAATGCAAGAAAACATCGGCAAGGCTATCTACTATCCATTTTATGCGGTCGTCAATGTCGGGACCTGCAATGTAGCCAAATAGCCTTCGCAAGAAGGGGTTCGACTTGGGTATCAACTCCGCTGCTTCCTGCCGGCTAAAGTTATCCAGGCTCTGGTCGTGCAGCCTCGCTGCAAACATACCGTAGGCAATGGTTTGGGCGTACACGTCGGCAAACTCCTTGGGCTTTATGTCGTGAATGAGCACCTGCTTGAAGGCGTTCATCTGGTCTTTGAGCGAGCTGTCCTCCAGGTTGTCCTCGTCGCTTTCGAGCGAGGTTTCTATTATACCCGATAGCAGCCTTGCCTTGGCCGCCATTATCTCGGCAAGCCTCTTGCTGCTCTTTATGGTTTGCCCCGTGTAGGTGCAAAAATCGTTAAGCAGGGCCTCGAAGCTCGCAAAGTTTTCCTTGATGGGTTTTATGCCCTTATCGGTAAGCTCGGCTATTGCAACCTTCATCGCAAACTTGCCATCCCTGTATAGGTGAAAATCGAGGTAATCGGTAAAGATCATGTTTTCGAGCGATGCCTTGTACCGGTCGAATTGGTCCTTGTTTCCCGTTTTCCTTGCACCCTCCAAATCACGGTCGCCAATGTTCTTTGTCTCGATGAAACCCACCGGAACATCCTTTCGGGTAACTATGTAGTCTGGGGCACCACAAGCCTGCCTCTTGGGTTCGTTGGTGGCCTTGATGCCCGGTGCAAGGTTTTCGATTAACTGCGCCAGATCACCCCTGAAAGTGTGCTCGGTGGCATTTCCCCTCAGGAATTTCTGGTTTATGCTGGTGATGTATTGGGGGGTGGTCATAATTAGTAGGTTGAATTGTTATAAACCACTTAGTAAATCACTTAATCGATTGGGAGTTATTTCATTATCGTAAAAACAAAAATCCTTTTCCAGCCCAAATGCGTTACAGAGCTCTAATGAATGAACTTTTGCTATATCTTTTATCCTTTCTTCAGTTAGACTTGCAGTATTAAATTGAGAAACTAGCCTCAAGGTTTTGTGTTGGTCGTTCGGATTTATACGGCGGTGAATATTAGAGGTGTCATAATTGCGATTTAAACCTTGGGGTAAAAAACCTAATATATTGACAAGGCTGATTTGAATTTGTGCGCCTTTATTAAAACCGAGGAAATCATACCACTTTTTCACAAATCCAAGAATCATCATTTCAATTCCGATTATATTAGAAATATAAATATAGCGCCCGTCTGTGTTTGACCAAAAAATCTGTTTCGAAAAGCCTGCTTCTAGGTAGCCATTTTTTAAAACCTCGAAATAGAAATTAAGTCTTGTTCCTTTTTTCATCTTAAAAACAACTCCACTATGAGTTAAGCTAGTACACTCCATTTTTAAAGAGCCTCCATTTGGATCTGCTGGGAAAAGTTCAGAATCTGGTAGAGGCTTGTACCCTCTAGAGTTATTTCCCAACCAAATATTTAAGTCCTGACTTGAAATATTAGAATTCTCTTTTAACGGAAATTCTGGAATGATTGATAATAATAAGAAAGGTTTAGGTATATTTAAATTTCCTGGAAGTTCAGAAAACAAATTGTCAGAATTAGGATTAGTTCCAAAGCTAGGGTCCAACTCATCAAGCAGGTTCCTTTTTTTTAGAAATTCCTCTAATTGCTTCTCTTTATTTTTCGAGGATTCAAACATCTCCTTCACTTTATAATGCCCTGCAGGTTTACTTTGGTGTCCAATCCTTATGGGGTAAAAAGATTTATCCATTAGCATATGGGGCTTATTACTACTCTCAGGAATCTCCATAAGTACTAAAATGTTTTCCGATTTTGGTAATGAGATTATAACGGGATCAGGGTACGCAACTTCTGGTTCAACACCAGAAGAAATTATTTGATTCAGCCACTCCAAGACTGGAGTGTTAACGATTTTTTTATTTACCCCTACCATTTCCCTTGACTGATCGTCAATTCCGAAGAAAAGAAAACCTCCGGTAGTGTTAGCAAAAGCAGAAACCGCTTTACATATTCCTGTCTTGGATTTATCAGGATTGTTTTCTATTCTTTTAAATTCTACACGGCTTTCAAAAGACTGGAATTCCTTCACAACCTTTTTCACATCTGCTAATTTGAAGTCAGAAAGTTTTTTATCTATCATAAATATTAAATAAGTATTTCCTGTTTTTCAAAATTGTCCTCCTTTAAATCATCAGCCCATCTTATTTCAACAACAGCTGTACCACGCATAATTGGCCTATTGGAGAAATCAGAGAAATGTTTATTTGGTAGAAGGTCTACAGGACAGGTATTAAATTTTGGCCCCCCTTTGAAATTTGCGACAACCGATTTTGCTTTCGCTTCCCCCACATTACGGATAGTTACAATTAGAAAACCATCTTTAATCTTCGATTCAACTTCAAACCAGGCCCTCTTCGAATTTTCAATCTCATTTTTTTTCTCTTCAAGCAAATATTGATTTAATTCCTTTTGTTGTTTCTTTAGCTTAAAATCATGTTTGAAATACGTAAATACAGCAATAGAAATTGCCAATAAGGAAACCGCAAATTCCTTATTGGCAATTATTACTTTGAGAGTTGCGCCCCCAAATTCAACCAACAACATCACCAATCCTATTATCGCAAGGATAATAAGCGCCAGGGCAAAGTTGGCCTTGGTTCTCTTTTTTGCCGAAAAGGGGTCGTAGTCATCGTTCACATTGCAAATGTAACCAAATAAGTTACATTAATCAAGAAGGGATTCTAAATTGTTTGCCCCATCCACTTGAGGGCGTTGTCGTCGAGGTTTTCGACTATGGTAATGGCTGCCCTGAGGGGATATTTCTGGGCAAGTATTTCGGTAAGGGCCTTTACCTCTGAGTAAAAGGTTCTGCTGTACCATTTCTTTGCTCTCCTGCGAGAGCCGCCTACTCCTTGTCTCCACTCTTGCTGGCTCGACTTAACGTCTTCGAGCTTCACTCCTTTGCCCACTCCCATATCTACGAACTTGCCGTAATATTCATAAGAAAATCCAATTTGGCTCACCGTATCGTGGGTTCCATGTATCTCATACCCAATATCTTTAAGGGCACCAGTCCAACCAACTTGTAGCTTCACTTGTTTGTCTAGCCACCTTTCTATGGTTATGTCTGCCCAGGCTTCAGCTGTTAGTCGTATGTTGGTGTTTTCGGTCATTATTCAAACCAATCGTCGGGGTCAACGGTAAGGCTCTCCGGAGAGTCGAGGGCAAAGTTTACGTATATGGCTATGAGGTTGTCGGGTAGGGGACTTATGGTTTTGTATGAAAAGGTGCTAATGTCTAGGCGTTTCAGGCCGTGGTTCGTGCCTAGCTCTAGGTCTGATACTCGATGCTCGTGCATCTTGGCCATTATTTTCAAGACTATGGATTTCAGGTTTTTTTTCTCTTCTTCTTGTTGGTCGTAATCGTCCATTATGAGCCGCCCAAAAACCAAGAAAGTAAACATTTCCCTATCTCTCACTTGCGAGGGATCTTCGAGGAATCGGCCGTCTGGATTGTCAACAACGGCAATTGCCGGGACCATTGCCGATGATAGCGAAGTTAGCACTTCCTCTAGTCCTCGGAGGGAGCTCATTCGGTAAAACCTTTTTTCCGTTGGATTGTGTCCAATGGCCTTGAGGTTTTCTGCTATGCTACGCATATATCTTACAAAATCGAACTCGTTCATTTTGTTTTTTCTTTAAGTTCCTTTGCTGTCTTGGCGTTTTGTTCCATTGCTGGCAATATATCCCAAAGGCGTGTTTTGCGGATGGTTTCTGCCTTTGTGGGGTCGTTTGAGGTCAGGGCATTGGTTAGCTCGTTGAAGGCTTGAATAAGTGGCTTGGGCTCTGATGGAGTGCCACCATCGCCGAAGGCGTGGGGGTGTCTTTGTATTATGTATGCCCTGCAGCCTTCGTAAAATAGTCTGATGTAAAGAAGCTGCCAGGCTCTTAGCCTCTTTGCCCTGCGAGTGTATTTTGGTAGATCGAAATCGTTGTACTCAATCCTTTTGTCGCCTGTTTTACTGTTTCTGGTTCTATTGCCAGTGCGGTAAAGAATGCCCGCCAAGCGATTTATCGCTTCAGGGTCTTCGCCCATTTGGCTGTATGTTGTTTCCAGCTTCATGAATTCCAACCAGGTTATGTTGAACAAGGCCGAATCAGGTCCGTGAAGTTTTCTAAAAAATCTATTTACGAAATATGGGAACCTTTGCAGGTACAATTGGCTTTCGAGGTAGTGTTTTTTCTTCCTTACGGTGAAAAGGAAATTGAGTGTGTTGGAAACTATCTGCATTACCGCGTTTGGTAAAAGCACATTGCCAGTTTTACGGCTGTAAAACCAATGGTGCATTTCGTTGTCAATTATAATCATATTGCGTTTTGAAATTGCCAAATTGGCAAAACTCAAAACTAGCATAACCTTCAGGGTGGTATGGTCGGCTGCAGTTAGAGTAAGCCGGCACAGGCTTTTAAGTTGCTTCCGGGTGAGCTCTGTCCATTTAGTGGGCAAATGAGTAATGTACTTGCCGTTTATCTCTACCTTTTTCATATAATTATTTTTATGTTGATGTTGACCTACTATTTATAATATTGCGCTAGGATCCCGAGCCAAATACAAACATTTTTGCATCGGTGTTGTCGCGATGTTCGTATGTGTGTTTTGCCACGTATGAGCTGCTGGTTTTGTACTCCGGATATACGTCGGCGTTTGCTTCGAGGTGTTTCTTTATTTCTGACATAAAGTGCTTGCCGTAAAAGGTAAGCGTTTGGGCTTTTCGGGGCTCTAGCTTGTCATCTACCAAACTGCCTTCTACTGTATTGGCAATTGCCCTTTTGATTATATCAAGCAGCTCTGCAGCTTTGGAATTTTTTTCCGGGGGTGTTTCCTTTAGTTTTTCTGCGAGTGCCTTGGAAATCATTGGCTCTATTGTGGTTATTTCCACATTGTCCATTTCGGGTTGTATTTCCTCTATGAAACGGTATCTGCTGCCACCAATTTTTACGAAGTTTTCAAAATCCGAGGCAGAACGTATGAAGTTTTTCTTAGAAATTACGTGAGCTTCGCTGTCTTTGTAAGAGGCTATTTGTTCGTGGTGCTTTTCCAAGAATTTCAGCAATGTTTCTATTGCCGAATATCCTTGTTCTAGAAGGGCCTTTGTTGCTGCCTCAACCCTGGCCGTACTGGCCGGGGCCGAGTTTTGGTTCATTGTTACCACAAATCCCAGCTCCGAAAGGTGAAGGTCAAGATGTGGTGCTGCAATGTACAGGGTGAACTTTGCCGTAACTGCTTGTGCAAGGAAATGCAATTTCCTGAACAAGTCCTTTTTCACGTCTGTATCGGCAAAAGGGGGGATGGCTTCATTTTTGGAGTAATCCAAAAGCTGCTCGTGCAGGGTATCGCCAAGGTATTTGACCAAATACTTTTCCCTCGCCTCGGGTTCGTATGGTAGGAATGAATTTTTCAGAACAGAGTTATTCATTCTTGCGAATTGTTGCACCTGTTCGGTGTTAACTATTAGGTGTTTTGTTGTCATTAGCTTATTACCTTTTCGCTACCGGTTCCCCTGTCGAGCGTTGTTAATATTAGGTTTGGTATGGCAAAGTGTATTTCCTCTGGCCATTTGTTAAATTCTTTGATTATGTACAAAGGCCTTAGAAGCCTATCTCTGATGGGCTTCATCAGTTGTTGTTTGATTATGAACAGCTCCCTGGCTTCGGTTCCGCTTATGCCTTTGTTTTTGCCAGGGCTAGGACCTATCAGGGCAGGTATCACCCCGAGGGCAAAGAAAATGATATTGCTCACTTCCTCGCTGTCTTGGATGTACTCTCCGCCTTGGTTGGTTTCCTTGTTGTTAATTACGTTGATTTTCATTGACCGTACTTCTTTTCCGGCAGCATCGTGCCTAACGAAGGAGATTACCGTGGCACCGGTATTTTTGTTGTCCTTCAGGAATTTCTCCAAATCGGCATATTCCTTTTTTATGCGTTTGGCTTGTTGGTCGGGTTCTTTTATCCCCTCGGATTTGAAAATCTTTTCGAAGTATTTTTCTTCTAGTTCAACGTGATACTTTATGAGCATTGAGTTTGCCAGCAATGCCTTTTTGAATTCTGGAATTTCCTTTGCAAAATCGAGCCACCCGGATTCTATTATGCTATACCAGGGGGGTTTTTGATAGTAGTTCCTTCCGGGGCTAGGCATATTCAAGGGATAGATGAACCGGTATCTACTTGGAGTACGTCTTTTCCCATTTGTATCATCAATTAATCCCATCCTAATCTGCAAATCCTCAACCGTATCGAAAGGCTTTAGCACTGGTGTATCTTCCACTAACTGGGGTTTTGGGTCTTTCCAATTGGCCGTATAAAAGTGATTTTCTATCAATCCGTTTTCTGGATTCATTGCTTCCCATCTGCTAAAAACTGCTTCTTTATGCCTAAGCCTTACTATTTTGTTTGCATCTTTGTTAACAGTCAATTCGGGGAAAACATTGGAAAACCAGACTATGTCATTGCATTGTTCTAGCAGGTAGCCATTAATGTCGTTTTTCTGAAAAAACTCGTTAATATCTTTATTATCCAGGCTCTCTTCAAAAATCTTTTTGCCTTTTTCCATTTTGTAGGTTCCGTAAACTATGCCATCACCATATATCAGTTGAACCAGAAAAGGCATCCCGCCCATTATTTGGGGAACGTCTTTTACTGATTCCATTACTTGGTTTGGCAGGTCGTTGTCATCGCCCCAATGTACAAATCCTCTTAGGTTTTTCGACTTGTCGAAAATTTCCTGTGGATCCTTTGCCGATTCGGCAATGAGCTGTTTGTTTTGAGAGGTAACCACTGCTTTGACTCCTTGGAGGTAGGCAGTGTTGTTTGGTAGTATTATGGTTTTGTTTCGTCCCATTACAAGAAGGTTTCGATGTTGTTGAATTGGATTATCAAGGGCAGGATTAGCTTTCTTACCTGTCCGCTTTCTAGAATCATGATATTTACCGTTCCCAAATGGTGGCTCGATGTTAGAACAGCGTTGTCGATGTTGATTTTCTCACCCGATCCTTTCTTCACATATACCAGACTAAAGGGCACCGGTCTGCCTGCTGCATCTTTCCTTTCCATTATTGATATTATTCGCCAAAGGTGTATCATTGTTGGGGTGTAATTTTATTGCAAAGAAAAAGAGCTGGTCCGTTTTAGGAAAGGACAAAAATTAAGGTTCCAAGTCGCGCACTGGTCGTATTGCCCCGGCAAATGCCCTATCCCTTTGTGTTGTTTGGGTTGTTGAGGCTGTGCTTGCATTGAACATTAGGTACCTAGCTCTACCGCTAGGTTGAATTGTTGAAGTCCAAAGGTGTCCTTGTGATCCTACTTGGCTTCTATTGTTGCAAACACTTGCACTTCTGTTTCTATATCCATTGCAAGGGAAACGCAAAACAGAATTTATTGCTCCATAATTTGAGTTTTGGATCCAGGTTAATCGCTCATTGTCAAATTCTGTTTGAGTGGGCAACCTCCAACCAGGAGGGCAAGGGTTATTGATTCCATCAGGCCCCTGCCATAAATTATCGTTTGAAGGACTTCTCCAATCCGGTACTCCACAAATGAAGAAATCGTGTCCAGGCTCATCGTCAGGACTTAACTCTGTTACACGTCCTGAGTTAGGGAATTTTTCGTGGCCATCAGTTAGTCTTCCCCATTGGTAATAATCTCCAAAGGCATTTTGGTCTGATGCGTGATCAGCAACTTTGTCAGCTCCAAGGTTTCTGTCTAGCCAAGCCAGGCCATCCTTCACTATTACGGTATATTGCTTACCCTGCCAAAAAAATGTGTTACCATCAATGGCAGCATAAATATCGGGTTCTTCTTGCGGTGGTGGCTCTGGCAGTAATTGGTTTCGGGAAACTAGGTCTATTTCGCTAGAAATTAAAGACCTGTTTTCTAGAGAGGCCCTTATTTCCTTAATTATATAGTCAACCCCTAGTATGTTGTGCCATTTAAGCAAGTTCAATTCTCGCAATTCTTCAGGCTTCAGCATTTTGCTTATGGTATAAACCCCTGGGGTGTTTGTTCGCCAGTTTATGTATTGGCCAAGCCTTTTGCCAAAAAGCGAGGCATTGTCGGTGGTAAGGTGTAAAGATATATGCCCTTCAAGAGGTACGCCCAATGGTGTTGAGGGCTGGTCTGATGAGCCTTTTGGGTATAGGTAGCCAAAACCATCATACGCCAAGCCGTGGTAAAAGGCAATCCTGTATTCTTGTTCCTGTACTGGCTTCAAGCCTTCCATCTTTCCGGGTGTATCGGCTGCAGGTAATTTTATGCTCCTTAGGGTTTGTTGGTATGTAGGATCTAGGCTTTTGTTGAAATTGATTAACGGTGTTATTGGCAGGGTGTATTCGAAGGCTTTTTCTTCAGTGCCTAGATTATCGGAGATAATCGTAGGTTGAAACAATCCACCGAAATATATCCATCCCATTGCCTCTTTTTCTGTGTCGTAATTATAGTAGTAGTAGGCCTTTTCGGTTGTTACGAAGTAACAATCGTTTGTTTTGTTGTTCCAGGCTGGTAGGTCTGTTAGGTTTGCTATTTCGCCTTTAAGGTTGACCTCTGAAAGTGGTTTTGCATTATCTCTATAAAAGGCGCACTGTGGGGGTTCGAAATCCACCTTGTAGCCTTGGTATAAATCTGTTTTCAGGGTTGGAAATGTCGTTATGTTTTCCGAAAACTCTACCGAGGATTTATCTTCAAAAACAGCCTCTAGGTTTACAAATTGGATGGTGTTTTCTTTCTCGTTGTAGTCGAAGGCAATACCTAGCGTTATGCAAATATCGGCAAAGAACCTTGCCATGTTAGCAGGTGGCATCTGGTCTTTGAGGTTGAACTTTGAAGGAATGGATCCAAAGGCATTGTTGGTGTACCGGTTTATGGCGGTCATTGTTATTAAACAAGCTCTTGCTAGCTCCGTTTGCTCGAAGGGATTATCTCCGATAATTACGGTATTGGTTTTCTTTAAAATTGCTTTAATTATATTTGCGATAAATGGAAATGGAACGATGGTATTATGTATGGAATAGGTAATTTCATCGTGCAAACGTGTAATTGTACGCGGAAATACTCCCGATTCGTGGTAGTTGATAACTGGAATTTTCTCGTTGATGTCGGGGAGGGCCTTATCACCTATTAGGAAACGCTGCCGGGGGGCCTCTTGATAAAAGCTTGGATTGTAAACCGGAAACGTTGCGTAGCTCGTTTCAGGGTAGCTTTTATTCGTGTTTTCCTGGATTAGGTCCTTATGGTAAATCCCAAACGATGTTGATGGGCGAAGCCCATAACTGAGTGAGCCAGTATTTCCACCTCCCAATTCTATATTTGCAGAGATATGGAATGAGATGGAATCGAATACATTTAGATTCAATGTAAGCTCCATTACCGTTGAGCCGTTTTCTACAAAATACCCCGTGGCAGGTTTTTCAGGGTTTAGCGGAGAAAAAAGCGGTGGGTATTTCAGATCTATTTGTTTTTCTAGAAACTTGGTGCCGTTTTTGTGTATCTCCAGGGCAAAGTCCTTGCCCCAGAGCACTGCCAGGTTTAGGTTGAAAATTACTGTATGCGTACCTGCTTTTTGCGCCACAAACCGGGTGCTGTCTATCCAGTGCCCATCCGGATCTTCCGTTGCCATAAATGGCAATGGACCATCTGTTTTTCTTCCTACGGCAAAAATGTAAAATTTCCACCACCCCGAATTATTGATGGCAAAAATTCTACCTTCCGAAAAAACCTCGTGGGTTGGTATGTCTGCTCCTAGATCTAAATCTTGCAGGGTGTATATTTTTTGCCGGTCTGCTAGCTGTCCGTTAGCTGCTGGCAGGTAAACCTCTATTTTCGTTTCGCTTACTGCAGTTAAAGTGGCAGTGCCTTTAAACTCTAAACCTTTATGGTTTAGAGTTGCCTGTCTTTGTAGTTGCTTGTATTTGCTGCCTGGTCGGTTTGGGTAATAAAGCTCCTTTTTTAGGTCTGGGGTTAAATGCACAGAGAAGTTAAAGAGGTAACTCCCGTTGTTTTCTTCGTCTAGGAAAAAAGGGGACCGTTTGACTAGCGAAATGCTAGTGTCGGCAATTATGGCATCGGTGTTACCTATTTTAAATTTCATTTATAGTGATGGGTGATGGGTGATGAGTGATGAGTGATGAGTGATGGGTGATGGGTGATGGGTTATTTTATTGTTAAATAGACCGAGAAAACTATCAGGCCTGCTCCAACGTAATTGAGAACCTTGTTATCCACGAAAATACAAGCAGCACCAACTAAGGCCGTGGCAAAGATTATGGCTTGCCCTTGCTTGGTGTATGCCAGGGAACCCCTCAACGATGCGTTTTCGCTGGCAAGTTGGTTTTGAATTGCCTGGTGTTCTTGATTGATCAATACAAGGCTTTTTACCTGCTCTTGTTGGTTTACAATTATCTGTTGCCGTATTGCAATTTCTGTCCGCAAATCTAGTCTTTCGGCAAAACAGTCGAGCACCGTTTCTTCCAGAAGCTCGGTGTAGGCAATCTTTTCTTCAATTATTTGCCTTGATGATGGCAACGATGCTGTCTCGCCTTGCCCGCCAAACGGGGTAGTGTTCTGCGAGAAAATTGGCAAACTCACCATCAGTAAGGCCGCTAAGAAAATCAATTTTGTTTTCATAATCTTTTAATCTTTTAATTGCGTTTAGTCTGTATTGAACGTATCTGTTTTGTATTGCATCAACCTGATCTTGCAGGTGTTGATTTTGCTTGTCGTAGTCATCAACCACAACCATAAGGCTGTCTATAACCGATGTGTCAACCACCGTAGGTGGTGGCATATCGGGGCATTTTGTTTTGAAAAACAAATGCCCTAGCAATATGCCTATGACAAATCCTAGCAGTAAATAATATTTAGGCTGCATTTCGGATTTCTTTTTCTCCAAATTCATTATTCCAAGCTCCGTAAAGAAACACTCTTTGTTTCATACCAACATCAATTCTTCGGTCAATGTGAATGAAAGAGTTATGCAGCCCTATTGACCATCCCCTTTTCCAACAGAAGCGGGCAAATTCAATCTTCCGTGCCAATGTCCAATTCGCCCACCTTATGTCGGCTGCCATCGTTCCGTTGGTTGGGTGTTTGGGGTTCTCGGTAAGATGTAATGATGTAGGATGACCCCCTTCGTTTTTGTTGTGTTCTGGTGTGCGGCAAACGCTGTTTGGAATTAATGGTTTATTCCACTCGTTGCGTAACGAAACCAAGGCAACGGCAAATCTTGCGTCTAGCAAGATTATGCCGGTACCTTTGCAGGCTAGCTCCTTTTCCGTAAAGTGGTCGATGGCTGTTGGTACGGTTAAATTATTCATCTCTTTAATAAATTAGAAATTAGAAATTAGAATTAAAACCTTGTGCGCTTTGCGTGGCTTTGCTTCGTGCCTTTTGTGGTAAAATTCAAAGTTCCCTTTAGGGAATTTAGGTTTTTGGATTAAGCTCAAAAAAAGTATCTCTTACCCAAAACAGCCCCATCACCACTGGTAATAATGCTGTTACCTCGCTAAGAGATGCCCTGCCCAAGAAAACCGCCACCAATGCGGCTGCCAAAATTACTAAGCCAATGAGGCTTGTTTTTTTATTAGAGAATACGCGCTTGCGAATACCCTCTATTACTTGTTTTGCTTCCATCTGTTTATTTTTCATTTTTTTCGGTTTTTGTTGGGTTATTATTTTTTTCATCCATTAATTTTTCAACAATTAGTGGCCCGAGGGTGTTGAGCACAAAGGTCAGTGTAACTATTACCAGGGTAAGCCCTGCCGTAAAGTAGTAGAATCGCTGGCGGGTTTTGCCCTCGCGCTGTTCGCGCTCCTTCTCGCGCTGTAGTTCGTTTTGTTCCTTCACCTTTATTCGCTCCTTTTCCAGCTCTTCTTTAATTTCCCAAACGCGCAGCAACTCGGCCGTTTTTTCTTCGAGGCTGTGAAGCGGCTTGCATCCTTCCTCCCTACCAGCCTTCTCCTCGTCCTTCACCTTCAAGCGCTCCTCGCACTTGGTTACCCTGCCGTTTTGTATTCCTACTCGTTTAGATAATTCCTTGGTTGCTGAGGTGTTCAAGGCAAGGTTGGTCTTGACATCGCCCAAGTCCTTGCCCATTTCTTTCATCTCCTTTTTCAATTCCTGGAACTTTTCACTCACGTGGGTGATAATCCTGTTTTCCAGGTGCAGTAATTCTTGCATCTTATTTTATTTGTTTAGTCGTTTATTATTTTCCACCCCCAAACTCCGGGTTCCCCAAAATTAGCATCAACTTCACTTTCCCACGTTCCACCATTGTGGGTAACTACATCGCCTTTTTGATACAATGTATCAGGTGAAGTGGGTTGTTGCCATTCATTACCGATTTCTTCAATAGGATTCTTCCATTCACCATCTTCAAAATACATTCCTATATTGAATAGACCTTGATTATCAAGTATCATTTCGTAAGGTGTTTTTGAATAAGGAAGGTCTGTTTCACCATCCCATACTATTCGGTTGATTACCTTGTTGTCGAGTATTACTGCGTATGTTGCCATTATTTTAAAACATTTATTATTATCACAATTCCAGCTGTACCATTACCACCTGCACCACTATTTGCTCCATTTGTTGATGCACCCCCACCACCACCTGCAGCCCCATACCCTACACCATTAGCTCCGTTTCCACCTGCGATTGTTCCTGCTGTATCTCCTGCTGCTCCACCCATACCACCTCTGGGTATATTATAATTAGCATCTGCTGAATCAAACCAATTAAATAAATCATTTAACCAATTACCAAAAGTTTCATTTTCTGTAGGTGTTACTCCGTTTTCTCCTTCAGACATATCAGCGCCTAACATTTCACCTATTAGTGTATTACTCTTATTATAAAATCCGCATATTGGACCTGGATATATTATTCCATTAACGTTTGTTATACAACCCCCAGCTGAAGTTGCAGAAGTAATACCATAATTGTTAGTATGTGAGCCTGAAAATCCTCTATAAGCGTTATGGGGGGGGGTTTGACCATTTAAACCCCATCTTGATGTTGATACAAATACAACATTTCTTAAATTAGGAGCAGTAAAATTATTCTGAAATCCAGCACTCCCAATAGCTGTACCTCCTAAAGATCTATTTCCGCCATTGGCTATATAAGATTTAAAGGCACTAGATCCTCCTGGTGAAGGCAATAAACCATCTGTATTATCTGTTGTTCTACCTGCTGTACCTGTAGAACCAGATCCTACGGTTACAGTTTCTGTTGAATTTAATTCTGTATTTTCTAATCTAATTAGAAATATTGCACCATTTTCAGCAGCACCTCCTGCCCTATTTGTAAAGGCAGCACCCCTTCTACCTGAAGGACCTCCACAACCTCCACCAACTAATAAAATATAAGCGTGATTAAATCCGCTTGGTTTTGTCCAAGTTCCTGATGAAGTAAATACATCAACGGTGTAATTAATTCCACCTCCACCGCTTTCACTGTAAATTATTGCATTTTTTATCGCCATAATACTATCACGTTATTTATGTTTGTTGTTGGTACATCAGTACAAGTGAAAGTTATGCTATTCGTGCCTACTGCCGTTGCACTTATCTGAGCAGCACCATACGCAAGGAAAGCAGTTCTATCAACAGGCGGAAATACCATAACATCACTTGATGCTGTTAACCCTGTTATTGTTTCGGATTGGGTGTTGCTTGACCAATCAGCAGAGGCGAGGTTCACGGTGGTTTCGTTCCACTTTCCCCCGAACTCATCTTTCAGGTTTACCTCGTCCCTCGTGCCTTCCGAGTTTTCCTTCAGTCCATATATGTCGCCAGTTGCCATATCTTTGATGGTTTACCAGTTAGTTGACAGAGGGCTGCGTTTCCACACGTTTGTACCCGTTGCCACGTACAAGAAATTGGAGTCGTATGCTGCCTGACCTGCCGTGCCCGAGGCTGTTTTGTTTGCAGGTGCGGCAACCCAGGCTATCGGCATCGTGCCGAGGTCGGCTTTCAAGGTTGCAAGGGTTTGAACTTCTGGAGCACCAGCGTCTGCCGTTTTGCGGTAGAATATCGTTCCCGAAGCCACGTCTGCCATCTTCGCCAACGTTACCGCCTTCGCTGCAATGGTTGTTATTCCATCGTTTACCGAAGTCACATCGCCCGAGTGGTGAGGGTGGGAGTAGTTGTTTGCTCCGTCGGCAACATTCAATATAGTCCGAGCAGCAGATGCACTGAGGGCAGCAACGTTTCCAGAGGCAGCACGTCCAACGAAATTACTGGCTGCAATCGCCAACGCTGATGGAGTGTTTGCTGTTATGGCTACCACCACCGAGTTGGCTGCCAATGGTAAATCTTTCACCGAACTTGCACCTGCCCCAACGGTCAGGCTGTTGTTAACAAGGTTGCCATCCTTTACCACTGCCCCGTCAATGTTTGCCTGCACAACTGCCCAATCGGTATTGACATTTCCAGTGCCGGTACGTTTCACGAGCGAAATTATCAAATCGCCAATCTCGCAAGCCTTTCCTGCGTAGGTTGCAGCCGTTATTACCTTGTAAGTCCAACCAATGCCGTGCGTGGTGGGCAATGCCGTTACCGTTCCGCTAACTCCAATCGTGCCCTTGAATATCATCGCATCGTTGGCAGCGAGCAAACCGTCAACGTACTCCTTGCTGGTCAGCTCATCAGCTGAGGCTGGAATCCGTTCATTTGCATAAAATCTTTGTGCTGTAGTTTCTACAAAACTGGTGTCCGCTGCATTTCTTAAGTGCAAAGCCCCTGCCCAACTCTTTAGTTTTGGACCATTGGCACCTGATTCGAGTTGAAAGGTTTGGTTCGTGGTGCCCGTATCGGTGTTTTGCGTATGGCCACCAGCAACGGCAACCCACTTGAAGCCCGAAGGTTCTGCACTATCGGCAATAAGCATATGTCCGTTTGCGCCTACTGGCAGCACAACGGGTGTTCCGTTTTCCAAGGCGGTCAGTAAACCACCCTTGGCAATGTTAATGTAGCGTTCGGTGAACTCAACCCCCGAGGGTGCTACATTCTGCGTTAACAATAAATCGAATTGTGCCATCTTTTTCTGTTTTTGAGTTAATTATTCGTTGTAATAAAGTTTGAAAGGTATCTTGATATTCCCCTGCACTTTCATAGCCATCGCCACGATGGCTATGATGTCATCTGGTGATAGGATTACTCCACAATAAAGGTCGTCTTCCTTGCAAAGTTGGTTGATTGTTTCTTCCTTTTCCTCCAGCAGCCTTTTTTCGGCTGCAAGTTCGGCTTCGGCTTCCGCTTGAAGCCTTTCAAGTTCCTTTTTCATAACCTCGGCAGTTTCGGTTTTCACCTTGCTTCTGCGTGGTTTGTGCTCTTTTTTCTCTTGTTTTTCTTCCATTGTTTTTTTTATGTTAGATTAATTTAAGCGGTATTCTTTTCCATCTGGCGTTTCCTGCGGTTCCCGATTCCACACACATATACAAGAAATCATCGTCAAAGCTTTGTTGTCCTTTTGAGCCGGCATCTAGTGAGCTGTACTTTGCACCTTCGTCTATGATTGCAGCCCCCCTGGCGTAAACCTCCGTGTCAACCTCTCCAATCCACCAATTACCATTTTCGCCTATAAATGGGGTTTTGCCCGGTTTGCCTTCAATTACCAGTTTACCTTGATCGGCTGTTGGAATTGTAGGCTTTATACCAATAGGTGGCGTCACTGAAAGTGACAAGCCTATTGGTGGGAGTATTGAAATTTTAATTTTAATTACTTCCATATTACAAATTTTTCACTTTTGTAGGCAAAACAATAAAGGACCCTTCGCCAAACTTTATATTTACGGTTAAATCCTCGTTGTGTGCAAATATTTCCCAACGGTGGGTTCCAGGCTTGCCGTGGGTGTTTGGTCTTGTTATTTGACACTGGATCGTTTCGTAAAGCTCCCCTGGGGTGCGTTGCCAATCGGCATCCCCTTTTCGCATTACTGGCTTGTCGGTTTTGTCGTGGACTTGAAAATTTATTTTCAATCCATCAAGAGGCAAAATATTTGGGACCTGAATAGTTAGGGGACCGGTTGTTCCTTCATCTATGCTGATAGAATGTTCTTCCTCTATTATATATCTATTTTGGCTCATCGTTTTAATTTTGGTCCAAAGGTATTTTTGCTGGCAAAAATCCGAAAGGACATTTTTTTAGGTGGTTTTTGACCGCTTTTTTTAAGTGATTGGCTATTAGTGAATGGTTAATAATTGTAATTATGATTGTTTTTAAAACCGAGCCTTTGGGGTTTTGGGCGTAATTTTTGAACAAAAATTATGACGAAAATCAAAAAGGCGCACAGGTCTCCCTCATCGCTAAAATGAGACTTTATTTTTTGAAGCCACCCCCATTTTCTTTTTTTTTGGGGGTGTCTGAGAAAAACTGCATTAGTTAAGCTGCGTAAGTGCATTTGCCTGGTTAAATATTATTTGCATAAAAAACGTGAAGTGGCGCTTTTGCCTTTATTGGGAAAAAGGAGATTTAAAATTCTATTTCTTTTCTTGCAAAAACTGGAGACACAACGACAGGTTTTTGCTCTTCCAAAAAATCGACCGCCCGTTGAGATTTTTTGTTTCCTGATGGCTTTTTCTTTTCTTGCAAAAACTGGAGACACAACGACAGGTTTTTGCTCTTCCAAAAAATCGACCGCCCGTTGAGATTTTTTGGTTCCTGATGGCTTTTTCTTCTCTTAGCAAAATTTGGAGGCGCAACGACATAATTTTGTGGCTT
>CAYGFY010000017.1:0-69160 GCA_964349365.1 uncultured Bacteroidales bacterium | reverse complement strand
AATGTTTGATTGGAAAAAAGTGCCCGGAAATGATGCTTTTAAACGTTATTTCAATCCGGGATTATCCTCTTGATTTAACATTGAAATTCTCTAATGCGTAATTGGGTTTAACTTTTTGCTCGGAGTTTGAAGACCCGTAATCACAGGCTTGTAACAAACTTGGAGCGGCTGCGATTTCCAACGCATTGTTGGCAATGATATACATGTAATCCTTGAAATGTCAAACACAGCCCTTGCCATAAGCGAAATAAAAACCTGTTTCTGTTATTTTGGCAGCGATATGTTGCTATAGAGAAATGGAGAGCTTGACTAACCATTTTCGTAATAAACCCCTTGAGGACTTAACGAGGTGGAGGGTTTAGTGGATTCGGTTAGTCATTGATAAAGGGTTTAAATGAATTTTAAGGCAAATTGAGAATATCAAAAACAACAGATACCCTCAATTAAAAAAAAGGCGCACGTGGTATTGTTGCACCTTTTTCTTAAGAACGATTTCGAAATTCTTACTTTGCGTAGGCAACAGCCCTTGTTTCGCGAATTACGGTTATTCTGATTTGTCCGGGGTATGTCATTTCTGACTGGATTTTTTTGCTAAGATCGTGTGAGATTTGTTCTGCCTCTTTGTCCGAAACCTTATCACTTCCCACGATTACCCTTAGCTCTCTACCTGCTTGAATCGCGTATGTTTTTTCAACTCCGGGGTAAGAGAGGGCAAGTTCTTCCAGGTCATTGAGCCTCTTGATGTACGATTCCACAACTTCGCGTCGTGCTCCTGGCCTTGCCCCAGAGATTGCATCGCAAACTTGAACAATTGGAGAAATTAGGCTGGTCATTTCAACCTCGTCGTGATGGGCCCCAATGGCGTTTACAACTTCTGGATGTTCCTTGTATTTCTCGGCGAGTTTCATGCCGAGTAATGCATGGGGAAGTTCTGGCTCGCCATCGGGAACCTTACCAATATCGTGCAGCAGTCCGGCCCTCTTGGCAAGCTTGGGGTTAAGTCCCAGTTCCGCAGCCATTGTGGCGGCAAGGTTTGCAACCTCGCGAGAGTGTTGCAAGAGGTTCTGACCGTATGAAGACCTGTACTTCATCCTACCGATCATACGAATAAGTTCGTGATGAAGGTTGTGTATGCCAAGGTCTATTGCTGTCCTCTTTCCTACTTCGATGATCTCTTGCTCAATCTGCTTTTTGGTTTTGGCAACCACTTCTTCAATGCGGGCGGGGTGGATCCTGCCATCGGTTACCAGTTTGTGCAGCGATAGCCGTGCAATCTCTCTTCGCACAGGGTCAAAACCACTCAAAATTATGGCCTCGGGTGTGTCGTCAACAATGATTTCAATTCCTGTTGCTGCCTCAAGGGCTCTAATGTTGCGACCCTCGCGGCCAATAACCCGGCCTTTTATCTCATCGTTTTCGATTGGAAACACCGAAACGGCGTTTTCGACGGCTATTTCGGTGGCAGTGCGTTGTATTGATTGGATAACCAATTTGCGGGCCTCGTTGTGGGCGGTTAGTTTGGCTTCGTCCATCATATCCTTGATGTAAACTTGAGCATCGGCCTGAGCCTCTAATTTCAATGTTTCCACAAGTTGAGCCTTTGCTTCTTGGGCCGAAAGGCCGCAAATTGACTCGAGTTTTTCCAGTTGCTGGCGATAAGTTTTTTCCAAGTCAGATTGCTTGCGCGAAACAATCTCCAACTGGTTATTTAAGCTTTCTTGAAGGGTATTAACCTCTTTTTGCTTGCGCTGAAAATCTTCGAACTTTTGGTTCAAACTATTTTCCTTTTGCTTAAGCCTGTTCTCGGTTTCGGCAATGATTTGGTTTTTTTCATTGACAACCTTGGTGTGCTGTTCCTTGAGGTTAACGAATTCCATCTTGGCCTCGAGGATTTTCTCTTTCTTGATTACTTCTGCCTTTGCAACTGATTCATCCAGAATCCTTTGTCCCTTGCTTACCAGAATCTTGCGCAAAACTGTACTTGCTGCCAAGGCCCCTATTGCAAGCCCGGAAATAACGGCAATTAAAACTGTTGTTAACATTGTTTTATTAAAAATTAAAATTAAAAAAAACCCGCAGAATTCAGGAAGGGTTAATGGAAACCCCTAGAATACAAGTTTTGGGCGTCGGCGCTTTGCGAACTTCCAGTGCTCGAAAACGAGCCACAAAAGTGGTAAGGCCTGCTCTTAAAACACCAAACTACTCCCGGTTGTTTGAAGTGATGTTAAGTTTCAAAAACGTATTCCTGAATTACTGCGGGTAAATCAATTGTTTTTCAAAGAACTTTAGTATTTTTCAAGACAATTGTCAACGATTTCTTCAAGTTGGGCAAGTTCAGATTGGAACTCCGCTAATTTTTCGGCTTTGTCGTTATTGCTAAGGTTTTCGGTGGCAAAAAACAACGAGACCATTGCCAACAAATCTTGACTATCCTTGAAGGCATGGGCACCGGCATACTGTGCCATTTTCTCCTTTAGCCTTTTTCCAGCCTCACGGAGGAAAAACTCCTCCTCGGTGCTTCTAACCTTGAGCCTGTATGGCCTGTCGGCTATAACTATCGAGATAACTTGTTCCTTCATCAAAGAATAAAAAACTATCTATTCAAAAGCGCGTAACACTTGTCTATTTCCCGCAACATTTCGTTAATCTTTTGCTTGGCCTGCTTGGAGTGAACCTTGTCAACGGTTTGTCCAAAAACATTGTTGACCAGTACTTGTTCAACCAGGGCTTTACACTCTTTTTCTTTTACGATCAGGGCTTCCAACTGCCTTTTTTCTCCTTCAAGTTCTGCAATTCGCTCTTGCAACTTCAAATTTCGCAATGCAAGTTTTTGAACCTTGTTTTTAATTCCCTGTATCGTTAAAGATAACTCCTCCATTTTAGTTCGACAAAAGATTTTTACAAATTTATGACATTTTTCTTGGTTTTGAGCGAAAAAATCAGAAAAAAATCAAATCTCGTGTTTAAGTTTCAAACAATTCGAGCAATTTCGGCAAAAAGTAATATTTTTGATGCAGTTTTCCTCCCTGTCAAATTTACTCAAAAGGTAATGAAGGAAGAGTTTTTGTCATTTTTATGGAAAAATAGGCTTCTTAATCATGAAGGTTTGGTTTTGGCCAATGGTGAAGGTTTAGAAATCATACATCCTGGCACGGAAAACCCAGATGCAGGCCCCGATTATTTTTCCGCAAAGATCAGGATTGGAAGTACGATTTGGGCCGGAAACATTGAAATTCACCTGAAAAGTTCTGATTGGATAATCCACAAACATCACCTAAACGAGCAATATGGTAACATCATTCTACATTTGGTTCACGAAAACGATTGTGATTTGGATGATATTAGGCAGAAGAACATCAATGTTTTGGAGATTAAGAATTACTACGACAGATCTCTTTTTGAGCGTTACGAGAACCTTTTGAAATCGAAAAGCTGGATTCCTTGCCAAAATCAAATAGGAACGGTTGACGGCTTTGTGGTGCGGAATTGGCTGGGTAGGCTAATGGTAGAGCGACTTGAAGGAAAGTCGCAGGAAGTATCTGATTATTTTGATTTTTTTAAAAACGACTGGGAGCAAACTTTCTTCTACTTTTTGTCTAAGAATTTGGGTTTCCGGGTTAATTCTGTTCCCTTTGGCATGCTGGCACAAAGAACTCCCTACCTTCTTCTTCAAAAGAATAGCGATGATTTGCAAAAATTGGAGGCCATTCTTTTCGGACAGGCCGGACTTCTTTCGGAAAACATCAAGGATGTTTACGCTCGTATTCTCCAGAAGGAATACACCTACCAGAAAGCCAAGTACAACTTGGAGCCCATACAGGGTAGCCTCTGGAAGTTTTCAAAGCTAAGGCCGGTAAATTTTCCCACGATTAGGATTTCGCAGATTGCGGCAATACTGCACGGTGCAAGACATATTTTCCGAAATGTTGTGGAATCACAAACAATTCAAGACATACACAGCCTTTTTTCATCCAAGGTTTCGGATTTTTGGGAAAACCATTACACCTTTGAAAAGGAATCGCCAAAACGAACCAAGCGTCTTGGTGCTCAATCAATCCACAACATTATTATAAACACCATTGCACCAATTCTTTTTGTTTACGGCAGGCAAACCAACAACGAAAAATTGTGCGAAAAGGCACTCGAATTTTTAAACGAAACTCCCCCTGAGGACAACTCGATTATCCAGAAGTGGTCATCATTTGGAATAAAACCAGTAAATGCCTCCGAGTCGCAGGCATTGCTCGAGTTGCACAAGTTTTACTGCACCCCCCGCAGGTGTCTTGATTGTCATATTGGAGTGTGTTTGGTACGCCCCAAAAAAAAACTACTCTCCAACAAAAGTCAGAGAGTAGTTTAGGTGGTGCGGCAAAAAACTACTTAACCAATGTTATTTCAGTCCTGCGGTTTTTCTCGCGGTTTGCCCTTGTTGTATTTGGCATGGCAGGTCTAGAAAAACCGAAGCCTTCCAAAATCAATCTATCTCTGGAAATTCCCTTGTTCTCCATATATCTTGCTACCGAAAGAGCCCTATCCATGGAGAGGGTTTTGTTGTGCAATTCGGCACCGGTTGTGCAAGTATGCCCGTGCAATGTAAATTTTACCATTGGATTGTCGAGCATAAATCTAACAACATCGTCAAGGCTCCTGAAGAATTCTGGTTTAACAAACGCACGGTCAAAATCAAAATAGACAATGGTTTGTGGGAATTCTAACACCTTTGGAGGTTCAGGTACAGGTTCTGGCTTGGGTTCTGGCTTGGGTTCTGGCTTGGGTTCTGGCTTGGGTTCTGGCCTTGGTGGTGGTGGTGGTTCCACTATCACTCTTGGTTTTGACTGGCCAATATTGAAAACCAGACCAGCAGAATGTGCCATGAACAAATCGTTGCGGTCGGCAACCCTGAAATCTCTTGAATCTTCGAAGGTCAAGAAAAGGGTACTTTGTAACCTGAAAGCAAACCAATCGTTAAGCCTGAAATCGGTCATAAGCCCAACGGGAACAACAAGATCGTTTCCGGTATTAATCATTCTTGGGAAACCGTCCTTTAAGTCAAATCCCGACATGCCAAAACCTCCGAAAATGGCCGGAGCAAACCAGCTGTCCTCTGGCAAAAAATACCCGTTGAATAGCTTGTAAATAAGCCTGAAGTTAAAATCAAATTTCTTACCCATAAGCAGTTCGTTGAATACACCTTGGTCGTTCTTCTTGCCATATCCAACACTTCCCAAGCCAAGTCCAAAGCCAAGATTCAAAGACCTGTTAAGGTAAAAGTCTAGCCCGCCACCAATAAACCCGTACTTGTCGAGTGGGCTAGAGAACTTAAAGAGGCCGCTTCCCAAATCGCCAGAGTATTCGTTGATACCAACCAAAAGATTAACGCCTACGGGGCGATTGGCATTTTGAGCATTCACAACACCCAATGTCGTGGTTGCAATTAAAAGAAGTAAAATGGTTTTTTTCATAAATGTTAGTGATTAGTTAGCTAATTATTTATTTATCTTGGTTAAGTGGAACAAAAATAGTAAAAAAATTAAACTAAAACGAAAAAAATTGAATATTTTTCGAGCGGTTTCTTATACCTCCCATTGTTTAATTGACCGGTAACCCGAATCTTAGCAATTTATTAGCATAGAATTAAATCAACCATTAGAATTGTAACCAGGCAAATGTTGGCCATAAAGTGCAAGTTTCATCTGCTTTTGTACCTCGTGCTTCAATTTTTCAAGGTTTTGTTTGTAAGGAACCAAAAAAAACCTATTACATTATTCGGTAGTCATGGATTAGTCCTTTGGCGGGTAGTAGTGAAACATCAGTTTTTTGCCTTTCTTGTTAACATAAGATAATATCCAGAAACGATTTTCGCTATCATAACAAGGTAAACAGCCCGGCAAGCGAGTTTATGTCATAAACAAAAATGAGTGGGATTTTTGCAAGTGAGTAAAGGGACTCGTGAGGGTATGATTGGTTAAGAAAGGGTTGGAATAAATCGAGATGATTTGAAAAGCACTGCAAGCAAACCCAAAGTTAACATTTAAAAATTGTGTGCCGCATGGAAAATTTTTTGCCAACCTCCATAATTTATTGGTGGGAAGATAACCGGGTTTGGTTTGTTCAATGCTTTAAGCAACTACCGGGATAACACGCTGAAGTTGATTACTAGGATCTTGGAGGAAGCAAGCCACCCTGAAAGCAGAAAGGCAGAAACAAAATGAATTGGGTAAAACTTCAGGGGCACTTAAAAAAAAAGAAGTCAACAAAAATAAAGAGGCCACCCTTTCGCCAGGTGGCCTCCATTCAAATAAAACCAGGCAAATACTAAAGGTTTTCGTACTCCTTTAATATGCCTTTTACACTATCGGTGGTAACCCTGCCGTAGGTTTTATCGCCCACCATAACAACTGGTGCAAGTCCGCATGCGCCAACGCAACGAAGACAGGAAATTGAAAACCTGCCATCGGCTGTGGTTTCGCCCACGGGTACTTTAAGAATACGCTTGAACTCGTCAAGCACCTTTTCGGCACCCCTTACGTAGCAGGCAGTGCCGGTACAGATGCTTATCGGGAACTTGCCTTTGGGTAGCATTGTAAAAAACGAGTAGAAGGTTACCACGCCATACACCTTTGCTACAGAGATTTTCAGCCCAAGTGCCACTTCCTCCTGGACTTCGGCGGGTAGGTATCCGAAATGCTCCTGGGTTTTGTGCAAGACATTAATTAGCTCGCCAGGCTCGTTTTTGAACGAGGCGCAAATATCCTTGATTTTCTGCACGTCGTTTTCTTTGAGTTTTAATTTTACTGAAGTCATTATGTTTGTTTTTTCGATTATTCAAAAAATTAATTTAAATCTCACCTAATCAATGTCAATGTGGCGAATTTTCTTTTCAAAGTAGTGAGTGTGCAATAGCTCGTGCGCTTTGTGGCTCATCGGTTTGCCCAAGAACTCTTCGTAGAGCTTAATGATGTAAGGGTTTTCGTGCGACTTGCGTAGGGTTTTCAATTCGTCTTCGGTGTAAATTGCCTTGTGCCTTGCCTTGATTATTTCGGAGTTGCCGTGGTGCAAAGGCTGACCGCCGCCGCCTATGCAACCGCCCGGACAAGCCATAATTTCGATGGCGTGAAACTCGCTTTTTCCTGCTTGAATTTCCTCCAGAAGTTTTCGGGCATTGCCGAGGCCGTGGGCAATTCCGATCTTGATGGGCACCCCGCCGAAATCAATGGTTGCAGCCCTTATTCCGTCAAGTCCTCTTAGTTGTTTGAAATCAACTTTTTCGAGAGTTTCCTTTGTATGAAGCTCGTAGGCAGTACGCACGGCTGCTTCGATAACACCTCCGGTGGTTCCGAAAATTACTCCGGCACCCGTTGACTCGCCCATGGGTTTGTCGAAGTCTTCGTCGGGTAAACCATTGAAATCAATGTTGGCACCTTTTATCAGTGCTGCGAGCTCTCTTGTAGATATAGAGAAATCCACATCAGGGTTTCCGTCAACCTTGAATTCGTTGCGAGATGCCTCGTATTTTTTTGCCACGCAAGGCATTACCGAAATCACAACCATACTTTTGCGATTAACGTTGATTTTTTCGGCAAAATAGGTTTTGGCAATCGAGCCGAACATTTGCTGAGGCGAACGAGCGGTAGAAGGAATATCAAGCAAATCGGGGAAGTAGTATTCGAAGAAGTTTACCCAACCCGGGCAGCAAGAGGTAAGCATGGGAAGCCTCACCGTTTTGTCGCCGCCAAGGAAGCGCCCTAGCCTCTCGAGCAATTCGCTGGCTTCTTCCATAATTGTGAGGTCTGCCGCAAAGTCGGTGTCGAACACGTAATCGAATCCCAACCTGCGCAAAGCAGCGGCAAGCTTTCCGGTAACCAGTGTTCCAGGCTCAAGGCCAAACTCTTCGCCCAGCGCGGCTCTTACTGCCGGGGCGGTTTGGACGACCACTGTTTTTGTGGGATCTGCCAAAGCCCTAATAACATCCGGGGTGTGATCTACCTCGGTAAGAGCCGCGGTAGGACAAACTGCCACGCACTGGCCGCAATAAGTACACTCGCTATGGTCAATGTCGCGCTCGAAGGCAGTTGCCACAACGGCTTCAAAACCACGATGAATTGCAGAAAGGACTCCAACTGTTTGGAAATCGTTGCACATTGTTTCGCACCTTCGGCACATGATGCACTTGTCAACATCGCGTATTATTGCCGGCGAATGGTCTTTCTTGTAGGTTGATTTTTCGCCCTCGTAAGGTATGCTTCTAACGCCCATTTTTATTGCCATGTCTTGCAAGTCGCATTTTCCGCTTTTGGCGCAAATAAGGCATTCAAATGGGTGGTCAGAAAGGATTAGTTCAAGAACGGTACGACGGGAGTTAAGAACCCTCATACTGTTTGTTCTTACAACCATTCCTTCGTAGCATTCGGTTGCACAGGCAGGTGCCAGGTTTTTGCGTCCTTCTACTTCAACAACACAAACACGGCAGCCTCCGGGCTTGTGCTCTATTTTCAAATCGGCAAGATTCATGTAGCAAAGGGTCGGAATATGAATTCCCAGTTTCTTGGCGGCCTGAAAAACCGTTGTACCCCTCTGGACCTCAACCGGTGTCTTGTCAATTGTTAATTTAATTTGTTCCATTATGTTGATCGTTGAATTTTAAATTATTGTAATGGCATTGAACTTACATTTCTCCAAACAAGCACCGCATTTGATGCATAATGCCTGGTCAATTAAGTGAACTTGCTTTCTTTCGCCCGAAATACAGTTTACGGGGCAATTACGTGCACAGGCCGTGCAACCAACACAATTTTCAGGAATAACCAAATACTTGATAAGGTCCTTGCACTGTCCGGCAAAACATTTTTCTTCAATCACGTGTGCAACATATTCATCGTAGAAGTTATCCAATGTTGAAAGAACTGGGTTGGGAGATGTTTGCCCGAGGCCGCAAAGTGAAGTATCCTTGATAACATTGCTTAGATTTCTCAATTTGTCGAGGTCTTCCATTTTACCTTGACCTTTTGTAATCTTGTCGAGCAACTCGTACAAACGCTTGTTACCAACACGGCAAGGCGAGCATTTTCCGCAAGATTCTTCAACGGTAAAGTCGAGGTAAAATTTGGCAACCGAAACCATACAGTCGTCTTCGTCCATTACAATCATACCTCCTGAGCCCATCATGGAGCCTGCTGCAAGAAGATTGTCGAAATCAATCGGGGTATCGAGGTGTTTTTCTGTTAGGCAGCCGCCAGAGGGTCCGCCTGTTTGAATTGCCTTGAATTTCTTCCCATCCTTAATTCCTCCGCCAATTTCGAATATAACCTCCCGGAGGGTAATACCCATCGGGACTTCTATTAGCCCCACGTTATTAATTTTACCGGCAAGTGCAAAAACTTTGGTTCCTTTTGATTTCTCGGTTCCGATTCTAGCAAACCAGTTTGCTCCTTTATTAATGATTACCGGGATGTTGGCGTACGTTTCGACATTGTTGACATTGGTAGGCATTCCAAGATACCCTTTTTCTGCCGGGAAGGGTGGTTTGAATGTTGGTTCACCCCTGTGACCTTCCATCGAGCGGATAAGCGCAGTTTCCTCGCCACAAACGAAGGCACCGGCACCGTAGCGTATTTCCACGTCGAAATTAAATCCGCAACCTAGAATGTCTTGGCCCAAAAGGCCATATTGTTTGGCTTGTTCAATTGCAATTTTTAACCTTTGAATGGCCAGAGGGTACTCGGCTCTAATGTAAATTAAACCCTTGTCGGCACCTATACAGAAGCCGTTAATAACCATAGCTTCTAGCACGCAGTGTGGGTCGCCTTCAAGTATAGACCTATCCATGAAAGCTCCCGGGTCGCCTTCGTCGGCATTGCAAACAACATATTTTTGATCTCCTTGAGATTTTTTTGCAAATTGCCATTTTAATCCGGTTGGAAAACCACCACCTCCCCTTCCGCGAAGGCCAGAATCAATTATTTCTTTTATCACTTCTTCGGGCGTCATTTGTCCCAAAACCTTTGCCAAGGCCTCGTATCCGTCGGCAGCAAGGTACTCGTTTATATTTTCGGGATCAATTAGGCCACAATTTCGCAATGCAATCCTGATTTGTTTTTTGTAGAAACCCATCTGCCTTGAATCTGGAACAATTTCCTTTCTTACGGGGTCTCTGTATAACAAACGCTCTACCTTGCGGCCTTTAAGGGCGTGCTCGGCCACAATTTCGGGAGCGTCCTTGGGCTCAACCCTTACGTAAAAAGTATTATCGGGTATAACCTTAATTATTGGTCCTTGCTCGCAAAAACCAAAGCAGCCGGTAGTTACCACCTGCACATCGTTTTCAAGCCCTTTGTCTTGCACCTCTTTTACCAAATTATCGTGTAGCTTGTCGCTTGCCGATGCCCGGCATCCGGTTCCGCCACAAACCAACAGGTGCATTTTATATCTTGCCATTACTTATCCTCCTATTTTTAATGTTAGTCAATTGATTGATAGTTTACTGGAATAATGCCATCAAGCAGCTCTCCGTTTTTGATATATTTCTCGATTATATCATTGGCTTTTTTGGTGTTAACGTCTCCAAAAACCAAAGGATCCTGCCCTGGAAGTTTTACTTCAACAGTGGGTTCGGCATAACTGTAACCCATATCTCCAACCTGATTTACAATAGCGTCAACATTCCTTTTTTCGCATTCTTCTATCAAAAATTCCATTATTTGCTTGGCACCAGAAGCAATTCCACTCGTGCCCATGCCGACCCTAATTAAAACCCTTCCTTCGGGGTTTTCGCTCTTTTCGCGTAGGGCGATATTTGATTGAAGTTCGGCCTTGATCTTTTTCAAGTCGGCCAAAGATTTGATTTTTGTCATAGTCTTAATCTCTTTTGTTTTTAATGAAACGATGATTTTGCTAAAATTAGATAATTTTTAGATTGCATTAATTGAAACCAAGTTTTCTTTCAACATCTCTTTCAAGAACCTCATAACAGAAGGTTCGTTAATCGGCATTCCTTCCAGGGCTTGGCTTACCTCCAGGGTGTCGAAGAAGAATTCGACGCCATCAACAACGTGAGTGTACTTAAACCTAACCATCGGGTTGCCTCCTACAATCAAGGTCATTACCCCGGCTATGTCTCCCATTGGAGGCCTGTCAACATGATCGAGTTTAAATATGGCCGTGAGTTTGGTTCCCACGCCCAATTCGGACTCTATGGTTAAAGAGCCTCCGGTTTGCTCGGCATTTTGCTTGAAAAGTGAAATACCCATTCCAACCTTGCGTGTAGTGCGCGTGGTAAAAAAGGGGTCGGAAACCATTTTCAACGTTTCGGCACTCATACCACGGCCATTGTCAACTATTGAAATTGAAAGCAGATTGGCGGCCGTTTCATGTTCAATAAAAACACTAACCTCCGAAGCCCCCGCAACGGTGCTATTTTGTACAATGTCCAAAACATGTAAGGCAAGGTCTTTCATGGGTTAGCTGTTGACTATTATTGTTTTGCGGTTGTCCGAGTTTTTTAGCGCCAGGCATATTTCGGCAAAGCTAATTTCTTTCATTTCGAAAATTGTTGTGCTTGAGCCTATATCGTTTGGCTGGTGTGCGTCAGAGCTCCTAATGAAAGTTTTTGTTGAAGCACCTTTTAGCACCCTTTCAAGTTTTTGCGGGGTCGAATACGGGGTAATTTCGAAGGCATCGGCGTTGAGGCCAGCGGGTACGAAACCCAACTGGCTCAAGAGGCTGTACTTGTTTCTGTCAATATGAGCCGGAACGAACAAACCTCCAAGTTCATGAACCTTTTCTTCAACTTCATGGATGCTTTGAGAAAGTGCGGATATAAGCAACCTCTCTTCCTCCTCCACAATCATTTCGTCTTCGTCAATAACCACTTGATGCCCGAAATAGCGTGGGTTATTCTTGATGTTGGGCAGATGTGCGTCAAGATATTCTTGAAACCTCGATACGGCCTCAAAATTCGCAAAAAAGGCCAGGCAATGAACTTCCTCCTTGGTTGTGACCTCGGCACCGCACAACACGAAAATATTTTTCTCGGCAGCCAACTTGCTCACCAACCTAACGTGCTTTGTGGTATTGTGGTCGGCAATACCAATTATGTTGATGCCCTTCATATGAGCGACATTGACCACGTTTGCAGGGCTCATTTCCAATGACGCGCAGGGCGACAACAAGGTGTGAATGTGCAAATCTGCCGTGAACTGTTTCATTACTTCAAAATACAATATAGCCTTCCGGCTATTTCAAAAGTTGGCAGGTGAGTCGATAATATCGGAATTCCTTCCTCCTCGGCTTGTTGGGCCATATCGGCATCGGGTTTGTGTCCCGAAACCAAAATTATTGCCGCAAGATCTTTTAAGGAGGCAATGGCCATTACATTTTTGTGGGTTTGCAATGTAATCCACACGTAACCTTCGTCGGCATTGCCCATGACATCGCTCAAAAGGTCTGAAACGTAACCATCCTTAACCTCGCGGCCAATACCTGCTGCACCTGCCACTACGGTTAAATCTAGTTCCTTTACAATTTCTGATACTTTCATTTTTTCAATTTTTTTTTAGTCTTCGAATTTCTCACTACCCCAAATGTCTTTCATGATTTCCATTGAGTCGGCACTAGTAATCCATTCATTCTTTTCGTATTTTTTTTGCACGAAAATGCAGTTGGTTACCTCTGCCCTACCCTGCACGATGTCTTCGGCAAGCGATTTGCAGGTTGGAGAGCCACACAATCCACAATCTACGTAAGGCAGAGTTTTCATTATTTCTCTTACCATTTGCATTTTGAGCATTGCCTGCTTGGTGTCATCGTCAAGCTTGTTCATTGAGCGTGGCAACACCTTTTTAAGGTTGATATTTTGCAGCAAATATTCCTCGTAGCCCTCAATTGCGGAGTCGTCTTGGGTTTTGTTGCTTTCTTGTTCTTTTAGTAGGTTTGCAATTTTGCGAAGGCGCTCCACGGTGTAAAACCTGTTTCCGCTGGTGAGAATTCCTCCGGCACAGCTTTGATCGCAGGCCCTTAATTCAAGAAAATCAATGTCGGAATTTTCTTCGTTTTCGAGGTTTTCCAGGAACTCGATTACATTGCCAATTTCGTCAATGGCAAGTGCCCTTCCCGGCATTTGGGATGATTCGCCCTCGGTCAGGCTCCAAATTATCTCATCGGGTGTGAGATTTGGGGTTGATTGATGTATTTCTTGTTCCTCTTCGAGGCCCATACGTTTCACGTTTGTATAAACCTTGTTAAAAATGAAATCCATGTTGATTACTCCGGTAATGTCAGATTTCACCTGCCCTACCGGACTCTTGACCGCTGCAATTTTGGCGGCGCAAGGGGTAATGTAAAAAACACCAACATCGCCGGGTTTATTACCTTGGTCAACCAAGTGTTTTTTTATGAAATTTGCCGTGACGTCCAATGGTGCATTTAGTAGGATCAGGTTTTCGGTAAGTGCAGGGAACTGAACCTGAATAAGCCTAACAATTGCGGGGCAAAAGGTCGAAATTAGGGGTTTCTTTTCCTTATTTCTTTCAATGTAATTAATAATAGCCTTTTTAAGAATCCTAACACCATACTCCACGTTTGCTACGTGTGTGAATCCAAGCTTGTGGAGCACTTCGTAAATCTTTGATAACTTGACCTTTTCGGGAAATTGGCCCAACAAAACACTTGGTATCAAGGCCACCCTGTGCGTGTATGCAAAAATTTGGCTAAAGTCATCTTGTTCCACAATTATTGCCCCAACCGGGCAGGCTTGGTAGCACTTTCCGCAGTCAACGCACCTATTGTCGGTAAGCTCGGCCTTTCCACCATGTATTCTAATGGCATGGGTTGGACACACATTCATACAATGCGAGCAACCGATACATATTTCCTTTCGGAATTTTAATGCATGATGGAAATATTTTACAGCCATTTTTTAGTTTACAAATTCTATTAGCCCGAGCTTGGGGTGATTAATTGAAAAACATTGTAATAATCACCGTGGTTCCCTTGTTTAACTCGCTGTAAATTTCGAGTTTATCGGCACTTCTTTTCATGTTTGGCAACCCCATTCCAGCACCGAATCCCATTTCGCGAACCGTTTTGGTGGCGGTTGTGAATCCCTCTTGCATGGCAAGGTCAATATCAGCAATTCCGGGGCCTTCGTCGGCCAGTTCAATTATAATCCCTTTTTCGTCAACTCTGGCCGTAATCAAACCCTTGTAGGCGTGCGCCACGATGTTAACCTCAGCCTCATAACAAGCCACCACGGTTCGTTTAATTATTGAGTGGTCAACGTTTAGCTGCTTGAGTATCTTCTTAATGTTGCTTGATGCGTGCCCCGCGCGGGTAAAGTTACCGCCATCCACTTCGAACTCAAACTGCATTGCATTACTGCTGCTGGTCATGGTTTTAATATTCGGGTTTAATTCCAGCACTATACAGAATACCGCTGGTTTTGAAAACTGAATACCTGCACTCTATTATTACAAGCCCATTCTCGTTGGCAAGGTCAATCATTTCTTGCGAAACTTTCTTGTTTCTTGCTATCACAACGCAATGGATGTCAGAAAACTCGGCCGTGCGAACGGTTTGTATGTTGCAAAGGCCCGAAACCAAAAGAGTGTTTTTTGTATGCAAGGTAAGCACATCGCTCATTAGATCGGAGGCACAGGCATACTCAACCTCATGGTTTAGTTTATCTTGCCCGCAAACCACCGTACCATCAATCAATTTTGTTATCTCCGAAACGGTCATATTGTTCTTTGTTACTGTTCATTCCTCAAAAATCTACTCAAAAATAGCATTTTGTGAAATCCGGTGCAAAATTAACTACTTTATTTTCAAAAACCAAGAAGAGTTGTTAATTTATTCACAATATAAACAAGAGCCTTACAAAGCCTTTACTGAATTGATTTACAGGGTTTTGGTTTTGTGTAAGGCGAATCAAGCGAGAAGAGTTTGACGGGTAATCAACTAAAACAAGTCAACTACAGCGGAAGTTTAACCTTAAATGTACTGCCAATGTCGGGCGTGCTTTCAACTTCAATTGTGCCATTGTACATTTCTACCATTTTCTTGGCGATTGAAAGGCCTAGGCCGCTGCCGGTGATGAACTTTGTCTTTTCGTTTTTAATTCTTTGAAAATCCTTGAAAAGAAGGCCTATTTCGTCACTGGTCATTCCTATCCCGGTATCCTCGACCGTAACTATCACTAAATCGGTTTTCTTTTCAAGGGTGACAAAAACCTTGCCGTTTTCCTTGTTGTACTTAACGGCATTGGAAACCAAATTGTTGAAGATTATTTCTACTTCGTTTTTATCGGCTTGTATCACAATGTTTTCGTCGCCTTTGAGCTCAACTTTATTGTTTTTCTGGATTGCCAGAGGCTCGATTGCATCGACCACTCCCCTAATAGTCTCGAAGAGGTCTACTTGTCTTATATCTCTGCTTTTTGTACCCGATTCGGCTCTTGACAAATCAAGCAGGTCCAATATTAGTCCACGCATACCACGGAGCCTTTCAATTGATCGGTCGATCATTTCTTTATAGGCATCAATATTGTCTCCAACTTGTTTGTCCTTCATTATTTTCAAATACCCCTCAACAGCATTTATTGGCGATTTCAACTCGTGCGATAAAACTGATAAAAACTGAAACCTAACCTCCTTTCCTTCCTCCTTGAGTTGCTTGGTCATCCTGCGAAGGTAAAGTTGCTTGGTAAGGCTTTCAATTGCAGTTTTGAGTTCTTGCGGTGTGAATGGCTTGGGAACGAAGCTGAAGGCACCGTGGTTTGTGGCTTTTATGGCAAGGTCGAGCGAGGCGTATGATGTAATCATTGTTACCGCCATATCCAGATTCTTGGATTTGATGTACTCGAGCACTTCTATCCCCTCTATTCCTGGAAGTTTGTTGTCGAGGAGTACAATATCAACTTCTTGATTATTAATGATTTCGAGGGCTTGCTCGCCGGTTTCTGCTTCAAGAATTTCATACGAGATATCCTCCTCCATAAATGGATAGTTTACAGAGAAATTCCTGAGAGACCTTGCAACACCCGACCTTATACCGGGCTCATCGTCAACAACTAGCAAATTGAGCTTATTCATGGTTGTTTGGGTTTATTTTGAGTTCAATATTTTGGTACAAACTTAGTAAAAAAAGTGATAAGCATCAAGTGCCGAGTATTAGTTTTGATTTTCGAGAATTGAGCAACAAAAAACCACCTGCAAATCTGCAAGTGGTGATGTTTGAGGGTTTTAGTGCGATTCCGCCAGGATTCGAACCTGGGACCCACAGCTTAGAAGGCTGTTGCTCTATCCACTGAGCTACGGAACCAGCTTACTTGTAAGTGGGGCGCAAAGTTAATGGTTATAATTGGATTTTTGTTAAAAAATTCCCGCATTTATGTCACTAATTTTTTGTACAATTGTACTTTGTTTCGTTTTCGAAAATAAAAAGATATGTCACCTGATTTCCAATTCTTTCGCGCAAGCTCCCATAAAATAACCATATCGACCTGGTTAACCATTGTTGCGTTAATAACAGTTTTCCCAACAAATTACTCTTATTCTCAGTTAAAATTCGAGATGCGAGGGGTTTGGGTGGCAACGGTAATGAACATCGACTGGCCATCTAAACCTGGATTAAAAACTACCCAACAGCAGCGCGAGGCAATAGCCATATTAGATAAGGCTAAATTATTGGGATTCAATGCTATTTTTTTGCAGGTGAGGCCCGTGGCAGATGCGCTTTACCCATCCAGATTCGAACCTTGGTCGGTTTTCTTGACAGGGCGGGAAGGTAAAGCACCTGAACCATTTTGGGATCCGTTGCAATTTTGGGTGGAGCAGGCACACGAAAGGGGACTTGAGCTTCACGCCTGGATTAATCCATTTAGGGCAAGCCTTCCTTTTAATAATTTGAACAACCCTTCAAACGCCATGGTCAAGCATCCTGATTGGCTTGTGAGGTACGGCCAAAGGCGTTATTTTGATCCGGGTCTCCCTCAAGTCCGTCAACATCTTTTCGAAGTGGTTTCCGACCTTGTTAGTCGGTATGACATTGACGGCATTCACATGGATGATTATTTTTATCCCTATCCGATCAGTGGGGAGGTTTTTGACGATACCCGATCTTACGGCCTCCATGGCCATGGCATGGAGTTGAACCAATGGAGAAGGCAAAACGTGGATTTAGTAATAAAGGGGCTAAACGAAACCATCAAGAACATTAAACCATGGGTTAAGTTTGGAGTAAGTCCATTCGGGGTTTGGCGAAACAAGGCAAATGACCCTAGAGGTTCTGATACTCGTGCTGGAGTGCAATGTTATGACGACCTCCATGCCGACATACTTTTGTGGGAAAGGGAAGGATGGATTGATTATGTTATCCCGCAAATATATTGGTCAACACAAGAATTGCCTGCAAATTACATAACATTACTCGACTGGTGGAACTCCGTGGCCAAGAATCGGCACGTTTACATAGGCCACGGATTGTACAAGATAAATGCAAATAACAAGAGTTGGGAAAATCCTGACGAAATGCCTACCCAAATAAAACTTGCAAGGCTAAGGGAAAACGTTGGTGGAAGTGTATTTTTTAGCATGGTGCACCTCAACAGGCGAGATTTGCTGGGCCTGCAGGATAGTTTGAAAAACAGTTTGTACCGAATTCCCGCATTGACCCCTCCAATGCCTTGGCTTGGCATGCAACGACCTTTACCGGTAAAAGACACCCAAATTATCGGAAGTACGGTTAGTTGGCAAAACCAAAATTATGGCAGTGCAGAAACAGATGCCAAGAGGTTTGTTGTTTTATTGGAGCCCACAAACGAAAAGGCTCAGGCCGGAGGCCCAATAGTTTTTATAACGGGACAAAATTTTTTAGAGTTGCCTCAAAGGGCTAGAAAATTGCTGGCTACATACTACATTAGTGTTATTGCGGTCAACAGACTTGGTAATATTAGCACCGACAACCCAAAAAAAAGCGTCACTTTTTAAACCTTTTTCTAGGCTTTACTTTGCCATCTATTTTAAATTTCATAATTTGCACGCAATTTTCAACAATCAAATCACATAATTCATTTTGAACTAAACAAACAAGGACTTAACCATGAACGACACACCGGTTCCGTTTAGCAAGGTTGACGAGCAGATTAGGCTTCTCGCATTATCAAGCGTGGGAAATGCCAGCATCCGTGAAATAAAGAAATTGGTTGACAACGTAGAGTCTGCTACTGGCATAAAGTACATCAGGATGGAGATGGGTATTCCGGGGCTTCCGCCCTCTCAAATTGGCGTTGATGCCGAAATAGAGGCATTAAAAAGTGGAATAGCATCAATCTATCCAAACATATCGGGAATTGCCCCACTTAAACATGAAATTTCCAGGTTCTTGAAACTTTATATGGGCATTGAAGTTAAAGAGGAATCGTGCATACCCACCGTTGGATCAATGCAGGGCAGTTTTGCAGCATTTACTACCGTAACAAGGATTTATCCCGAAAAAAATACTATTTTGTTTCTTGATCCCGGATTTCCCGTGCACAAGCAACAGTGCAAGGTTCAGGCCATTCCGTTTGATAGTTTTGATGTGTACGAATATCGGGGAGAAAAATTAAGGGCAAAACTTGAAGAGAAACTTGCAAAAGGAAACATTGCAGCATTGTTATACTCCAATCCCAATAACCCTTCATGGATTTGCTTCACCGAGAAAGAACTTAAAATTATTGGCGAACTTGCTGACAGGTACAATGTGGTGTGCATGGAAGACCTTGCTTATTTTGGGATGGATTTTCGCAAAGACCTGTCAAAGCCGGGAGAAGCACCTTACCAACCGTCCGTTGCGAATTATACCGACAAATACATTTTGTTCATTTCCAGTTCAAAGGCATTTAGTTACGCTGGCCAACGTATTGGCATGATGGCAATTTCCGAGAAACTTTTTAGTCTCAAGGCCGAAGGTTTGAAAAGGTTTTACACTTCCGACCATTTTGGGCATTCAATAGTATATGGTACAATTTATGCGCTTAGCTCCGGAACGTCCCATTCGGCTCAATACGCTTTACTTGCAATGTTGAAGGCTGCAAACGATGGCTCCTTCAATTTTATTGAACCAAACAAGGAATACGCTCGCAAGGCAAAAATCATTAAGGAAATGTTCCTAAAGAATGGCTTCAGGCTTGTTTATGATAAAGACGAAGACCAACCTCTTGCCGATGGGTTTTTCTTTACTGTTTCCTTTCCGGGATTTTCTGGCACCCAACTTGTCGAAAAACTCGTTTTCTACGGCATTAGTGCAATTTCGCTCTCCACCACGGGTAGCCAGCGGACTGAAGGTATAAGGGTTTGCGTTTCGCTGGTTTATCCGGAGCAGTTCATGGCACTGGAATACAGACTCAAGAAATTTCACGAGCATCATTCTGGAGGCGTTGAAGAGCCGAGGAATTGAGGAGTCTGGTTGGTTGATTGGTTGGTTTATGAAGCTGATTGAGTTATAATGGTTGACGATGGAAGATTTTCGACTTTAGCCATCGGTTATCATAAATATTCGCAGAATACCGGTTAATGCCTTTTGTCTAACTCTTAATTAACCTTTGCCAAGTATCAAGTAATCACTAACAATTATACGTAAATGAAAACACGTGAACAAATTGTGGAAAACTGGATTTACCGGTACACTGGCACCCCGGCCGAAAAAATAGGGAAGCACATATTACTTACCAACTTCAATCATTACGTAAGATTGTTTGCCGGGCGGTTTGGGGTTGAAATTACCGGGCTCGACCGCATTATGCCCACCGCTACTCACGACCAAATTACAATAATCAACTTCGGAATGGGGAGTGCCAACGCGGCAACCATAATGGACTTGTTGAGTAGTGTAAAGCCCAAAGCGGTTTTGTTTCTTGGCAAGTGCGGTGGGTTGAAAAAGATTAATAAACTTGGCGATTTGATTCTCCCGTTGGCGGCAATAAGGGGAGAGGGTACCTCAAACGACTATTTCCCCAAGGAAGTTCCTGCCCTACCCTCTTTCAACTTGCAAAAGGCAGTTTCAACTAATATCAGGAACCATAACCTGGATTACTGGACAGGTACAATCTATACCACCAACCGCAGGGTTTGGGAACATGACGAGAAATTCAAGGAGTACCTCAGGCAAATAAGGGTCATGGGAATTGACATGGAAACTGCAACAATTTTTTCTGTTGGATTCTACAACAGCATCCCTACAGGAGCATTATTGCTGGTTTCAGACCAGCCCATGATTTCGGCGGGCATCAAAACCGAGGAAAGCGACAAAGAGGTGTCCAAAAGGTTTGTTGAGAAGCACCTCGAAATTGGAATAGATTCCCTCAAAGAGCTAATTAATAATGGATTAACTGTTAAGCATTTGAGGTTCGATTACGATTAATCGAATCTCTGAACCAACTCTTTTATGGCTGTAACGTTCGAAAAACTAATACACGATATTCGGGAGGGCAAGTTTAGCCCCGTTTATTTTTTGATGGGTGAGGAACCCTTTTTCATTGATGTAGTTTGCAACTTCTTGGAAAGCAAGGTTCTTGGCGAGGAAGAAAAAGAATTTAATTTCAGTGTTTTTTACGGTAAAGATGCCATTATGCCTGAGATAATTTCGGCAGCCAGGCGCTTTCCCATGATGGCCAGGTATAACTTGGTACTGGTAAGAGAGGCCCAGAATCTAAAGAACTTGTCGCCACGTGGCGATGATGAATCGTTCAATGCCGAATACGAGGCTCTGATAAGGTATGTCGAAAAACCACTGAATACCACAATTCTTGTTTTTTCTCACAAGTACAAAACTATTGATGGAAGGAGAAAGCTTGCTAAATTGATTTCCGAAAAGGGCATTCTTTTTGAAAGCAAACGGGTATATGATGACAAGCTTCCCGAGTGGATAGATAGATACGTTCGTGGCAAGGGCTACGCCATAAATCAACAGGCTGCCCGGATTCTTGCCGATTATCTTGGTGCGGATCTTTCCAAAGTTACCAACGAGATTCAAAAAATGTTTCTCGATATTGAGAAGGGCCAGGAAATTACGCCACAAATTATTGAGGAGAAAATAGGAATTAGCAAGGATTTCAACGTTTTCGAACTACAGAAAGCTCTAGGCACCCTCGACCACCCCAAGGCCTTCAGAATTGCCAAGTATTTTGGTGCCAATCAAAAGGCAAATCCTTTGGTAATGACCGTGGCATTATTGCAACAGTACTTCACCAAACTTATGGTTTACCATTATTCGCCCGATCGAACCGAGAAAGGGCTTGCGGCAGCCCTGGGGGTGCATCCTTTCTTGCTTAAGGACTATCACCCCTGTGCCAAGAACTTTCCACCCTCCAGGCTCGAAAAGGTTTTTTCCCACCTGCTCGAATGCGATCTTAAATCAAAAGGGGTGGGTGTTGCATCAACCGATCAGGGCGAGTTATTGGTGGAGCTAGTTTTCAAGATTCTATATTAAAAACCCCTTAATATTTAGACAACATGAACTTCTGGCTAGTAAAGACTGAGCCCGGAGACTTCTCCTGGCAGAATTTGCTTAATGACAAGAAAACCTCGTGGGCTGGCGTGAGGAATTACCAAGCAAGGAATAACCTCAAGGTAATGAAACTTGGCGACAAGGTGCTCTTATACCATAGCGTTTGCGAAAAACAGGTTATGGGCGTATGCAGGGTTACCAAGGAATTCTTTCCCGACCCCACGATTGACGACAACCGCTGGGTAGCGGTAGAACTGGTTCCAGAAGGCGAACTTAACAAACCTGTTGCCTTGGAAGCAATTAAAGCCAATCCAAAATTAGAAAACATTGCCCTGGTTAAGCAATCGAGGCTCTCGGTAATGCCACTGACCCGTGATGAGTTCGACACCTTAGTAGAAATGGGAAAATTAACAAAAAAATAGCCCTTGGGTCACTTTCTCCATGAACCACCTCGACATAATTATAATCGCATTGGTTGCCCTTGGAGCCTACAGGGGCTACAAAAATGGCTTGGTAATGGAAATTGCAACGTTGGCGGGCTTGGTTCTTGGCATTTACCTGGCAATAATTGCCTCCGGGGTTGTGGGATTGGTTGCAAGGGGTATGGTTGATTGGAACCCGGTACCATTTCAAATTATCGCATTCATGCTGACCTTTGCGCTTGTAATTTTTTTGTTGAAGTTCGTGGCAATCCTGGTCGAGAAAGTATTTAAGGTACTGTTCGTAAACTTCATTAACAAAATTGCAGGTATAATTTTGGGCAGCGTAAAATTTGCAATTATTGCAGGCGTGGTTTTACATCTTATTTCTGCCACGGGTATTAACCTCTTGCCAGAAAAAATACGAACCGATAGTTGTACGTATTCAAAGGTAACCGGATTGGTATATTTATTTTTTCCCCACAAGGGTTTTTTTGATTTTGGGGAGCATAATGAGAAAAAGAAAAGCGAAGAATGATTTATAAATGATCATTTACCGTTTAATACCGCTTCACCGATTTTCTTTCCATAAGCGAAGCATTGTTCGAATTGCTCTTGGTGGGGAGTGAATTTTGCAAACACTCCCTCGCCAATCATATTTAGCTTCAGGCTTGAAAGGTTATTGGCAATTAATTTGCTTCCCTCGCCACTCCACCCATACGAACCAAACGCACCGGCAATTTTTCCTTTGTCGCGTATTGGGCTTATCAGGGCAAACAACTTGTAAATTTGAAGTAAAATGTTTTGATTTATGGTGGGAGATCCTACAACAACACCTGCACATCGGGTAAGCCTTTCGTCGAGGTCGCCCAGTGGCATCATTTCGATGTCAGCAACTTCAACCTTCAAATTTCCAACACTTCTTACACCTTCGGCTATGGCCTTGGCCATTTTGCCAGTATTGTCGTAGGCCGAAACGTAAGGTATGAAAACAAAGTCGTCCTGGGGTGCCGCAATGGCTTCGTTTGAGTATTGTTCAGAAATATCAACCCATTTTTTCCAATCGTTGATTAGAAGCGGTCCATGACCTGTAAGCACTGCATTAATGTCGAGGGGGCGGATTTTTTCAATGGCCTTAAGCATGAACTTGCTAAAAGGCTTAAGAATAACATCAAAATAATACTTGAAAGCTTCTGAAAAATCACCTACCTGATTGTCGTACATTTTGTGGTGTGCATAATGGCAACCAAACGAATCGCAGGTAAACAACAGCTTGTCCTCCTCAAGGTAGGTGTACATACTATCGGGCCAATGCAAGTTGGGTGCACTGATGAACCTGAGGGTTTTATTACCCAAATCAAGAATTTCACCATCCTTGGCCACAATGTGCTCGAAGGGTTGCCCCAGAAGGTCTTGGAGGTAGTTTATGGCAATTCTACTGGCAACGACCTTGGCCTTGGGAGCAATTTTTAGCAAATTTGCAAGATTGCCACTGTGATCGGGTTCGGTGTGATTAAGAACTATGTAGTCAATCTCGGCGGGGTCAACAACTTTTTTGATTTTCTCCAGGTAAACATCCCAAAATTTTTCTTTCGAGGTTTCAATGATTGCTTTTTTTTCGCCATCAACATAATACGAGTTGTAGGTTGTGCCAAACTCGGTTTCCATTACCACATCAAAAGTAACGATGTCATAATCAAGGATTCCAATCCATTTAACATCTTTTGTAATATCAAGTACTTCGGTGTCTTTTCTTTTCGGATCTCTCATTTTAGTGGATGCGTTTTATTTCTGTTAATGCTCAATAATCGGTGCCAAAAACGGATGCAAAGATACAAAAAAAATGGGGTTTTTGCAGAAACGCAATTTTTCGCAGAGACCCGATTTGCCGAACAGACGCGATTTTTTGTAGAGACGCGTTTTATTGTAGATACGCGATTTTTTGTAGAGACGCGATTAATCGCGTCTCTACACCGACGTGGTGGGGCGATTAATCGCGTTTTTAAACGGGGGCAAATAATCGGATTATTGTAAAATAATGGGATTATGGACAAATACCAAAACAAATACCGGATTCCGACTGCACGGGCCAGTTGGTGGGATTATGGTTGGAATGGTGCGTATTTTGTAACGATATGTATCAAAAACCACCAATTGTTTTTCGGGAACATTTTGGACGGGGTAATGAATCTATCCGCAGATGGCGAAATTGCATTTTCGCGTTGGACAGAAATCCAAAATCGGTTTCCTTGTGCCAAACTGGGTCCATTTGTCGTTATGCCAAATCATATTCACGGAATAATAATCATTGAAAATCCTGCTGACCAAACCAACAAATCCGGTGTAGAGACGCGATTTCCCGTACAGACGCGATTAATCGCGTCTGTACAACCAACCACCGGTTTCGTACAGCAAACCGCCAATTCCGCACAACCAAGCGGCGGTTTTGCAGGCGACAAAAATCCAATGGTTCATAACAATATTTCCCGAATTATCAGGTGGTACAAGGGCCGTTGTTCATTTGAAACCAGAAAAATCAATCCCATATTTGACTGGCAATCCCGTTTTCACGACCACATAATCCGCGACAACGAGGAATACCAAAAAATATCCCGTTACATTTCAAACAACCCAGCAAATTGGGCTGATGATGAATTGTTTAACGAACCGAACAGACGCGTTTTATTGTAGAGACGCGATTAATCGCGTCTCTACAATGGTTGGGCAATTAATCGCGTCTCTAAACCGAGGGGATGGGGTAATTAATCAATAATCCTTCTGATAAAGGCTTTGAATACATCAATACCCTGGTATAGTGCATCGATGGGCATCCTTTCGTTGGCGTTGTGGATGGTGTGGATCAATTCTCGGGTAAAAATCACGGGGGTAATCCCAAAGGTTGGAATACCGGCACTTCTGAAGAACCAGTTATCGTTAACAGCGGGGAATAGTATTGGAATAACGTGAGCATCAGGATAAACTTCCTGTAGAGCATCCTTGAAGTGAAAATAATATGAGTTTTCTTTCGATGATGGCGATTCTGCCGGCTTGCTTACTATTTCCAGTTCAACTTCGAAGGGTTTTATGGCAAACTCAATTTCCTTCAAAAAAAGTGTTGCGTCGACCCCGGGCAACAGCCTGGCATCAAAACTTGCCTTAAGTGCCTGGGCTACTTGATTTTGTGCCGTGGCATCACTGGTAATGCTTGTAAGCATTATGGTGTTGGTAAGAATCGATGCAGTCATTTCATCGTTTCTAAGGTAGGGTGCAATTAACGGACTAATTAGTTTCATGTTTCTCAAGGCCAACCTCCTAATTCCGGTTTCATGAACACTTAACCCCTTAAGCATCTTCCTAACCACTGAAGTTACTATTATTTCTGGCTTTAATTTGAGTATTGCGTTGCTTGCTCTAATTATTTCCTTTGCAGGATACCTGGCCGCGGGCACCGAACCGTGGCCTGCCGAACTACCTGTAGATTTGAGGTTGAACCATAGTGAGCGCTTTTGGGCCGTTTCGATGCCAAATACAACCTTTCGAGGCATCGCATTGATTATTCCCCTCATTCCTGCGCCGCCTTCGCCAAAAACAGCAACCGGGTTTAATTCGTCAATAAATTGATTTACAATAATTCCAGCCCCAAGACCGCCCATAAGTTCTTCGTTTGATACAGCCAAAAGCGTAACGTTGTATGGAAGGTCATTGTGTCGGGCCAATTCAACAAAATGCTTTAGTGCAAAAAACTGCATTACTCCCGCCCCCTTGTTGTCAATGGCTCCCCTACCCCACACGTAACCCTCGGCAATTGCGCCTCCAAAAGGATCATGCAGCCAGTCGTTGTGGTTTGCGGCTGGCACCACGTCAATATGTGTGAGAAAAATCACGTTGGGTTTTGCCGAGTTTAAGGGAAACAGTGAGGCAGCAAAATTGTAGCTGTCTCTTTCGTGGGTAAAAACTCTTACATGGAGTCCGGCCAAACGACAAGAATAGGCAAAAAACTCGCCCGCATCTCTTTCGTTTCCACTAATTGATTCAATTTGAAGATATTGACTTAGGAACACTTCCGGATAATCAAGGTTTGGCTTTAAAGGGTAGGTAGAGTTATTTTGCGTGTATCCGAAAACATTCGAAAATACAAGAGCACCAAAAATTAAAAATGAAACCCTCGCCATGTTTCAAACAAGTTACTTTTGAATCTCCAATTAGGCTGCAAAGATAAATATTATCAATCAACCAAGTAAAGATTAAAGGGCGCATGTATTGGTTAATTTGGAAATAGATAATTCGCACCTCCTTTACTTTTGACCGTTTCGCGCCGCTCGTAATTGTCAAATACCCGCATACCCGCAAGCCGATCAAAATTTATTACTAATTTTGCAATTCTCATGAAAAGCAAGGTAAACATACGTAACAAAAAGGCAGGTTTTGAATACTTCCTTCTGGAAAGGTTTGTTGGTGGCATTGTGCTTACCGGCACCGAAATAAAGTCGATCAGGGCTGGCAAGGCCAGCATAAACGATGCTTACTGCGCCTTTTCTGGTTCGGAACTCTTCGTGCGTAACATGCATGTGGCCGAATACGACCACGGAAGTTACAACAACCACGACCCCAAACGTGAACGTAAATTGCTTCTCAATACTCGCGAACTTCGAAAACTGCGAACCAAACTTGCCGAAAGGGGATTCACACTTGTACCCGTGTTACTCTTTATTAATGAAAAAGGGCTTGCAAAGTTAGAAATTGCATTGGCCAAGGGGAAGAAACTCCACGACAAGCGCCAAACCATAAAGAAAAAGGATATAGAGAGGGAAATGGAGAGATTGAACTAAATCAACTCAAATTCTGTTTTTAGTTTGATCGACTTGTGAAAGTCATTTTTCGTTTCAAAAGAAATTAAATCAAATTTAAAATGTATAGCAGAGCAAAACAAGGTATTAAGCCCGACGATAAGCTATCGGTGGTGATTTTCCATAATCCCTACGTTCTTCTGATGCTCGAACATTTTGGGGTGCGAATGCCGGTGCACGAAAAAACCGTAAAACAGGTTTGCGATAAATATTCGATTGGCCCGAACGTTTTCATCACCGTTACCAACCTGTATAATGGAATAAGGCCCTCGGGGCAACCGGCTTTCGGTAATGACGATATTATCGATATTATTTCCTTTTTAAAGAACAGCCACAACTACTACTTGAACGAAAAATACCCTATCATAAGAGACTTTATCGAACAGGTTCAGAAAAAAAACAACAGTAAGGAGATTGGACTGGTGGAGAAATTTTTCGGCGAATACTTCAAAAAGGTTCAAAACCACATTAACTACGAGAACGATGTTGCCTTTCCATACATTGTAACCCTAATTGAAAACGGGCAACAACCTCTTGAAAACGGTTATTCAATAGTGCACTACGAAGAGAAGCACGATAACATCGAGGAAGAATTGACTGACCTTAAGAACCTGCTAATCAAGTACCTACCCCAAGAAAATGATCAAACAATTAGAAGAAAACTCATTTTCGCTCTTTTCGAACTAGAATTTGACCTAACTATACATGCCCAAATTGAAGACCTGATATTATTGCCAGTTATAAAAAAACTTGAAGGCACGGCGCAGAAATGAGAAACAGGTCAGATAGAGTTTCAATTTTCATTGTAGAATCCTCCAGGATTATTTCGGAGGGCTTGGCAATTGTTATTGACCAATCGGCAGGTAATTTTTCATTTGATTTTGCCAAGTCCCTAACCGATTTCAATCGGAATGCCAATTATAGAAAACAGGATATCGTAATCGTGAATCCCTTGCTAATCAAGAACCAAGAGAAGTTTTTCTTGGGATTGAGGGAAGATTTGGTTGGCGTAAGATGGTTGGCATTGATTTACTCACTTTTCGATTCAAGCCTCATGACATTGTTTGATGATACAATATTCATTGATGACTCCACCGAGGCTATTCTGGCTAAAATAAAGAAGCTCACCAAACATTCTAACGATTCCACAAGGTGCGTGAGGGAAACCTTATCGGCAAGGGAGATTGAATTGTTGAAATTATTGGTTTCGGGCAATTCAAACAAAGAGATCGCCAACATTCTAAACATAAGCATAAACACGGTAATAACCCACCGCAAAAACATTTCACAAAAAACATCCATAAAGTCGGCTTCAGGACTTGCAATTTACGCAGTTACCAACGGTATAATTGATGTGGAGTCATTTTCGTAAGGCCTTATTAATCAACTTTCTCTGGTGGTTGCATAGCCAAAAATGATGACTTCCAGTAACAAAAATCATAATTATTAGGTATTGCAGGCTTTTTTTACCCTTTCTACTTTTGCAAAATAATTTTAATTACTTGCAAAATGAAAAAAGTCGCATTAATTTTCGCAGCACTATTGATACTGGGAGCAAAAGTATTTTCGGAACCTAAAAATTTATTAACCGGAAAGGTTGTACATGATAATAAGGGGGTACCATTTCTTTCGGTTCAGGTCAAGGGCACTACAATAGGATCAGTAACCGATGATAACGGACAGTTCGAAATTTTTAATGTTCCTGCCGAAACTTTCGAAATAGTGGTTGGCGGAATCGGGTTTAAATCAGTGGTTAAAGAGGTAAAGCATAACAATGCAGGGAATGAGCTAGCTATAACCATTGAACCTGATGTACTCTTGCTCACCGAGGTAACTGTATCGGGGAGTAGGGTTGGCGTGCTAAAGCACCTGCCAGGTTCGGTAAATTTCGTTAGCAGCCAAGGGTTGGCGGCTACCAATCCATTGAGTGCCAACGAAATATTGAGAAGTATTCCGGGCGTTCATGTTGTTGATGAAGAAGGTGCAGGATTGCGAATTAACGTTGGTATTAGGGGTCTTGATCCTGACAAGAGCCGAACGGTGTTGATGCTCGAAGATGGTATTCCGGTTGCATTGGCGCCTTACGGAGAGCCCGAAATGTACTATAGCCCCAACATTGAGCGAATGTCGGGAATGGAAGTGCTAAAGGGTAGCAGTTCAATATTGTTTGGACCTCAAACCATTGGCGGGGTTATAAATTACATTACCGCAGATCCGGAAGAAAGATTAGGTGGAGTTGTTTCGGTAAAGCAGGGTGGTTTAGGCTACAATAGCACTTTTGCCCAAATTGGCAACACGGTAAATAAATTTGGGTATATAGCAAACTACAACCGCAAACAGGCAAACGACCTGGGGCCAACTAGGTTCCGCTTGCACGATCTCAACGCCAAGTTCCTTGTTGGGTTATCGCCACAGTCGCGCTTATCGGTAAAATTGAGCTTTTACGACGAAGATTCAAACTCTACTTACGTCGGAATTACACAGGCAATGTACGATGCGGGAGGCAGTGATTACCTTCGAATAGCTCCTAACGACAACTTCAAGGTAAGAAGGTACGCAGCCAGCACAACGTACAAACACACTATTGGTTCCAACGGACAATTAACCCACACCCTTTTTGCCTACACCACAACTAGAAACTGGAACCGTCAAGATTATTCTTACAGCCCAAGTGCCAGCAACCTTACCGGGGTAATTCACGGTGACCCTAGCAAGCCACAAGGTGCAATATACATGCGCAATAGCACCGGACAGCGCAACAGACATTTTGAGGTTGTTGGTCTTGAATCAAGGCTGGAAAAAGGGTTTTTGCTGTTTAACCTAACTTCAAAAATTGACGCTGGTGCTAGAATTTTGCACGAGCGGGCTTCCGAGCAGAGGATTAATGGAACAAGGGCGGGTGTAATGTCAGGTAATTTGCAGGACGATGAGATTAGATTGGGTAGTGCTTTTAGTTTCTTTGCCCAAAACAAAACCCTCGTTGGTAATAAATGGTCAATAACCTCTGGCTTAAGAGCCGAAAGCATATTTTACGAGAGAGAAATATACAGGCAGAACAATAGAGACACCCTATTCTCGAACACAACCAGAGATTTGGCAATTATTCCAGGCCTTGGAATCAATTTCGCCGCCACCGAAAACATGAACTTTTTCGGAGGCGTTCATAAAGGATACGCACCACCAAGAACCAAGGACGCCATTAGCAACTCTGGAGTTGACCTTGAACTTGAAGCAGAAAAAAGCTGGAGCTTTGAACTCGGAATGAGGGCGCGAATTGGCAAGGCAGCATTAGATTTCACGGCTTTCTACACCGACTTTTCAAATCAAGTTATTCCGGTTTCCGAATCATCGGGCGGAGCAGGAACTGGTTTGATAAACGGTGGAGCCACACTAAACAAGGGAGCAGAATTAATGCTAACACTGCCTGTTTTGAATGTAGGAAAATGGCAAAACACGTTCACCGTGGCAGCTACCTATGTTGATGCAAGGTTCAATCGCGACAGGTTTGTTCTGCAAAAAACAGCCAACAACCATCCAAGGACCCAATACTTCCAAAACGTGAACGGAAACAAAACCCCTTACTCACCAAACGTTTCATTGCAAGGGCAACTCTTGATTAAAAACTCCGACAGGTTTGGATTGAAGCTGTCGGGAAGCTACATTGGTGAGCAATTTACCGACCCACTAAACACCAAAAATGTAAATGATTGGATTATCATTCAAGCCAACGACCCATCTCACACCTACGCTCAGGCCACCATGAATGGCCGTATAGGATTGCTGGACGACTACTTTTTGGCCGATGTTTCAACTTGGTTCAAACTTGGAAAGACTGGTATTGAATTAAATTTGACCGTAAAGAATCTATTCGACCACCGATACATTACAAGCAGAAGGCCCCAAGGCATTAGGGTTGGATTGCCAAGGTTGATTATTGGTGGCATTTCGTATAAATTTTAACCCTACAAGCAATAAAAAAATAACTTTTCAAAAGGGTACATAGCCATAGCCCGAGCCACAAGCCGGGTTTATGGCTAAATTTTTTCATGAAATGGTTGGTGGCGAAAAGTAACCTGGCGATTCTGCTTTAGATTTACCAGTACTCCCTTTCGCTGGTTTAAACTCATCGCTCTCGTTATCATTTTCTTCAAAATATTCTTCATCTTCATCGTCATCATATCCCTCCTCGAGTTCGAAATCATAAACTTGACGTTGCAGCCCTTCATTGCGAAAGAAAAACGCCAGGACTATCCCCGAAAGGGCACCCATAAGGTGCGATTCCCATGAAATCCTATCTTTTATTGGAAAGATACCCCAAAGCATACTACCGTAAAGAAAAACCACCAGCAAAGAAATTGCAATTAACCTAGGGTGCTTGCGGATGACACCGCTCACGAAAACGAACAAGGCAAGACTGTAAACCAAGCCACTGGCTCCAATGTGATATGAATCGCGGGCAAAGAACCAGACCCATGTACCTGTAATTATAAAAGAAAATACCCAAACCCTCACGGCAATTTCTTTGTAGAAATAGTGCAAGGCCGTACCCAGCACCAAAAGTGGAATGCTATTGTTTATCAAATGATGGAAGTCTTGGTGAATGAAGGGCGAAAATAATATTCCGGGAAGCCCTGAAGCCTTGAGCGGGAAAATCCCATAATGAAACAACTCAAGTTGAAACACGATTTCTGCAATTTTAACCGACCAAGCAATTAAAACTATACCCAACGGCAACAAAAGACTCTTAACAAAAAGGGTCTTTGGCTTGGCTTGTTGAAGGGGGGCTGTATGGGGAATATCCACGGCTGAAGTATTGTTTTAAGGTCAAAGGTAAAAAAAACCAGTGTATCAATTACTTTCAAAACAATGTTGGCATTTTGGGTTTCCAAATTTCGCTTAATTTTGTATTCAAGTAAATAAATGTAATGCAGTTAACAAAAAAAAAGGTCGTTGTTGGGCTATCGGGTGGGGTTGACAGCTCCGTGGCAGCCTACCTTATCAAAGAGCAGGGCTACGATGTTATTGGAGTGTTTATGCGAAACTGGCACGACGAGTCAGTAATAATTTCAAAGGAATGCCCTTGGCTTGAAGATAGTAACGATGCCCTAATGGTTGCCAATGAGCTGCAAATACCTTTTTACACCCTCGATTTTAGCACGGAATACCGAGAGCGTATTGTTGATTACATGTTCAACGAGTACGAGGCTGGCCGAACCCCCAACCCCGATGTTCTTTGCAACCGCGAGGTAAAATTCGACCTTTTTCTTAAGGCGGCAAAAGACCTCGGAGCCGATTTTGTTGGCACCGGCCACTATTGCCAAAAGGAGCAATTCGAAAAGGATGGCAAAACCATTTTTAGGCTTCTTGCAGGTGCCGACAAGGGTAAGGATCAAAGCTACTTTTTGTGCCAGCTAAATCAGGAGCAACTCTCCAAGGCTATTTTTCCTATCGGGCACCTTCAAAAAAACGAGGTGCGCGAAATTGCTCGTCAGCAAGGGCTGGTTACTGCCGAAAAAAGAGACAGTCAAGGTTTGTGCTTTATAGGCAAAGTTAGCCTTCCCCAATTCTTGCAACAGCAACTGAAACCAAAAAAGGGAGATATAATACTTGTTCCCGACGATTTCTGCCAGCAGGTAATACCAAACCTTGATTTTGGTGAAACCTGGGATTCCGTTCAAGAGGAGAAGCTAAAAAACATTGTTGCGACCCCGAACCATTCCTTGCAAAGCGGAGTAAAAGTTGGGGAGCATCGCGGCGCACATTACTTTACCATTGGCCAGCGGAAGGGTTTGGATGTTGGGGGCATGAAAGAGCCCATTTTTGTTGTTGAAATCGACACGAGAGAAAACCTTATTTTTGTTGCGTCGGCTAATAATCTGGCCTGCCAGGAGAGCTACGGGTTGTTTGTGGCGCGAAAAGAAATTCACTGGATCAGGCCAGACCTAGAGCTTCAACCAGGACAAAGCCGGCAATACGATGCACGTATCAGATACCGTCAACCCTTGAGTAAGGCCACGCTTATAATGCGAGGCTCGGGGCTTTACATAATTTTCGATCAACCTCAAAGAGCAATCGCACCCGGCCAGTTCGTGGCCTGGTACAATGGCGAGGAAAGTATAGGAAGTGGAGTTATAGGGAAAGTGAAAATGAAAAGCGAAGAATAGATTAAGGTTGAAAGATAAATTTGTTTACTGGTTGACAGGCCAAGATTTATCGCGTCGGGTTTATTAGACTGGGTTTATTATACGCGCAAACTCGGCGTTAACAGGATTTCTCCAGCAAAAAATGCCTATTGACCCTTGACACTCGACTTTTGCCTGCTGCCTTTAATCTTGGTCTGACAAAAACCTTTCGGCCTCTATTGCTGCCATGCAACCCGAACCGGCTGCAGTAACCGCTTGCCTGTAAACATGGTCTTGAATGTCGCCGGCAGCAAAAACACCAGGTATATTCGTGCGGGTTGATCCTGGAATGGTTTTAATGTAACCGTTTTCATCCAAATCAATTTGCCCCTTGAAAAGCTCGCTATTTGGAGTGTGTCCAATGGCCACAAAGAAACCTTCTATGTCAATTTTCCTTTCCTCGCCGGTTTTAAGGTTCTTTACCATGACACCATTAACAGTTTTGTCACCTACCACTTCAAGGGGAATTGTATCCCAAACCATTTCGATGTTGGGGGTTTTAAAAACCCTATTTTGCATTGCTTTAGATGCCCTTAGTTCGTTGCGGCGGTGAATAAGGTAAACCTTCCTGCAGAGCTTGGCAAGGTATGATGCCTCCTCGCAAGCCGTATCTCCCCCGCCGACCACAGCCACGTCCATACCCCTGAAAAAAAAACCATCGCAGGTAGCACAGGCCGAAACTCCGTATCCGTTGAATTTCTTTTCTGATTCTAATCCAAGCCATCGTGCCGACGCTCCTGTGGCAATTATCACTGTTTCGGCAAGGATTTCTTTGGTTTGGTCAACTGTAACCTTAAAGGGTCTCACCGAAAAGTCAACCTTTGTAACAAGCCCCCAACGAGTTTCGGTGCCAAACCTTTCGGCTTGCTTCTTGATGTCTTCCATCATTTCGGGTCCCGTAACACCGTTTGGATAACCAGGAAAGTTATCAACTTCAGTTGTGATGGTGAGCTGACCTCCGGGTTGCATTCCCTGGTAAACAGCTGGCTTTAAATCGGCCCGGGCAGCATAAATGGCAGCAGTGTAACCGGCAGGACCACTGCCAATGATCAAACATTTTAGTTTCTCCATTAATTTTTAATATTGGCGCGTACTTTAGTGTAAAATTTTTGCAAAGTTATGATAATTATACCCAAAAATCTTTTGCAAAATGTGATAGATAGCACAAATTGGGTTCTTGTTTGTTTAATTCAAGAAAAAACCAAACTTAACTTGATTAAGCAAGAAGGCATCATACTTGGTGTCTGGTGGGCTTATTCCATCCAGGTAATTGAAAGGTGTGTAGCGGTAACCTGATTCAAATCCAAAAGAAAACCTTCGCCCTACCTTGAATGAGAAGCCCACACCTAAAGGTAATGCCATCTGGAGCTTATCGTAATCTTCTGTTGGGAACGTAACAAGTTGGTTTTGATCTCTAAGCTCCAAAAAATTATAATACAACGAAAGGCCCACAAAGGCATAAATGTCAAAAATCCTTTGGGTAGCTAAGGGAACATAAAACATCAGCCTACCGTTAAACTCTAAAATTTGGTTCTCGAAAGCAAATCCCGCTACAATATCATCCGCGGGTATGCTGCTGTTATCTTCTGAATGTGCCGTGCCCGAAATGTGTATTAAGTTTAGGCCTGCACCGAGACCAAAGTGATTCACGTGGCGGTAGTTGAAATAGATTCCACCGTTTAAACCAGCATTTTTCCATAAACTTGATATTGTTTCTCCGTAACCCAAATACTTGTTGCGATGTATATCAGAAAAAGAATGCGATGTGCCTGCGGTGATGCCAATTTTAAAAGCACCCAAATATCCCCAACCCTTTTTTCTAGAAAGCCTAAGTGGCCTATGATTATCGCCACAGGTCTGATCAGAAAAATTAACCTCAAAATCTTCTCCCGGAGTTTCAATTGCAGCAATATTTAACATGGTTTCATTTCTTGAATCGGCAAAAGCTTCATTTACCGCGATAAATGAAATTAGAAGAATTGAAATTATTAGGTTATTTTTTTTGGAAATTAGAATAAGCTTGGTCATTTATTTTTACTTTAATTTTTGCAAACAAGTTTTCTAAAACACCGAATCCAAAATGCCAATTATGCCGGTTCCTTTTTGAAACTTAACGCAATAATGCCAAAGTTAGCATGAATTGAACCAAGATATTTGGGCATTGCAATGTTTGCAGTTACAAATATTTGCTATTTCTTACACCTACTTGCCATCGCACCACCTACCCTTTCAGATACATTGACGGGCTGTTTTCCTTGATGAATTTCACCGATTTTTCCATTTCAACGTAAAGTACCTTGTCGTTTTCGACAAATGGCACCAATTTGCGATAATCGTCGAGGAGTTTTTTAAGTCTGGGTGAGGTTTTCCTTGCATCTCTGAAACCCATCGCTTGACTGGCGTTCATTAACTCTATTCCAAGAATTCTCTCAATGTTATCAATAATTTTAAGAGTTTTAACTGCTGCATTGGCTCCCATGCTAACGTGGTCTTCCTGGCCTTGGCTTGATTCTATAGAATCAACCGACGAGGGGGTGCAGAATTGCTTGTTTTGGCTTAAAATTGATGCGGCAGTATATTGTGGAATCATAAATCCGGAGTTTAAACCCGGGTTGGCTACCAGGAAAGGAGGAAGTCCGCGGCCTCCGCTTATTAGCCTGTAAACCCTGCTCTCGGCTATATTGCCAAGCTCCGAAATTGCTATACCCAGGAAGTCAAGAGTAATTGCCAATGGTTGTCCGTGAAAGTTGCCCGCGGAAATTATCAAATCATCTTCCGGAAAGATCGTGGGGTTATCGGTTACGGCATTGATTTCATCTTCAAAAACCTTAGAAACGTAGTTTATTGCATCTCGGGTAGCACCGTGTACTTGAGGAATGCACCTGAAAGAGTATGGATCTTGAACGTGAATCTTTGTGCGAGTTGTTAATTGGCTGCCTTCAAGCATTTTACGGAGGTTTGCTGCCGATTGTTTCTGTCCGGCGTGGTGTCTGATTTCGTGTACTTGAGGCAAATAGGCCTCAATTCTACCATCGAAGCCTTCTACCGACAACGAACTGATCACATCTGCCCAATCATTCAGTTCGGCTCCTCTTAGCAGGGCGCGTACACCAAGTGCCGACATGAATTGGGTGCCATTCAGCAAGGCCAACCCCTCCTTAGAAGCCAGTTCCAAGGGTTTCCATTCCATGATTTCAAGCATTTCAGAGCCACCCATCCGCCTGCCTTTGAAATCAACCTCTCCCATTCCAATCAAAGGTAACGACAGGTGTGCAAGTGGTGCCAAATCGCCCGAAGCCCCAAGCGATCCTTGCGTGTAAATAACTGGAAGAATATCGTGGTTGTAGAAACCAACGAGCCTCTCAACGGTTTCTAATTTTACCCCCGATTTGCCATACGCCAAGGACTGAATCTTGAGTAACAGCATTAGCTTAACCAGTTCTGGAGCAATTTCCTCGCCAATTCCACAAGCGTGCGACATAACCAGGTTTTTTTGCAGCGTGCCAAGTTCCTTACGGGAAATGGAATGGTTGCAAAGTGACCCAAAGCCAGTTGTAACACCATATATTGGCTCGTCTTGGTTTAGTATTTTTTGATCAAGGTAATTGCGACAGTCAATTACCTTTTTCTTGACCTCATCTGATAAGCCGAGTTTTTTGTTTTCATTAATAATGCTACTTACATCTGATAATTTTATCCAACCGGTACTTATTACGTGGTGAGTGCTCATTTTTTGAAGAAGTTTTTGGGGTTTATGGAATTTAAAAGGTTTATAAGTTGATGGGTTTAGGAGTTTAGAGTGAAAAGATTTATCATTAACGATTTATTATCCACGTACCTGCCAGCATTCGAACCTGTTTACGCGAATCGACCTTTTGACCTTAGACTTGGGAAACTTTGTGCGGCTTTGTATTGCGACCTTCGTGGCAGAAAAAAGTTGGAAACTTTTACCACTTGATCAGCCATTAGTCGGCTTGGCATTGGCCGATTCCAATTGCTTGTTTACTTCTTTTGATTTCTAATTCTCAATTAACTACTTTTTCAACCACCTCATCCAAACTCAACGACTCTTGCTGGCCGGTTTTCATGTTTTTTAGGGCGAATTGGTTGTTTTTCATTTCTTCCTCGCCTGCAATTACCACGTATGGAATATGGTTCAAATCGGCGTATTGCATCTGCTTTTTCATTTTTGCATCATCTGGAAAAAGCTCGCAGTTAATGCCTGCATTTCTGAGTTTTTGAAGCAATGGCTGGCAGTATTCCCTTTCTTTTTGTCCGAAATTTACTGCCATGAGCTTGGTATAGATACCCACGTTACCAGGAAAGAGGTTTAGTTCTTTCATAACATCATAAATCCTGTCAGCACCGAACGAAATGCCAACGCCCGAAACTCCTTTCAGTCCAAAAATACCTGTAAGGTCGTCGTAGCGACCACCACCGCAAATGCTTCCAATTTGAGCATCGGCGGCCTTGACTTCAATTATGGCTCCCGTGTAGTAGTTGAGACCGCGTACAAGTGTAAGGTCAAGTTCTACCTTGCAAGCCAAGGACATTCTTGATGTCGTTTCAAACAGCTCGCGCATTTCCCTCACTCCTTTTAGGCCTACTTCTGATTGTTTGAGATGACCTTCGAGAGCTGTAAGCTTATCTTCGGCGCCGCCCGATAGTTTAAAGATCGGCTGTAGCTTTTCAATTGCATCGGTTGTCAATCCCCTTTCGAGCAGTTCTTCGTTAACTTTTTCTATCCCAATCTTATCAAGTTTATCAATTGCAACGGTAATATCAATCAGCTTATCTTCAAACCCTAGGTAAGAAACAATTCCGGCAAGAATTTTTCTGTTGTTTAGTTTGACGACCACATTGATTTTCAATCGTGAGAAAACCTCGTCAATAATCTGGATGAACTCGGCTTCGTTGACCAAGGCATCACTACCCACCACATCAACATCGCACTGAAAAAACTCACGGTAACGGCCTTTTTGGGGCCTATCGGCACGCCAAACGGGTTGAATTTGGTAGCGCTTGAAAGGAAAGGTTATATCGTTCTGATATTGAACCACGTATCTTGCAAACGGTACGGTTAAATCGTAGCGTAGGGCCTTTTCGCAAATTTGTGTCGAAAGTTTCTGAACGTTTCTTTCCTCCCAATCCTTTTCAACAGCCTTGGAGGTAAAATCACCCGAGTTCAAAACCCTGAAAATGAGCCTGTCACCTTCTTCGCCATACTTTCCGGTAAGGGTCGAAAGGTTTTCCATGGCAGGAGTTTCGATGGGTTTGTATCCGTAAAGCTGAAATACTTTTTTTATGGTCTGAAAAATATGCTCCCTTGCCGCAATTTCGGATGGCGAAAAATCACGGGTGCCCTTTGGTATGCTGGGTTTTTGGATTGACATCTTTTTTGATTTTTTGATAGGCAAAGTTACTTTCTTTTTTGGAAAGGATGGAAAAATAGAATTGCTGGTTACCTTTATTGGTATTGAGAAATTGCAAAAAAACTTTTTGAAACTTTGCGGCACGTTAAAAAAAGTTAATCATTTTTGGTCAAATGAGTAATTTTGTAAAAATACAAATATGAAAACCTTCAAGAGTTTTGCCAGCGATAACAACGCCCCCGTTCATCATGTCGTGATAAAAGCCATTTTGCATGCCAACCAAGGAGATACCATAGCCTACGGAGACGACAAATTTACCCACGAGGCAAAACAGGCATTCAAGGGTGCCTTTGGCAAAGATGTGGAGGTTTTCTTCGTATTCAATGGTACCGGCGCTAACGTTTTATCTGTTTCGCAGCTTACCAGGTCGTTTAATTCGGTGATTTGTGCCACATCTGCCCACGCAAATGTGGATGAATGCGGTGCTCCCGAAAAATTCTCGGGCTGCAAGTTGCAAGCCCTTCCAGCCGCTGATGGCAAGATAAGAGTAGAGCAAATTGAACCCTTGATGCACTCAATTGGGTTCGAGCACCATGTTCAGCCCAAAGTTGTTTCCATAACTCAGGCAACTGAGCTTGGCACGATTTACACACTGGATGAAATAAGAACCTTGGTCGATTGGGCACACGCTCACCATATGTACCTGCACGTTGATGGAGCCCGCATTGCCAATGCTGCGGCGGCACTGGGAGTTAGTTTCAAGGAAATGATTACCGATACCGGCGTTGATGTGCTTTCTTTTGGTGGAACCAAAAATGGGTTGATGTTAGGCGAGGCGGTGGTGTTTCTTGACCCAGAACTTGCCAAGGATTTTCAGTACCTGCGCAAGCAAGCCATGCAACTGGCAAGCAAGATGCGATTCATTAGCACGCAATTCACCGCTTTACTAAAGGATGACCTTTGGCTCAAGAATGCCTCCAATTCCAACAAAATGGCTTCATTGCTGGCAAATGGCGTTAAGGATATTCCGGGCATTGAAATAGTTTACCCTGTCCAAACCAACGGGGTTTTTGCCAAGGTACCACCTGCCCTTGTCGACGAACTTTTAAAACACTATTTCTTTTACGTTTGGGACGACAATCATTCAATTGTTCGCTGGATGACCTCCTTCGGCACTACCCAAGAGGATGTTGAGGAGTTTGTGAAAACGGTGAGGGGGTTGGCAAAATAATCCTTCCCGCAAAAATCATCAAAAAATCACGCTTACCTATTCACTATTCACCTCAATCACATCGGCATAAATCAGCCTGTCGGTTTCTTCCGACTGTTGTAACCTTTCGGTGTATTGATCGGGTATGTTGTCGCCTCGGGTTTTGGTTGGGCCTGTTTCAAATTCTTCAACCAGCATTCTAAGGGGGGCATTTGCAAACCGCTGGGGTATTCTGAAGGTCTGCGATATCGAAAACCGGTTGTTGGAAATGTTGTTGGCTGTTACTGTTTTTACATCGCCCAGGTCTGAAAGCTCACGTGGGGTTTTACCGTCAATGACTATTCCGGTAACTGGCTGGTTGGTTGCCGAATCGAATATAGAAAACTTGATAACAGTTCTATTTCCATGGGTGGCAATCCGTTCGCCGAAAACTGTTCCTTCAACCGTTACTGCAAGGTTTAAATCTCCGCCCGTCCTTACCGTGTTCACCGTGGTTTGCCTTTCTGGAACTAACTGCACGAAAGTTGTAAGCACCACCGGCGACAAACATACGTCTTCATTCTCTTTTTTTACCGAGTAAGGCTGGTAACGGGCAAGGGCAAGTTTTACAAACGGGAAATACATTGAGCCTGGGTTAATTGCCAAGTCGCAAAACCACTGCTGCCTCCTTTCGTCGAACACCACCGGGTAAGCGGCAACGCCAGCCTTCCTTCCTTCCATCCCGGGGTACTGCAGGTTAAGGTCGAAAACCGGGTTTAGCCTGAAATCTTGATTTTGCGGAGAAACGTTACCGGGCGGTACAGACGGCAGTATTGGATCCAATGCCCAATGTGTGTATAGGTCGGTATAATTTGGTGGTTGCGAAATCATAGAAACCACACCTGATGCAGGAGCGGGCGGCAACACAACAGCAAGCATTTCGTCGGCACCCGATGAAAACCACGGCCGTTCTAAATAAACCCTTAGCCCACCCCCCAACCTCTGGTGCCTAATTTGATTGCCGGAGCGGATTTTTCGCCATTCAAATGTCGGAATTACGTAATCAACCCGGGGTAAAGCAGGCCTGGCAGTACTCAAAATGTTTATCTTCTCCCACCACGTACTTTCTCTGGTTATTTTCAGGTTGGGATTACTTTTAATTTTTTGGGCGAAGTATTCCTCGTACCTTGTTGAAGCAACCAGCTGGTAGTCAACCCAACGGTGCTTTGTGTCTCCAAAACTTTGTGTTATCGGTTGAAACCTAAGGTTAAGCATCTTTACAAACCTGAAACGGTTTTCTTCAATGTCGAACTTAACTTGATTTAAGAGGTTTTTTGGAGCCACCCTTCTGGCTTGCTGTATTTTATTGAACTCTTGGTTTTGAGCAACGAAAATAGTGTTGAGCCTTGCAGATTGAGGTTGTGGCTCTCGTTGAAAATCAGCCTGAGTTCGTACTTGCAATCTTTGAACTGGTATTGCCTCAACTTGTCTTATTTGGCGCATTTGAACGTGCTGCGGGATATTCCTTGGTTCCGGGATTGTTCCGTAAGTCAATACTTCGTCGTGGTAGATAACTTCCAGTTCTGGCACCAAGTTACTACCCGGTGCCTTGACCTCAATTTCAGGCGACAATCCATCGTCAATTGGTTCTTCCCATTTTGCGTGCAATTCAATCTTGCCCGTACTTTGCCCGTGTACCTTGATACGGGTATGCAGTTTTGCAGTGGTGTCGTTAAAATCTCTTTCTGAGATAATGGTGCGAATCTCCGGTGCTTCAACCGGTTGTTGAACAGCATGTACGAGTTCAAATTCACCTGGAGGGCTTAGCATCCAATGTTGACCTGCTTTGACAAGCCTTTCGAGTTCTGCAAGGTTTTGGGGCTTTTCATCACTAACCATCTTCCATATACCCGACAAATGCCTGAAGTCGGCCTCGCGCCAGAAGGTGCTGTATTTTAGCCTCGTCCTTAATCCTTTCGGGAGCCAAACCGTTAAGGTGCGGTCGTTGGCACTCCAAGTCATTGCGGTATTTCCCTCCTCTAACCTGATACTTACAGGCTTGGCATTGTACCAGTCCGCAGGAATTACAGCGTTGGTGTTGTCGGGCAAAATCTCCTGGTTTGAAAAGAAGCTAACCATCAATGGTTTGAAGTCTTGGGTGTGCGAGTGGGCATAACCTTCGGCCACGAAAAATGCCACCCCTGCTGCCATTGGGTCGGGAAGGTATATGATTTCAACCTCCGAAGGTTTGTAAACCTTCTCCTTTGTTTTGTCAGGCCTCTTGTAAAGCCCCTCGTGTTTTGTAATAATATCGTATATTACTTGTGCAGCAGAAGTATTGCCTTCAAAAGCCTTTTCGAACATTCCGTGACTTTCTGCCATCAATTGGCTGTTTTTTGGTGGAAGCAGAAACCTGTGAGAATAACCGGGGAAAGCTTGTCCCGTTACATTCTCTCTTTCGTAATTCTGAGCCGACTTATCGAAGTTGCTTCTTACCACCATACTTTCCAAAAACTCACCGTCTTTTAATTCATTTCCCACCAAAACAATTGGCGATGCCAGCGGCTCGTAACGCATATACCTGATGTTAGAGCGGGTGGTGTCTCTTTCTGATTCGGACAAAAAGTTAATGCCAACGCTATTTCCGGCAATATCAACGGCTCTAATTCTTAATCTGTAATCTATTCCAAATCTCAATTTTGGAAGGCTAGCCAAAACAGGCTTCGTATCGACATGCAGTTTGAAATTGAGCGATGGGTCAAAGGCGTACTTCATTTTTTCAACGTTATGGTCTTTGTTAACGAAATCCTTTTTTTGTCCTGGTGGTGCTGGATCATCGTCGGCTTCGTTTATTGCAAAACCCGGCCTCCTTACCGATAGGCTCCAACCCTCCCACCGCGCCAGAGTCTCGGGAACAAAAATCTCATTTTGGTCTTCGGTGCTCTGGGTTAGTGCCAACTCCAGGAATCCCTCATCGGGATCGGGTTCGTTAACAGGATTTGGATTGTTGGTAACATCGAAATAGGTGTATTCATTCTTCCTTTGATGAAGAGAGTACCAACGGTTTGGTTCGCTTTGGTAGGCCACGTCCATACGGTATCCTTGTACCAAATCATCTGAATACAGTACTTCTAGAGGCACTATTAGCTGAATGGGTACAGGAGTGACATTAAGGTTTAAAGCACGCAATGGTGATGCCGTGTGCAATTTGGGTTTGGCCATTTGACCCTGGGAAACGTTGACCGCTCCGGCGGGTCGTTGCATGTTAGCCTTGGAAACATCTAGGAGTTTGGGTTGGAGCAACCTTGACGATTCGAACCGCTTGCTTACATGTTCGGCCATACCATTGCGAACAATTCCAATTCCCGAACTCCTCACGGATGGTAAACCTTCATCGCCTGGCGGCTCCGGTTCTGCCGCAGGTCTCTGCTCAAGGTTGCGGCTAACCATTACCTCAGACTTAACCCTATAAAAGTCGGCAATTTCTTTGGTTTTTGATTCGGCCATGGTAGTGGCTTTGATGGCCGCACCATCAGCATCAACTTGGACCACGGAAAAGGTATCAGAATTAATCTTAACGAAACCTTGCGAGAAAATGGAGCCGGGCCTATCGGCAATGTAAAAGCCCCTTTGGGTAATTTGGTAGGCAGTTGATGGGGTGGAAACTTTGGTATTTTCCCTTCCAAAAACGATATTTCCGGGCACAAGGGCAATGGATCCGGTGTATGGTATTGTCGTGCTGTAGGGAATCAGGAAATCTAAAATGAAACCGTACCTTCGCATAATTTGAGGGTAGCTTGCCGAAACGGCAAGGATGTCGTGAAACTCAAACCGGGGCTTAGGGATGGTAAAAGGCTTCAGCGGGCTCATCTTGGCATCTATCCCGTGAAATTGCCTCAATTGTGCAAAGTCGTTTTGCGGATTAATTCGGACATTAAATTTCACGAACTTGTCGCGCCTGAGGTTTGTTTTTACCTGTTCATCGGCAGTGGTATCGAGTTTGGATAACTGCATTAGCCTTAAGGGTCTTCGGATTTGTGCAGAGCCTGCCCTTTCGATTTGTTGTTGGTCAAGTTTCACCCTGTTTATTGGACCAAACCTTGCAGGGTCGATGAATTTATCTGGCGATACTCCCCTGGTTGGACTTTCAATTGCAATTTGCTTGTAGTTGTTTAGCACGAAATCCTTTATATGGACAAGGGGTACCGAGTTGATTAATTTGTTTGACAAATTCTCTTGCTCAAAACCCTTTACCGTTATTGTTGGGTTGAAAATTGCACCAAATAATTCGGGGTCGATCTTGTTGGTTTGCAATTCGGCATTTAACACTGAGCCATTTGCCAACCTAAATTGATACTCGGTAGCTAGAATCTTTTCAGGCCAGCCCAGCATGTCGGGATATGCCTGCAGTGTGGTTTCCCGATTCGGCTTTAGCCTAACAGCAACGTGTACCGACAATAAAAGGTACTGTTCGCCATCCTTGGTTAATCTGTGGTTTGGCAGGGTTGTGAATATTAGTTCCATCGTTGTGTTTCTTAAGTTTGTTCGATTTAGTTGGCAAACGCAAGGCAATATTCTTTCCAGTCGTTTAGCGTAATCATTTCGGCAAAGGTCGGGTCGGCATCGGCTCCTGCAAATTGTCTCCTAACGGTTACCGAAACTGTTTTGCTAAAGAAAAGTACTTCAACCTTTACCTTGAGAGTTGCCACCCCTTCCATTTTTTCTACCTTTTGAACTTGCTTGCCCTGAATGGTTTTCGTTACGTAAACGGCAGCTAGGGCAAGGTAGAATTCCATTGAAATATTTATTATCCCCAGTACGGAAAGGTTACCGTTAATCCTAACAAAACCGGTAAGGTTTATCACCCTGTTATCGTCCGAAACAATTTCGGACTTGAAGTAAAAACCACCCATTAATAAAACGGAGCCAGATGCCACTCCTAGATTAAGCGATACTGCCGCCCCAAATTCAAACGCTGCCTCTACTGACTTGAGGCCACGCAAAGATGTAACCATCATGAAATAGCCCCCTCCACCAAAACATGAAATTGTTAGCATGAAGGGGTTCTCCCTCTTGCAGAAGTTAAAACCGATTGTAAGCTCATCACCATTAAACGGCAGGTTGATGTAAGCTCCTAGGTTTATGTTGCTAATCATCATCGCCCCAACCTCCACATCGGGCACACTCATGTTAAAACCTGCTTTGACGCCCTGTGGGGTGATGTTAACGTATGGGCCATCGTCTCCAAAACCTCCACTTGGTATTAGACTTTGAAGGTTGTTAACGAAACTTAACGGACCCATGAAATTTATCGGGACAGGTTTCAGACCTACCTTTATGTCGCTCTTTTTACCGGTGCCGGTTTTGAATTCAATGTATTTGAAGTTAACCTTTAGGGCATTTCTAATCTCTATGTCAAAATCGGTAAATTTTGCAACACCGGTAAGTTTTGCTGAAGTAGCAGCCTTGAAAGGTTTCTCCAGGGTGGTTTTTATCTCGAGGGCTTCTTTTGGCTTTGCCACGTGAACGTCAAGGATTCCGGCTACCGATATTGGTGAGTTTTTCAACTCGGGTATCCATTTATACTCGGCAAAAAATGCTTCCGTTGTTAACCAGGCCTTGAAGTTTGGTATTTTAGGAGCCTGGTCGCTTATTGCCTTCAATAACTTGTCAGCTTCATCTTTGAGCAAAGCCTTGTGTTGATTTATAAGTGATTCAATCGTTTGCCCGCCCTCCTTGGATTGCACCTGAAGTGCGAGTAATTCGTTTTTTATCTTTTCGATACGCTCTCTAATTGCCTTTACCTGGTTAACAAAGCTGTTCATTGCGCCAGCGATGTTTGGTTTGTCCTGTAGCAAAGTAAATAATTCGATTACTCCGAAAATTTTCCCAATTGGAAGGTTTTCGATTCCCTTGAAGAATTTGTCGGGAACGAAGGACAGCTTCATCAAATCTTCGATATCACCACCAATTGGGCCTTGGAGTTTGCTAAGACCAGAAATTGACATGTTGGGTAAAACAAATCCACCTGCCTTGTCGCTACAACCGGTGAAATCTACCACTGCATCGGAAACCTTGGCAAACACCATACCCTGGTTATTATCGTCCTCCAGCACTATTTTTGCTGGTTTCATTATGCCGGTAAGTTCGTAAACCTGCCTTATGAAAACTTCAGCAAGTTGCATGAATGGATGGAACTTCAAGTCAGACGTACCCCTTGCAGGATAGTGCTGAGCGCCAAGAGTAATTGAAGTCGTTTCAAATTCAGTATCACCCTCAATAAGACTTTCGGCGTATGCCACGCCGCGTCCTGCAAATTCAACAACATTTAAGCCAGTTGCGGAGTTGTAGTGTTCTGCCAATGCTCTTGCCAGATTGTCGGTTCGAGCCACCGAGTTTTCTACAAACGCCAAAAATATGTTAATGTGGTGTTCCTGCCCTTCTTTATCAATTACGGTAACCTTGAAAGGAAACCCTCGTCCACCAACCTCAATGAAAAACTGTTTGGTGGATGGGCCGACCGACCCTTGCGGCGTGCCAATTCGCCTAGATCTCCCGAGGTTAATCATGTTTGGTTTATCAATATCGGGTGTTGATTCGTTTTGGATTGTGGCCGAAACAAATGGATATTTGATGAAATTTCCGTTGGGGTCATTTCTTTGGTAAAGGACCTCCTTTTGCAAAACTACCACGAACATTCTTTTCCTGTTGACCGCAGCCTTGGTGCTCCTGTCAAATTTTCTTTCTGTTATTGTTACCAGTGCAGCCCTATGGCCGAGTGGGAATAGGTACCCCTCTTCAACAATCTTTACAAAATGGTCGCGGCCAAGTGTTGCAAGGTGCTCCCATTCAATAATGTTGAGGTGGTTGCTTGTTGGGGCAGGAACCTTGAAAAAGCCGTGCCAGTCAATGTAAGCCCCAAGAGGAGTTAACATTAGTTTTTTAACAGGAACGGGTTGCGGAACGAAACCTTGAATGCTGTAATTAGATGTTGTGTGAACTAGCTTGTGCCGGTTGTTGGCATCAAGCGATGCCTGGAATGGCTGGTCCATATTAACAGGATCCCTGAAATCGGTCTTGGCATCGAAAGCCCAAAGTGCCCTTATAGTTTTGAGTTCGCCAAGCCCCCTTATGAATATCTTTTTGTTTGAAAGCTTAACACCCATTGATGTGTGCCATAGTTCCACAATTTCTCCCGGTGTGCTTCCGAATGTGCCTGGAACCCTAACATTTATCGTTCCAGGCCTAACCTCACTTTGAGGTGCTTGCCTGAAAGCGGGTTCAACACTATGGCTGAAGTCATTTACTTGATTTGGCGAGACAAACAAAAGTGCAGGGGCTTCTATTGATGTAAATAAGCTTGGTATTGGACCGGGCCGTCCATCGCCCACTGCCCTTGCTACTGCTTGCTGGCTAACTCTCAAGCTACTTGCACTTTCGGTTGTTAACAAGTTGCTGACACTGGTTTCGGAAACAAGATTTGCGCGATTAATTCTCTGTCTTGGACTTTCTGCAAGTTTTACCGATAAATCGGCATGAGCTGGTTGTATGCCAGAGGTTCGCGAAATATCCTGAGTTGGTCTGGGCAGGCTCCCAAGGTTAATTTCGAATGGTTGAACCTCCGCAAGCCTGATATTGGCCCTTGGGTGAACCACCAAGCTGAATTTAGACCAATCCAGAAGTGCTTTCAAAGAAAGCTCGAAACCAGCCTGACCAGGCTGTATCTGGTAAACCAGCTTACTTCTTTGCGCCCTTATGTGCCTCGCCGGCAATCGAACTTCTTGACCGCCCGAACCTGAATCTAGACTTGTCTGTTCGAAGTAGGCTTCCTCAAGGGTGTGCTGGCTAGGGAAAAGGATTTCAATTACACCACGCTCTCTTGCATTCTCAAGTTCAACAAGGGTACCTTGCCCCCTGCTGGTGAACTTGAAATTATGAAAAACGAATTGGAGGCTAACAAGATCCTCTGGCCTCACTATTTTAATGCTCATTGGGCCCAGTGGCCTGAATCTTGCTTTATCGAATTGAACCTCAAGTACGGGGGTTGCAACCTGCGGGGCAGCATCAATTACGCGAGTGGGGGTTTGTGTTGGTTGCTGCGCAGGCCTTTGCGGCTCAACCCTTTGCGGTTGCTCCTGTTGTGTTTCGGTACTTGTTGGCCTGGCAACTCGGGGAGTTCTCGTGGGTGGCTGACCATCTTCAATGCGCATTTCGGGCATGACCGAAAAAACAGTTGCAAGTGCAAAACCATCCTTTACTTCTGGCTGGAAAGCTTTAACCATTGGTTCAAAATGTTCTTCTTTAACTTCAAAGCCAATACCATTTAATTCCAGGTCGGGCAAATTTTTGTTCCTCTTTAAACAAAAAGACCCAACGGCATTTGAAATCCATTGACCCTTGTTACTAAGGCTGGCCGTGAGGTTAAACTTGGTTTTTCTTGGTTGCGAAAATACCGAACTAAAGAAATAGTTTTCAAAGTGGTAGGGTTGGTGAACCCTGCCTCTTAAATAAAGTTTTTTTTCAAGGGCTTCTGCTGTCAATAACCTAATTGCAGCACCGCGGCGGTTTCTTCCAACCAGAGCAAGGATTGAATTAGGTGTTTCGGCAACCGAAAAAGCTTTGTTATCCAGAAATTTGAACCTATCCAAAAAACTCTTCCAATCCTCGAAACCCTCAAGATATACTGCCGTTCCTTTGTTTATTTTGGGAAGTTTAAACCTGCTACTGCTAGTAGCCTGCCAAAAAGGCAACAACGAAATAGCCGACAGATTAAAAACTTCGCCACAAGAACTTAGAAATAACTGATCTTTCCCTCCCAATCTCATTTTCCAGGACGAATTCAACTCCATGGTCAAATTTCCTTTTGAGGCTATAAATGATTCCTCGTTAAAATTAAGCAAAATTCCTCCAAGGGTAACTGGTGATTGTAAGGATGATTCCCCGTCAATAAATTTGATGAAGTTAGTGCTTGCGGTTATTTCAAGTTCGGGAATGACCATGGTAATGAGCCAATTACCGCTTTTCTTCTTGATTTCTCCTGCCAAGCTGAGTTCAACTGCTGTTTCCGCGTACAAGGCCCTTTTTACAGAAAAATTCCACCCTGTGGCCCTTTTACGCATTTTAATTGACGCGTTCATACCCAAGGTTGACTTGGAGGCTTCCCATACCACCTGGCCATCTCTAATCACTTGGAAACCAAGCTTGGTTGTAAACACCTGAAATGGTTCGGAGGTTATGGAGTCAATTATCTTCAGTGTTGGGCTTACCGCAAGGGCACCTACCGCCAAGGTGGAAAAGAACTGCCTTCGGCTTTGCATTCCAACAGGTTCGGTTTGCCTTGCCATCAGGGCCTTCTTGGCATTTGATTGCAATTCATTAAAAATTTTCATTTTCAAGGTAAATTAGATGCTTTTCTTCAAAAGAATTTATGAACCCGGCAAAACCAATTAGGCAAAGAATTTGGCAAGCCAAATATAATCTCAAAGGATGGTTGTGGTGTGTTAATGATTCGCTTTGCCAAACGCAAAATTGACCGAGAAGAATTAGGCAAAACCGCCCAAGGAAGCTTCAACAATTGTTCAATTTCAAGCAAATTTAAAACACTGAAAGGCCAAAAGCAAGAAATTAAACAAAAAGTTATTAACAGTTTTGGAAAATCGGGATGAGTTACGAGTAATGGTTGACGAGAAATGTGTGATAGGCCAAGTGTAAAGAAAATCGTTGATCGAAATTCTTAAACAGGCCATAGCTCCAGGATTTTTGACGTGATAAATATACCTGATATACCATACGGCCTCTCATGGTGAGCTTTTGTGGTGAGGCGGAATTTATTATCGTTGGTTTTTTTCGTAGCAAGGTATGGCTTCAATTATCAATTAATTTTGATAATTGTTAATTGGTAATTGCCAAGTGATAATTGATTATTGATAATTAAACTGGCCGCCGTCCAAACCCCGGGTTACAAGTTAAAGCATTAAACGTGCAACCCTCCAAGCTGCCTAACCCGTAAACCCGTCAACCTCAACTACCATTCCTTCAACGGCTACCAGTGTGTTGGGAAACACCTCTCTTGCCTGTGAAACGATTGGCATTAAATCTTTGTAGCGGGCCGAGAAGTGGCCAATTATCATCTGCTTCACGTTTGCCAAGCTTGCTATTGTTGCAGCCTGACGGGATGTGGAATGGTATTTTTCCTCGGCTATGGTGGCCAGGTCGTCGGCAAAAGTTGCCTCGTGGTACAAGAGGTCGGCGTTTTTGACCTTTTCAATAATATCGGTGTTAAATGCGGTATCGCCCAGCATTGCAACAAAAAGTGGCTTTGGCGGATCGTTTGTTAGCTCATTGTTGGGTATTACACTTCCATCGGGGTTTACCAAATTTGCTCCATTCTTTATTGAAGCCATTTGGCTTATCGGAATCTGGTACCTTTCAACTGCATCCTTCTTTATATTCTTTTTGTGCATTTTTTCCTTGAACAGAAACCCGTAAGTTTCAATGCGATGTGTCATTTCAATGGTTTCAACTTCGAGGAGTTTATTGCTGAAAACAATCTCCTCACCCTTCGAAATTGTATGGAATGTCAGCTTGTACGATAGTTCGATTTCAGGTATCGAGAAGTTCGGATTAATTATTTGATCGAGCATTTTTGGGCCGTAAACGTGCAGTTCCTTTTGCCTTCCAAGCAAATGAAGAGTGAGCAATAAACCCGGCAGGCCAAGGTAGTGATCGCCGTGTAGGTGCGAAATGAAAATGTGGTCAACTTTAAGCAGTGGAAGGTTAAACTTGCGCATTTGAATTTGCGCACCCTCGCAGCAGTCAATAAGAAAGTAATTGTTGCAATGTTTTAAAACAAATGAAGTACTGTGCCTGGTTGAGGTGGGCAAGGCAGCCGAAGAGCCCATTACATATAACTTGAAACCTCTATCCATCAGCGAATATTTGATGGCAAAAGTAAAAAAATAAAAAGCAAAAAGCCAAGATACAAAATGGCACTAAAAAGAGGTGTCAAGTCAAATGACTGCAAATCAGCACATCATCAAATGAACCTATTTAAACAGCCTCATGATGTCATTAAAGTTAACAAATAAAAGCAGGCTAAGCAAAATTATCATACCTGCTATTTGTGCATACTCCATGAATTTTTCGTTTGGCTTGCGGCGAGTTATCATTTCGTAAAGCAAAAACATTACGTGGCCTCCATCAAGTGCGGGTATTGGCAAAATGTTCATAAAGGCCAAAACTACCGATAGAAATGCAGTGAAAGTCCAGAAATGGAGCCAATCCCAAGAAGCTGGGAAAAAGCTTCCAATTGTTATGAATCCACCGAGGTTTTCGCTTACCTTAACTTCCTTTTTGAAAAGGAGCCCAAACTGTCTTACGTAATCAACGGTGCTGGTGAAAACTTTTGCAACACCAGCAGGTATGGCGGCAATTATGGAGTATTTGCGTCTCTCGAACTTTAGTAGTTTGCTCAAGGGCTGAACAGTTGCACCAATCACACCCTCTTCGGGAATTGAAATTGGCAATTCAAGAACCTCACCGTTTCGTTTGACCATTAGGGTAGTTTCTTGGTTCTTGTATTCTGCAATTTTTGCCCTGAATTCGTCAAAAGACCATGTTTCCATGCCATCTATACCCACAACGTGGTCGCCTGGCAGAACCCCCGCATCTTTGGCGGCTGAGGTTGCAACAAAGCCCTCGACAATAAAGGGGAAACGGGGGCTTGCAAATCCTTGACCCTTTGCCGTTAACAACTTGCCTTGAAAACCCTCGGGAATATTAATAAGCATTTGCTCGCCATTTCTTTCAATGGTTATTGTCATGGTGCTGCCGAGCAAAAGATCCTTGCGTATGTCAAGGAAGCAATAAACCTTTTTCCCGTCAAGTTCCAGAATGTTATCACCGGTTTGGAGTCCGATTTCAACACCAAGCGGTTCTGCAACGATTCCATATTTCAAATTTTGTGGAGGGAGGTATTCCTCTCCGTGGGAGGAGAGAATTATTATGTATATAAAAGTTGCGAGAAAAAGGTTGAAAACCACCCCACCGACCATTATAATTAATCGCTGCCAGGCGGGCTTGGACCTGAATTCGTGAGGTTTTGGGGGTTGCTTCATTTGCTCCTTGTCCATACTCTCGTCAATCATTCCGGCTATCTTTACGTACCCGCCAAGCGGTAGCCAGCCCACGCCGTATTCCGTGTCGCCCTTCTTAAACTTGAAGAGCGAAAACCATAGGTTGAAAAAAAGGTAAAATTTTTCTACCCTAACCTTGAAAAGCCTTGCGGCCAAATAATGCCCAAGTTCATGAATAATAACGAGTATCGAAAGGCTTAAAATAAGCTGACTTGCTTTTATTAGGATTTCCATCGAGTTGGTTTAATAAGGTTCAGAGTTTAATTAACGAATTTGCAATGTTTCTTGTTTGATGATCGGTCAAAAATAGTGTGTCGAGGTCGGGTTCTGCAACGAAACAAGCCCTTTCAAGCGAATTCTCGATAATTCCGGGAATTTGGGTGAAACCAATCCTTCCGGCAAGAAAAGCCTCGACTGCCACCTCGTTTGCTGCGTTTAGTATGCAAGGTGTGTTACCCCCCTTTTCCAATGCCTCGTATGCCAACCTCAAACAGGGAAATGATTCCATATCTGGTTTCTCGAACGAAAGCACCGGGTAATCTGCAAAGTTCAACCGTTGGAAAGTGGTTGGCACCCTATCGGGGTATGACAATGCATAAAGTATGGGAAGTTTCATGTCTGGCAATCCCATTTGCGACTTGATTGAACCATCCTTGAACTGAACCATCGAATGAATAATTGATTGCGGGTGAACAAGCACTTCAATTTGCTCTGGCTCAAGTCCAAACAGCCACTTGGCCTCGATGGCCTCAAGCCCCTTATTCATTAAAGTTGCCGAATCAATGGTGATTTTGTTTCCCATATCCCAGTTTGGATGTTTTAGGGCATCTTCCTTCACAACCCCTTGCAAGAAATCGGTTTTCTTTCCCCTGAAGGGGCCGCCGCTAGCCGTTAGGATTATTTTCTCGATTGGGTTGTGAAACTCACCCGCCAAACATTGGAATATTGCCGAATGCTCGCTATCAACAGGATAAATGTTAACGCCCATTTGTTGCGCGAGGTTGGTAATGACCTTTCCTGCCACAACCAGGGTCTCCTTGTTTGCGAGGGCAACGGGCTTGCCTGCCTTTATTGCTGCCATTGTTGGGTTAAGTCCTGAAATTCCCACCATTGTGGCAATAACCATATCTATGCAATCCATCTTCATAAGTTCGCTCGCCGACTCATTTCCGGCAAAAACCTTGATATGGCGCGGGCTTAAGGCTGCCTTCACCTCGGCATACTTTTCCACATTTCCAATAACAACCGCGTTGGGGTGGTACTTGACAGCCTGCTCTATAAGCAAATCAGAGCTATTGTTTGCAGTAAGAATCTCAACTTCGAACCTATCTCTGTGCTCGTCAATTACTTCGAGAGATTGACGGCCAATAGAGCCCGTTGAGCCAAGGATGGCAATTCTTTTCTTGGTTGGCTGATCCATCAAAAAACAATGTAATCAAAAGGATTGACAGGTACTCCCTGATGCCAAAGTTCGAAATGAAGGTGGGCCCCTGTTGAAAGTATCCCGGTATTGCCAATTATGCCGATTACCTCTCCAACACTTACCCTGTCTCCTTGTTTTTTGAGCAATACATCCAGATGTTTGTAAACCGAAACCAGGTTGCTGGCGTGCTGAATTGCTATTGTGTTTCCGGTTTCAATGGTGTTTATAGCAAATAGGATGGTACCATCCAACGTGGCTTTGACCGGCTGGTTGGGATTGGAAACCAGGTCTATTCCGTAATGGTCTCTGGAAGGGGCAAAATGGTTGGTTACCAAACCCCTCACGGGTGGGAAAAAGTAAAATCGAGAAATTCTATCCTGTGCCTGGAGGTTTACCGTGGGTGATGCAGGTTGCAACGCAATAAGCCGCTGCATTTCAACCCTTAAAATGGAATCTTCGGGTGATTTCTGCAATTCATCGACTATGATTGGAGGCCTTGTAACGGTATCTGCAACAAAATCAACCAGTTCCTTACCTTCTATAATGTTTCTTATGTTGGTAATATACAAATCCTTGTTCCTCAATTCTTTTGCCAGCGAATCTGTTCGTAAGTTGAGTTGTATAAGCCTTGCGTGAGTGTTGAGGCTTCCATAACCCGGAATGTACTCCCTAAGCTGGGTAAACCCAATTAGGAGAATTGTGCCCACCACCAATAAAAGAACCATCAAGGCGTTGAAAACCAAAAAACCCAATCCGGTAAAAGTAATGGAGAACTTCTGTTCGAAGGTATCGGCAGCCCTAATGGTTAGGCGATACCTCTTGTGTAAAATTGCCAGAAACCTATTTTTGGTGTTCTTAAAACTGGGCATAATTCCTTGCTGCTATTAGTTGGCGGATACGATTTGCAAAGGTAATCAAAAACAACCAGGCAATCCAATCATAATGAGGTCTGTTTTGTCAATCAGCGATTAGATTTTAAAATTATTAACAAATTTTGCCAGCAATACTTATTCCGTTGGCAATAATCAAATAAATTTGCACTTTGTTAGTTATAATTGAATGAAGATTAACAATGGCCACTTATTTTTCATTTTTCGAGTATTTGTCAAGATATGATCATTCATAAATTTTATAATTTCTGGAAACCATTTTTTAGGCTTGGTTTATTGTTTTTAATCTTACTTTTTGCCGGTTCGTGTTCTACCAAAAGAAACACCTGGATGAACCGGAATTATCATTCGATCAATGCCTATTTTAATGGTTATTTCAATGCCCGTCAACTCTTTACCGAGAGTTTGAAAAAGTTGCAAAAGGGCCACGTTGAAAATTACGACAAGGTTTTGCATATTTTCAAGTATGGCGATTCCCAACAGTTGAATTCTGTTTCGGGTAGTATGGATATGGTTTACGAAAAGTGCAGTAGGGTTATTCGCAGGCACTCGATGCTAATAAGGGGCACCGAACACAACAAAAGGATTCCATCGGCGTACATGTTGATAGCCAAGACGCATTTTTTCAAGCAAAACCATCCCCTGTCAGTAATTGCCTTGCAGCACATTGTAAGGGAATACAAAACTCAAGATGCCTTCGAGGCGAAGATTTGGGTTGCTAAGAATCATGTTTTTGCCGGAAGTTTTGACCAGGCCGGGGTTGCGCTAAAAGATGTCAGGAAAGATATTGAAGATGGCCTTCTCAACAGGCCAAACAGGCAACTTTTCAACCTGGTTCACGCTGATTTTCACATCAAGCAGGGAAAAATCCACCAGGCAATTCCTTTTATCAAGGATGCTATTAAAGAAACCAGGAACCGCAGGGAAAAAACCAGATACACCTATATTCTCGGACAGTTGTACCAAGAAATCGGCGATTATGGCAATGCACAGAGAACCTTTGGCCAAGTGCTTAAAATGAGCCCCACGTTTGACCTTGAGTTTCAGGCAAGAATAAGCATGGCAACTGCTTTTGACCCGGCATCTGGCAGCAGTCAAGGCGTTTATGCCGAACTAAACAAAATGCTGAACCAAAAGAAAAACCAGAGTTACAAGGATAGGATTTATTACGCCATGGCACAACTGGCCCTTCGCGAGAACAATGAACCAAGGGCAATTGATCTTTTCAAAAAATCTATTGAAAGCAGCACAAACAACCGCATGCAGAAAGGTCTTTCATTCTTGAAACTTGGAGAACTTTACTTCAACAAACCCCAGTACTTGAAATCGAGCGAGGCTTACGACAGCACGGTGGTATTCTTGCCAGGTAACTTTGACAACTTGGCAGAAATAATAGCACGACAAAAGGTTTTGGGCGAACTGGCAAAAAACATCAGAATTGTTGAACGCGAAGACTCCCTTCAGAAATTGGCAGCGATGTCGCCCACCGAAAGGAATGGGGTTGTGGATGGAATAATTGCGGAACAGCAAGAAGAGCAAAGAAGGCGAGAACAAGAAAGGTTAAATCTTGGAAGTGCGGCCTTTTTTACGCCACAGATGCGAACAGATTTTGCGGGTGAAACCGGGTGGTATTTTTATAACCGAAACACAATGATTGCCGGAACCGCAGAATTTAGGCGTAGATTTGGCAACCGCCCTCTTGAAGATTTGTGGCGCATTGGGAGCAAGCAGATGGTTTCCTCGGGAACAGGTAACGTTATCGAAGAACCGGGAAGTGAAGAAACCGTGGGCACCAGTGACCGATTGGATAGAGCCTCGCTTTTACAAAATATTCCGTTGACCCCCGAGAAAATAGAGGAATCCAGTAACCGAATTTCGCAGGCTCTTTTCAACCAAGGAATGATCCTAATTGAAAGATTAAGGGACATAACGAGCGCCATAAGTGTTTTTGAAAGGTTGGTAAACGATTTTCCGAGCTCGAATAACATTTTACACGCTTACTATTACTTGATAAATTCACTGGAGGAAATGGGCCTGCAGTCGCTTGCCGCCACATATAGAACAATGTTGTTGAACCAACATCCCAACAGTGACTTTGCCAGGGTGCTAAAAGATCCGAACTTTAGAAGAACCCTTATTCAGCAGCGCGATGCTTCTGACATGCTTTACGAAGAAACCTTTTTGGCCTTCAATTCCAATAATCATCAAAAGGTTTTTGAAAACGTGAAGAAATCTGAAAGTCTTAACTTGCGTGCCGATTTAAAAGCCCAATTCAAGTACTTGAAAGCATTGACCCACGGAAAGCTAAACCAACAAGAATTGCTAAAAAGTGATCTTACCCATATTGTACAGAATTATTCAGGGACTATAGTTCACGGACCTGCCCAAATACTTTTGGCTTCGTTGGGTGCGCCTGTTGTGGCTCTTGACAAACCAATCGCAACCCCACGGGATATGGGCAAGGATATTACAACTCAGAAACCCGCCGAAGATACACCTGAATTGATAAACTACCTACCAAGCAACGATGGGCTGCATTTCTTCGTGGCCATTGTTGACGTAAGCAGGATTGATGTGATTAGGTTTACCGATTACTTGAAGGAATTTAACCAGCAAAATTTCCGCGATCGAAGGCTGATAACCACTAACGTGTTTTTTGATGAAAACAGGCAGATAGTTACAGTTTCCAGTTTTGACAACAAAAACAGGAGCATGCAATACTTCAGGGCTATTGAGGCGGATGCAGGCCTCAGGGCATTTACCGCCGATGCATTTGCCATGTTTGTCATTTCCATTGATAATTATGGAACCTTTTACCAAAACAAAAATGTTGGCCAATACTTGAGGTTTTTCAGGGAAAACTTTTAATTCGGATTTGATTTGGATTTCTGCGGTTTAATGATTTACATTTGCAAATACTAATTTAAAATCTCGGCAATATGCCTAAGCATCAAGAACAAGAACAGGTTTCGATTAACTTGCTTGGCGAGGGAACCAGCATAATTGGTGATATTAACTCGAGAGGCGATATGCGCATTGATGGTACCGTAACTGGAAACATTACCTCCTCTGGAAAGGTAATAATTGGCCCCACAGGAATCATTGAAGGTGATGTTAGGTGTAGAAATTTTGATATTTCCGGTATTTTCAAGGGCAAGATCGAAGTTTCAGAGCACACTACCCTCAAAGAAACTGCCAGGTTTGAAGGTGACTTGAAAACAAATAAAATTGCAATTGAACCAGGAGCAATTTTTTCTGGGGTCTGCCAAATGGAAAGAAAATCAACCGATCAGAAGGGCGATTTTAAAAATTAATCATGCAAATACGAAACAAAAAGGGGCACACCAGCTTGGTGTGCCCCTTTGATGTATTGGTTTATAATTACCTGATTATTTCCGATTCTGGTAACCCAAACTCTTCAACCATTTTAATGTTCAATTCCTCGAGTGCATCAAGAATCGGGTTGTAAATTGCCGGGATAACGGGAATGTGCACCCCTTTAACCTCAATCTGGTCTTTCAAAATCATCTCCACTCCTATTGCGGCAGGCAATGCAACGGTGCGCGCCACGGCAGTGTCAGTTGCCAAGGTCCCGAAATCAAGCATCGAAGACTTAATTACCTCTCTCGTTCCATCGGGATACGAAGCTAAAAAAACGTGCTGCATGGCAACCATATCGCGCTCCTCTTGGCCCAAAACCATCTTCTCGATCATTAGGTCAGAGGTTATTTCGTAAGGTGTATCAACCCCCCTGTCCATTGGTTTTTCGTCAAAAACACCAAGCCATTCGAGGGCATTCAAGGCATGAGCATCGATTGGCAAGCCAAGGAAACTTGCAGCCTTTTCCTTGATATTTGATGGCTCGTTAATACCAATCAGCAAAGCCACCATTTCAGCATAGGTTTTTCCAGAAAAATCATACTCTTTGGTGGTTATTAAACCAAGAGCTTTCATCGCATCAATGCTTTCGCACCAGCCCGGAAACCTGAAAGTGCCTCGCATCATGGTTTTGGTTTCTGGTATCCCGTATAGATCAATGTAAGGGAGGCTATCGCGATTAGGATATATTTCCAGGTTTCCGACCTCCGGAAAATCAACCGAAAGGGGATTCTTGAAAAGATCTTCTGTTGGTATTTCAACTATTTTGCCATATCTCAGGTACTTACCGCAATTGTTTCCTGCCATTACCACACCCTTCGGGCTCCAAGAGAACTTGTACCTGAACGGGTTAGTGGCTGCCTCGGGTGCCGGCAAAGCTCCGCAAACGCTGTAAAATTCTTCGATGCGGCCACCGTGGGTGTGCACGTGGTCAATTATGCGCATGGCTCCCATGTGATCTATGCCTGGATCCAAGCCGAGCTCGTTGAGGATTATGATTCCGGCATCCTTGACTTTTTGGTCAAGTGCTTGCATTTCGGGTTTCACGTACGAGGTGGTAACCATATTTTTTCGGTGTTTGATGCAATGCTCGGCAACCATTATGTGGTGCACCCAGGGTAGCAAGCTAACCGTAAGATCGTGCGATGCAATCATCTTGTCTAACTTTGGCAAGTCTTCAACGGTCCAAGAAACAGCCTCGCCATTGGGATGGTTTTGAATCATATCCTCGGCTTTTGATTTGGTTCGGGTGGCCACCGTAACAAGATAGCCCTTTTGTAGAAGATAGGTGACAATGGGCTTCACTACCATTCCGGCGCCAAGAATTAGTACTTTCTTCATAAAATTGATTGATTGTTGGTGTATGATTAAAGCTTTGGTTTGAAGTGTATTACAAGGTTTGTTTAACGCTATTTTTAAAGGTATTTCCGAATGTATTCATAATCGGGTGTAAGTTTTCCGTGGTGCAAAATCATGGCCCTTTTTAATGGCTGGGGTATTTGAAGTTTCTCGAAGGGAACCGAAAAATCGGCCTTAGAAATGGGCTCAACAAACCCGAAAAGGGCATCGGAAAATGCCTGCGAAGAATCCCGGGGCAACTCGCTTGGAAGAATTTCAACTGCCATAACCAATAATCCATCACCCTTGAATCCCATGGTTGGTTTGTCGGTGTAAGGATTGTAAACGAAAACCGGATCTTCAATGGTTGTGCCCTTGTGTGTAAACTCTATGGAACCATCGGGGTCGCAGGTTACATCGCCCACCAAAATTGTTTTCGGGATTCCAACTTCGGAGATATTCTCCAGGAAGCTCTTGGTAAAAATTCGTGGATAGCGAGAGTCCCAGTACATGCAGTTCATGAGAACCGACAAATGTGGTATGTACTTTTCAAAGTCGTTGAAGTAATACTGGGGGTTAGCATAATAATCTTGCAGGTCGAACAATTCACCGTCTTTTCGTTTCGAAATATGTTTCTCCTTGAAAACTATCTTGTATATAATGTTTGAAGGGAGGTCTTGGCGGTTTTTCAGAATTAACAACTCCTCGGGAGAAATTTCGATTGACGGCAGCAAGTTGGCAATTTCTTGGGCACCCACCGAAACGTTACCGTAACCGGTGAAGCCAATGGTAAAAGGCAGCAACTCCTTTGGCAAGCCTTTTTCGGAGATTTCCCGACCAACTTGGGCAACCACTTCCTTGGCCTCCACGAGCGAATTATATTGGTAAGATTGCTTTATTTTCAAAAACGGGTTATCAGAATACCCAAATTCCCTTAAACGTTGGCCAAGGCTCCAAAGGGAATTTATCATACCTGCAAGGCCTGCAAACTTACCGAAAAATATGAGCCTGCGGTTCTGCTCGTCAACCACTCGTTCGTAATCAATAAGGTTGCAACCTTTTTGCATCATTGCCTTTAGCATCGGCATGTTGTATGGTTGACCCTTAATTACGTGGCTGAAGAAAATGTATGTTTTACCGGGCTCAAAGGCCTTTTCGGGAATTTCCTTTACCCCAAAAACCACATCGCTTGATTTCACGTGGTTCTGTACCTCTGCACCTGCCTTAAGGTATTCTTTGTCGGTAAAAATACGTTTTGACGAAGATTCAACCACAAATTTGATTCCGTGCGATTTTACCAGTTTTTCAACGTGGCTTGGGATAATTGCAACCCTTCGCTCCATAAGATATTTGTCTTCGTGCCGTATTCCAATTACGTTGCTCATTTTGGTTAGGTTTACTGTTTAATTTGGTTGGCAAACATACGAAAAATTAATTCAATCAATGCCAAAAAAGCATTAAACTTTTTTAACTTTTTTGGTAATAATTTGTTGCCCAACAATTCTGTTTTTATTAACTTGCATCCGATTTTTCAAAACCAATTAAGCTTATAGTAATGGTACTTTTTGTAGTAATCTACTTATTTGCGACACTTTTGGTTGGAATTTTTGCTTCGCGGCTTGTAAATAACAGCGAGGATTACCTGTTGGCAGGAAGGCGGCTGCCGCTTTACATTGTCACTGCAACCCTGTTTGCAACTTGGTTTGGCTCCGAAACCATTTTGGGTGCCTCGTCAGAGTTTGTCAAAGGTGGGCTTATTGCCATCGTGCGCGACCCGTTTGGCGCTGCATTGTGCCTTCTACTGGTTGGGTTGGTTTATGCCAGACCATTGTACCGGATGAAGCTTCTTACTCTGGGCGATTTTTTTCAGCGGCGATACGGAAAAATTACCGAGCTAATTGCAAGTATTTGCATCATGTTAACCTCTCTTGCTTGGGTAGCGGCACAATTCGTGGCGTTCGGAATCATTACCAATACCCTTACCGGAGTAGGAACTTTAAATGGAATAATAATTGGATGTCTTTTGGTTACTTTTTACACCTTTATAGGAGGCATGTGGTCTGTTTCAATTACCGATTTCCTACAGTTAATTTTCATTGTATTGGGATTGGTGGTGGCTTGTGTTGAAATATTCGGGATAGTTAACTTGACCGAAGTTTTTGCAAACGCACCAGAGGGCTTTTTTCGTTTCTGGCCCGAAGGGGGAGTCGAAAGCCACCTTGACTACATTGCCGCTTGGATAACAATTGGATTGGGCTCCATTGCCGGGCAAGACATCTTCCAAAGAGTAATGGCTTCCAAGTCAGAAAAAGTGGCAGTAAGGGCTTCAATAATTTCTTCGATAATGTACCTGACAGTGGCAATGTTGCCTTTACTTTTGGCCCTGGCAGCTCGAACACTCGACCCAACACTTTTGCGCGAAAGTACAGACGGTCAAATGGTAATACCTGGCTTGATAAGCAAGTATGCCTCTCCCTTGGTTCAGGTGCTGTTGTTTGGTGCTCTGTTGTCAGCAATTTTAAGTACGGCGAGTTCTGCCCTACTGGCACCGAGTGCAATTTTAGGCGAGAACATTATCCGACCTCGTTTGAAAAAGGTTTCTGACAAACAACTTTTGCTTGTTACAAGGCTCTCGGTACTTTTTGTTGCTGCAATATCATTGGGTATGGCATTAAGAAGAGGTAATATTTACGAGCTGGTTGGCGAAGCTGCATCGGTAGGCTTGGTATCACTGTTCGTGCCTTTAACTGCCGGAATTTTTTGGAAAAAGGCTAACAAAACCGGTGCAATTGCCTCGTTGGTTGCAGGTTTTTCAGTATGGATAATTGTATCGCTTCTAAACCCTCCTGTCGAGTCGATTCTTTTTGGGGTGGCTGCCAGTTGCCTGGCAATGATTATTGGTTCGAGAACCAAACCCATGCCAAGGGAAAAAATGAAGGCTCCTATTTCGACAATTTTGTAAATTTCAAGCAAGACAAATTTACAAGTAGCTCTTCAAGAATTTCTTGCAGTTTTCCTCGATTCGTTTGTGGATATCCTCGTTACATGATCTTTCGAACTTTTTACCAGTTATTTTCTCGAAAAGCTCGATGTAGCGTTCCGACACCTGATTTACGAAATTGTCAGGCATGCTTGGAACCTTCTGGCCCTGCTTTCCCGAAAAGTGGTTTTCTATTAACCACTCACGCACGAATTCTTTTGAAAGCTGCCTTTGAGGTAATCCTTTTTCCTGAAGTTCTTGATATGTATCGGCATAGAAATACCTGGATGAATCTGGAGTATGAATTTCGTCAATAAGGTAAATCTTTCCGTCTCGCTTTCCAAACTCGTATTTAGTGTCAACTAAAATCAACCCCATTTCCGTGGCTTTTTTGGTTCCCGCCTCGAAAAGATTTAAGGCAAATCTTTCAAGTTGTTCGTAATCTTCGGGCGATACCAAGCCCGAGGAAACAATTTCTTGGCGCGAAATATCCTCATCGTGGCCCAAGGCAGCCTTGGTTGTTGGGGTTATTACGGGATTTGTAAATTTTTGATTTTCACGCAAACCATCGGGCATTTCAACGCCACATATCATTCTTTTGCCTTGCTTGTATTGGCGCCACGAGTGCCCGGCAAGGTAGCCCCTTACCACCATTTCAACTTTGAAAGGCTCGCAAAAAAACCCAACAGTTACCATAGGGTCGGGAGTATCTAACCTCCAGTTGGGAACAATACTTGAAGTTTCGTCAAGAAAAAGCCCTGCCACTTGGTTCAAGATTTGACCCTTGAATGGGATGCCTTGAGGCAAAACCACGTCGAACGCCGAAATGCGGTCGGTAGCTACCATCAGCAAGATTTCTTCGTTAATGGTATATACATCACGCACCTTTCCTCGGTAAAAAGATGTTTGGCCCTCAAACTGGAATCTTGTTTCGGTAAGTGCTTTCAATCGTGCAAAAAATTAGAAATATGAAATTAAAAATTTTGAACTTAACGAAGCGGTATCACTAAACAAGTAAAGTTAATATTAATTGCCAAGAAAGTTAAAATGGTTACTTGGAAATGATTGGTTGATAATTTCAAATGGGTAACTAATCAAATCGTACATTGTAATTTTTCAAAGGCCCAACAACTCGTTAACTCTTTAATCTCCAAAAAAAACTGTAAGCCTCTTAAACACTTTTTTCCTTTCTAACCTTATCATAAGCGTTTATGATGCTTGTAACCAATTGATGCCGCACAACATCCTTCTCGTTCAAGAAAATGAATTCGATACCTTTTATTCCGTGAAGCAGCCTTGTGGCGGTGATTAGGCCAGATACTTGGCTCGAGGGAAGGTCAATTTGTGTTATATCACCTGTTATAATGAATTTTGCCGACCGTCCCATGCGGGTTAAGAACATCTTTAACTGGTTTTCGGTGGCGTTTTGGGCTTCGTCGAGAATGGCAAAAGCATTGTCGAGGGTTCGCCCTCTCATGAAGGCAAGAGGTGCTATTTCAATGGTACCGTCCTCCATGTAAGCAGTGAGTTTCTGGTGCGGGATCATGTCGCGTAGTGCATCGTAGAGAGGCCTTAGGTAGGGGTCAAGCTTATCTTTGAGGTCTCCTGGCAAGAATCCAAGGTTCTCTCCAGCTTCTACCGCAGGTCGTGCCAGAATAATGCGTTTTACCTCTTTGTTCTTAAGGGCCCTAACAGCAAGCGCCACAGCCGTGTAGGTCTTTCCGGTTCCGGCAGGTCCTATGGCAAAAAGCATGTCGTGACTTTGAAAGCTGCTCACCATTCGCTTTTGATTGGGCGTTCGAGCCTTAATAATCATTCCGTTTTTGCCATAAAGGATGATGTCTCCATTCTCGCTCTCCACGTCGGTTGATGCAACAGTGCCATTCTGATGGGCAACTATTTCGAGAATATTTTCCTCGCTAAGTTTCCCGAAACGGTCGTAAATAGAGATCATTCGATCAAACTTCTCCTGAAAATATGCCAATTCCTTATCATCTCCAACAATTTTCAACTCCTCCCCTCTTAAAATCAGCCTAACTTTGGTAAAAATATTGCGAAGCAACTGCAATTTTTCTTCTCTCAACCCGAAAACCTCAGGCGGGTGTATTCCTTCAAGGTTAATTATTTTCTCACCCATACAAGGCCTTTTTGTTATTAGTTTTTTTAATGATGTTTCAATGTTTTTGCAAAATAACAATATTTGAAGCAAATATTATGCAATTGTTGAAAAGATGTTGAGATATTGTTTTGATAATCGGTTAATGCCTATCCTAAATTGATTGCACCTTTCTTTTAAAACAGCCAATCCGATCATTAATTTTAAATTATTGCTTTCAACTCGTACCTTGATTGAAAAATTACTGAACTTAAAAAGCTAATCGGTTCATGGAGCCAAGCATAACATTGCTCGCCTAATGCATGAATGGAAAAAGCGCGCCAAAAGGCCAAATATCAAATTTCATCGGTCGCGAATGGCCCTAACCAGTTTGCGGGTCAAAGAGATGCTCAGGAAAACATGTATGGATGCCAAAGCCAACCTTTACTTACGGGTTATCGCGTAAAAAGTAACAAAGATGTACATTATAATACCCGAACGGCCTGATGGGGTGATCAGCTTTTCGGGCCGTGGTTTTGGAGCAGTAGAATCAATGAATGCAATAAACGAATACTATTTGGTAAACGACTAAACAGAGTTTGGTTACACACGCTAAATAATGTGTCGGGGGTAAATTTGCCCAAGTGGTTAGTGGTAATTACTACCACGCATGCCACTAAAGGTATTTTAGCACTGTTGATGATAACAGCAAGCAAAATTAATTGGCTGTTGCAAATTTGACAAACTTTTGATTGTCAATGGTTTGTTAAAAACTCTATTTGAAAAAATCATCCGAGGCCCATTCGAAAATTTAAGCCCACCACTATCTTGGATGGCCGAAATATCGTTGAATAAATTGCTGCAAGGACCTAAAATACCTACCAGCAAACACCATCCCGAGGTGTTATTTAAACCGAATTAACGAAGAGGCGAAAAAATAATAATGCCTCGTTTCATTTGTTTTCGTTTGCATATCAAAAATAAATTGTAGGTTTGTTTCTCGAAATTTAAAACAATAAAATGGAAAACCTCGAAACCTCACCAAAACCTTCATTCCTCAAAATATCGTTTAAATATGGTGTTTTAATAGGGTTGGGCTTGATTGCTGCCAGTATTTTATTCCAATTTGTATTTCCCGACAAAGGAAGAACAAACCTGGTGGTTTCAATATTAATAATGCTTGTGGGCCTTTACCTGGCCAGCAAGACTTGGCGCGATTATTACAAGGAGGGCTATCTATCATACAACCAGGCTTTGGGTTTCGGATCCTTAACTTTCTTCTTTGCCTCACTTGTTTTGGGGTTCTTCACTTTTTTACTCTATCAATTCCTGTATCCGCAAGGGTTAGAAAATGCACTTCTGGAGGCCGAGAAAGGTATTTTGGAGACCAATCCCAACATTACCGAGCAAGAATTGGAATTGGCCCTTTCTATTTCTCGAACGTTCATTAATCCTATTGTAATGGGACTCTTGTCAACCCTATTCTACTCGTTTTTAGGTTTTTTGGGCTCACTAATATCCTCGGCCTTGGTAAAAAGAGAAAAGCCATACGAGGTATAAAATTTTTGTGATTTTGGAAACCTTTTCATCAAAATTATTGCAAGCGGCCGTTGAAGAATTCTCGCGCTTGCCGGGAATCGGCAGAAAAACTGCCTTGAGGTTGGTGTTGCACCTACTAAAGGAGAATGGCGAAAGTGTTGCAAGGTTCTCTGAAAGTATCAAGAAATTGCACCAAGAGGTTGTTTACTGCAATAAGTGTCATAACATTGCCGACATGTCAACTTGCGAAATTTGTCGCTCCCCGAGGCGCAATCAATCGCTGGTTTGTGTAGTTGAAGACATACGAGATGTTATCGCCATTGAAAACACGGGCCAATACAACGGTCTTTACCACGTGCTTGGTGGCATTATTTCGCCAATGGACGGGATTGGGCCCGACGACATAAACGTTGCATCGCTTGTTGAAAGAGTCAACCAAAACAAGACTGAAATGTCAGAAGTTATTCTTGCCCTGCGCTCAACAATGGAGGGCGACACGACCAGTTTTTTCATTTATCGAAAACTTAGTCAGTCAAACGTAAAGATTTCGGTTATTGCTCGCGGCATTGCTATTGGCGACGAAATAGAATATGCTGATGAGGTCACGCTTGGCAGGTCAATTCTAAACAGGCTTCCATACGACTCGATAATTCACAGATAGGATGGATCTCTCGGTGGTTATTGTCAATTACAACGTTAAGTACTTCCTGGACCAGTGCTTGCAGTCGGTTTTCGGGGCAGGCAAATCTTTGGAAATGGAAGTTTTCGTGGTTGATAACAACTCGGTTGATGGATCAAACGAGATGCTTGCCGAAAAGTACCCCGGGGTAAAACTAATTGCCAACCAGGAAAATTTTGGATTCAGCAAGGCAAACAATCAGGCAATTAAACAATCTAAGGGAAGGTATGTGTTGTTGCTCAATCCCGACACGATACTTGAAGACGATACCCTGGTCAAGGTTGTGGAGTTTATGGACAAACATCCCGAGGGAGGTGCGTTGGGAGTGAAAATGATTGACGGGAAGGGGCGTTTTTTACCTGAGTCCAAGCGAAGCCTGCCAACCCCTTCAGTGGCATTTTACAAGATATTCGGGCTTGCGGCACTGTTTCCAAAAAGCAAGGTTTTTGGCAAGTACCACCTCGGATTCCTTGACAACGAGGAAGTACATGACGTTGAAGTCCTCTCTGGTGCATTCATGCTGCTTCGGGCTGAAACTTTGAACAAAATAGGGCTTTTGGACGAGGATTTCTTCATGTACGGTGAAGATATTGACCTCTCTTACAGGATAATAAAGGGTGGTTATCGGAACTACTATTTCCCCAAAACCCGCATTATTCATTATAAGGGTGAAAGCACCAAAAAGAATAGCGTAAATTACGTTTTGGTGTTTTACAACGCCATGTTAATTTTTGCCCAAAAGCATTTCTCTACAAAAAATGCAAAAATTTTTTCAATGTTGATAAAATTAGCGGTGTACCTGCGGGCAGGGGTAGCAATAATTAACAGGCTTTTCAAAACCATAATTAAACCTTTACTGGATTTCGTACTAATATTTATTGGCTTTTTCTTAATTAAACTTTTTTGGGAAACTCAGCTTTTTCATGGAACCCCCTACCCGGCAATTTACCTTTCGCTATTCGTTCCGGCCTACATAATTACTTGGTTGGTAACTGTTTACTTTAGCGGAGGATACGATCAACCATTAAAGAGATGGCGGTTAGTGAGGGGAGTAATGGTTGGTACTCTGGCAATTTTGGTCGTATATGCCCTTTTGCCGGCAAACCTTCGGTTTTCGAGGGCCATGATACTAATGAGCTCTGCTTGGGCAATGGCCGCATTACTTATAAATAGAAGTTTGTTTTCTTTTCTCGACAGGGGCACCAAAAGAGCCGACGGGCTCGACGAAGAAAGAATTGCAATAATTGGAAGCGCCTCGGAGGCCCTGAGAATAATTGGTATGATTCGCGAAATTGATGCCGAAAAAAAAGTGAAGGTCGTAACACTCGAAAAGGAAAAAGGTGAGAATATCGTGGGTACTATCTCGCAAATAAACGAAATAATTGAAATACACAAGATTACAGAGATTATATTTTGCGCGGCCGACCTTAGTTCGCAGAAGATTATCGACCTTATGTCGGATCTGAAAAACCGCAGGGTAAACTTCAAGATTGCGCCTCCCGAGAGTCTTTACATTATAGGAAGCAACAGCATTGATGACTTCGGAAACATGTTTGCAGTAAGCGTTAATGCCGTTGACAAGCCCAACAGCAAGCGAAAGAAAATGCTTTTCGATTTGGCGGCCGTGCTCATGATAGCTGCAACCCTTCCCGTAACTGTTTTCATGGTAAAAAAGCCCCTGGGGCTTTTCAAGAATCTATTCCTGGTTGCCGCTGGCATCAAAACTTGGGTGGGCTACCAAAACATCTGCAATGCAACCGCCCTGCCCCCGTTGAAACCAGGGGTGCTTTTTCCATCAGATGCCATAAAATCGAAAAACCTAGATCAAAAAACCATCCAGTCACTCAACAACATATACGCCAAAGATTACAAGATTGAGAACGACTTTAATATTTTAATTGCAGGTTGGAAGAACTTGGGAAGATAGGTTTTGCCATTTGATGATTTGACCATTTGAGAATGCCAGGACCACAAATTACAGGAGTAGGGTTTAATAGATTTTTTTCGCGTTGCGGTTTCTTATATTATAAGGTCTTTGCGAACCTTTACGAGAGAAAAGTATTTTGACTGATTCATGATTGGCAACGAAACTCTAAACCCGCGGATTGTGTCGCAAACGCTTGATTCTGCTGTTTTTTTAAAAAATCATAACCTTTCGTAAACTAGTGTATTTAGGGCCCTTGTGGTTATAAGTATCATCCCCGATTTTTACACTCATCAGTTTCCATAACAAATGAAAAAAGTTTCAAGTTTTTGGGCACAATCGCAAAAAACACAATTTTAACACGCTTTATTGCTTTATAATCTTATTGGTTAAAAATTATTTTGCTTGCATAAAAAACATTGCTCACAATCCATATAAAGCAAATTCTCTCAAATACATTGAACCTCCCTGCACTTTTGGGGTTAATTATCCCAAAGATTTAATTGTATGAAAAGTTGGTCGGAAATAAATCACAGGCTGTTGCCTGTTGCAAGCAATGTTCAAGTTGCCGAAGGGGCTTATTTGCTTTCGTTTACAAGAGATTTCATTTTTTTGGCGGGGCAGGTAGTTGCATTGGGTGTAACCAACGCAATAGGGCCTCGCCTGTATAGCATTGCCAGTGGTGAGTTTGACGAGTTGATTGATATTCTTTACACGGAGAAATCAGAGGGGGGGCTTACCCCTATGCTTTCGAGGCTAAAGGCCGGAGATTCGGTAATGGTTTCGGAACCTTTTGGAACGTTCACCCAGGTGATAGATGACGCCGTTTACATTTGTGCAGGTACAGGCATTGCACCGTTCATTGCAAAGATTAAATCAATGAAAGGCTCCAACCCTACCCTAATTCATGGAGTTAGGTATCCCGAGCACTTTTATTTTAGAAATTACCTAGAAAAAACGCTTGGAAGGAATTACTTACAATGTTGCTCTCGTCACCCTGACGATGATTACTTTCAAGGTAGGGTAGTACAGTTTGTCAGAGAATGGAAAAACTTGGATGCCTCCAAAAGCTATTATCTTTGCGGAAGTGCCGAAATGGTTGTTGACACACGTGATGAGTTGATTTTGCGAGGCGTTCCATTTGCAAATATTAACGCAGAAATATACTTTTGATGTTTTCATTCCGCTTCTGTCTTTTTGATAGTTGTTTTGCATTTTAGAACTTGAGAAGATCATGGCTTTATTCTAATAAAAATATGAATTAATTGCCATCCTTGCAAAAAATTACTAA
>CAYGFY010000016.1:0-72369 GCA_964349365.1 uncultured Bacteroidales bacterium | reverse complement strand
TTTGTGCTCCTATTCTGGTTTTCCACGCAGGTAACGGTCGGGGGTTCGTTGTCGGCTGCGGTGTTGTAGAAACGGCAGGTTGCTGAATTGTCCGAGGCATCGGTAACAATCCAAATAACCGAAATTTTTGTCTCCTTGTCAAAATAATTGGGAGAAAAACCTTCTTTTGGAACAATGGCGAAAAAAGCGTAAATCAAAAAGGGTAAGAGGTGGTGGCGCAGGATGTGTTTGGCTTTATTTAACAACCTCTTTGTCGTACTCCAACTTTTTGGCCAAGTTCGGAGGCGATTTGCGGGCGGTTTTGGTGTTTTCCCGCAAGGGGGCGATATGTAAGGGGGTATTATGTTCTCTTCATAGGCCATACATTGGTGCAAACCCTCGAAAGGCAAAAAGCCATAACGCAGGTAAAGTTTCTCTTTAAATTTGAAAAATATGGATTGTTTCGGCGCCCATTAAAGCTTGGATTGAAACTGCAATGAAATCCAATGCGCCTCAGATACTTGGTCTTTTGAAAAATTGCAAGAAAGGAGGAAAGATTTTTTGGGAAAGAGTGGTGCGAAGAAATCAAAAACAAGGAAAACCAGACTGGGGCTTTCCGCTCAGAACAATTTGATTGCCCTGAATCAATTAAGATTATTTTGTTCTCCAGCAACATTTCGCACATCTAACTGTAAAAGAGAAAATCAAAACCAAGTTCCCATTGGGCTCGGCTCCTTTTCTAATTAGATTAAAAATCTAAAACCTAGCACACAACAAGTGCGCTGAGTGTGTTTTGCTCCATTTTCTTACACTCGAACAGGATTAATCCCTAACTTTATATACGAATGTCATAAGCCAAGGTTACGCAATATCAAGGATTTTTTTTAAACCAGACCGGGAAAATCCAAATCGGGACACAATTTGTTTGCAAGAAATATTTAAAACAATTATTGGCTATTTCTAAAGCCTCAAATTGCCTTTGAGCCATCTCTGCTCGCCGCAACAAATTGCCAAACTAAGCCTTAATGATTTTTAACAATGCATTGTTAATAATAAACATATCAATCAAGCCGATTATGGATTTTTCAAAAAAAATTATTCCTGCTTAACCCTTATGGGTTTGGCAATAAACTTAATTGGTTATACCGCATATTCCAGGTGATTTTGGATTAGTATTGACCTCTGATGGTAAAAAACTCAAGATTACAGGCAGGCTATCGAGCCGAGACTTGCTCAATTTTGAGCAACCCTTTGCAAAGGCTGTCAGGAGTCAGAAAGCACGAGGCACATATTGTTTGCAAGTGGTAAGCACCAAGGAGCCTACAATGCTTAAGAACGAGCATACAATTCGGATTAGGTTACAACCTAAAATCAAAAAAGAGACCATGCACATATCGCAAGACCAATGGCTAAACTTCGCTTGTTGATTTTAACACCTTGCCTTTCGGCAAGATGCAAGAGGGGAACATCTCTATTCCGCAGTTTTGTGGCAACTCCGTCAATGAAAACATACCCCTACACCACCAGGCGTTGACCGAAAGGCGAGGCCAACAAGTCAATAACTTTCCTTCAAGCTGGATGGGTGGCGCGCCACGTCTTAACTACGAAATGAAAAAAACACCCATGTTAGCGCCGTTCCTTACCATAACATCAATGCCACCCGATCCGTTTCGGGAAGTATCTAAAACCTCCATGCCCTGATTTATGGCGTAGGTACACCAAGAGAAAGAAGGGTTTCAGGTTGTTGGTGCTTTGGCAGCCATACTCACAGGTATTCAATGACAAAAAAACAGCATTTCACCCAGCCCACCCAATTGTTAATTCAAAAGCTTACGAGCCAATCCGCTCAAAATTTACCTGCAGCAAACTCGTTTTCAATTAATACATACAACCCCAACAAGAATTTTATCGTGGTGGGCGGTACAACTTCATACAACGATGCCGTAAATTTCTTGATGCAACTTAATTTTTGGTACATTTTAATGCCGACGAAAGAAGGTTAGAGAGGGGATTGTGTGGCATTAACGCACAGGTTTACACCAACCGTTACGAAGCCGATGCTGGCTTTGGCTGATGCCTTTCGCAAATTGACATCTAGCCTGGATACAATTTCAGGAACAATAGCCTCAAGCAAATCGCATTTCGCTCAGTTGAAAAGTTCAATTATGGATAAAGTGCTGTTTTTTAAAACAATAGGTTAAGTATATTCAAAGAGAAATGTTAATTAAGGCAATTCACCAACAGCAAGCCCTCCTTTTTAATGTTAAACATTTTTAACAAAGATATTGGTTTGCTCGAGTCGAAATTTCATTATATTTGTAGCCGACCAGTTGTGAAAACGAATGTTATTGAATTAACTTTAAACCTATTTATCATGAAAAAATTCGCAGTAGTATTATCAGGATGTGGCGTTTTTGACGGCGCCGAAATACACGAAGCCACATTGAGCATGTATGCTATAAAAAAACTGGGTGCCGACTACGATGTTTTTGCGCCCGATGTTGCTCAACATCACGTTATTAACCACCTAACCGGCCATGAAATGAACGAAACAAGGAACGTTTTGGTGGAGTCGGCTCGCATTGCCAGAGGAAAAATTGCCCCGTTAAATCAATATAATCCAGTTAATTATGACGCTCTTTTGTTTCCCGGAGGATTCGGGGCAGCAAAAAACTTGAGCACCTTTGCCTTTGAAGGCCCCAACTGCACTGTTAACGCCGACGTGGAAATGGCAATATTAAGCACAAGGGCGACAGGCAAGCCAATAGGTGCGCTATGCATTGCCCCTGTTCTGTTGGCAAAAATTCTTGCTGGCGGAGAACTAACAATAGGACAAGATACTGCCACGGCGAGCGCCATTGAGAGCCTGGGTGCAAGTCACGTTCAAACCCAACACGGCGAGGTGGTGCACGACAAGGCAAACAATTTATTCACAACACCATGCTACATGCTCGATGCCAATATTGCCCAAATTGGAGAAGGCGCCGAAAGCATAGTTAAAGCGATGCTGGAGGCAATGTAGCACAGGGCAATGAGCACAGGGCTGGGGGAAGGGTTGTGAAAGGAAATCTTTGTTAAAATTTTTTACGAGCCACTTGTGAAAAATAATGTATTTTTGAGGCCGTTCAAACTCACCAAATCTCAACCTCAAACCTATGCTAAAATCCTTAACCCAGCTTCACGAATTATCGCGATCGCACGGCAAAAAACGCCTTGTGCTCGCAGCCGCACACGACGCCAATGCCTTAGACGCGGTAATAAGTGCCCAGAAAGCCGGAATTGTAGAGGCAATTCTTGTTGGAGATCAAAAGGCCATTCAAGAAATCGCCCTAAAGTCGGGACACGATCTATCGGGCGCAACCGTCATTAACGAACCAAACAACGACAAGGCAGCAGCCATTTGCGTTCAAATGATCAGGGAAAAGAAGGCAGACATATTGATGAAGGGCAATCTAGGCACCTCCAGCCTTCTTAAGGCAGTTCTTAACAAGGAAAATGGCCTAAGAACCGGCGAGCTGATTTCGCACCTTGCATTGTTCGAGCTGCCCTCCTACCACAAGATTATCGGTCTAAGCGATGCTGCAATGAACATTGCGCCCGACCTTAACGGAAAGGTATCATTGATAAATAGTGCCACTGCCTGCCTGCGCAAACTCGGCGTCGAAAGACCCAAGGTAGCGGTGTTGTCAGCAGTGGAAACTGTAAATCCTGATATGAAAAGCACCCTTGATGCCGCGGCCCTGGCCAAGATGGCCGATAGAGGTCAAATAAAAGGGTGCATAGTTGATGGCCCACTGGCATTTGACAATGCGGTTAGCAAAAAGAGTGCCGAGTATAAAGGAATTGTTAGCCCTGTGGCCGGCGATGCCGACCTGCTGATTGCTGATGACATTGACGCAGCAAACGGGCTTTACAAGGCTTTCATATACTTTGCGGGAGCAAAATGCGCAGCAGTTATTCTTGGGGCTTCAGCCCCAATTGTGCTTACTTCACGTGCCGACTCTGACGAAACCAAACTCAACAGCATTGCATTGGCTGCGGCCATAAATTAATTTCAGCCCGATTTTTTTCATTCACAGAACTATATCACCAAAACCAAATATATGAAAAGAGAACTAATTCTGGCAATAAATCCTGGCTCCACATCTACAAAAATTGCGGTATTTAGCGGCAACAAGGAAGTTTTTCTCAAAAACATCAAACATTCGCCAGAAGACCTTGAGGGCTTCGATAAAATAACCGACCAATACGAATATAGAAAGGAAATTATTTTATCAGAGCTCCGGGCAGCCGAGATAAATATCGATTTAATTGCAATAGTGGTTGGTCGAGGAGGTCTTGTAAAGCCAATACCATCAGGCGTTTACGTGGTTAACGAGGCAATGATTGCCGACCTGAAAGTAGGGGTACAAGGGCAGCATGCGTCAAATTTGGGCGGTTTAATCGCTTATGATATTGCAAGATCGCTCTCGTCTGCACGTGCTTTTATTGCCGATCCAGTAGTTGTTGATGAACTCGATCCAATTGCAAGAATATCTGGCCATCCTTTGTTTGAGAGAGTTTCAATATTTCACGCCCTTAATCAAAAGGCTATTGCAAGGCAGCACGCCAAATCAAATTCGTTGGCTTACGAAGATTTGAATCTTATTGTTGTGCACCTTGGAGGGGGTATTAGTGTTGGTGCCCACCACAAAGGAAGGGTAATTGACGTGAATCAGGCGCTTGACGGCGAGGGTCCTTTCTCGCCAGAAAGGAGCGGCACCCTTCCTGTCGGTGCGCTCGTTGACCTTTGCTTCAGCGGCAAATACACCCAAAGCGACATTAGAAAAATGATTACAGGAAAAGGTGGATACGTTGCCTACCTTGGCACCAACGATGCCTACAGGGTAGAGTGCCAGGCAAAAGACGGAGACCCCTCATCAACCTTAATCCAAGAAGCTTTGTGTTATCAGGTTGCAAAGGAGATTGGCGCGATGTCGGCAGTACTGAAAGGCGAAGTGGATGCAATCTTGCTCACCGGAGGGATGGCCTACGGAAAACCTGCAGTAGATGCAATTTCAGAAAGGATAAAACACATTGCTCCAATCTTTGTATATCCGGGTGAGGATGAAATGAGAGCCTTGGCGATGAACGGGTTGAGAGTGTTTGAGGGAGAAGTGGAGCCAAGGGTTTATGAATAAACTAATTGGGTTGTTGGTTTAGATTTTAATGAATTTTTTGGACTCAATCCCCCCTTCCATAAAGTGTATCAACACAAAATATACCCCTGGATAAAGGCAGTTAGTTGAATATAGCCGATGGTGGTTCGTGTCTTTATCAATTATTTCTTCTTCGAAAACCAATCTTCCTGTTTTGTCAATGACCTGAATCTTGCTAATTGGTATATCGGCAGAAATAAAAAACCCATTTGAAGCGGGATTGGGAAAAATGCGAGCAAATGAGGCTACACCCAAAGAAACTTCAACATTACCTGAACAAGATAATTCGTTAATTTTTTGCCAAATTTGATTATTAAGTAAAAACGGAACCGGCAGGTTATCGGGAGAATTTCCCATTCTTATCCACACAAGGTCTTGGCTTGGGGCCACGTTTATGAACTGGCCGTTTTTTCCTGCTGCAACAAATGTGTCTGGCGGTGCATCGGGAAAAAGCGCTCCGCTTATTGGAATCTGCAATCCGGGCAGCATATAAGATTCCTTGCCGTTGAGCCACCACAGGTAGCCATAAGACTTGTTTAAACCTTGCGACGAATTAACCATTTGGGTGAAGAAACCTTGGTCTGCAAGCAAATCAAATCCGTCCCAATTTCCACCATTCAAAATCAACAACCCAAACCTTGCCATACTTCTTGCGTTGCTAAAAAACACGTTGTTATAACCTTGCTTTACAAACTGTCCTGTAATTCCTGTTGGCACTTTGAGCCAATTGTTAACAACTTGGTTAAGGGTAAGGTTGGTTGATCTGGCCAAAACGGTTTCGAGCAAGGTATAGGGCGCATTGTGGTATGCCCATCGGGTGCCAGCGTTTGCCTTGAAAATAAGGCATTGGGGATTAGTACAATGATTGTCAGCCACCCCGTCGTCTAATCCAGAGGTCATGGTAAGCTGATGCCAAACAGTAATTTTCTGCTCTTGACCCGTGGTGCAGGCAGTCCACCCTTGTCCAATAATTCTTGATGTTGTGTCGGTTATTGACAAAAACCCCTTTTCTTGGGCCATTCCGGTAAGAAATGCAACAAGAGTTTTTCCGGCCGAAGCCCAATACCATAAAGAGTTTTGGTTGTGCGAGTCAAAGTAGTGTTCAATAACAATCTTTCCATCGTGCAGCAGGATGAACGCCTTTGTTTGGCTTTGCTCCAAAAACTGCAGAAGCTCTCCAACGTGCTCTTGACACCATCCCATCTCGCCGGGCGATTTGATTTCCCAATCGTGGCTGCCAATGGGCGGAAAGTACAAATTTTGCGACACAAGCGAAAGGCTCGAGAAAATCGAAGCAATTATTAACGAAATGGCTCTTTGGTTCATTGAATTAATTTAATGGCAACGTAAACCAAAAGGTTGATCCTTTACCCCGAACCGAGCAAAACGAAACAGTTCCCCCGTGGCTTTGAATTATGCTTTTTACAATAGATAGCCCTAGGCCCATTCCGCTGGTTTTGGTTGTAAAATTGGGGCTAAAAATGTTTGGCTTCAACTCCTCTTCAATTCCGCATCCATAATCTGTAACACTGCATTTTGCAAACCCGCTTTCTTCTATTACCTCGATCAATACTAAAGCATTTTCATCCTTCGTATAAGCCTGGATGGCATTGTTAACCAAATTGTAAAAAACTCGGGTAAGCTGGTTTTTATCTGCTACAACAACTATTTTATTTATTGTGTTTAAGGAGTTTAGGTCTATAGTAACCCTATCATTGTTGTTAAAAATCTCGATTACCTCGGGTATGAAATCCTTAAGGTCAATTTCTGCCCTGATACCGGCAGGCATTTGGGCAAAATCAGAAAATTCGGTGGCAATAATTGACAGGTTGTCAATTTGCTCAATCATGGTTTTCGAAAACCGTTCGAGTCTTTGCTCCCAGTCGGGAACATTGTCATGGTAGGCCCTTTCCAGGTATTGGATGCTCAGGCGCATGGGCGTTAAAGGGTTTTTGATTTCGTGGGCAACTTGTTTTGCCATTTCACGCCAAGCAGATTCTCTTTCGCTCTTGGCCAACAATTCTGCACTATGCACTAATTCGTCAATCATCCTGTTGTACTCATAAACCAACTGTCCTATTTCGTCCTTGCGCCTCCAAAATAGCTTTTGATTGGCTGATCCAAACTGAATTCTGGAAATGTTATCCTTAATTATTTGAAGAGGAGCCGTAACGTAACTCGAAACAACAAGGGCTACTATTAGAGCCAACATAAGCAGTATGGTAATAATATTGACAAACGCCAACACAAACAGCGACAATTCATTTTTAAACTGGCTTTGCCTTGCAAAATACGGGAGATTAACATAGCCAACCAAGTGGCCCACACCATTATGCAAGGGTTGGTACGACGAGGCAAATTCCAAACTTCCAATTTTTTCGTTGTGAAGAAACTGCCCTTTCTGTTGGCTTTTGAGGTATGAAAAAGCCACGGGGTTCATCATTCGTCCGATTAGTCCGGCCTCAAAGACTCCTGGTCGAGAGGTTGCTACTAATTTTCCATCCGGGCTAAATACGTTAATGTCGGAAAAAAAAATTCTGTGAAGTCTTCTTAGTTTTTCCCTCACGGTGTATTCAAAACGGTCGTCAAGTGATTCCCAGGAGCTGAAAATGGATTCCATTTCGGACAAAACGCTTTGTGATTTTTCGTTAATTGCATCAAGGTTTTTTTGCTCGTAGATCTTTAAAAGGAAAATGGCCGCCACCATTCCGATTGACAAAACCGAAAAGGCAACCAACCCAACCATATAAACCTGAACCCTCCTTTTAAAGGTAAACTGAAGCCATTCCTTTAATCTATCGCGACTTAAAAACAACGAGATTACGAACATAATAATAAACAAATACGAAAAGGGGGCAATGCTTTCGATAAAAGACTTTTTGGGGCTACTAACCAAAAGGTGAAACCTTTCGTTCTTTTTGAAAAGCAGATGTTCGTGCCCGTCGCGATAAAAAAAGGTGAATTGACCTTCAAATTGACCATACACAGACAAATCCATGCTGTAAACAAAGTTCCCGATTTTATGAATTAGTCTTCCGTCAATGTATTTCGCGTAAGAAAGATCGTCGAACCCTCTGTATGCATCGGCCTTGTCGTCAACAAGCAGCTCAGGCAACCCTGACTCCCTTACTCCGAACTTTGTGTTAAATTCCAGAAAAACAAGGTGCAATTCGGTGCCGCCACCGGGTTGTTTCACCTCAATTGGTATTTTGCACAAGTAGCTTTTCCGACCTGGATAGTAGCTATTGTCCAAGAAAAACAAATTATCGCTAACGGTTGGATTCCCAAACTTTTGTATTAGGTCTTCAAAATATTCGTCAATAGCAACTTCGAAACCCAACGAGGGAATAAACCATTTCTCGCCGGGGCGAGTTAGGGTTACCTGAATATCGTACTTCTCCCAATAGTCATAAAAATAATGATGTTGCAGGTACCTGTAAACAACATCGGAATCGGTAGGATTGCCGACAACCAAATTTTTTAGCTGATTATCATCAAACAACGACATCTCGATGTCGAGGAATAGAAACTCGGCTAAATGGTCTTGGTCTGAAGACAAGGATAAGGCCAAGGTTTGTCGCTGAAGCCTGCTTTTCTTTTGATTAAAGTCCAACAGGGCAAATGTAGAAATAATGCTAAACAGGAAAAACGCCACAAAAATTCCGACATAACCGGCCATCGAAAAAGCACCCAACCTTCGAATGTAGAAAACCAAAACCAAGGAAAAAAAGAAGACCCAAGCGTATGTATTAGTTTTTACGGGGGTAGCAACAAGTACCAAAAAAGACAAGACAAATAGGGCAACGGAACCTAAAAAAAGCAAAGGGTTTTTTGCCACGTTAATGGCCATGCTTAGCAAAAATTGACTAAAGAAATAAATCGAAAAGAAAAGGGCTCCAATTATAAAAAAACCGAAAAAACTTGTTAAATCGAAGTTAAAAACAAACCCCACCCCAAAATCCAATCGAGAATTTAGCACCAGGCTTTCTATTGTCAAAAGAGCTTGCCAACACATGAAAAGAACAAGAGCCAGGGCAAAGAATGAAACATACGGCACAATGCTTTTGTGGGCAACGAAACTCTTGAAATTGTATCTAGAGTTATAAAGCAAAAAACCTATAAAGCCGAAAATAAAAACGTTCAACAAGAGGTCTCCAAGCGATGGCAAAAACCAAGAACTTGCAAAAAACTCCGGTGAAAACAATTTAGAAGTAGTTAGCGCCGAAGGAAGGCCGGTGATGTAAACAAGCAACCTGAAAGCAATCAAACTAAAGACAAAGAACCCTAACCATTTGATGGGGCTTCCTTGTTTAATTCCTCTGGATGTTAACCTAAACAAATAAACTGAAAGCAATACAAGTGACATTACGGCCCCGAGAATTGCCAAAACGGACACAATCGTTCGATCTTGCACTAGGCCACCCTTTCGTTTCGAAACCAAGGTGAAGGCAAAGTCTCCATCAGAGTCTAGAATTTTATGTCCGATTTGATCGCTTTTGTCGTTTACAAAAAACAATTTGGCATTGCCGCGAAGCAAACTGCTAAAATCGTTGACCAAGAATTTATTTTGAAATTTATAGGTTGAATGAACCAGTTTCAACCCGGTGATTTTCAGTCGATTATGATGCTCAACCCTGTAAAAGTACCACCCGTTTTGAAGTTGAACTATTCCCTTATCAGTAATGCTCTTGTGTTTCGCTATAAAGGGAACATTGTTATTGGACCAAAAAATAATTGAATCTTGTTCGGAAATGATAACGGCCAAGCCTTCGGATTCAAAAAGTGCATTATACATTGCAGTTTTGTTGGGGTCGGCAAAAACACTCTCAACCCTTTGGGTAAAATCATCACGAATTTGGTCCAGGCGGTTGCCCAACCTTTTATCCATCTCGATAAAATTGGTCTGCACGCTCTTGGCAACTTCAGCCTGACTAATTGTTCGGGTCTTGAATAACAACAGAACCTCTGAGGCCAATAAAGCTGTAAGGGCAAACAAAACAATGGTTGGAATAGGTTTCATACAGTTTGACCCAAGGTTAAGCACAAGGCAGAAATGCTCGGCTAATTTACAACAAAAACAAAATAGCCCAACACACAAAAATCGCACCAAACAGGTAAAAGAATAGTGCGAAAAAGGGGTGCAACAGTGGTAACTTAAGCCTGCTTTTTAAAAACAAATATTTGGCTTGACCAGGGCGTTATTTTACTAAAGGCCAACAAATTAGAAATGATAGCAATAAACGGGGCCCGAAAAGGACAAAACTTGTTTTTTGAAATTTGTTCGCTAAGAAGGGAAACGTAAAATGAATCAAATGGCATTCCCTTTATTTTCAAAAGAGTAAAGCCGGCCGCTTGAGCCGAGGCAAGCAAGGTTTGTTTGCTAAAGTGAAAAAGATGTCGAGGAAGGTCATAGGCGGCCCAATTGGATTTGTAATACCGTGCATCGAAACTGCCGAATTGTGGAACCGCAACAATAAGAAAGCCGTTTTTCTCGAGCAAGCCATTGTATTGATAAAGGCTTTCAAGATAGTTGTGTTGATGTTCCAGAACGTGCCAGAGAGTTATAATGTCGGGAACCTCGACTCCGGCATTGCTATAGCTGGCAACATCTTCAAATACCCTTATCTCCTTTTCCTTGATGCTTTCTCTTGCACTTGGGCTCGGTTCAACTGTTGAAACATGAAATCCATTCTTCGTCATGAATTTGGCAAAACTACCAACGCCCGATCCAACATCAAGCAAATATGCTCCCCTTTTAACCAAACTTTTAACCAATGCAAGTTTGCGCCTGAGCGTTATTTGCCGAACAAAATAATATGCCTTGTCAAGAATTGATTCCGGGGATTTGTTGTGCGACGGGTAATTTGAACCCGGGTAACACATCGTAATGCTTAAATGGTCAGGCCTTGGATTGGTAAATTGCAAGGAGCATTCTTGGCACCGAACAATGGAGAATTCGCCAAAGAAGGTCAAATAGTCATTGCCAGTCAAAACCTTTTCGAACCGTTGGGTTTGGCACAACGGACAATTTTCCAAGTATTCAACCTGCACTTTTAATTGTTTCACGTGGAACATTTATAAATTCTGTTTTTTGGTTTCACGTGAAACATTAACGTCCGACATAAACCAACAAAACAGATATATCTGATGGAGAAATGCCGCTAATCCGACAAGCCTCGCCAATTGTACCAGGTCTGGCCTTGCTCAACTTTTCGCGCGACTCAATGCTTAAACTTTGAAGTTTATAATAATCAATGCTATCTCCTATCTTCACGTTTTCTAACCTCGAAATTTTTTCGGCCAGCTCCCTCTCCTTTTCTTCGTACCCCCGATATTTAACCATGATTTCACAAACCTCGATAATTTCTTCATAAAGGTCATCTGAGGCATTAGAACAAACAAATTGTTTAAATTCTTGTACGTTGTTTATAAGGCCCTTCAACGATACTTGCGGCCTTAACAATACTTTACTTAATCGAGTAGGTTGGGTTAACGCAACCGAATTAGAATCTTCAAGATAGCCATTAATTTCGGCAGGACCAACATTATTGGTTTCTAGGTAACGCACCACCGAATAAACGCTCGCCATTTTCTTTTCCAAACGAAACAGCCTTTCGGAAGAAGCCAAGCCGATTGCGTGTCCTTTTGGAGTTAACCTTTGGTCGGCATTGTCTTGTCTCAACAAAATTCTAAATTCTGCACGGCTCGTAAACATCCGATAGGGTTCGTTGGTACCTTTAAAAACCAAATCGTCAATAAGAACACCAATATAAGATTCGGTTCGTTTAAGCACAAACGGCTCCTGGTGGTTGATTTTAAGGTGGGCATTAATACCGGCAATAATACCCTGACCGGCGGCTTCTTCGTAACCAGTGGTGCCATTAATCTGCCCGGCAAGGTATAAGTTATTAAGAATCTTGGACTCAAGCGTGTTTTTTAATTGAGTTGGCGGAAAAAAATCGTACTCAATGGCATATCCCGGCTTTAAAATGACCGCACACTCAAAACCAGGAATTTCTTTTAAAGCTTTATATTGTATCGCAATAGGCAAACTGGATGAAAACCCATTTACATAATACTCAATGCTGTTCCAGCCTTCAGGCTCTACAAACAACTGATGCCGTTGCTTGTCAGAAAATCTTTCAACCTTGTCTTCAATGCTTGGACAATACCTTGGTCCACTGCCTTGAATGCGGCCGGCAAACATTGGAGATTCATCAAATCCGGTTTTCAAGATTTCATGAACGGTCAAATTAGTATATGTCAAATAACAATCAAGTTGCCTGGTGAGCTTGGGAGTAGGCAGAAAGGAAAATCTACCAGGATTTTCGTCTCCTTTCTGAGCATCCATTTTTGAAAAGTCAATTGACCTGCCATCTACTCGTACCGGGGTTCCAGTTTTAAGCCGTGCGCTTTGAATACCATAATTTTTGAAATCTTCGGTAATCCCCACGCTAGCCTCCTCCCCAAGCCTTCCACCGCCAAAATTATTTTGCCCCACGTGAATTTTACCATTCAAAAAAGTACCGCTGGTAATAATGACTGCCCTTGCAAAAATGTCTCCTCCCAGTCTTGTTCTAACGCCAACAACCTTCTCTCCTTTTACGATAATATTCACAACAGAATCTTGCCAAAAATACATGTTTGGAATCTCTTCGAGCATACTTCTCCACTTCAAGGAAAACAAGTGCTTATCGCTTTGAGCACGCGGACTCCACATTGCGGGGCCTTTGCTTTTGTTCAAAATCCTAAACTGAACCATTGTATGGTCGGTAACAATGCCAGAAAGACCTCCAAGCGCATCTATTTCCCTGACAATCTGCCCTTTAGCTATACCACCCATGGCAGGATTGCACGACATCTTTGCAATAGTATCAAGGCTAAATGTAATCAGCAAAACCTTGCTACCCAAATTGGCAGCAGCAGCAGCAGCCTCGCACCCTGCGTGCCCTCCACCAACCACAATAACATCAAATTTTTGAAACATTCTAACAGACCAACTTTAGGTAATACTCTTCCTTTTGACGCATAACAAGACTATCTCCTTTGGTGCGATCATCATAGCCTAAAAGATGCAAAACGCCGTGTGCAACCACCCGGTAAACCTCAAGATCGGTTTTAACTTGAAAGCTAAGCGCATTTTCCCTAACCCTTTCGTAGCTTATAAAAATATCGCCCGAAGTTTTACCAAAATCTTCGCGGTAATCAAAGGTAATTACATCCGTGAGTGTATTATGCTTAAGAAACTTTTTGTTTATGGCTCCAAGGTACTGGTCGTCGCAGAAAATAACATTGACCGAGCCAACCTCGCAGCCTTCGTGCAGAATAACGTTTCGAACCAACCGTATAATTTTTCGAATTCTAAGCTGCTGCTTATCAATGCCTTCAGAAAAAACTCTAATCGATGAAACCATTGCTAGTTAATAATTTTTGGGGCACATACACCCTCGATATAACCGTCAACAAGTTTCCGTCTTAATTGAGTTTGATAAGGGTTAATGCTTTTTAGATAAAAAATCAACTCAATTGCATGCCTTTGTTCGTCAAGTTGCACCGCGTCTGCGCAGGTTCTTACATTAACAATGCAGGCTTCATAAAAGTTCATTTCAGGCTGCCTAACAATGTCCCCGAGGTCTTTTTGAACAAGTGCCGCGACATCGAGAAAATTATTAGGGGCTTCAAAGCCTATCAAAAAGGCTCCTCTTTGGCTTGAACAATAAACGGCAGGCGACCACTGCGGGTCGAGAGCCAAAAGCAAGTTATACAAATCAGAGGTGGCAACAAGAATGGTCCCGAAGTAAGAATTGGAAATGTTCTTTTGATTGCAAATTCTTTCAATCCAAACCTCAAGTGAGTTTAGCCCTTCAACAGTTGTTATGTTGCTTGGGCTAAAGTAAGCATAGCCAGCCATATACTCTCTATTGTAAATTGATCAAATATTTTTCGGTCATTCCTTGGTAGAAGCCCTTAAATCTAAGGGGAATCTTCCTAAGAATCTCTTGTTGGTTTGTCCTTATCCTGTTATACTCAAAATACAATTCAGGGTTACTTAAAATGCTATTTTTTGCTGTAGTGCCTTCTCTTCTTTCTTCTATCTCTCTCTGCATCAATGCGTTTTGGTGTTCAAGTAGCCGGGTCAAAATTTGATTTTGACGAGAAATGGTTTGCACCGTAATCCTTCGGTTAACAATATCGGCTTCTGTTCGTTCCATATCGCCCAAAACTTCTTGAAGTTGTTTAATGTCGTAGCCTGAGTCTTGCAGTTTTTTAAGCAACTCCCCTAGCCTATTGCGCAAGGCTTCTTGTTGGGCGGCTGCCCTGGCAAGCTGCTCGCTGACAGATCCTTGCTGTCCTCTCTGGCCAGAAGTTGGTTGGTGACCCTGTTGCAGTTGTTCTAGTATTTGGTTCAACCTTTGCTGCATTTGGCCAATATCTTGAATTTTAACACCAGGCCCTCCCATTGAAGAGGAGCCGTCACCTTCGCCGCCACCTTGCATCTGCATTTGCATGTTTTGAAGAGCTTCGTTTAAAAGCAGGGCCAAATTATTTACGTGTGTCATTACAAACTGCTGACGGCTCGAACCAATACCAATTTGACGGTCCAAAAGGCTGGCCATACTTCCTGCCAAATAAAGCCTAATCTGCTGCAATTCATTGGTAATGATAATATCCACCTGGGGCTGTCGCTTGCCAAGAGAAACCAAGGAGTCTTCTACCATTTTCATGTCTTCCTGAACCTTTCTTTGCCCTTGAATTATGTCCAGGTAGCGTGGGTCTTGAAAATTAACACCCATGAGCCTAGCCATCAGGTTTTCTTGGGCAAAGCTTATTTTTAAAAGATTTTCAAGAATTTGCCTCAACGCCTTTGCGTCTTCCCTTTGTTGGTTTTGAAACATACTTAGCTGCATTGCCGCTATGCGTTGCGATAATTGCTCCATACCTTGCCGGCCGCTTCTCTGGCTTGGAACCGATCCGGACGGGTTGCCCTGCTGCAAATCATTAAGTGATTGGTCAAGACTTCTTTCGATCTGATTTTCAAGGCTTCGGGTGTCGTCAATCTTAAGAGGTCGCCTGAGGTCTTGATTTTTTTCGCGGAACTCGTCAAGCAATTCGGAAACGTTCTTGAAATCCTTGTTAATCTTTTCTTGCTGAATTTTAAGTTCCGCCGATGGTGAAGAACCAGATTGACTATCTTTTATCAAAGTTTGTTGATCCTGGCTTGCCTGGTCAAGTATTGATTTGCTTTCTTGAAGCAAGTACTCCAATTCCAGCCTCTTGTAAAACTCTAAGGCTCTGGCCATCTGATTTTGAAAGTTTTCAAGCTGCAATTCCATGTTATTAATCATCTCGAAAACCATTTCTTTGTTGAGGTTTTGGAGCATTTCAAAAATTTTCTCCATCAAGTTGCCCATATCGCTATTCTTGATTTCATCCAGAATTTTCTCAAGTTCATCCCTCTGCCTTTCAAGGTGTTCGTTATTTTTGTTGAACTGCGATTGTAGGGCCTCATTTTTCTGCTCTAGCCCCCTAACTTTCTCGAAACTCTCTTTAAGTTCTTCCTGCTTCTTAAGGATTTGCTGAAGGGCTCTTTGCTGCTCCCACCCTATTTTTGGATTTTGCAACAAATCACGTCTGAGTTTTTCTATATGGTCGCGGGCAGATTGATTTGACTTAATATTGGAAGAAATCTGATTTTTTATTTCTTCGCGAGTTTCCTTTCCTAACGCGATAAGCTCTTCCCTCGTGGACAAGTGGTGAAAGAACTTACGGCTGGAAGAAGATTTTGGTCCGTTAACACGGTCGTTATCATACACAACGAGGTATGTTTCAACACTTTGACCCGCCTTTAAATCAATGGTATTAAAATCGAAATGATGAAAAAAAACCTGGGTGCGGCTGTCGTTGTTTATGGGTATCTCTACTGATTTGTAAGGAACGTTTTCGCCGGCGGCACCCTGCTGGTCGTTGAATATTCGGTACCTAAACTCAACCTTGCTAAACCCATAATCATCTTCTATTTTGACCTTGTAAAAAATATGAGAAACAAGCAGCGAATCGTGGCTTTCTTCTGCTAAAATTTGGGGCCAGGCGTCGCTTTTAACCTGAACGAAATACCTAAGAGAGTCGCTAATCCCGTGTTTGTCATCAGACAATTTAACGGAATACGAAAACGATTCGCGTGCATAGAAACTAGAGGAAAAAATTCCGGGTTTAATTTCCTGAAAATCAATACGGTCTTCGCCTACGATAAAATGCCCGCTCCCACCCCCACGCGTGTGAAATTGCCATTTAATGGTTGCACCTTGGGCAACTACCAGGTCGCCAACATTACCCAGAACCTCCGTTCCGAGTTTCGTGTAATCAGGGTTGGCTACTGTAACCGTAAAATGGCTAAATGTTGGTTTTTCAACAACCTCAAGCATGTATGGGCCAAAGGTAAAGCCTCCCGACTCCACAAAAAAACTTATGGATTCTTGCACGTTCCTAAACCTGTAACTAAATTCACCCTTGCCCAAGGAATTCATACCAAACAAAGAGCTTCCCAACTTAATGCCGGCATCGTTTGGAACAACCTGTCCTTGAGTTTTTAAAACAAGGATAAAATCTTCATTCTTGAAGGCAGTAAGCGATGCATTTTGGATAATAAAGGAAAACGGGGCTGGTTTTTCGAAAAAAACATTGTAGTTGGCAATTCTGCTTGCTGGTTCGAGCAGCAAGCCAGGTTTTGCGATGAATGAAATGGCGACAACCAGGAATGGAGCCAAGAAATAGGGAACCAACCTGTGGTTATTCTTTAGGTCAATTGCCCTGGAAAATGGAACCACCAGAGTTTTTTGCGATTTTTGCTCAATACTGGCAAGAACAAGCTGGTAGTTTTCGTGATGGTGCCCCAGAAATTCCTGCAATTCGAGTGCATTGGTAATTTTATCGCTTATTTCATCTCGAAAGTGATTCCCCAAGATCTTGGCTGCCTGCATGGGGCCAATTCTTTTGCCCAATGAAAAAAAGCCTGCCAATGGCCTCAAAACATAAACAATGAAAACCACAAGATTAAATGCCAGAAAGCCGTAGAAAAACAAAAGTCTGACAGTAGAACCAAAATAGCCAAAGTACTCAAGTATGGCAACAGTCAAAAAAAGCAGAAAAAAACCAGCACCAAACATTATGGCACCTTTTATCAAGAGGTTAAGGTAATACCTCCTGATAAACATTTCAAGCCTTAGGAGCAATATATCAAAACTCTGAGACATTTATAGTAGAACTGAGATTCAGCCTAATTATTTCAATGATTTTCGTTGGCCATCCACTCGGCATATGAAGTTGCGGTTTCATAAAGCCTAAGTGAATGCAGTTTTACGCCTTCGGGAAGAAAGGGTTCGATCTTGTTCTTGAAGTCAAGGATCATATTTTCGCAGGTGGGCTGGTAATCAACGGCAATAACCCTCGAAAACTTTTTGTTTTGAGCAAGTTCAACATGGGGCGAATTGGCATTAATAACCAACGAATGGTCGAATATATCAACAATATTGGGTTTGACAATATTCTTGAGAACCGAAAAATCCATAACCATACCGTTCTTTGGATCATCGGGAATATTTAGCGGGGTGCCCTTAACAGTAACGAACAGTATGTAACTATGGCCATGTATATGCTTGCAAAGGCCGTCATGGTTCCAAAGAGCGTGAGCAGCCTCGAACCTGAATTCCTTGGTAAGTCTGATAATAGGTTGCTTATTCATTTTCAACTAAGTTTAATGGTGTAAGTATAACTTGTTTGCGGTGCCTTAGGAGCTGGCTTGGCAGAAGAAGCATCAGGCTGGACCGCTTGCGGGGTAAAAACCAAATTAATGCTCCGAGGCTCAAATTTTGGAGGCAGGCGAAAAGGAATCTTCATCTTGCCGCCCGAGGTAAGTCTGACCCCTCTATTTTTAACCGCCTGAAACCTAAGCATCTTGACGAGCCTAACTGCTTCTTCGTCGCATCCAAATCCTATCCCGTGTTCAACCTCCACATCGTGCACCTCACCCCTGTCGGTAACCCTATACCTTACAACAACATCGCCCTCAATATTGTTTTCGCGAGCCAATGTAGGATATTTGAGATTTTCGATTACATGCTTTTTCAGGTATTCCTTACCCCCATCCAAATGGGGTTTCTTCAAAAAATTATGCTTCTTTTTGTCCATACTTGGTAAAATTACTACTTTTTTCGAAAATGTTGTATTTTTGTAGTCTTGCAAAAAACAAAAGAAAACGAAAATGAAAAAAATGTTGTTGAAAATCAGTGCTTTGACTTTAATTTTTGCCGCGTGCATTGCTTACGAGGCAACTTCGTGTACTAATGTATTGGTATCGCGTGGTGCCAGTGCCGATGGCAGTGTAATGATAAGTTACCTTGCCGATGCAGGAGGGTTCATGGACCCTCTTTTCTTCTATCCGGGGGGCGAATACCCAGAAGGTGCAACTTTGGATATTATTTGCTGGCACTACGGCAAAAAACTGGGAACAATTCCCCAAGTAAGGAAAACCTACAGGGTGATTGGCAATATGAATGAGCATCAGGTGGCCATAGGCGAAACAACCTTCACCGGACGCAAAGAACTTCATACACCAAACGGGTTTATTGATTACGGAGCAATGATGTACATTGCCCTGCAAAGATCAAAGACTGCACGAGAGGCAATCAAGGTAATGACAGGGCTGGTAGAAGAGCACGGATATTACAGCACGGGCGAATCGTTTTCAATCTCTGACAAGAACGAAGCCTGGATCATGGAGTTTATTGGTAAGGGCGAGCACGGAAAAGGAGCTGTTTGGGTTGCAGCAAGAGTTCCTGATGGCTACATTGCCGCCCACGCCAACCAAGCAAGGATTAGAAAAATTGACTGGAAAGACACCCAAAACTGGATGTGGTCGCATGATGTGGTTGACTTTGCCCGCATGATGGGATGGTTTACCGGAAAAAATGAAGACTTTAGTTTTGTTGATGCATACGCACCCCTTACCTGCGAGTCGCTATTGCTTTGCGAAGGCCGAGTTTGGAGCATCTTCCGCAGGGCAGCCCCTTCTAAAAACTTCTCGGCTGATTATTGGCGTTGCGTCGAGGGGGCAGAACCCTATCCCCTTTTCATCAAGCCTGACAGGCTCGTAACGGTGCAAGACATGATTGCCTACGTACGCGACCACTTCCACGACACGCCATTTCACACCGTTAAAAGCTACGCCTCGGGTCCTTTTCAAAACCCCTATTTTTGGAGACCAATTTATTTTGACTTGGACGGTCAAAAATATGCCTGGCCAAGAACCATTTCGCAGCCACAAACTGGATTTTCATTCATCTCGCAGTCGCGCCGAGACTACCCCGACCCAATTGGAGGCATTTTTTGGTATGGTGTTGACGATACCTACACCAACGTGTATTTTCCGCTTTATGTAGGAATGCAAAGAGCACCCGTATCGCTTAAAACCGGAAATATTGTTGACTTTGACTGGAATTCAGCTTTTTGGGTGTTCAACCTTTTGGCCAACTACGCCTACGGCATTTACGGAATCGTAATTGATGAGATTAAGGCCGAGCAGCTTGCAATTGAATCTCGGTCTCACGCCCTTACCAAGGCGGTTGACCTGGCGGCAAAGTCGCTTTGGGAAACCGACAAGAAAATGACCCTCGAATACTTAACCGACTTTAGCGTGAACAATGCCGAGTATGGTGTTGAAAGGTGGAGAAACCTCGGTTTTCGAATTTTCAGCAAATACAACGATAGGTATATTCGCAAGGAGGACGTGCTGCGACCTTGGCCCACTGGAATTGGGTATCCTGAGGCCTTGTTAAGAAGGGCAGTGGAAGAGCGCCCTGGCTATTACGATGTAAGATGGCGAAAACCAGGCGAAAAAACAAATTAAAAACACCAGGCATGTTCAGGGGCTTCCGATTGCTAAGGTCGGAAGCTTTTTTTTGTTAACGTTAAGGACCTTTTTTATAATTTGAAAACAAGAGCCGGTATGGTATGTTTGTTATTATTTATTGACCATTACTGAACAACTTCGGGTATCGGCTGTTAAATACTTGTTTACAATTCTCGAAAAGAACATTATCAACAACCAAAGAGGTAGATGAGCGCTTCAACAATCATACTTGCGTATTTTCTAACCTTGTTGGTGTTTTTGATGATTGACTTGCTTTGGCTGGGCGTTTTGGCCAAGAACCTTTACAGGAAGTACCTGGGTGGCTTGCTGACCGACCAAATTAATTGGCCTGCTGCATTTGTTTTCTACTTCCTGTTCGTGATCGGAATATCCATATTTGCAATTTACCCGGCAGTGGCCGACAAGTCATTTGCCACGGCCGCTTTGTCCGGCGCTTTATTCGGTTTTTTCGCCTACGCAACCTACGACCTAACCAACCTTGCCACCCTAAAGGGTTGGCCCTTACAAATAGTATTTATCGACGTTTTGTGGGGCTCAGTACTTACGGCAATAGTAAGTTTATCTGGCTATTATATTGTACTTTTGCTAAAATAATTAAAAATGAACCAGTTGCAATATCAATCAATTAACGGGAAATTTCTTTATTATGCTTTTGTTTCGGGCGGGAACAGGGTGCTTGAAAATCAAGCCGAGCTAAACAGGATTAACGTGTTTCCGGTAAACGACAAAGATACCGGCACCAATCTTGCCTCTACCGTGAGGTTCGTAATGGACAACATCAGGCCAAGCCGATCCTTTAAAGAAACTCTAAGCAACATTTCTGAGGCAGCATTGATGGGTGCCCGAGGTAATTCTGGAGTAATTTTTGCCCAATTCTTGCACGGTTTGAGTCGCGAAACCGCAAACAAACACAGGATTTCCTTTGCCGAGTTTGCCGAAAGCGTAAAGAAAACAATCCCTTACGTTTACGAGGCCATCTCCAATCCGGTTGAGGGCACCATGATTACGGTTATCAAGGAGTGGTCGGAATTTATCAACGACAAGAAAGAATCGGTTCGAGACTTTGAGAAGGTAATGTCGGAATCATTGTCGGTATTAAAAAAGTCTCTTTCCGAAACCACCGAAAAGCTTAAGGCCTTGAATAAAACTGGTTTTGTTGATGCGGGGGCCAAGGGTTTTGTGTTGTTCATAAACGGGGTCATTGAATTCATGAAGGAAAGAAACATCCGGAGTCTTGTTTCACCTTCTCAAGAACCCATTTCTTTGGTTCATACCGAAGAAATTACCAACGAACACATCGTACACCGTTTTTGCACCGAGGCCATCATCAAAAACCTCAACAAAAGCAAGGAGGAACTTAGGCAGTTCTTGGGCCAGAATGGCGACTCTGTGGTGGTTGCCGGCTCTGAAAGCACCTGTAGGATTCACCTACACACAAATAATCCTGCCGATCTTTTCTACCAATTAAAAGATATGGGAACCATTTCCTTCCAGAAGGTTGACGATATGGTAAAACAGCAAGAGGCTGCCACCAAACGCAAGTGGAACATCGCCTTGGTTACCGACTCAACGTGCGACCTGTCGCAAGATATTTTAGACCACTACCAGGTTCATAGCGTTCCGGTTAGCCTGAATTTTGGCGAAAATCATTTCTTGGACAAGGTTACCATTTGGCCGGATCAATTTTACAAAATGCTCGAAACCAGCGACGTTTTTCCGCAAACCTCGCAAGTTAACGTACAATCTTTTACCAACACTTATTCGCACCTTGCGGGGCATTACGATGCCATAATTGCAATAAACCTCTCGAGCCAGTTCAGCGGAACCTACAACAGCAGCGTGAAGGCTGCAGAGCGCATAGAAAAGGAATTCAACAAACCCGTTAGGGTAATAGACTCGAAAAACATCTCCGGAGGATTGGGTTTGCTGGTGCTCAGGGCTGCCAAGTTGATAGAAGAGGGCCATGACCTTGACTTTATCCTTAACTCAATTGAAAGCGATGTGAAGCAAACCAAGATATTTGTTGCCGTTAGAGACATTAAAAACCTTATTAGGAGCGGAAGGGTTTCGAAACCAAAGGGTATGGTGGCCAGTTTGCTTGGATTGATTCCGGTGATTTCGATTGATGAAAACGGCAAGTCGCAAATGTTTGAAAAGACCTTCAGCCAAAGGTCGAGCCTCAATAAGATTTACAAGCACGTTGCAAAAATCGGCAAGGAAAAGAACGTTTGGAACTATACCATAATGCACGCCCACAATCATAATCTTGCAAAAGAGATCGAAAACAAAATGAAGGAAATCTTCGAAAAAGAGCCATTATCGGTTGTTGACATAAGCCCTGCCATAGGTATGCACGCCGGAATAGGCTCTGTTGGTATTTCCGTTATGTTTCAAAACTGATAACCTCGGTGTACGTATTGTTATTGCAGGCGGGCACCAGCGTCTTGGTATTGATGACCATGCTGTGGTTGTGGAGTGTTGCAATTAAAAATGTCAGTATTGTTGACATTTTTTGGGGGCTAGGGTTCGTTGTTGTCAACACATTTTACGTTTACGCTTCGGGCGATTTAAATCCAAGAAAATTATTGGTTTGGGTTCTTGTTTTCCTTTGGGGAACAAGGCTCTCCTCCTACATTTTCTGGCGCAACCTTGGCAAGGGCGAGGACTTCAGGTATAAAGAATTCAGGCGCAGTTATGGCCCGGAAAGATACTGGTGGGTAAGTTATTTCCAAACGTTTCTCTTGCAAGGAGTTTTGATGATGATGGTTTCGCTACCACTTTTGGGTGTGAGCCAAACAGTGTCTTCGGGCAAGCTCACATGGCTGGATTGCGTTGCTCTTTTGGTCTGGGTTGTAGGGTTCAGCTTCGAAACTGGAGGCGACTATCAGCTCGTGAAATTCAAGAAAAATTTGGCCAGCAAGGGGAAGGTGCTTGACAAAGGCTTCTGGAGGTACACTCGCCACCCCAATTATTTTGGAGATGCAGCCGTTTGGTGGGCTTACGGGTTATTTAGCATTGCTGCAGGCAACTACTGGCAAATAATAGGGTCTGTAATAATGACAATACTGCTGATAAAAGTTTCGGGCGTAGCATTGCTGGAAAAAACCATGAAGCAAACCAAGCCTCAATACACGGAATACATACGCAAAACCAATGCTTTTTTTCCGTGGTTTCCGAAAAAATGAGAAGCGCGGCGGAGTGGGAACGATTGGGCGGTTGAATAAGATAGAGAGAGAGGAAGAGGGTTGTGTAAACTTGCAAAATCTGCCTCGAATCAAAAATTGCCAATCGTTGATCAAATTCCCATCAACACTTCAATGCATCAACGCTATTTAACACGTTCCAAAAAACAAAAGACTGCACTTTTATGTTTGTTGTTTAACCAAAAATTGCTGTTTGTTAAACTAATTTGCCTTGAAATCTTTCGTATCAATAATACTCCTTCTTTTCGTGCAAAACGGGTTTTCAGAAGCCAATTTTAGGGTTAGTGGCACGGTAAAAGACAGAACGACAGGCGAATACCTAATTGGGGTAAGCGTTGTTGAAGAGGGCTCAAGGGTGGGCTCTATCACCAACGAGTACGGTTTCTTCACCTTGCGGCTTTCCCCGGGGCCAATTAAGATAAACTTTTCCATGGTTGGTTACCAAACAATCTCCAAGGAAATGTTTTTGGAAAGCAATACCGAGGTGCAAGTGGAATTGCCGGCAGGGGTTTTTTTAGATGAATTTGTCATAACTGCCGATTCTTTCCGCGAGCAGGTTAGGTCAACCCAAATGTCGATGGCCCGTCTTTCGGCCAGTGAGGCAAGGCTAATACCAACTCTCCTGGGCGAGAGCGATATTTTGAAATCGCTGCAATTAAAGCCAGGCATTCAATCGGGGGGCGAGGGTCAATCTGGCCTTAGCGTTAGGGGTGGACAGCCAGACCAGAATCTATTTTTGATAGACGAGGCAGTGCTTTACAACCCATTGCATTTATTTGGATTCTTCAGTGCCTTCAACACCGACGCGGTTAAGGAAGCCCGACTTTATAAGGGCGATTTCCCGGCGCAGTTCGGCGGGAGGCTATCAAGCGTTATAGATGTACGAACCAACGAGGGAAACAGACGAGGCTACAACGTTAAAGGGGGTCTCGGGCTTATTTCGTCGAGGCTAACCATCGAGGGCCCAATAGTAAAAGACAGGGCATCTTTTGTTGTAGGCGGCAGGCGAACCTACGCCGATATTTTCACACGAATGATAAACAACGCCAATAGCGACAACGAAAACTTCAATCCAATTCCAGATTACCATTTTTACGACTTCAATGCTGGGGTAAACTTCGACATTAACAGCAAAAACAAACTGTTTTTAACGGCATACTTCGGCCAAGACAAGTTCGAGTTTTCAAATGATAATTTTAACGCAGGCTTTGATTGGGGCAACACTGCCATATCCTTGCGTTGGTACTCAATAATAAGCCCCGTGTTATTTCTCAACACGAGTATTACCTACTCGCAATACCAGTATGATTTAAGCAACTCTTTTCAAAATTTCAGTTTTGCCCTCGGGTCGGGGGTTAGCGACTTAACGGCAAAGTCAGACTTTTCATTCTTTCCGTGCAATAAACACCAAATACGGTTTGGATTTATGGCCACCAGGCATGAATTCGAGATAGGAAGATTCAGTATAAACACCTCCGACAATTCTTTCGACTACAAAAGCGGCCAAAATTTAGATGCGACACTGCTTGCAGTTTACATAAACGATGATTGGAAAATTGGCGATAAGCTCAATTTAAGCAGTGGTTTGCGATTTTCGGGTTTCATGAACAATGGTAGCTTTTTCAACCACCTTGAGCCAAGAGTTTCGGCCAGATACTTGATAACCGATAACTTATCGTTGAAAGGTGGATATTCTTTCATGGCCCAATACCTTCATTTGGTTGGCAACAGTGGGGCCTCTTTGCCAACTGACATTTGGTACCCATCAGAAACAAGTGTCAAGCCCCAAAAAATGCGCCAGGTTGCGGCGGGCATTAATTGGAATATAAACAACAACCTATTGTTTACCAACGAAGTTTTTTACAAGTGGGGCATAAACCAAGTTGATTTCAGGGATGGCGCACAACTTTTTGCCAACGACAATCTTGCAGAAGAGTTTGTTTTTGGCAAGGCCAATAGTTACGGTAACGAGGTTTACCTCGAAAAAAGAACGGGAAACCCAAGAGGGTGGATTGGATACACCCTAATGTGGTCGTGGAGACAATTTGACCAGATAAACCAAGGTGCCAGATTTCCTTCAAGGTTCGACCGAAGGCATGACCTTTCTTTGGTTGCAATGTGGGAGGCCTCGAGCCGCTGGACGCTTAGCTCCTCTTTGGTTTATAGTACAGGAAACGCTGTTTCTTTGCCCACCGGACGAACCTTTTTTCAAGGAACGGAAGCGTGCCAATTTAACGTGGTTCCCTTGTTTACCGAAAGAAATACCTTTAGAATGCCCGATTACTTGAGGCTCGACCTAAACATAGGCTACAGGTGGAGAACCAAGCGGGGCGAACACGACATCACCTTCAGCCTTTTCAATGCCACGAATCGCCGAAATCCGTTCTTCATTTATTTCGACCAGGAATTAAACGATCAAGACATACCCTTGGGCTTTACTGCCAAGCAAGTATCATTGTTTCCGGTAATTCCTGCAATAACCTGGAATTTTTCGTTTTGATTAAAATTTTGAAAAAATGTCAACAACAAAATACATTATTGCAGTTATTTCGGCCATTGTTTTGGTAAGTTGCGACCTCGAGCGCGAGATAATCGTAAAGCTACCCGAACACAAACCACAATTGTCGGTAGAATGGTACATTGTGGAGGGAAAGCCATTTAGAATGACCCTGACCGAGAGTGTTAGTTACTTCGGGCAACCCGCCCTTCCGCTAATATCGAACGCACTGGTTACGATAACCTACAACGGAATTACCGATACGCTGAAAAATAGGTTTAGGCTTGGCGAAAATTCGCGGTTCTTCAATTACGCGTCCGACAAAACTGCTCCTTATGGCGCAAACACTACCTTTACGATGTTTATCAGAGACCCCAAGGGTAGAGAAGCAACCGCCACGGCCACCAGCCTTGACCCACCAATAACCGATTCGCCACAACTGCTTTGGAACAACTCAAATACCGAAAGTTCACTTTTAACTTCTATTGTCGATTTTCCCGGTCAAATTAATTACTTCAGAGTTTTGGTACACAATGGCAGCACCTCAACACCATTTGTGGCCGACAGTTGGTTTAACGATCAAATCTCGTCAATTGGTCGAATTACAATAGGTTCTCGGTTTGCGTTCGAAAGGGGCGACACGGCAATTTCGACAGTTTACCACATTTCTAAAGAATACCACGATTTTTTGCGCAGCGTAAGAACCGCTCAAAATGCAAACAACTCACCCTTTGGGCAACCATCTTCGTTGGTCAGCAACATCAAGGGGGGTACAGGTATTTTTACAACCATTGCCGAAACCCGGGATACGCTCTTTGTTAATTGATTTTGAAAATTCTTTGCTTGCCATGCGCTACTTTACCTCGCGTGCTTTGTGAAAAAAATTTAACGCCTTCTGACTGCAATTAATATCGATTAGGCAGTCTGGGGGAGCAAATAAAACAACCATGAACAAAAACGTAATAATAGCCGGCGGAAGTGGCTTGGTAGGAAAAAGACTTACCGAACAACTGATTGATAAAGGGTATGACGTTGAATGGTATTCGCGAAACCCCAAGTCCAACGCCATGTTGAAACAATTCAAACTCGACTACAAAACGGGCCAAATTGATACATCGCCCCTCGAAAAGGCTGATTTTGTAGTCAATCTGGCTGGAGCATCATTATCGGGTAGCAGGTGGACAAAAACATTCAAAAAGGAAATCCTTAACAGCAGGGTGGAAACTACCAAACTGCTTTTGGAGTCAATTTCGCGTGCAATAAAAAAACCGATTACATACGTTCAAGCCTCTGCGGTAGGGTATTATGGCAACCAAGCTTCAGAAAAAATCTTCTCTGAAGAAGATGGGCCGGGCGGTGATTTCCTGGCAAATGTTTGTCAAGAGTGGGAAAAAGAAGGCAGCAAGTTTCCAGAACTACCAATTAGGCGGGTTTTCTTGCGAATAGGGGTAGTTTTTTCGCCGGGAACCTTGGCTTTCGAAAAAATGGTGTTGCCCATAAAGTACAACCTTGGAGCCCCCCTGGGCTCCGGGAAACAATTTTTCCCTTGGATTCACCTCAACGATCTTGCTTCGCTTTTTATAGCAGCAATAGAAAAGGAGAGCTTTCGGGGTGCATACAACGCCGTTGCACCACAAAACCTTACCAACCGCGATGTAACACAAATCTTGGCATATCATTATGGCAAGAAACTTTGGCTTCCAAATGTGCCTTCTTTTGTGTTGAAATTAGCCTTTGGCGAAATGGCCCAACTCTTGCTCGCAGGCAGCAAAGTTTCTGCACAAAAAGTAATAGGGGAGGGGTTTGAGTTTAACCACCCTAGTTTGGAGACGGAAGTAATAGGCGAGAGATCTGTGAATGGTTAACAGATTACCGCGAACATTTAACGGGAAACAGAAATGAGCTAAGGCCGAAGAGCAAAAAAAAAAAAAGAATAATTAAAAATTCCTGTTTGCAAACTCCATGTTCTGCGTGCCTTGGTGTTAAATAAAACTATGAAATATTGCGGAGCGCGGAGGTAATTTTGCAATTTGAGCCGGCAAGACAATATGTCGAATCTATCACAACCATGAGTCCGATAGCTCATGGCTCTCAACCCTTCCTTCTGTAAACCAACCCTCAATACCCAAAACCTAAAACCACATTCCCGGCCGTGAATGAAACAGGTTACACTGCTGGTGGACGTACCAGAAATAGTAAAATAGTTTGTGGTTTACCTCAAGGCCGTAATCAACATCGTTGCGATAATCAATGTACATCGTGGGAGCACAACCTCTGGGAAGCCGTGCGCCAATTAGCGAGTTCCATTGCTGCACGAGCCTCGTGTTCCAATTTTCGAGGTAGGTTTTGTCATAAAAACTTGGTGCCTTCCTGTTTTTCAAAAACCAAGAATCGAAACCCGGATCAAGAATAATGATTTGGTATTCTTCATCATGGTTGGCCTCAAGTTTTAAGGTGTCGGTTACCGATGCCATCGATGGTTCAAATTTCAAGGCTTTGGAGACCTTGTCGGAAATAAGGTCGTAATTGCCGGCGCCCTTGGAAATGACCCCAAACCCAAATATGAAAATCAACACGGTAATCAATCGGAGAATTTTGGTTGGTTTCATCTTTTTAGTATTTAAAAGGTTTTAAGCAAAGTTGAGCCGTTTGCCCCTTTTCGCGCAAATAAATGCAGCAAAAAAGGTGCCAGAAACAACACAAATAACCCAAGAATTCCTAAAAAGAGTAGCCAAGTTTTAGCGAAATCATCCTGCCGGGAGAAATCATGTTTCTCGAATCAATGTACTTGTTGTCTAGCAGGTTGTTTACCATAAAAGCAATCTTAAGGCCCCTGTATATAGGCCTCCACAAATGCAGGTCAACAAAATAAAATCCTTCGATTTTTTGGGTGTTTTCATCATCAAGCCATTGCGAGTCCTTGAAATGAAAATTGATGCTCGAATTGGCAATTTTGTTTCTCCAAGAAAAAAGTGCGTTGAAAACATTTCTCGGTTGGTTGGTTAGTTCATTGCCCACCAAGCTTGTTTCGTTATTTGGGTCTAACCTCTCGAACTCCAAAATATCTGAATAGAAATGCCCCCATGAAAGTTTTATCTCGGCATTTGTTGCCACATGCCAATTTAATCCAAGCTCGGCTCCATAAATTTCAACCTTACCAATGTTCCTTTTGATTAAAATTGGGCGCAAGCGGTTGTTAATTACAACTGAATTGCCTGTAAAAATGTAAGCATGGTAATCTTTTCCGATCGAGTAGAATATTGATGGTGCAATATGTAGATTTTTGGACAAGAAAAGGTCAACGCCAACTTCGAGATTGTCAAGGTACTCGGGCTTTAGGTTGGGGTTTGCAATTTTCATCCCGCCCGAGATTCTTCCGGTGCGGCAAATGTCGTCAAGAACTGCCGGGCGAAAACCCTTGCCATAACCGGCATAAGCCCTAAATGCTCCTAACTTGTTGTACTGAACAGAGATTCTTGGGCTAAATGCCGAAAATGTTGCATCGTCTATTTTGCCGGCAAAATTTTGCAAGAATACGGTTTCGCTTGTGGGAGTTTCAACCAAAAATTCGGCTGAGTGGAACTTTGCGACATCGAATCGTGCCCCTACCAAAAAGATAAATGGGCTGCCTTTAAACTTTATTTCATCTTGTAAGAAAATACCCAATGAACTAGCCTTGCCTCGGTTTATAACCATGTCTGTTGAAGTTATGTACTTGTCTTCGCCGTCAACCGAACCTGCCCTAACATCCAACCCTATTATTGCCCTGTTAACGCTTCCTATATCAAAACTATAGCTCGACAAAAAGCCCATATCAGACCTTTTCGAAATAACATCGAATCTGGTTATTCGGTTTTGCCTAAAGTTTTCGCGGATGCTCTCGTAGTTTTCGCGTTGAGAGTACATGGCCATTTTCAACTGAGACCTATTGATGAAGGTGGCATCGTATGTAATTCGGCCATTGTAAACGGTGTATTTGTTGAAAGCTCCTTTTTCGGAAGCCAAGTCATCATTAATCAAACCAAAACCTTTGAAATTAGAGCCCGTTCCCCTTTTGCCGGCATAAAGCCCACCGCTAAATTCTACCCTTTGGTTTGGCCTCAGGTAGTAACCTGCCCTTGCACCAAAGCCCCTCTCCTCCAAAAAAGCGGGCACCGTGTATTTATTAATATCATCGGCAAAGGAGGTAACGTAACCATCACTAGCCCGGTTAAAGCCATTCGCTCCCCAGTAAAACTTGTTGGCTTTGCCGCCAAGCCTTGCTCTTGTGTCATTTGTCGAAAATGTGCCCAAGGAGTGCGATACATTTCCTTCAATACCGTTGCTCGGCAATCTTGAAATAATGTTTATCGCACCTCCCATGGCGTTACCGCCGTGCAGGGTAGATCCGGGCCCCTTCATCACCTCTATTTGCTTAACCTGCTGTTGGTCAATGGCATTCCAGTTTACGGTTCCTCCGTCGTACTTGTTTACCGGAATTCCGTCAACCATTACAAGGGTCCGGCCTGCCTCGCTCCCGGTTGCACGCAACGAAACAAAGCCTGAGCCAAAGATGGAAGCACTCCTTGTGGTAACCACCCCCGGTATTGCCATTAGATAATTATCTACTGATAGCCCCGCCATTGCTTCAACCACCTCGCTCCTTACTACATCTATACGCTGCGGTACTTCGAACAAATTCTTCTTGTCGCGCGTGCCGGTTATAACAACCGGCGAGAGCAATTTGGTTTCCCATTGTAGTTGTGCCAAAAAGGTCCTTCCCAAATCATTTGCATCCACGTTAAACACGCCTTGAACATATCCTGGACTAAAAATGATCAAAGTTAGGTTTTTGGCTTCGCTCAAGCTGAAGCCGAATTCCCCTTGTTCGTTGGTAACTACTTTCGTTTTGAGCTCAACAACATGAACTTCTGCAAGGTCTATGGGCACATTGCTTGATTTTTCGATCACAACTCCCCTGAACCGTACCTGCCCAAAAGCGTGGATAAAGCTAAAAAAGGCCCAAAACAAAACTACTTTTTTCATGAAAATTAAGGTTTTTGGTTAATACGTATTGATAAAAATGATGTTTATTTCGATTTTTGATCGAGCAAAGTTGATGTAATTTTTTTCGATATGCAAAATTAACATAACGAACTGCAAAAAAATATCATTTAACAATTTTCTCCAAATCGTCGGTCATTTCGGAAATGGTTTCATATATCGAGCGGTTCACCTTGTCATAAAGCCTGTCAAAGAAATCAACCAGTAGTTCGCCCTTGGATGTCAAAACGGTGTTGCCGCCGTGTGCGCCTCCTCTATGTTTTTCAATTATTTTAAACCCAAGTATTCTTTCAATTTTCTTAAGGTTCTCCCAAGTTTGCCGATAAGAAAGGCAAAGTTGCTCGTTGGCTGCCGCGAGGGATCCTGTTTCCCTTATGGCCCTGAGCAATCTCCACTTTCCCTCGCCCAGTATTCCCTTTGAATCTTGGGTTTCTATCCAAAACTTGTAATTGATTTTGAATGAAGTTTTGCCAATCCCCATGAAAAACAATTTTCGGCAAAAGTATTCCTAATTTCCCAAACTCCAAAATTGTTTTATAGGAAATATTTCAATAATTTTGCGAATTGTAAAATTCACATAACGATTAATTTTTGATTTATGAAAAAGCAAGTGTTGCTGTTCGCTGCAATTTTTCTAGCCACGATATTGTTGTTAACATTTGTATTGCCAAAATCTTTTGTAGATGCGGTAAGTGGTGCTTCCAAATCTTTTCCCATGAACGGGAATAGCCTTTATCATCAAAATGATTCAAAAAAATTGAAGGAGGGATCCATTGAGATTGCCGGTGAGGTAGAAAATCCGGGTAAGGTAAAAAAATTCAAGTACTTTTCAAGAGAGGTTTTCGTGAAGGAGGCCAAGATTGACTCAAAAGGAAATGTTGATTTTATTGGGGCTTTCAGGTACAGGGGATACTCCTTGTTCGACATTCTTCATTCCTTCAACCTCAAGAAAAAAAACTCCGAGCAGTTTTACCCAATTATTGATGCTTACGTAAAGGTTGAGAACGACAAGGGCGAATCGGTAGTTTTTAGTTGGTCTGAGATTTTCCACACAATAAAACCCCATCAAATTATAGTAGCCGTTGAGGTTGCGCCAATACTGCCAAGAAAAAAAGAGGTAGAGTACCAAACCGGCGAAACCTTCAAGTTGGTTGCAGCCAACGACCTCTTTTCTTTCCGCAATTTAGACAACCCCAGCAAGATTACCGTTTACTCATTTGACCAAAAGGATTATCCCGTTACTCGCAACATGGATCCGATGTACTCTCCGGAAGTTGTGATTAATATTGGTGATGAATTTTCGCACACCATTGGGCTTCTAGAAAAAAATTCCAAACTTGGTTTTTACTCAACCGTTTTTTTTGGGATGGGAATGGGGCACCACCCCAACGATGGCTTCAGGGGTGTGTTTTTAAATGAATTGCTCGATGGTTTTATGGAAACCACCGATGGCGATTGGATCAGGAACGGATTGGTTTGTGCCGCGGCGGTTGATGGCTATAGGGCAATTTTCAGTTTCAGCGAACTTTTCAACAGGGCCGACCAGGTCTTTCCGATGCTTGCCGTTTCGCCCGACGAAAATGGAGGGTATTATCGCATATTCGTGCCCTCCGATTTTTTTGCCGACAGGTCGGTCAAGTCGTTGATGGAGCTATACTTCTTTCAAAAGTAAACTGGTGGTTTAATTGGCCTTGATTTAATTTCGGTAACATCAGGGATTTGGTGGTTCGCCACCAAGAATGAAAATTCAGTTTTGAACGTGTATTGATTCCTTTCAAATAATTATTATCGGTTTTACAATAAGTGTTTTTTTTAACTTCTAAATTCCCTCCTTTAAAAACCGCAAAACCCAAAATTATTACCGTTGTGTTTGAAAAATGGGCAAAACAATTACTTTTGCAAATTGACGCACTTCTGATAGATGGTACGCTTTAGAGAAAACTATTTTCGCCAAAAGATTATCGCCTACCTTGCCGTTTTGTTGGCGGCGGGTTCATGTGCCAATATAGGAGCTCCCACCGGTGGACCCAAAGATGTCACCCCGCCCGTGGTGTTGTATTCGGAGCCTCCAAGCTATTCGGTAAATTTTTCGGGCGATCAGATACGGATAATTTTCGACGAATACATACAACTAAGGGGTTTAAGCCAAAAACTCTTCATTTCGCCACCCCTGGAGCAAAGCCCCGACATAAGGGTTAGGGGGAGGTGGCTGGTAATAAACTTGCGCGAAAAACTGCGAGATAACACCACCTACCGTTTTTTCTTTGGCGATGCTATAGTTGATTTTACCGAAGGAAACGCCATACCTGGTTTTACTTACGTGGTGGCCACCGGGCCCTATGTTGACTCGCTGTCACTTTCGGGAAATGTTATTGAGGCATTTACCCTTAAAGCCGCCGATGGCGTTTTTGTAATGCTTTACGACAACCATGCAGATTCGGTTCCGCTTCTCGAGTTTCCGTCGTATGTTGCGCTAACCGACAAAAGTGGAAGCTACACTATAAACAACATCCGCCAGGGCAAATTCAAAATATTTGCCCTGAGAGATAAAAATGCAAATTTTAAATTCGACTTGCCCGATGAGGCGGTTGGTTTTTTGGATTCATTAGTTGTGCCAACCTTTGATTTTAGCAAGCTCCAAACAACCACCACAAGAGTCGCCCAAGGGGCCGATGGTGGGGTAGGAGAGAAGACCGAAACCGAACCGGAAGCCAACGAGTCAAATCAAGATATTAAACCCCTTATAGAAATACCAGAGCCCGCAACCAAGCCGCCCCCTAAGTACAATCTGGTTTTATTTACACACGCCGACACCCTTCAGAGAGTCACCGCAACACCAATGGCGCACGGAGCGGTAAGGTTTTTTTTCAGGCAGCCTTTTCGAAACATATCAATAAAAGACCTTTCGGGTAGCTTGCCCGAAAAATGGAACTACGCCGAATCTTCAAGAAATAAAGATACCCTTACCCTGTACCTAATACCGCCTATAAAAGATTCTATTTACGTTGAAATTGCCGACAATGGTGTTGTTATCGACTCCATGAGGGCTGCAACCAGACCAAGGGTAGTTAGAACCAGAGAAACCACACAGGCTGCCGAAACAAAACTACAGGTTCAGTTTAACCTTGGCAGGGCTCAATCCCTTCATTACAACGAAAACCTTAAAATATCAACGGGCAGCCTTATTGATGCCTTTGATAGTAGCCTTTTCAAAATGTGGGAGGTTGAAGACTCTCTTTACATTGATTCTAAATTTGAAATTGACTCGTTAACGCCACGTCACCTGTTGTCAAAAACGCCCTTGGAAGCCGGAAAAAAATATCAACTTGTGATTTTTTCGGGAGCAATCACCGATGTTTTCGGAAATACCAATGATTCTATCGTTATCAATTTTTCGACCACCAAACCAAGTGATTACAGTTCGCTAACCGTAAACCTGCAAGTACCCGACCCCGCGGGCTTGTACGTCTTGCAATTGCTTAATAGAGAAAACCGTGTTTTGGCAGAACAAACAATTGGAAAAGCAGGTTCGGTCACCTTTTCACACCTTGTGGCCGGAGCCTACGGCTTGCGGTTAATCAACGACCTCAACGGCAACCAAACCTGGGACACGGGAAATTACCATGCAAGAATTCAACCCGAACCCGTTTACATTTTCGGCGAAATAATTCAAATCCGACAAAACTGGGAGGCAGAAATAAGTTGGGTTGTTAATAAATAAACAACCATTGTGTTTTTTCAGGGAAATTTTAGCAATATAATTTTTTAAACATCAGTTTTTCAATGGTTTGAAAAATTTAAAAAAATTTTTTCCAATGCTTAATAAAGCCTAACTTTGCGGCACATTTTGTTCAAAAACCTCTCCAGTAAATAAAATCAAAAATCGACAGGTATGAAAATTAGTCACATCGAGCACGTTGGCATAGCGGTAAAAAGTCTTGAGGAGTCGATTCCCTTTTACGAAAACATTTTGGGCTTGAAATGCTATGCCATTGAAGAAGTTAAAGACCAACGGGTAAAAACTGCATTTTTCATGGTTGGCCAAACCAAGATCGAGCTTCTTGAGTCAACCGATCCCGAAGGCCCAATAGGCAAGTTTATCGAAAAACGCGGCGAGGGCGTTCACCACCTTGCATTTGCAACCCGAGAAATTGAAGGGGTGCTCGAAGAAGTTGCCGAAAAGGGTGTAACCCTGATTGACAAGGCACCGCGCAAGGGAGCCGAAGGCCTTGACATTGCATTCTTGCACCCAAAGTCAACCCACGGGGTGTTAATGGAATTTTGCGAAAACAAAGCCACAAAAAATTAAACCCATAAACATATTAACCCTCCTAACTTTTCCCAAAAATATGTCTTTCGAAAACAAAATAAAGGAACTACTTGACCGACGAGAACAAGCCAAGTTGGGTGGTGGCGCGGAACGCATTGCCGCACAGCACGAAAAGGGCAAGCTAACAGCCCGCGAGCGTATTGAAATGTTGCTCGACGATGGCAGTTTCGAAGAATTTGATATGTTCGTGACCCACCAATGCACCGATTTTGGCCTTGACAAAAAGCACTACTACTCTGATGGGGTGGTTACCGGTTTCGGCACCATTGACGGGCGGCTGGTTTACCTTTATGCACAAGATTTCACCGTTTTCGGAGGTTCGCTGTCGTTGGCTTACGCCAAAAAAATATGCAAGATTATGGATAAGGCCCTAAAAATGGGGGCGCCCATAATTGGCCTAAACGATAGCGGTGGCGCCCGCATTCAAGAGGGTGTAAACAGTCTTGCGGGATATGCCGAGATTTTTCAACGCAACATTATGGCTTCGGGAGTAATTCCACAAATAAGCGGAATTTTCGGGCCTTGCGCCGGGGGGGCGGTTTACTCGCCAGCCCTCACCGATTTTACACTAATGACCAAAGGTAGCAGTTACATGTTCGTTACCGGGCCCAAGGTGGTTAAAACCGTTACCGGTGAGGTGGTGAGCGAACAAGACCTTGGCGGTGCCATTGCACACGGAACCAAGTCGGGCGTTACACACTTTGTGGTTGATGACGAAAAGGAAGGAATTCTCCTGATAAGGAAATTATTGAGTTACATACCACAAAACAACCTTGAAGACCCACCTGTTGAACCCTGCAACGACCCCATTGACAGGCTTGAAGATAACCTGAACACGATTATTCCGGAAAACCCAAACAAGCCATACAACGTTTTGGATGTAATTGCAGCGATCGTTGACAACGGGGAGTTTCTTGAAGTGCAAAGAAACTACGCACCCAATATAGTAACGGGCTACGCCAGGTTCAATGGAATTTCCGTGGGTATAGTGGCAAACCAGCCAAATTTTCTCGCAGGAGTGCTCGACATCAACGCATCGCGCAAGGCGGCGAGATTCGTGAGGTTTTGCGATGCATTTAACATTCCGCTGGTAACCCTGGTTGACGTTCCCGGTTTCTTGCCAGGAACCACCCAAGAACACGGGGGAATAATAACACATGGTGCCAAGTTGCTATTTGCCTACGGCGAGGCAACGGTACCAAAAATCACGATAATACTTCGCAAGGCCTACGGCGGGGCATATTGCGTAATGAGCTCGAAGCACCTGCGCGGTGACATTAACTATGCCTGGCCGATGGCCGAAATAGCTGTAATGGGCCCAAAGGGTGCAATTGAAATACTCAAAAGCAAAGAAATAAAGGAAATAGAAAACCCCGGCGAAAGGCTCAATTATATCATAAAACAAGAAATGGAGTATCTTGATAAGATTGCAAACCCATATCTTGCTGCTCGTTACGGATACATTGACGATGTAATTGAACCACGTAACACCCGATTCAGGATTATAAAGGCACTGCAGTCGCTTTCTACAAAGAAAGAACACAATCCGCCGAAGAAACACTCGAACCTTCCTCTTTAATAATACCAAAGAAATGAACTTTTTTGTTTTGACACTCCAAGTTGCCAATACCGGCCAAAGCTCCACATACCTTTTTACGCAAAAAGATCCTTACGGTATAATAATGGCAGTGATTGGAATGACCATCGTGTTTTCGGTTTTGATAATGCTTTATGCAATTTTCTCTAAAACGCCAAAATTGTTTACACTTTCATTCAGGCAGCACATTAAAATGCTGCTAAAGCACGGGAAAAAATTCGCAAGGGAAAACCCCGTTCCGGTTATTGAAACAGAGGAGTTATCGGCCGAGGTCAATGCTGCAATTGCCACGGCAATTTATTTGTACAGATCAGAACTTCACGACTTTGAAGACACCGTTCTTACCATTAAAAAGGTATCCAGAACTTATTCTCCCTGGAGCTCTAAAATATATGGATTAAGAAACCCTTTGCCAAAGTAGTCGTTATTATTACTTTTTTTTTGAAAAACAAAACCCAATAATAAATGAAAAAGTACAAGTTCACAATTCACGGAAATGTGTATGATGTTAACATAAAGAAAGTTGAAGACAATATCATTGACATTGACGTAAATGGTTCGTTATACAAGGTAGAGGTTGACAAGACTATTCAGGCTGTAAAAACGCCAACCCTGGTAAGGTCGGCGCCAATTGCCCGGCCCGAATCCGAAATTAAAATATTGCAAGGTGGTGGAACCATAAAGTCACCATTGCCCGGAACCATACTTTCTATTTTGGTAAAGGTGGGAGACATGGTCAAGGTTGGCCAAAAGGTAGTGGTACTTGAGGCAATGAAAATGGAAAATAACATTGATAGTGATTTTGATGGAAAGGTTCTTTCGGTCGAGGTATCACTGGGTCAATCGGTAATGGAAGGCGATGTTTTGATAGTAATTGGTTAAAGCTATGGACAAAACAACTTTTGAACTTATAATAAACCTGATTGGCGAATTTTTGAGCAATACTGCCTTTGGAAACATAACCTTTGGCCATATGTTAATGATTGCCGTGGGCATATTTTTCATAAGCCTTGCCATAATAAAACATTACGAGCCATTATTGCTTATCCCAATTGGGTTTGGCATAATAATTGGCAATGTTCCATTTGCCGAAAATACTGGTTTGCAGGTTGGTATTTACGAAGAAGGAAGTGTTCTTAACTATTTGTATTATGGGGTATTAAGGGGCATTTATCCGCCGATAATATTTCTTGGAATAGGCGCAATGACCGACTTTTCGTCATTGTTGTCCAAGCCAAAATTGGTTTTGCTCGGTGCGGCGGCACAATTCGGTATTTTTGCTGCTTACGCACTGGCACTTGCAATAGGTTTCTCGCCAAAAGAAGCGGGTGCAATTGCAATTATTGGTGGTGCCGACGGCCCCACGGCTATATTCCTTTCATCAAAGTTGGCACCTGAATTTATCGGGCCAATTGCAATTGCAGCGTACTCGTATATGGCATTGGTACCTGTAATTCAACCACCAATCATGCGTTTGCTTACCACACCCAATGAAAGGTTGATACGCATGAAGCCACCAAGGGCTGTGCCAAAACAAGAAAAAATCATTTTTCCAATCGCAGGCTTGCTTCTTACCACATTTTTGATGCCATCTGCTCTTCCGCTGCTTGGCATGTTGTTTTTTGGAAACCTGCTAAAAGAAAGTGGCGTTACCGAAAGACTTGCAAAAACAGCAAGGGGTTCGCTAATTGACATTGTTACAATATTTTTAGGGCTTACGGTTGGTGCATCAACACAGGCAACAGTATTTTTGACCAAACAGTCAATGATGATTTTTGGCCTGGGAGCACTAGCATTTATATTTGCAACCTTTGCAGGGGTATTTTTTGCAAAAGTAATGAACATGTTTTCGAAGAATGATGACAGGATCAACCCCCTGATTGGCAATGCCGGGGTTTCGGCCGTGCCCGATAGTGCAAGAGTATCGCAGCACGTTGGACTTGAGTACGACAAAACTAATCACCTTCTTATGCATGCAATGGCAGCAAACGTTTCGGGAGTAATTGGCAGTGCAATTGCTGCAGGTATCTTGCTCAGCTTCTTGTTATAAAGAAACAACTGTTATTCCCAAATGGCGGGTGGATTAAATCCACCCGCCATTTGCTTTTTCTAAAGGTTTCAATAAATTAAATTTTGTTTAAAAATACTGGCGTGGCTTTAAGTAACTTAAAGGTCGCTTTTAGGCTCTTAAATTGGGGTGACAGAACTCGTAACTCCACCTTAGGGCATCGAAAGATTCGTTAAATTATTGTTAATAACTTCTTAATATCTTCATGATAAATACTGATAAAAAAATGATAATTTTTTTTAAAAACCTTCCACATAACAAATGTTACTAAAAACCAAAAGTTTAAACTTAATTTTTATCACTAACTTATAAACAACTTCTTGACAAAATTTATGCAATTTTTACCCGAAAACAGGTTTGCCATTTTTAAACAAAAGTGCCTTACTTAAAATTGTTAATTAGTGTGCCAATAACTGATTTAGTGTATTTTAAAACAACAATAAATGTTAATAACTTGTTTATAAACATACTGCCATCATTGCTTGTTGGCTTTTTTATTAACCCAATTAACAATGCTAATACCAGTGTTTTTTAGTTTTAAACTTTATAATTTTTTTATTAGTAATACTGATGTTAAAAAGTATTGAGCTTGTGATTAGCTTATCATGGCAAATAATTCTAAAATTACCCTGCCAATTCGAAATTCAACTGTTTTTTGGTAATATCCGTACTTTTTATTTTAATTTTTATTGAATCGCCAAGCTTGAAAATAATCCTTTTGTTATGTCCTATTATTTGGAAGTGCTCCTCGTCAAGGTAGTAGTAATCGTCGTTTAGGTCTGACATTTTAATGAGGCCTTCAATTTTGTTTTCCTTTATTTCTACAAATATTCCCCACTTGCTAACCCCAGAAATAAGGCCGTCGAATTCTTCGCCTATCTTGTTGGCCATAAATTCAACCTGTTTTAGCTTTATTGAATCTCTTTCTGCCTGTTGTGCCTTGCGTTCCATGTCTGACGAATGGATGCAAAGATCTTCGTATTTCTGCGGGTTGGCCGAAGGTTTTCCCTTGCTGTAATCAAAGAGGAGTCTGTGTGCCATCATATCCGGGTAACGTCTTATGGGCGAAGTAAAATGGCTGTAATAATCAAATGCAAGTCCGTAGTGCCCTATGTTTTTGGTAGAGTACTCTGCCTTTGCCATTGACCGCAGGGTGAGGGTTTCTATCAGGTTTTCCTCGCCTTTTCCCTTGGTGTCTATCAAGAGCTTGTTGAGCGACATTGAAATGTTTTTTCTGGAGTCGGTTTTGAGTTTGTAACCAATTTTAGAAACGAACTCGGAAAGCTGTGAAAGTTTTTCGGGATTTGGAATGTCGTGTGTGCGATAAACAAAGGTTTTAGGAACCTTTTCCTTGGCATTTTTCCCAATTTTTTCGGCAACCAATTTGTTGGCCAAAAGCATGAATTCTTCAATAAGGTTGTTTGCCTCCTTTTGTTCCTTAAGGTAAACTCCTGTTGGCTTTCCGTTTTCGTCAACATGAAACTTGACTTCAATTTTATCAAATGCTATGGCACCGTTGTCCATTCTCTTATTTCGAATTGCCCTGGCCATTTTATTAAGGGTTAATATGGCTTCGGAATGAATACCGTGGCCTTCTTCAATAATTTTTTGAGCCTCCTCGTAGCTGAAACGGTGATCGGAATTAATAATAGTTTTTGCCAATCGCGACTTAAGAATTTTCCCATTTTCGGTCAAGTTGAATATTACCGAATAACACAACTTGTCAGTATTTGGATTGAGCGAGCATACGTTGTTGGATAAAATCTCCGGGAGCATTGGTATAACCCTGTCAACCAAATAAATACTGGTGGCTCTTTTTACAGCCTCCTCTTCTATTATTGAATTTGGATTAACGTAGTGAGTAACGTCAGCAATGTGCACGCCTACTTCGTAGATGTCTTCTTCAAGTTTCATGAATGATAGTGCATCGTCAAGGTCTTTGGCATCATGCGGGTCAATTGTAAAAGTTAGAGTTTGCCTGAAATCTTCACGGCTGGCTATTTCTTGCTCCGAAATGATTGTTTTAATCTTTTCTGCCTCCTTTTCAACTATTGGGTCGAACTTGTATGGCAGGTTATATTGAATTAGAATCGCGTGCATTTCAACCTCGTTTTCGCCTGGATTTCCCAGAACTTCTATAATTTTTCCGCGAGGATTTTTCTCCCGTTTGAGCCAATCGGTAATTTCGGCTATTACTTTTTGGCCGTCTTTGGCGTTGTTAAGGTTTTCGGCAGGTACAAAAATGTCAAAAGGCATACTGGTACTATCTGCCACAACGAATCCATGGGTTTTATAGACTTGTATGACACCGACCCAAGTTTTGTTCTTTCTTTCGATTATTTCCACAATTTCGCCTTCCATTTTTCTATCCTTGCGCTTCGGAAACAGCCTTACCTTAACCAAATCTTCGTGAATGGCTTGCCCGGTATGTTCGGGCGAAATTTTTACGTCTTCGAGCAGGTCATCGCTTATTATGTAAGCCTTGCGGGTTTGCTTCATGTCAACGCGTCCGGTAACAAACGGGCTTTGTTTTTTCTGTTTTTCCTTGAAAGTCGGGCAAAGTTTAAATTTCCCCTTATAGGCTTCCACCAAAATCTTTTCCTTGGTAAGTGAATGCAACATTCCTTGCATGAACTTCTTGGTTTCGGCATCGTCGGCCCCGATTGCCCTTGCAACTTGCTTGTAGTTGTACAGCAGGTTGTGGTTTGCCACGAAATGAGCTATTATTTGGTCCTTTAAAAAGGACTTTATTTCTTCTTTTTGCTTTTTCATGAGAATTTTCATCTTTTTCTAATCCAAAAAATTATCAACAGGCCGAACAAATGTACTATTGATTTTTGGATAAATAACCCCAAAGTTTGCCCGCCATTTCTTGTTTAAGTAAATTATGGTTTTGCTCTTTAAAAAAGCATTAACTTCGCAACGAAAAGTTGTTCATGATACCTCCAGAAACCATAACCAAGATTCTTGATGCTGCCCGTATAGAGGAAGTAGTAGGCGACTATGTTAACCTTAAGAAACGCGGTGTAAATATGTTGGGATCGTGCCCTTTTCACAACGAAAAGACACCATCTTTCACGGTTTCGCCAGCCAAGGGTATATTCAAGTGCTTTGGGTGTGGCGAGGTAGGCAACTCAGCCACCTTTTTGATGAAACACGAGCACTTCAGTTATCCTGACGCTCTTAAGCACCTGGCCAAAAAGTATGGTATAGAAGTTGAAGAACGACCCACTACCTTGGAGGAACAGCAAGCTCAAGACGAACGCGAGAGCCTCTTCAACCTTTCATCCTTTGCGCAAAAGTATTTCGAAGAAACACTTCACGGCACAGACGAGGGCAGGGCAATAGGCATATCTTACCTCAAGGAAAGGAACTTCGAAATGGAAACCATAAAAAAATTTGGAGTGGGATACTGCCCCGATACCTGGGATTCCTTTTCGCTGCATGCAAAAAAAAACGGCTATAAAGTAGAATATCTCTTAAAAACAAGCCTTTCGAAGGAAAGGGACGGGCAATTGTTCGACACATTTAGGGGAAGAATAATCTTTCCGATACATAACCTTTCTGGTAGGGTGTTGGGCTTTGGCGCACGCATACTGGGCAATCACCCCAACAAGCCCAAGTACATAAACTCCGCCGAGAGTGACATTTATCACAAGGGTAAGGTTCTTTACGGCCTGTACTTTGCCCGCAATACCATAATGCGCCAAGACAACTGCTACTTGGTTGAGGGTTATACTGACGTGATGGCTTTGCACCAAGCAGGTATCGAAAATGTAATTGCCAGCTCTGGCACGGCTCTCACAACCGAGCAAGTGAGGCTATTAAAAAGGTTCTCAAACAACATAACGCTTCTTTTCGATGGCGACCCAGCTGGCATAAAGGCCGCCTACCGTGGTATAGAACTTGTACTCGAGGAAGGCTTGGACGTGAGGTTGGTACTTTTTCCCGATGGCGAAGACCCAGACTCTTACGCCCGAAAGTACAGACCCGCAGAAGTAAGGGAGTTCGTTGAGAAAAACACCACCGACTTTATTTCTTTTAAAACAAATCTGATGCTATCCGAGTCGGGTAGGGATCCCATAAAAATGGCCGGGCACATCAAGGAAATTGCACGAACAATTGCAATTGTTCCCGATCCAATTGCACGGGCATTGTACACCAAAAGGTGCAGCGAGATGATGCAGGTTGACGAGAATATGCTTACCAGCGAGATCAACTCGAAAAGGATGAAGCTTACCATTGCCAAGAAAACAGGGATAGAGCAACCTGACCACATTACCGAGCGGCCAGAGTACGTAAAGCAACTTCCAATATACACCAACGACTACCAAGAAAGGGAAGTAATTAGGTTGCTCCTTCAGTTTGCCGCAAAGGAAATACAGGTTGAGGGTATTGACGAGAATGGCGATACGGATTATTTTCCCATAAGGGTTCTAGATTTCATTGTTGATGACTTTATCGAAGACAACCTGTTTTTCGAAAACTCTCAATACCAGACTATATTCGATATTTTTTCGCGCCATCGCCAAAGTCAAACCGTACCTGGCGAATCGGAATTTATAAACCATCCCGATCCCGAAGTTAGCAAATTGGCAATAAACCTACTTGCAACAAATTACTTGCTTAGCCCAAATTGGGCAGAAAAGCATCGGATTACCGTAAAGGAAGAAGAAGATATATTGAAAGATAGTGTTTTTGAGTCGGTTAACTGTTTTAAGATGCGGCAGGTAGAGAAAATGATGGAAAAAATCCAAGAAGAACTCAAAAATCCAAAATCGGAAGGAGATGTAATGCGCCTGTTGGATGAATACAAGAAGCTAAAGGCAAAACACATGCTTTTTGCCAGAGAACTTAGTCGTATTATAACGAAGTAAATAAAGAATAAACCGTTGATATTTAGAAACTGAAAAATTACGATCAAAACTTTCGGATGTTATTTATTGCTTTTGTCCGAAAAAGTTGAATCACAACGAGGTTGTTAAATAAAAGACAAGACAAATGAAAAAAGTGCTATCGGTTTTCGGACCCCGGCCATCATTAATGAAAATTGCGGCTCTTGGCAAGGCCTTGAAAAAATACCGCAGGGAGATTAAACATCTTATTTGCCATACCGGCTTGCCTTTTGACGAAGATTTACCGGGTGGTTTTTTCGAGGGATTAGACGTGCCCAGGTCTCACTTTTTCCTGGGAGTGGCAGGTGGCAGCCACACCGAGCAAACCGCTAGAATAATGATTGAGTTCGAAAAGGTTTTGATTGCCGAAAAACCTGACCTTGTAGTTGTGCCTAGCGATGCAAATGCTTCTTTGGCAGCAGCAATAGTTGCTTCAAAGCTAGGAACACCAATTGCTCACATCGAAGCTGGTTTGAGAAGTTTTGATAATTCGCAAACAGAAGAAATTAACCGCATTGTTACCGATACGGTTTCGAGCCTCCTGTTCGTATCAGAGCACAGCGGGATGCGAAACCTGAGAGACGAGGGAATCGAGGAAAGTAAAATATTTTTCGTGGGAAATATTGGAGCAGACGTGTTGGAAGAATACTACGAAGAGCTTGAGACCGACCGTTTTCCGAAAAAAATTGGCCTCGAAACTGGCAGATATATTTTGGCAGCGTTTGACCACAGCAGCAATGTTGACGACCCCGACAACCTCGCCAAAATCATTGGACTTTTGGAAAAACTGTCGGAAATCCGAAAAGTGGCCCTGATTGTTTACGACAACATTCGTGAGAACCTGGAGACGTTTGGCCTGTTGGAAAAAATACCACAAAGTATTCTTTTGCTCGACCCAACAAGCTATTACGACTTCTTGGCGTTGCTTCGTCAGGCAGAGCTTGTTTTGACCGACAGCGGAAGCATTCAGTACGAAACCACCTACCTCGGCGTGCAGTGCATTACCATTAGGAGAAACACCGAAAGGCCAGTTACCTTCGACGTGGGTACCAATCATTTTGTTGGTACCGACAGGGATAAGATTGAAAAAACCGCCACTGACATCCTCAACGGAACTACCAAGCCCGGAAGAACCCCCGAGCTGTGGGACGGCAAAACCGCAAAGAGAATAGCCGAGGCCATAGCGATGTTTTTTGAGAGCATGGGACATAGAGCATGGGGTATGGGGCATGGGGCAAAGGGCCAATAGTAAAGAGTAAAGGCAAAGATTTGAAAATGTTTTGAGATAAAACTCGGTATCAAATTTTAAATAAGATAAAATGGCTGGATTTAGGTTTGAGGATTTAGACGTTTGGAAAGAAGCAATTGATATTTCTGATCTGCTTTTTGATGTTGCCTTAAAAGCTGAAGAAAAGAAACACTATCGATTTGCAGAACAACCAAGGGGGGCGGGTATGAGCATATCCAATAATATTGCCGAAGGTTCGGGCTCGTTCTCGGACAAGGAGTTTTCGAATTTTCTAAATATGGCAAGGCGGTCCATTTTCGAGTGTGCAAACATTCTTATCTTGTATGAAAGAAGAAAAATAATTGAAACAACCGAAAGAGAAAAAATCTATACGCTACTGCTAACGTTAAGCAAAAAAACGACAAACCTCCGAAAGGCCATATTGAAAAAATGAAATTTTCGCTATGGCCTGTGATCCCAACTATTAAAAAATGCTAAATAGCCCCCATGCCCTGTGCCCCATGCTAATCTAATAACCCTAAACCCAAATGACTAAAAGAATCACCAGTGTTTGTTGTATCGGGGCTGGCTATGTTGGCGGTCCAACCATGGCCGTGTTTGCCCTTAAATGCCCTGACATCAAAATTACGGTTGTTGACAGCAACCCCGAAAAGATTGCCGCCTGGAACACCGACGAACTGCCGGTTTACGAACCGGGATTGCTCGAAATTGTCAAGAAAACAAGGGGAAGGAACCTGTTATTTTCAACCGATGTTGACAAGGCAATTGATGAGGCCGAGATGATTTTCATTTCGGTAAACACCCCAACCAAAACTTACGGCGTGGGCAAGGGTATGGCAGCCGATTTGAAATATGTTGAGCTGTGCGCACGGCAAATTGCCAGGATTTCGAAAAGCGACAAGATTATTGTCGAAAAAAGCACCCTGCCCGTGAGAACTGCCGCCAGCATAAAGGCAATAATTGACGGGTCATCGTCAAGATTCAAGTTTCAAGTCTTGTCTAACCCCGAGTTTTTGGCCGAAGGTACAGCCATTAACGACCTTCTTTATTCCGACCGGGTTTTGATTGGAGGTGACCAAACCCCCGAAGGACTGGCGGCAATAGAAGCACTGTCGCAAATTTACGAGAACTGGATTCCGGCCGAGCGCATAATAAAGACCCGGCTTTGGTCGTCGGAGCTTAGCAAGCTAACAGCCAATGCTTTTTTGGCACAGCGGGTTTCGAGCATAAATTCAATATCGGCACTTTGCGAGCGTACAGGTGCCGACGTGGAAGAGGTGGCCGCAGCAATTGGTATGGATTCGCGCATTGGTCCCAAATTTTTGAAACCCTCGGTTGGCTTCGGGGGAAGCTGCTTCCAAAAAGATATTCTAAACCTTGTTTACCTTTGCCGACACTTCAACCTGCCAGAGGTGGCCAACTACTGGGAGCAGGTAATAGTAATGAACGACTACCAGAAATCCCGCTTCGCCCAAAACGTAATAAACACCCTCTTCAACACCGTTTCAGGAAAAAAAATAGCAATGCTGGGATGGGCATTCAAGAAAGACACCAACGACTCAAGAGAATCGGCATCGATATACGTGGCAAACAACCTTATGCTCGATAATGCCCAAATACACGTATATGACCCCAAGGTAAGCAAGGCAAGGATATTTGACGACTTGATTTACCTTAACACACACCTTGAGGGTCCAAATACCCTTTCCGAAAAGGAAATAAACCAACTTGTAGTGGTTCACGATAATCCATACGATACCTCCCAAAATGCCCACGCCACATTGGTCATGACCGAGTGGGACGAATTCAAGACCTACGACTGGCAAACAATTTTCAACCAAATGCTAAAGCCTGCATTTCTTTTTGACGGTAGGATAATTTTGGATGGCGAAAAAATGAGAAACATAGGCTTTAAATTTTATCAAATAGGCAAGTAAACAGCCCCGTTTTGATTGAGACTTAAGGCAGCACCCCTTTCTTGGCTTTTTTCATATCAGGTGTTAATGTTTTTGCAACATTTGCGAAAATATTCCCCCTGGTTATGCCCTAATTATTAATATCTTTGTTAGTCATAAGCCAATTAGCAGTAGGCCACATTTTTCCCCAAAATGTGACCGAAAGGGCGAAGCTGTAAAAACTCCGATATAGGGTAAGCAACAAAAAATCAGGCATGAAAAAAAAAATCACGATAATAGGAATGGGCTACGTGGGACTTCCCTTGGCAGTTGAACTTGCCAAAAAGCATCAAGTTGTGGGGTTTGACATTAGCTCAAAGCGTGTTGCAGAACTAAACAAAGGCCACGACTCCAACCTTGAGGTTGACGACAAAGACCTTGAGGCTGTTTTGAACGGCCGTCATGAAAATGATGCTCCAAAACTATTTGCAACAACCAACGAAAATGATATTGCCGATTCGAATATTTACATAATTACGGCGCCCACCCCCATTGACAAGAACAATAAGCCAGACCTCGTTCCATTGATAAAAGCCACGGAAACCGTTGGGCGGGTTTTGAAAAAGGACGATTATGTAATTTACGAAAGCACGGTTTATCCGGGGGCAACCGAAGACGAGTGTGTGCCAATACTCGAGCGCGTTTCTGGTCTCAAGTTAAACCAAGATTTTTTCGTTGGCTATTCGCCCGAGCGCATTAATCCGGGCGACAAGGTTAACACCCTTACCACAATCAAAAAGGTAACTTCGGGAAGCACCCCCGAAGCAGGTAAATTTGTTAACGACCTTTACGCCGAAATAATAACCGCAGGAACACACCTTGCTACCTCAATCAAGGTTGCCGAAGCTGCAAAAGTTATTGAAAATGCCCAACGCGACATTAACATTGCCTTTGTTAACGAGCTGAGCAAGATTTTTCACAGACTTGGAATTGACACCCTCGAAGTGCTGGAGGCAGCCGGCACAAAGTGGAATTTTTTGAGCTTCCGACCCGGTTTGGTTGGCGGGCACTGCATAGGGGTTGATCCGTTTTACCTTGCCCAAAAGGCTCAACAGGTCGGATACCACCCCGAAATTATATTGGCCGGACGAAGGCTAAACGATTCAATGGGAGCTTATGTGGCCGGCGAAGTTGTGAAACTAATGCTCAAAAAAGGCATACAAGTAAAAGGAGCAAACGTGCTAATATTCGGAATAACTTTTAAGGAAAATTGCCCCGACACAAGAAATACCCGAGTTGTGGATATTTACCACGAACTTTTGAGCTATTCGATAAACGTTAACATACATGACCCATGGGCAAGCCCGGCAGAGGTTGAAGAAGAATATGGAATAAAAATCATACCATCAGTAAACAGCCAAAAAAAATTCGATGCCATTATTTTGGCAGTGGCACACAAAACTTTCGAAAACCTTGATCTGGATAAATTGAAGAAAGAACCATCGGTGGTTTACGACGTAAAAGGAATCTTGAACCGCGAATTGGTTGACGCGAGACTTTAGGGAGCCGGCTAAAATACAATGGAGATAAAGAGAGATTGAGCCAAATAGCCGAGCACGGCAAATAATCGACAATTAAAAATTACGTATTAAAAGCCTACACCCACCAGCCAATCACCAATCACTCAAAAACCAAAAGCCAAGCATGTCTGCAAAAAGAATCCTTGTAACCGGTGGTGCCGGGTTCATAGGTTCCAATCTTGTTGAGGCTCTTCTTGACAAAGGCCTCGAGGTGGTTTGTCTCGATAATTTTGCCACGGGCTACCGACATAACCTTGATGCTGCATTTCAAAACCCAAACTTCAAGTTGGTTGAGGGCGATATTAGAAACCTTGACGATTGCAAAAGGGCCGTGGCTGACTGTTGGACAGTGTTTCATCACGCCGCCTTGGGAAGCGTACCCAGATCGGTGGCCGATCCTGCCACCACCAATGATGTTAACGTGGGTGGATTCGTGAACATGATCTTCGCTGCAAAAAATTGTGGCGCGAAAAGATTTATCTATGCTTCCAGTTCGAGCGTTTACGGAGACCACCCAAGATTGCCAAAAGTAGAAGACGTTACCGGCAAGGCTCTTTCTCCATATGCCATATCGAAAAAGGCAAACGAACTGTATGGTCAAAATTTTTCAGAGATTTTCGGATTCGAAACCATAGGCCTAAGGTACTTCAACGTTTTTGGCAAGAGGCAAGATCCTGCAGGGCCTTACGCAGCCGTGATTCCTAAGTTTGTGAGCAATTTCTTTAACGGAACCCCTCCGGTTGTCAATGGCGACGGAAGCTACTCACGCGACTTTACCCACATTGATAATGTTGTGCAAGCTAACCTGCTGGCTATGGAAACACAAACCCCCGAAGCTCTTAATACAGTCTTTAATGTGGCCTGTGGCTCAAGTACCACAATACTTGAATTGGCTAACGCCATCAAAAATGAATTGATAAAACAACACCCTGGATTTGAAAAAATTGAAATTTTTCGCGGCCCCATTCGAGAGGGCGACATTCCGCATTCGCTTGCAAGCATTGAAAAAGCTCGAAGACTACTGGGTTACGAGCCCAAGGTTGATTTCGCGCAAGGACTCAAAAAGTACATAAAATGGTATTGCTCAAACGAGAACATTTTAAAAGCTCATGGGGCTTGTAATGCCTAAACGAGGCAAAAGCTAAGAGTTAGGGGCAGAAAACGATTGACAATTGATATTTGAAACTTGCCGCCGACAACAGATCACCAATTACTAACTTCCAAAAAAAAATGTCCAAATCTTTCGAAAGAAGTATTCTAATTACCGGAGGGGCAGGCTTCATTGGCTCGCACGTGGTAAGGCTTTTCGTTAACAAATACCCCAATTACAAGGTTGTTAACATTGATAAGCTAACCTACGCTGGCAACCTTGAGAACCTGCAAGATGTTGCGAATGCACAAAATTACAAATTCGTCAAGGCCGATATTTGCGATTTTGAAGAACTAATGAGGGTGTTCGCCGAAGAAACCATCCACGGGGTTGTGCATTTGGCTGCCGAAAGCCACGTTGACAGGTCAATAAAAGACCCGTTTACATTTTGCCACACCAACGTAACAGGAACATTATCGCTATTGCAAGCAGCCAAGGCAAGCTGGGACGGGAAAGAAGCCGAGTTTGTTTTTCACCACGTTTCGACCGATGAGGTTTATGGTTCGCTTGAACTTGACGAAGGCCACTTTACCGAAAATACAGCCTACGATCCGCGCTCGCCTTACTCGGCCAGCAAGGCTGCAAGCGACCATTTCGTCAGGGCTTTCTTTCACACTTACGGGCTGCCGGTTGTCATATCGAACTGCTCCAACAACTACGGGCCTTACCAATTTCCAGAAAAACTAATTCCACTTTTCATTAACAACATAAAAACCAACAAGCCCTTGCCCGTTTATGGAAAGGGCGAAAACGTGCGCGACTGGCTTTTCGTGGAAGACCACGCCGCCGCAATTGACACCATTTTCCACAAGGGGATAAAGGGAGAAACCTACAACGTGGGCGGTTTTAATCAATGGAGAAACATCGATTTGATAAAGATGTTGATTAAAACCGTTGACAAGGAGCTGGGTCGCGAACCAGGAAGCTCGGAAAGGTTGATCTCTTTCGTGAAAGATAGACCCGGACACGACCTAAGGTACGCAATCGATGCCTCTAAAATTGAAAAAAAACTCGGGTGGAAACCATCATTGCAGTTTGAGGAAGGGATAGAAAAAACCGTAAGATGGTATCTTGAAAACGGTAAGTGGCTCGAAAAGGTAACATCGGGCGAATACAAAAACTATTACCACAAAATGTACGAATCGAATTAACTTAATACATTTGCAAAAAAAAATTAAATCATGAAAAAAGTTTACGTGGGCTTGAGTGCTGACATTATCCATGCCGGACACCTTAACATCATTAAAGAGGCAAGCAAGCTTGGTTCTGTTACGGTTGGGCTTTTGACCGATGAAGCAATTGCAAGCTACAAAAGGCTTCCCTACCTAGAGTACGAGCAGCGCAAGATTGTGGTTGAAAACATCAAGGGTGTTGACGCACTAATACCGCAAGACCAACTTGACTACCGTCCAAACCTGTTGAACCTCAAGCCCGATTTCGTGGTTCATGGCGACGACTGGAAAGAAGGACGCCAGAAGGAAACCCGCCAACAAGTCATAGACACCCTTGCGCAATGGGGGGGCAAGTTGGTAGAGATACCATACACGGCCGGCATATCATCAACAATGCTAAACGAGGCATTGAAAGAAATTGGCACCACACCGTCAATTAGGCTTAAAAGGCTTAGCAGGTTAATTAGCTCAAAAAAAATTGTCAGGATAATTGAAGCCCATAGTGGCCTGTCGGGACTTATTGCCGAGTCGATAAGCGTTGATATTAACGGAACCAAACAAGAGTTTGATGGTATGTGGGCAAGCAGCCTCACCGATTCAACCATTAAGGGCAAACCCGACATTGAGGCTGTTGACCTTACAGCCAGAATTACAAACATCAACGACCTCATGGAAGTTACCACCAAGCCCATTATTTTCGATGGCGACACGGGGGGTAAGATAGAGCACTTCGTGTTTACCGTTCGTACCTTGGAGCGTTTGGGCGTTTCGGCAATCATAATCGAGGACAAGGAGGGTTTGAAGAAAAACTCGCTGTTTGGCACCGACGTGACACAAAACCAAGCCAGCATCGACGATTTTTGCGCCAAGATAAAGGCAGGTAGGGCTGCGCGGGTAACCAAGGATTTCATGGTAATAGCCCGCATCGAAAGCTTGATTTTAAAGGCCGGGATGAACGATGCCATTGCTCGCGCCAAAGCCTACATTGCGGCCGGAGCCGATGGCATTATGATTCACTCAAAGGAAAAAACACCTGACGAAATTTTGGAGTTTTGCAGCATTTACTCCAAGTTTGACCGCAAGGCTCCACTGGTAGTGGTTCCCAGCACCTACGACACCGTTTACGAAGAAGAGCTTGCTGCCGCGGGTGCCAACGTGGTCATTTACGCCAACCAACTGCTAAGGGCCGCATACCCCGCAATGGTTGCAACGGCAAAAAGCATACTCACACATCATCGGGCATACGAAGCCAGGGAGCGCCTTATGTCAATAAAAGAAATTCTTCACCTAATACCAGGAACCAAGTAACAATGATTAACAGCGAACAATTTTTGCAGTTCTTGCGAAATGAGGGCATTGACTTTTTTACCGGCGTGCCCGATTCGCTATTGGCCGACATTTGTGCCTGTATAACCGCAACCCTACCACCCGACAATCACATTATAGCGGCCAACGAGGGAGCCGCAGTGGCACTTGCCAGCGGCTACCACCTTGCCACCGGAAAGGTACCCGCGGTGTACCTTCAAAACTCAGGGCTTGGAAACGCAACCAACCCGCTACTATCACTTGCCGACAAGCACGTTTACAGCATTCCGATACTGTTGGTAATAGGTCACAGGGGAGAGCCTGGCGTAAAAGACGAACCGCAGCACGTTACCCAAGGAAGGATTCAAGAAAAGATGCTCAACGCGATGGAGATACCATTTGCAACCATTGGGCCCGAAGTCGATAATTACGAGCAAATTGTTTTGAACCTCTTGAAAGAGGCGCGCAATGAATCCAAGCCAGTTGCATTGGTAATCAAGAAAGACACATTCACCAAGTTTAAGCTTGCCGATGCCAACAACCAACCACTTGCCTCAATGATTAAGGAAGAGGTAATAGAAAAACTTGCCCATCAATTGCCCGATAGCGCCATAGTGGTTTCAACCACGGGCAAAACTTCGAGGGAGCTTTTCGAAGTAAGGGCAAGGGAGCAAGCCGGCCACCACCGCGATTTCCTGACAGTGGGCTCAATGGGCCACTGCTCAATGATTGCGCTTGGCGTGGCAATTCAAAAAAAAGAAAGAGAGGTTTATTGCTTCGATGGCGACGGTGCCGTGATAATGCACGCCGGGTCGCTTGCAATTGCAGGGTTAAACGCACCCCCAAACTTCAAGCATATTGTCCTTAACAATGGATCGCACGACTCCGTGGGCGGCCAGCCCACGGTAGGTTTCTCAATAAACATACCGGCAATGGCAGTGGCTTGCGGGTACAAGGAAGCAAGAACCGTTAAGACCCCGGAAGAACTCGAACAAGCCGTTAGCTGGCTTCAAAACATACAAGGACCCGTTATGCTTGAGGTTTGGGTGAAAAAAGGTTCGCGAAAAGACCTCGGAAGACCTACCCGAACAACGCTGCAAAACAAACAGGATTTCATGAAAAACCTCGGAGTTTAAAAAGACTGTTAACACCCGAGCAAAAAGCCTTGCAAAACCAAGAATCTTTCGGGTAGTTTAAGGTTTTTTTAAGGTTTTATGTTTTATATGGTTTAATTTTATATTGTTATTTTGCTTCCGGCATAGCGAAGCAAAAACCGGCTTGGCTTCCAGTTTTTTTTAATGAAACAGAATTGTGAAAGAGTTCCTCGACAGAGATTACAAGGCTAGTATTACGGAAATTTTTGAATACGAAAACCCCAAAAAGGTTTTGCTTGTAACCGGAAAGGATTCGTTCGAAAAATCACCGGCAAAAACCTTTTTTGAAGAATTCGACTCGGGAATAAAATTCGTAACCTATAGCGATTTCAGTCCGAACCCCAAGCATGATGAGGTTTCAAGAGCCGTTTCTCGGCTTGCCAATGATGTTCCAGATTTAATAATCGGGATTGGCGGGGGCAGCGTTATGGATTTTGCCAAACTATTAAACGTTTACCTTGCCAACCCTTCGAGTCTTGAGCTCGAACCCGACCAGCTTGAAAACATAACCCCGCTGGCCCCACTGGTGCTAATACCAACTACTTCGGGGTCGGGAAGCGAATCTACGCACTTTGCAGTGCTTTATAAAGGCAGCAAAAAGTATTCCTTGGCAGCAAAAGATGCGGGATCCAAGTACGTGATCGTTGATCCGGTGCTTACCCACGGAATGTCGCCTTATCTAACGGCGTGTACCGGCATTGATGCGCTTTGTCAGGCAACCGAATCGGTTTGGGCAACGGGAGCCACCGAACAAAGCCTGCAGTTTGCCTCCAAGGCCATCGAGTACATTTTGCCCAGCCTTGCTAAAGCAGTAAATAGCCCTACCCCAAAATCGCGCAGGGCGATGGCCCTTGGTGCCTTTTATGCAGGGAAGGCCATTAATATTTCTAAAACAACGGGTCCTCACGCCTTTTCTTACCACATAACATCAAAATACGGGATTCCTCATGGCGATGCCGTTTCCGTGTCGTTCCCGTTTTTCATACTAAACAACTTCGATGGCCTCGAACCCCAAATACAGGAAACACTAAGAAAACTATATTCGTTTTATACCAAAGAACAATTTTTTGAAATATTCAAAAACATAAGAAAAAAAATAGGACTAAACACAACTTTCTGCTCGCTGGGCATAAACATCGAACCACACCTTACCGAATTCCTTAATGGAGTAAACATTGAACGGCTCTCAAACAACCCGGTAAAAATCGACATGGAAGCAATGAAGAAGCATATTAGGGAATGAAAAAGAAAAATGAAGAGTGAAGCAAAATTATATAATAAATGGCTAAGCAAAGGAACAACTTATTAAAAGAAAAAACATATAGTTTTACCAAGAAGGTTGTTTCTGTTTACATTGCAAGTTATTCATAATCACAAAGAATTTGTGTTGAGCAAGCAGTTCCTGAAATCAGGTACGGCCGCCGGAGCCTTGGTGCATTTGGCAGAATTCGCCCAATCGAAACCTGATTTTATTTCATAGCTTGGCATTGCCCTAAAAGAAAGCAACGAATGTCTTTATTGGGCCTCATTGTTAAAAGACAGTCTTTTCATGGAAGAAGAAACTTATTTTGACTTAGAAAAAGACAATCAAGAAATAATATTCATTTTAATTGCAAGCTTAAATACCTGCAAGACGAACCTGACAAAACACAAGTAATCAGGATTTAATTTTTCTCTTTTATTTTTCATTTTTTCTTTTTCATTAAATTATGGTCGGAATAATACTAGCCGGTGGAGCCGGCACGCGCCTGCACCCCATTACAAAAGTTGTTAGCAAGCAACTTTTGCCGGTTTACGACAAGCCGATGATTTACTATCCGCTTTCGGTGCTGATGCTGGCAGAAATCAGGGAGGTGCTGATAATTTCCACGCCCGAAGACCTTCCCGGTTTTAAACGTCTGCTAGGGGATGGAAGTCAACTGGGAATGCGACTTAGCTACGAAGAGCAACCCTCGCCCGACGGTCTTGCACAGGCATTTATAATCGGGAAGGAATTCATAGGCAACAGCAACGTGGCAATGGTGCTGGGCGACAATATCTTTTTCGGAGCTGGACTGCAAAATCACCTCAAAGATGCCGTGAAAAGCGTCGAAGAAAACGAAATGGCCACTATTTTCGGGTACTATGTTGACGACCCGCAACGCTACGGTGTTGTTGAGGTGAACCCGCAAGGAAACGTAGTTGGCATTGAAGAAAAACCACGAAACCCCAAAAGCAATTACGCCGTGGTTGGGTTGTACTTCTACCCCAACAGCGTGGTTAAAATAGCCGAGAACGTGAAGCCCTCGGCCAGGGGCGAGCTGGAAATCACGGCGGTAAACCAAGAGTACCTGCAACAAGGCATTCTCGAAATGCAAATGCTCGGACGAGGCTTTGCATGGCTCGACACCGGCACACACGAAGCACTAACCGAAGCAACCGAGTTTGTAAAAGTAATGGAGAAACGAACCGGACTCAAAATCGCCTGCATCGAAGAAATTGCTTACCGCATGGGCTTCATCGACAAACAAACGCTTCAACAAAACATCAAAGCGTTGGGCAAAAGCTCGTATGCCGAATACCTGAGGAATTTACTGGATTAGCAAATTGGCAGATTGGCAAAGTAGCAGATGTGAAGATGGAAAAAATGAATGAAGTTTTGGATTTGATAATTGGCAGATTAGCAAATGAGCAAATTCGAGGATGGAAAAGAAAAATGAAGTTTTGGATTTGAGTTTGCTTTGGCTATTGTTGCTTTTTGCGAATTGCTTGAGGCTGATAAAAAGTACGTAATTGCCCGGCAGTTATTAAAGGCGGGGACCTCCATCGGTGCTAATGTCCGCGAAGCCCAAAACGCAGAAAGCAAGGCCGACTTTATTCACAAATTGAAGATTTCCACCAAGGAAGCCGACGAAACAACCTATTGGCTCGAACTTTGCCGAAAGGCAGAAAACTTCCCCAACCCCGAAGTTCTTATCAAACAAGTTGAAAGCATGAGAAAGCTCCTAAACTCGATAATTGAAAACCCTGAAACGAAAAAAGATGTGAGGATGAGCTGATAAGCTGACGTGAGGATTTAATCCGCCAATCTGCCAATCTGCCAATCCGCCAATTATCACACTATCACAAATTTTGATTTGCATTGCCCATAATAATAAAACACTGATGACGCAGATTAGGCAGATAATCACAGATAATCAGCGAAAACCAGTCAAATCAGCGTTATCCGCGTTCCAATAAGCATCCAGAAACCCCTAAACTCCATAATCGTCCCCATAAAGAGAAACGACAAAAGGGTGACTGCAATGCCTTTTTTGATAGTACCGAAGCAATTTTTCCATTTACATTGTGCAATGAATATCGGCGAAATTCTCAAAAAACCTGAAGGGCGGCGTCTGGAATTTAAAGAGACCATACCTTCTCGTTCCGATTTGGCAAAAACAGTTGTGGCTTTTGCCAATGATGCCGGTGGTGAAATTTATATAGGTATCAGAAACAGTCCGCGTCAGGTTTTAGGATTGCCCGAAAATGCACTTGTTGAACTTGAAGAGCAACTCGGTAATTTGATTTACAGCCGTTGTTATCCGGGTATAATTCCAGATATTTCATTTTTATCGGCCGAGAAAAACACCTTATAAAAATTACCATTTACCGGGGCAATATGCCACCTTACCATTTAAAGGAAAAGGGGAAGAATCAAGGTACTTATATTCGGGTAGGTTCTGCAAACAAGTTGGCCGATTTGCCGATAATTGAGGAACTGGAGCGGAAAAAGAGGAATATATCATTTGATGGGGAAACAATATCCGATAAGCAAGCTAAAGAAGTATTGGCTGATACATTCCATTCATTCTTTCTTGAGAAGACAGGTGAATCGCTTGGAATTCACGAGAAGAAAAAACTTGAACTGATAAAAGAAGGGCAGGGACTTATGTGGCCCACCAATGCCTACATTTTGTTTTCCGATGATGAATTGCGGAGGCAATACTTTCATTATGCAAAAGTTGAGTGTGCACGGTTTAAAGGAACCACATCCGATGATTTCATTGATCGGAAAAGTATTCAAACCAATATTGTCCTTCAGGCCGAAGAGGCCTACAATTTTGTATTACGGCATATAAACAAGGCTGCCTTTGTTGAAGGAGTTTATACCCAAAGCCGTTGGGAGTATCCGGTAAAGGCCATTCGTGAAGTCATTCGTAATGCGATAGTTCACCGCGATTATTCGTTGAAAGGGAAAGATATTAAAGTGGCTGTCTATGACGATATGGTTGAAGTTACAAGCCCTGGATTATTGCCTCCATCAATTGATTACAGCGATATGGAAAGCCGGCAATCGGATGCCCGTAACCGTATTATTGCTCCTGTGTTCAAACTGCTTGGCATTATTGACCAGTGGGGAAATGGATTAAAACTTATTGCTGATGAATTAAAAGAGTACCCTGAAATTGAATTTCGATGGAGAGAAGTTGGGTTATCTTTTCAGGTCCAATTTATTAATAGAAATTATAATGCTGAGGTTGAAAGAAGAAATGAGCTAGGGCAAGAGTTAGGGCAAGAGTTAGGGCAAGAGTTAGGGCAAGAGTTAGGGCAAGAGCGTAATGAGAAGACCATGTTTTCATACATACTGCTTCAATTAAGCACAAATTCGTATTCAAGACAGGAATTAGCCGGTTTATTCGGACTAAAAAAAGTTTCTGGATATCTAAATCGTATGCTCGCAAGGCTTCAGCAGTATAGTTTAATTGAATATACCATACCAGGGAGGCATAATCATCCCGGGCAAAAATTCAGAATTACAGAACGGGGAATTGTTTTTTTACAATTGCTTGAACAAAAATAGCATTTATGAACAAACTCAAAGTCCTCACCGTCGTCGGCACATGCCCCGAGATCATCCACCTCTCGCGTGTAATGGCTAAACTCGATGAATCAGAAGCAATTACAAACATTACTGTGCACACCGGCCAGAACTACGGCTACGAGTTGAACGGAATATGCAATGAGGATATGGGCATTCGAAAACCCGATCACTTTCTCAACGCCGCCGGGGCTAACGCTACTGCCACCATCCGACAGATTCTCATCAACATAGAAGAACACTGATGATGCAAATGTGAGGATTAGCAAATTAGCAGATTGGCAGATTGGCAGATTGGCAAAGTAGCAGATGTGAAGATGGAAAAAATGAATGAAGTTTTGGATTTGATAATTGGCAGATTAGCAAATGAGCAAATTCGAGGATGGAAAAGAAAAATGAAGTTTTGGATTTGAGTTTGCTTTGGCTATTGTTGCTTTTTGCGAATTGCTTGAGGCTGATAAAAAGTACGTAATTGCCCGGCAGTTATTAAAGGCGGGGACCTCCATCGGTGCTAATGTCCGCGAAGCCCAAAACGCAGAAAGCAAGGCCGACTTTATTCACAAATTGAAGATTTCCACCAAGGAAGCCGACGAAACAACCTATTGGCTCGAACTTTGCCGAAAGGCAGAAAACTTCCCCAACCCCGAAGTTCTTATCAAACAAGTTGAAAGCATGAGAAAGCTCCTAAACTCGATAATTGAAAACCCTGAAACGAAAAAAGATGTGAGGATGAGCTGATAAGCTGACGTGAGGATTTAATCCGCCAATCTGCCAATCTGCCAATCTGCCAATCTTCCAATCTTCCAATCTGCCAATCCGCCAATCTGCTAATCCGCCAATCTGCCAATCATCACATCCGCTCATTTTTAATTAATCGTTTCCTTGCAAGCCGCTCAAAAAATTCTTTCAAACAGCTTAATCCTATATGGGAGGCTATTTATTTCTGCAATAGTCAGCCTAATCTCCACAAGGATAGTTCTACAGACATTAGGCATTAATGATTTTGGGATTTTTAACCTTGTGGTGGGTGTAGTAGGAATGCTAACCCTTTTGAATGGTACAATGGGACAAAGCATATTAAGGTTTTTATCGCACACAATGGGCGGAGGGGATATTGAAAAACTTAAAACCATTTTTTCAACGGCGTTAACCATTCATATTTTTCTTGCTTTTTTTATCGTTTTGATTTTAGCCTTGGGCGGCAACTTTATAATTGAGAATTTTTTAAACATACCTTCTGAAAGAATAAATACTGCTTTTATTGTTTATTTGGTGGTTTTATTTGGCACCTTTTTTAATATTGCCACAACTCCCTTTGACGGTATCATTGTTGCCCACGAGAATTTTAAGATCCTTGCAGCTACAGAGTTAATGATTTCCTTTTCGCGGTTAGGGAGCGCCTTGTTTTTGCTTTTTACCTCATTAGACAAATTAATGGTCTATTCAATATTAACATCGCTTAGCGCAATGGCGATTGCATTGTACAAACAATCTTATTGTGTTAGGAAATATAAAGAGTGCAGCTATTTACCAAAAAGGTTTAACCGGGTTTGCTTTAAAGAAATGACTTCTTTTGCAGGGTGGAGCTTGTTTGGGGCACTAAGCAGCGTGGCACAAGGGCAAGGACTTGCCGTAGCAATGAATATTTATTTTGGGGTAGCAGCGAATGCTGCATACGGCATCGCAAACCAGGTAAACGGGCAAATTTCAAATATATCTTCAATCACTAGGAGCGTTATCTATCCGCAGCTTTTGAAGTCTGAGGGGGGTGGCGATAGAGGGCGGATGTTAAGGTTAAGCATTTTGGTTTCAAAAATCCCTTTCCTGCTTTTGGCCTTGTTGGGGGTTCCGTTAATTATTGAAATGGGTTATATTCTTGATTTATGGCTCAAGGAGGTTCCTGATTTCACAGTTGGCATTACCCGTCTTTTAATTATTTTTACCTTGATTTCCTACCTTAGTTATGGTATAACTGCGGCAGTGCAATCAATCGGTAGAATAAGGGATTTTCAAATTGTAAATGGAACCTTGTTGATTCTCGGCTTACCCGTTTCCGTTTTGTTTTTCGAACTGGGCTTTAATGTTTTTTCAGCCATCATTGTGACCATCTTTTTTGAAATTACTGCTCATATATTTAGATTGTTTTTCCTAAAAAAGGTCGCGAAGGTTTCAGTAAAAAACCTGATTAAGAAAATGGATTTGCCCTTGTTAACAATCTTTGTACTTGCTTTATCAATAAGCTTTGGTGTTTCTCAAACAATTGAGAATGGAATTATTCGATTAATCCTTGTGATTGTTGTTTCAAGTGCTATTATAATGACTGGATCTTATTGGTTTATGGTTGAAGAAGGAGAAAAAGCATTAATTAACTCATGGGGCTCAACCTTAAAACTTAAATTGTCCAAAAAATTCAAATGTTTTTAATGTCAAGAAAATGAATCTCCTGAGAAAAATAAGGTTAAAGCAACACATTATCCGAGCCATTTTTAAAGGTTATTTTTACGATGCCCGACGATTTTACAAATACTGCACCGAAACTGCACTGCCATAATACACCGAGAACAGGCTGGCTGGTTTTATCGCTACAAAGTATCACATGGTTGAAAATGGCTTACGATAGAAGGCCATTATTCTTAAATGCTGCTTTATCCATTTGAAAAACGATTCCACTTTCCAATGTTAATTGTAAACCATTGCTATTATTAAAGCCTGAACAAGGAAGTTGTTTGTCAAGTTCTGACATTCTTTGATTTTCCGAGTCATAATATTTTACTTGTCTGAGCGGGTCGGGATAATTTTTCTTTGCATAGTATAACCTGTCAGTGAAATAATTTGGTCGCACTTTAAGCCGGTAGTTTTATCAACAGGTTTACTATAAAAGCGTTTGTAAAAAACATTTTAACAGTATTCATCTAAATTGATTAAAATGAAAGATAGACTTCTAAAATTTCTTATTCATTTAATTGGACTAAAAAACGCATATCGTTTCGGCCGGGCGCTATATGTGAGAGCAAGAAAAGAATGTCCTAACAACATAAGTATAAACGGCGAACTTTTCGTTCAAGAACAATTTATTAAACAATTTTGCCTGAGTGAAAGGGTGGTGATTTTTGATGTGGGGGCAAATATAGGTGAATGGACTTCAGCATTTATTAACCGAATTTGTCAAATTGGGTCTTCCCAAAAAATACAGTTTCATTTATTTGAACCAGTAAAACAGACTTTTTCCGTTTTGCAAGAAAGACTTCGGGGGTATCCTTCGACAAATAATATCATTTTAAACAACATGGCCTTGTCAGATGTGGCTGGTTTTGATTCAATGTTTATTATAGAAGGAAGTTCAGGTATTAATTCTTTTCATTCGCCAACACTTGAGGAACCAACGACGGTTCAACAGATTGAAAAAAGCACTCTTGATGATTATTGTAAAACCAACAACATAAGTGAGATACATTTTATTAAGGTTGACACCGAAGGACACGATTATTGTGTGATCAAAGGGGGGCTTGAATTATTTTTGAATGAAAAAATTCTGGTTTGTCAATTTGAATATAACCTAAGGTGGATTTATGGCAGGCACTTTTTAAAGGATGTTTTTGATCTTTTTATTGAAACCCCTTATAAAATAGGAAAAATCACGCCTTATACCGTAGAGTTTTACAATTCCTGGCATCCAGAACTGGAGCGATTTTTTGAAGGAAATTACTTAATAGTCCATAAAAAGGCCATTCATTGCTTCGAACACCATACAGGTGATTTTGATCAATTCTGGTTGTATCAAAAGGAGTAGATTTTTTATTTTTTTTATTAACGGTTTGGTTAAATACTAATCTAATTTGCAATCAATATCTATCAATTACGATTTAATTAAGAAAACGAAAGCAAACAAAAACTTCCTTGGTGGCTTGCTTTTCATTTTTTTGATTTATCCTTTTGCTGCGTTTCTGATAGCCCTTTATCATTATACTAAAAAAGAATCATACCTAATCTTTGTTTTGTTTACTGGGCTTTACGGATATTTTATGGTTGCTGATTCACCAGGTCTTGATCTTTACAGAATTTTACAGTCGCCCGATGCCTACGCCCAACTTCCAACTGGCGAAATTTTTAATGCCATACGGGGCATTTATTCTGATGACCCGGAGGCTTCTGTGGATATTTACCGGGATGCCGTCACTTTTATTGTTTCACGGTTTACCACAAATGGAAATGTCCTAACATTGGTTTTCGCCCTGGTTTATGGAATCGTATTTTTAAAATCAATTTCCATATTTTTTGAAAAATACAGAAACAAAGGATTTTATTCAGGAATAATCCTCCTTTCCTTTGCTTTCATTTTTTCTATGGATATGGTTGCAGGTGTTCGGTATGCGACAGCAGCCTATGTTTTTTTTGCTGGGGCGGTTAAGCTAATTGAAACCAGCGAAAAGAAATATCTTTGGTTAGTTTTGGCAGCACCCCTGATTCACTTTAGCTACCTTCTGCCTGTCGCCGTTGTGGGATTATTTTTTCTTTTTCGGCGTTCCCCTTTGGTAATTTACGGCATCCTTGCTGCTTCTTTTATTCTGCCTGAATTTTTAAGCACACAGATCAACCAGCTTTCAATGATCATTGGTGGGGCAATCGAACAAAGGGTAAACCTTTATTTGTTGGAACAGGAACAGGGCCTGGTTTCTGAAGCTCGGTTGGTATGGTTTGTAAGGTTCAGGGAAGAGGGTATCTTTTTCTTTTCTATCCTGGTGCTTGCTGTTTCAAGGTTAAAACGATGGAAACTTCATCATACGAGCATTTCTGAATCATTGTTTTACTTTTCACTAATGATTTTGACGCTGACCAATTTCATGGCTCCGATTCCTCAAGCCGGATACCGCCTGCAATTTGTTTTTGCAATGTTTGCCATCTATTATCTTTATGTATTATTTGCAAATAACCCTCAGAATATTAGAGTAAAACGATTAGCATTGCTGGCTTTCCCAGCCTTCTTTTTTCAAATCATCTTCGGTCTCCGGAGCATTTTGGCCACTTCATCTCCAATGCTTTATATCGGCAATGTTTTTACTTCTTTCATTACTGAATTTAATCAATCGATGTGGTCCATGCTTTTTAATCAATAAGCCCGAAAGAATTGCAATTTATGGAAAATCAAAATCCCGCTTTTTCTGTTATAATCCCCCTCTATAACAAGGAGATTAGCGTACGCTCAACCATCGAATCGGTTCTGAATCAAACCTGGCCACATTTCGAAATAATTATTGTAAACGATGGCTCAACCGATAACAGCCTTGTGGTTGCGCAATCATTTAAAGACGAACGAATTAAAATTATTAACCAGGAAAACCAGGGTGTTTCAAACGCAAGAAACATGGGAATTCAAACGGCATTAAATGAATTTGTTGCTTTTTTAGATGCGGATGACTTATGGGAGCCTTATGCATTAAAAGAGTTTATTTGTTTGATTAGCAGGTTTCCCAAAGCGGATGTTTTTAGTGGCAACTTAACCTTGTCAAACAAAAAAGTGAAGGGCACGGAGGCCAGTTACTATGTAAAGGATTACTATTATTCTGCAGCAGTATTAATGGCAAAATGGAATGTGCCATTAATGTTTACCGGAACGGTTGCTTTAAGAAAGAGCTGCTTAATTGAAACAGGAGGTTTTATTGAGGGGGTAACACACGGTGAAGATGTTGAATTTTGGAGCCGTCTTTCCAGCCGTTATGTTATTGCCAAATCGGAAAGAGTGATAATGACCTACAGGCAAAATTCAGAAAACAGGGTTTCATTAATGGAAGAAAACCAAAAAAAACATCCAATTCAAGAAACATTTAAAAAAAAGGAAATCAGAAACAAAAGCATGCAACTATTTTTTGGTTGTGTTTTTTTTGTTACATCAATGCAACTCCTCAAGGGTTTTAAACTAAAGAAATGGTTAACGCTCGTCACAACCTACCCAAATTGGATTATTAGGGCTGCCTTGTTATACGCAAAACATAGATTATTCCTAATTTCTTAATAATGAAAGACCATTCAGATTTTTTAACAATCTTCACCCCAACCTACAATCGTGCCCACACCTTAGGCCGGGTATACAATTCTTTGTTAAACCAGACAAACAAAAATTTTCTTTGGCTTATTATTGACGATGGCTCTACCGACAACACCAGGGAATTAGTTGAGAAATGGCAATCAGAACAGGAAGTTGAAATAGAATATCATTTTAAGGAAAACGGTGGTAAGCATACCGCTATGAAGCTGGCCTATGAGTTGACCAAAACAAAGTATTTACTTGCCATTGACAGCGATGATGAACTAACTCCTGATGCCGTTGATGTATTCAAGATAGAATGGCATAAGATTGAAAAAGAAGGCACGGAAAATCAATTTGCAGAAGTTTCAGGACTAACGCACTCAACAGATGGTAAGCTAATCGGTGATTTTTTTTTCCCAGCCAACACTGACTATATTGATTCTTTCTGGCACGAGATGGTGTTAAAATACAGGAACAACAATGAGCATATAGTTTGCTGGAATCTTGAGAAACTTAAAGAGCGCGTTGTAATTTCCGATAAATTCTGGTTGTCTGATAAAGTGAGTTTTTTAGGTGAAGGCATATTGTGGGCCAGAATCGGACGAAAATACAAAACCCGATACATCAATAAAGGGCTGCGAATTTACCATTATGATGGGGGTGAAAGTTTACTTCGAATTACAGACAAAAAGAAGGGGCACTACAACAACTTGGTTGGTAATAAATATTTCCTTGACGAAAACCTTGACCATTTCTTTTGGAACCCTAAGTATTTTTTCAATTTAATCTTGAAATTTGTTATTTCTGGAATAGAGCTGCGGATTTCTACAATTGAAATCCTTAAAGAGATTAAATCAACTCGATTTAAACTGGCTTATTTGTTTTGTTGGCCATTGGGTTTTGCTGCCTGGATGTATTTTAAATTCGTGAAGCGCCGGTTTTGGTTTTAAAAACCTTTCCAATATATGATAAAAACTTTTAAGACTAATCTTTTTCGCCATCTCGCCAACCTCCCCGGCTGGCGCACCCACCGCAAGCTTGTGGTGATTGAAAGCGACGACTGGGGTAGCCTTCGAATGCCTTCTCTTGATGCCTTTCACAGGCTCGAAAAGGCAGGCCTTGATTTGCGGTCGTGGGATGCAGAAAGATACAACCTGAATGATTCACTAGAAAGCAGTAAAGACCTGGAATTGTTGTTTGAGGTGCTTTCAGGGGTAAAAGACAAGAATGGAAATTATGCTGTTTTTACCCCCATCACCATAGTTGCAAACCCTGATTTTGAGAAAATAAAACAATCGGATTTCAAAGAATATTTTTGCGAACCTTTTACAGAAACCCTGAAAAAATACCCAGGTTGCGAAAATGCTTTTGCGCTTTGGCAGGAAGGAATTCAAAGAAAGATTTTTATTCCCCAAATGCACGGGCGCGAACACCTGAATGTTACAGCCTGGATGAGCGCCCTGCAGAAGGGAGAAAAGCAAACCTTGCTTGCCTTTCATGAAGGCCTGTGGGGTTTTGTGCCCGACCAGCAGGCGCTTCCGGGAATTGATTACCAGGCTGCTTTTTTGTTAAATGATCCAAGTGAACTAGAATATCATAAAACCGTCATTAAAGAAGGCTTGGATATTTTTGAACAATTGTTTGGCTGCCGCGCAGTATATTTCGTGCCGCCCAATGGCCCTTTCAACAACCGACTGAATGCTGCATTGGCTGAAAATGGCGTGCGCTACAGGTCTGTGGCTAAGATGCAACGGGAGAGCGCAGGAAATGGAAAATTCAAAAGATCCTTTCACTGGCTGGGGCAAAAAGAAAAACACGGCATAACCTATATTTCACGCAACTGCTTTTTTGAACCCAATCAGCCTGGCAAAGACTGGGTCAACTCCTGTCTGGGCGAAATGGAAATAGCCTTTCGAATGAAGAAACCTGCCGTAATCAGCAGTCACCGGGTGAACTATGTGGGTACACTAAATCCAAAAAACAGGGAAGAGGGCTTAAGGCAATTGAGGGTTTTGCTAAGCCGGATAATGAAAAAATGGCCGGATGCAGAGTTTATGACCACGGCACAATTGGGAGTTTTGATGCGGAAGAAGTAGCATTATGAAGTATTTTGTTGAAATAGCATCAGTATTTGATACTGTACGATCCCGGGATTTGGAATCCTTGAAGCAGGTGTATTACAATACTCCTTTGCTTGAGGATAAAATCCGTTTGCTGCTGAATACCCGATTATCTGCATGGGATATTCGAAATCAAAAAGTGTTGTTAAAGCCCAACTGGGTCGTTCATTCAAAAGTGGAGACCGACGAATGGTGTCTTAGGACCCACGACAGGTTTTTGCTTTCCACGCTGAAAGTAATCCTCGAAATGCAGCCCAAAAGTGTATTGATAGGCGATGCTCCCATTCAGGGTTGCCATTGGGATAAGGTAGTAACCCCATCTCTTTACGCACAAGTTTCGGCCCTGTGTGCCGAATACGGGATTCCAGTAAAAATCAAGGATTTTCGGAGGGTTACTTTTGAACCTTCCAAAAATAATCCTATTCGGGAGAGAAATCCCATAGGCGATTATCTGATTTTTGACCTGGGGGAAAGCAGTTTTCTGGAACCCATTTCCAGGGCAGACAGAAACCTTTTTAGGGTAACCAATTACGATCCCGACCGCCTGGCAGAGTCGCACGGTCCCGGGGTGCATAAATACTGCATCACCAAGGAATTGTTTGATGCCGATGTGGTCATCTCCCTGCCAAAGGTGAAAACACACCAAAAGACCGGCATTACTGCCGCACTGAAAAACATTGTAGGATTGAATGGCGACAAGGACTATCTGCCCCATCACAGGTTGGGGGGTGTGGGTATGGGAGGCGACTGTTATCCGGGTAAAAACATATTGCGTTACTGGTCGGAACTGGCACTGGATTTTGCCAACCGGCAGCAGGGCAATTTCAGTTATTGGATGGGATATAAAATTTCGAGTCTTTTATGGAAGCTTTCCTTTCCGGCAAAAGTGCACCAACAGGCAGCCGGCTGGCACGGAAACGAAACAACCTGGCGTATGGTGCTCGATTTGAATCAAATAGTGGTTTTTGGCAAATCAGATGGAACCCTTGCCGCTGAACCCCAAAGGCAACTATTTAGCCTATGCGATGGCATCATTGGCGGGCAGGGTGATGGTCCCCTTGAGCCTGAGCCCCTCCCTTTAGGCGTAATTGCTTTTACCAATCATTCCGGCATGAACGATATGGCAATGGCAACATTAATGGGCTTCGATATAGAAAAAATTCCCCTGCTGAATGCCATTGCAAAAAATTCGGGCAAAGACCCTGTAGTTATTACCTGGAATGGGTTTACATCTACCCTGAAGCGTTTGAAGAAATTTTCCATAAAAACCATTCCACCGCCGGGATGGACTGCACACCTGAAATAATGAAAATCGCCATACACTGCAACAAAGGGGGATTTGCCGACCGCTGGATCGCTTACTGCCAGGCCAAAGGAATCGATTACAAGCCGGTTAACTGCTATGCCAACGACATTATTGAACAGTTGAAGGTTTGCGACGCCCTGATGTGGCATTTCAGCCAGAACAGTCCCGGGGATTTCCTGCTTGCAAAGCAACTGATTTATTCTGTGGAAGCAGCCGGCAAAAGGGTTTTTCCTGATTTTCATACAGCATGGCATTTTGATGATAAGGTGGGGCAGAAATACCTGTTAGAGGCCATTGGTGCACCCCTGGCACCCACCTGGGTGTTTTATGATAAACGGCAAGCCCTGGATTGGGCTAAAACAACCGTTTACCCAAAAGTTTTTAAACTTCGGGGCGGGGCAGGCTCGCAAAATGTGCACCTGGCGCATTCACAAAAAGAAGCAAAGCATCTAATCCGCATAGCCTTTGGCCGCGGGTTCCCGGTTTACGATGCCCGGGGCAGCCTGAAAGAACGCTGGCGCAAATTCCGATTGGGAAAAGGCAGCACAAAGGATGTACTGAAAGGCATGGTGCGCTTTGTGGTTCCGCCACCTTATGCCCAAGTTAAAGCAAAGGGGAAAGGCTATGTCTATTTCCAGGAGTTTATCCCAAACAACGACCACGATATTCGTGTGGTGGTCATTGGCAACAAGGCTTTTGCCATAAAGCGCATGGTGCGCAAAAACGACTTCAGGGCTTCAGGTGGGGGTGAAATCCTTTATGAAAAAGCCCTCTTTAATGAAAAAGATATCCGCCTGGCATTTGAAATTCATGATAAACTGAAAAGCCAGTGCACCGCCATGGACTTTGTGTACGATAAAGGAGAACCTAAAATTGTGGAGATTAGCTACGGCTTTTCGCCTGAAGGTTACGATCCCTGCCCGGGCTACTGGGATAAAAACTTGAACTGGCATGAAGGTAAGTTTGATCCTTATGGGTGGATGGTGGAAGAAGTGATGAAAGAAAAATGAACAATAAGAAAAGAATTTGTTTGATTATTCCCTCTCTTCACGCCGGTGGTATGGAAAGGGTAATGAGTGAACTTGCCAATTATTTCTGCAGCAATCCAGCATTGGAAGTTCATTTGGTAATGTATGGTATTAAGCCTGAATTATTTTATTCCATCTCTTCAAATATCAGCATTCACGAGCCTGAATTTAAATTCAAAAATAAGTTTAGATTATGGTTTACAGTCAGAACATTGTTCTTTTTAAGAAAGAAAATCAAATCAATCCGCCCTGACACAATTCTGAGTTTTGGTGAATATTGGAATAGTTTTGTATTGATAGCCACTTGGGGTATAAACATTCCTGTATATGTTTCTGACCGCTGCCAGCCAGACAAGAGTTTAGGCACATTGCATGATAACCTTAGAAGATATCTCTATCCTGGTGCTAAAGGGGTTATCGTGCAAACCAATCGGGCTGCACAGATTTACCGCCAAAATATCATGAAAGCAACTATAGTTGTGGTTGGTAATCCAATCCGTTCAATTGGAAATAATGGCGAAGCCGGAAGAGAAAACATCATCCTTAGCGTTGGGCGGTTGATACATACAAAACATCATGATCGCTTAATCAGGATTTTCTTAAATATCAGGGCATCGGGTTGGAAACTGGTGATAGTTGGCGGAAATTCGCTAAAACAAAACAATGAAGCAATCCTTAAGAACCTTGTAACTGAATTGAATGCGGAGGATCGTGTAGTATTTACAGGCACGGTTCAAAATGTAGGTGAGTTGTACAAAAAAAGCAAGATATTTGCATTTACCTCAAGTTCTGAAGGCTTTCCCAATGTAATAGGAGAAGCATTATCGGCAGGCCTTCCGGTTGTTTCCTACGACTGTGTTGCAGGGCCTTCCGAAATCATAACTGATGAAGAAAACGGCTTTCTTGTTCCGGTGTTTGATGACGAACAGTTTCAGGAAAAGCTGCAATTGCTCATCAACAACGACAACCTGAGAGAGCAAATGGCAGAAAAAGCCCGGGAAAGCATTAAAAAATTTTCAATCGAAACCATAGGGAATCAATACCTCGACTTCATTCTTCCCCCAAAAACCAAATAGTTTTTCTCTCGATCCTATATCATTTCTTCTTTCCATGAAACTCCTCCAAATTAACTCCGTTGTCAACTCCGGTAGTACCGGCCGTGCCGCATTAAGAAATAAGGGATAGATGTTTCACAGGCTTGCAAAAAAACCATCCATGAAAATAATAATCGATCCGCGTACTAGAATTAGCTATGCTTCGTACTACATAGCCGGACTGTGGGATGTGTTTGGTAAAGAGAATGTAGTATTCAGGATGCAACCTTTTAAAGCATTAATGCAAAAGGTAGCCGAAGAAACTTTCGATCAGTATTTTGCATTTGTATTGAAAGAAAAGAATAGACCAGAGCAAAGGGTAGTAATCGATTATCGGGACAAAAGCACCCTTAATCTTGATGCGCTTCAGTGGTCGAATGTTTACGCCAAGGTCAATTTTAATTCAGGGATAGATGAATATGTACAATTGCGGCAGGAATTAAAAAACAAGATTATGCCCGCAGGGCCCAATTTTGGTGTGCGTATTTGGAATACGATGAATACAATAAAGAATTTAATTCTGAATTATGTAAGATCTCTTGCATACCTGCCGGTTAACTTTCGAGTATTTCTTTCGGGTTACAATTGGCAAACAAAACGGGAAGCAATTGATGTTTATGAAACGGCAAAGTCACAATCTGATTATGTTTTTCATACGTCAAGCTTATACATAAATCAGGAGCATGGTGAAGTGACAAGCAAGTTGAGGTCGATGTTTATTCGCACATGTATAAATAACACAAATTGTATTTTTGAAGGAGGATTACTGAGTCGCTCAATCAATCATTCAAACAATCAATTTTCTGATGTAATCACCAAACAATATTACCCGGCATTAATTTACCTTCAAAACATTAAGAAATCAGCATTTGTGTTTAATACACCTGCGGCATGGGCTTGTCATGGTTGGAAGCTTGGTGAGTATCTGGCTATGGGAAAGGCTATAATTTCAACCCCTTTTGTGAATGAAATGCCTGAAAGGATGATTCATGGAGAGAATATTTTATTTGTGGAAACTGAAAGTGAAATTGAAGCTGCAGTTAATCTATTGTTGTCTGATAAAACTTTACGAAAAAAACTGGAAAGAGGCGCTAAAGATTATTATGATAAGTGGCTTAAGCCAGATGTGGTTATCAAAAGAATTGTACAAAAATTAGATGCGAGATGAAACTCCTCCAAATTAACTCCGTTGTCAATTCCGGTAGTACCGGCCGCATTGCCGAGGATATTGGCAGGGTAGCTATCAGCCACGGGCACCAAAGTTATATCGCGTTTGGAAGGGGAAACCGGCCCAGCCATTCGCAACTCATCCGGATAGGTTCAAAACTTGATGTGTACCTCCATGGCATGAAATCTCTGCTTTTCGACCGGCATGGCTTCGGTTCCCGGGCAGCCTCAATGAAATTCGTTGAACAAATTAAAGAAATAAACCCTGATATTATTCACCTGCATAATTTACATGGCTACTATATCAATATTGCAGTTCTCTTCAATTTTCTTGTGAAATTCAATAAACCGATAGTATGGACTTTTCATGATTGCTGGCCGTTTACCGGACACTGTTCTCATTTTGAATATGAAGGTTGCTTCAAGTGGAAAGAACAGTGTAGCAAGTGCCCAAAGACCCGGTTTTATCCCAAAAGTTTATTGATTGATAATTCAAGGGTTAATTATGTGGATAAGAAGGCTATTTTCAACAAGATATCAAACCTTCACATTATTTCACCATCAAAATGGCTTGAAAAATATGTAAAGGAATCATTTCTTATGTCGCACCCAGCAAGAACAATTCACAACGGAATAGATCTGAATGTGTTCAGAGTAAATGGTAATGACAATGTGAACCATGAAACCCATTCAATTTTCAATAAGCCCTATATTATAGGCGTAGCCAATGTTTGGTCAAAGCGAAAGGGATTTTCTGATTTCGTGGAACTGAGAGTTAGGATTGATAAAAATATCAATATTGTAATTGTTGGGTTGGATACTGAAACGGTTAAAAAATTGCCTGCCGGCATCATAGGATTGCAACGAACCGAATCTGTTCAGGAGTTGGCTAACTTGTACGCGAAAGCCCTGTGTTATGTCAACCCCACTTATCAGGATAATTTCCCCACAACCAACATCGAAGCTTTGGCATGTGGCACACCGGTAATAACCTACAACACAGGCGGCAGCCCTGAGGCTGTTGATGAGCAAACCGGAAGGGTTGTCGAAAAGGGCGACATGAACGGCCTTGTACATGCAATAAATGAGGTTTGTGCAATCAACAGAAACATCTGGCGCACGCACTGCAGAAACCGTGCAGAAGAACATTTTGATAAGGACAGGCAGTTTCTGGAATATCTGAAACTTTACGAACAACTATTAAGCAAGTAAGCGAAATGTACAAGAATACCATTACAGGCATTATCCGCATCCATTTATCAAATACCCTGGGCTGGCGCACCAAACGAAAAATAGTTGTACTTGAGTCGGACGACTGGGGAAGCACACGCACGGCAAATAAGCCGGCTTACGAAAAGATGAAAGCGTTTGGGCTTCATGTTGACAAAAATCATTACGGGTACGACAGCCTTGAGAGCAACAGCGACCTTGATACATTGTATAATGTGTTGCTCGAATTCAAAGATGCTTCAGGCAGGCCTCCCGTATTTACACCCCCGGCTGGGCGGCATTTGCAATGCCGCCCCGAACATTATTGAATTTGCAATT
>CAYGFY010000015.1:0-73511 GCA_964349365.1 uncultured Bacteroidales bacterium | reverse complement strand
CAAGGATGGCAATTAATACATATTTTTATTAGAATAAAGCCGAAATTATCAATTGCCACTTTAAAGTCAACTCCGCAGTCCCAAAATTACCGCCATCAGAGCTTGTCGCACGTAAACACCGTTAAGGGCCTGGGTGAAGTAGTATGCCTTTGGATGGTCATCAACCTTAATGCTTATTTCCTTAACCCTCGGTAGTGGATGCAGCACCTTGAAATTTTCTTTCGTATTAATTATCATATCGTGCTTAAGGTTGTAAAAATTTTTAATTCTCTCATACTCAAGAGGGTCGCTGAATCGCTCGCCCTGAATGCGAGTCATGTAAAGGATATCGGCCTCAGGTATTACCGCCGTCATTTCGGTATATTGGTAGTAGGCAAGGTTTTTTTCTTTTATGAACATTTTAACCGAGCTGGGCAATTTCAGTTCTTCGGGCGAAACTAAATGAAAAGTTGTGTTGTAATTACAAAGGGCAATTACCAGAGAGTGCACGGTACGGCCGTATTTAAGGTCGCCAACGAATGCCACTTGGAGGTTGTCGAGAGTACCCTGGGTTTTCTTGATTGAGTAAAGGTCAAGAAGGGTTTGGGTTGGGTGTTGGTTTGCACCATCGCCGGCATTGATTATTGGCACCGAGCTGATTTCACTTGCAAACCTCGCGCTACCCTCAACGGGGTTTCGCATGACAATTAAGTCTGAGTAGTTGGCAACGGTTAAAATGGTGTCTCTAAGTGATTCTCCCTTTTTCACGGAAGTGTTATCTGCTTCCGAGAACCCAATAACCCTACCACCGAGTCGATTTACGGCGCTTTCGAAGCTCAGCCTTGTGCGTGTAGAAGGCTCGAAAAACAATGAGGCAACCACGTAGTCTTTCATGATGGTTTGCACGGGGTTCTTCTCGAACTCCTCGGCAATCTCAAGAATCCGTATTTGTTCTTCCTTTGTGAAATCGTTGATTGAAACCAGGCTTTTGTTCTTCATTTTTCGTGTTTTTGAATTGGTATAAAATGATTTAAACAAACTTCCACCCCCCAAAAAAAAGGGGCTCGAAGCCCCTTACAACATTTTAGCAACCGCAAGAACAGCCGCAGCCGCCTCCCAATAATCCTTTTTCGGCCAGGAAATCACGAACGATTCCTGAAAAGTCGGGCTTGCCAATTTCTTGCAGCTCGTAGTCAACCTTTACGGTCGGCTTGTTAATTTTTACAATACGATTTAGGTCAATGGGGGTTGCAATAACAACCGTATCGCAATCGGTATTGTTGATTGATTTTTCGAGGTCGGCAATTTGCTCGCTACCATACCCCATGGCCGGGAGGAGGGTTCCAATACTTGGGTAAATTTCGAAGGTTTCGGCAAGCCTACCCACCACGAATGGTCTTGGGTCAACCAACTCTGCAGCACCGTATTTTTTTGCGGCAACGGTTCCGGCACCAATTTTCATGTTTCCGTGAGTAAGGGTCGGTCCATCTTCAACAACCAATACTCGCTTGCCCTTGATAAGTTCGGGCTTGTCAACGGTTAGTGGCGAGGCACCATCAACAACAATTGCATTGGGGTTTACCTTGGCAATATTGTCACGCACTTCTTGGATACCTTCGGGCGATGAACTGTCAATCTTGTTAATAACAACTACATCAGCAAGCCTCAGAACTACTTCACCCGGATAATACGAGAGTTCGTGCCCCGGGCGGTGCGGGTCAACAACCGTAACCATCAGGTCGGGCTTGAAAAACGGGAAGTCGTTGTTTCCGCCGTCCCACAAAATAACATCTGCTTCCTTCTCTGCCTCGCGAAGAATGGCCTCGTAGTCAACACCAGCATAAATAACGTTGCCACGCGTTACATGTGGTTCGTATTCTTCCATCTCCTCTATCGTGCAATTATGCTTTGCAAGGTCTTCAATAGTTGCAAACCTCTGAACTTTTTGTGCAACCAAATCGCCGTATGGCATTGGATGACGAACTGTAACAACTTTAATACCCTCATCCATGAGGGCTTCAATGATACGGCGTGAAGTTTGGCTCTTTCCGCATCCGGTTCGAACAGCACCTACAGCAATAACGGGCTTGGTGCTCTTGACCATGGTTTCCTTTGGACCAATAAGCATGAAGTCGGCTCCGGCCGCGTTGACAATTGCACCCACGGCCATAACCTCTTGGTACGACACATCGCTGTAGGAAAAAACGCAAACATCGGCATTTAACTCGCTAATCAATCGCGGCAGGTCATCTTGCGAGTAAATGGGAATGCCATCGGCATACAGGCTGCCTGCAAGTTCGGCAGGATATTTCCTTCCGTCAATGTCGGGGATCTGAGCCGCCGTAAACGCAACAACGTTGTAGTTCTCGTTACCTCGATAGTAGGTGTTGAAATTGTGAAAATCCCTGCCAGCAGCACCAATAATAATCACGTTTTTCTTTGCCATAAAAATTTGTTGTTAATAATTATACTAGTTAGATTTTGTTAAATCGGTGCAAATTTAAGGGTTTAAAATTCCCAGACAAGTTTTGTTGATATTTTTTAAAAAAAAGTTTCTGGAAAGTCATCATCTCTAAACCTTAGCCATATTTTTGAAATCCACCTTTGAAAAGTGATTCGATCAACGTACTTTTGCATTTAACTACTATTGTGGTTCTTTCATGCCCTAATTATCATAATTGACTATCAATGAAGCACATACCAAATTTAGTTACTCTTGTCAACCTCTTTGGAGGAACTGTTGCCATTGTTCTTTCCCTGCGAGAGTTGCCCCACCACGCTGCATTAGTAATAATTGGCTGCATGGTGCTCGATTTTTTGGATGGGGCCTTGGCGCGTCTGCTCGTGGCCCGCTCGAAAATTGGTGTGCAGCTCGACAGCCTTGCCGATTTGATAAGTTTTGGCGTTGCACCTGCCACCATTGTGTTTCATTACCTTTCAATGGCAGTTTTCGTAATTCCAGAAGGCTTTTTTAGAACCGCGTTGCCATTTGCCGCATTTATCTTACCAGTATTTTCGGCATTAAGGCTGGCAAGGTTCAATGTGGAAGAAAACCAGGAAGATGAATTTAGGGGACTTCCAACCCCTGCTAGTGCATTTTTCTTTGCATCGTGGCCAATAGTGCTGTTTTTTTCTTCCGAAAAGGGTTTAATTCATTCTCTGGTGGCCACGCTGGTTAGCAATTACGCTTACCTGTTGTTGGTGTTATTGTTTTTCTGCTTGATAATGGTTTCGAAAATCCCAATGTTTTCGCTCAAGGTCAAGGGCTTTGGCCTTAAAGAAAACAAGCCAAGGCTGGCATTCATTGCCTTAATTCTTGTATCGATAGCGGTATTTGGGCTACCAGCTATTTTTTTGGTTATCGTTTTTTATCTAATTTTGTCGCTCGCAACTTATTTGTTTGGCAACTAAAACCCTCTTGAATAAATGAAATACACCGCCGAAGTAACCGTTATGCCGCTCAAGGCCCTGCTCGATCCTCAAGGTAAAACCATTACAAAGAGTTTGGGCAACCTTGGTATGAACCAAATAACACAGGTTAGGGCAGGAAAGCACTTTTCAGTTGAGATTGAAGCCGCAAATGAAGCTGAAGCCAAGATTGCAGTAGAAAGCGCCTGCAATAAGCTGCTTGTTAACCAAATAATGGAGTACTTCGTGTACACCATTTCTGAAGCCACAGAATAAGGGCTAACAATGGCAGAGCGGCAAGATACGGGAAAGTTGGGCGAGGCCATTGCCCTGGGCTACCTGCTGAGCAAGGGCTATTCCATTTTGGAAACCAATTGGCAAGCAAACCACAAGGAGATAGACATTATTGCACAAAAAGGTGATGTGCTCGTTATAGTAGAGGTCAAGGCCAGAAAAACTTCCTTTTTCGGTGAGCCCGAGGAGTTCGTGACCCGGGGCAAGCAAAAGTTGCTGGTTGAGGCCGCAAACCATTACATTTCAAAAAACAATCTCGACTTCGAAGTAAGGTTCGATATAATTAGCGTCTTGTTCAAGGGCGAAAATCACGTGGTTCACCATATCGAAGATGCTTTTTATCCCACCATTTCACTAAGGTAGTTCTTTACAAAAGGGTCTGTAAAAAAATTCCGGAAAGGTTTTTAACCTAAACTCTTATGCAAGTCCACCTGTCGTCAGTAAACCATTTCTCATGGGTTAATTGGATTGGTAAATACAATTAAGCTAATATTTCTTGAGGACAAGCCTAAAGGTGGTTCCCTTGTTTAATTCTGAGGTTTTTACGAAAAGTTTACCTCCGTGGTATTTTTCAATGATTCTCTTGCTCAACGAGAGTCCAAGCCCCCAACCCCTCTGCTTGCTGGTATAACCCGGTCGGAAAATTGTTTTGAATTTGGATGCTTGAATTCCCTTGCCGGTGTCGGTCATATCAATGATAACATTTTTCAGGTTTTCACTCAAAACCACAGTAATGGTTCCCTTGCCATCCATTGCATCCACGGCGTTCTTGCAAAGGTTCTCTACAACCCAGCTAAAAAGGTTGGCATTCAAGGGCAGGAGCATTTCCTTGGCGGGAACATCGAAGGTTACTTTTATCTTGCTTGATATGCGAACTTTCATGTAGGCGAGAGTTCGGTTAAGAACTTCGCCGATGTTTTCTGGAACTAATTTAGGCTTTGACCCAATATTCGAAAACCTCTGGGTAACGTTTTGCATTCTGTCAACATCTCTTTCCATTTCTTTAATTATGTAGCCATCAACGCCATTTTGTTTCAAAACCTCCATCCACCCCATGAGCGACGAAATGGGCGTGCCAAGCTGGTGGGCGGTTTCCTTTGACATTCCAACCCAAACCAAATTTTGCTCGGCATTGCGCGAGGTGCTAAACAAGAAGAAGGCAACAATTATGAAAATGCCAATCACGAAAAATGTGATATAAGGGTAATACTTTAACTGGATAAGCAATGGCGAGTTATCGTACAAAACCCAACACTCGCCAAAACCCGGTAATTCAATTACAAGCGGAACATTTTTACCCTTGAATGCATTAATCAATTTAACCGAGTCAGACTCGAGCCCCATCGGTATGTTACCGCTTGCAATAATGGTACGAAAAAGGCTGTCGACCAGCATAACGGGCACGTTGGCCGAGTTTACCACAACTTCTGAAATAAATGAATCTCGTATAACAGCAATAAGCTTTCGAAGGTCGGTAAAAACGTGAGAATCTTGGTAGTATAGAAGTTGATTTTCTACTCCAAATTTTCTCAAAGGCAATACTATGGGCGGATAAACCGAAAACAATTCCCGCAATTCTCCCTCAAAAACCTTTTGATCCATGAAAACCGAGTCAACGTTTGCGATTGCTGTAATCTCATGACTATCAATATCGGTAATAAGCATTGGTATGGTGGTGTTGCCTGCAATGAAATCGAGATAAAAATCGTCAATTTTATCTTCAAGGCCACCTTCAAATATCTTTTCGTATGCTTTTCCCCATTGCCCTATTCGTTTGCGCTCCCCGTCCTGAATTGAACTGAATAGTTTTTCGGCATCCACCACCAATTGGGCCCGTTGCTTTACAGCATTTGCCCAAAGTTCAACCCGCTGTCGCTCCTGGCTGGCTATACTTTTTACGAAGTTGTTGCTAAGCACCATCGACACTGCAATGATAACCAACCCGAAGATAAACAAAATGAATTTCCAAACCTGCCTTCCGGAAAACAAATCAAATCCAGCAATGGTTTTTTTTAGGCTCATTTTTAAAGAAAAAGAGGCTAACCCAATTTAATTGCTCAAAATTACATTGTGTTTTGCAAAATTCAATCGGGCTCTTATTTTAAGAAGCGCAAAGTTAAAAAAAATGTGCGGGCAAGTAAAAATCATTTGACGAGCTTGGTTTTGGGCTAAAGTTCAAACTCCCTTGAGAATTTTTCGATCAGCGACAATATTTCTTCCCTTCCTCCTCGCAATTCGCTGCTGGTAATTATTTGTTGGGGCATTGGATCCCAAAATTCAGCAAGTTTTTTGTTGTATTTTTCAACCGCGGCCAAGCGCTTGGTAACGGGTAGTTTGTCTGATTTGGTAAACAGTATTATGAACGGAACTTCATTTTCGCCAAGCCACGACATGAATTCGAGATCATTCTTTAGCGGCTCGTGCCTTATGTCAATTAGCAAGAACGCGCAAACAAGGTTCGACCGCTTGCGCAAGTATCCCTTGATCATTTCTTCCCACTTGTTCTTTACCGATACCGGTACCTTGGCAAAACCAAAACCTGGCAGGTCGGTTAGGTACCATGATTGGTTTATCAAGAAATGATTGATCAATTGAGTTTTTCCCGGCCTCGACGATATTTTTGCAAGTTTTGAAAAACCCGTGAGCATGTTTATTAACGATGATTTACCCACGTTGCTCCTGCCAATGAAGGCAAACTCGGGTAAGTTTGGTTCGGGGCAGCCTTCCAGCCCGGTCGAACTTTTCACGAATTCGGCCGAACGGATATTCATTTTGATGGCTGGATGCCCTATAAAGCCTTCCATTCTATGTAGGTTTGACAGTACCTCTCCCTTTTCGATTTCAAGATATCCTGGTACGATACAAGAATCCCGGTTTCTTCAACTCCACCAAAGCCCTCGTTTATGGCCGTGCCAAAAGATCTCATCTTGTAGCAAAGGTTTACGTACGAATTTATTAACGGGGGGATGTTCTCCTTGAAGTTTCTTACCTCCTGAACCAATATTTTGTAGTTTTCTTCAATGCTGCCGGTGCCAAACAATTTTTCCAGCCTTTCAACGGGAGATTGAATCAATACAGGATTGAATGGTTCCACCAACTTATCTTTGTCGGGAAAGAACTTCTTGAAAAAGAACAGGATAATATCTCGTGCCTGCTGGTTGAAATGCTTGTACATGGTAACCTTGCCAAAAAAATGGCGGGTATTGGCATGGTCAACAATAAGTGCACCGAGACCATCCCATAGGTTATCCAGGGCAAAAATGCTCTTTCTATTTCCGTGAGAGGGTTGGAATGCCGGCTGCACGAACGATCGGCCAAGTTCAATGGTGTAGGGCAGGTATTCGTCAATAAATTTTTTACTAAACCTAAACATCTTGGTGGTTGCCAACCCCTTAATCTCCGTACCGGCCACGCAGGCCTTTGAACAAACTTTGAACCGGTATCCTCCAACAATTTCTTCTTCCGATGGATCCCAAACTATGAGTTGGTTGTAAGGGTCTTGGCCGGTATCATACTCGTCAAGGTCAATATTCTTGCCCGTACCACCCCCGCTGAGCCTGAAAGAAATCTCCCTCAGCCTTCCTATTTCTCTAACCAGGTTGGGCGAGTCGTTAAAATTTACGATGTAAATCTCGTTTTCGGCCTTGTTTGTGGTACGCAAGAATCGCTCCTTGGTTAATTCGGTTTTCAAAATATCCTTGGCTACGGGGCTGGCAATATTTTCGATCTTCTCTTCCATGGTTTAGATTAAGGATTGAAAATTAGGTTTCCATTGGGAATATCGTAAACGTGCTCCTTTACCATGGCTGCCCATTGGCCGTGCGAAAAACGATCTGTAAAAACCGTGTGCGAAATGGGTTGCCCAAAAGTAATCTCCAACTTGTTTCCTTCTTGCTTGAACATTTCACCTACCAAATATAGCATTTCAATATTGAACTTGATACCCAATCTTTTGCGCCACCGGGCAAGATTGTAAAAAAACTGAGAGTTTTGACCCGAAACGTGCACCGGAACAACATGGCGCTCGTGCTTTATGGATTTGGCAATAAACGTCTTTTTCCACTCGAGATCTTTAATTACCCCTCCTTTTTGCTTTCGCGAAACCAAACCTGCCGGAAAAATGAGAAGACAATTGTCAGAAGCAAAATTATCTTCTATCAACTTTACGCTTTCGGTAGTGTTTCGCCCGAAAGGATTAACAGGTATGAACAAATTCCGCAAAGGTTCGAAAGTCATTAACAAATCGTTGGAAATAGATTTCACGTCGCGCCTAATTTGTCCAATAGCGTGAAATACAGCCATTCCGTCAAGCCCGCCTAGCGGGTGATTTCCAACAACAACACACTTGCCATCCTTAGGCAGGTAATAGAGGTTATTTATCTGTATCTTGACCTTAAAACCTTCGTGCAGGACTTTATCCAAGAATTCGAAATCCTTCAATCCAGCGTGTGCTTCTACAAATTGATTAACCCTCTCCTGGTGAGTAACCCGCTTGAGGTATTTAATAACGAACGAAGGAACAAACTTGAAGTTCTTTTTCAACTTCCTCCGCAAGGCGCGCTCCACGTCAATCAAACCCTTGCTGTACTTCGAATTTTCATTGGTTTGGTTTGCCTCCATACTGGCATTTTTAGAATTAACTCTTGACCTCGCATAAAGTTGACAAAAACAAACTGGCACAAAATCAATACAAACATGGCTTTCGTGTTCGTAAAAAACGGCATAAAGGTACAAAATTAATCTATTGTCCAATTCTGTTCGAAATAATCTTTTTTTCAATCGATAATTGGCAATTGAAAATTAAAATACCGCATTACGAACCTGGCGTGGCGATTTTACTAACACCTTGAGCAATTTTGAATTATTGTATTGCTACCTAAGGATACTTAGAATTCAAAAATTACAAAACCCATCACCAATCACCGCCATTTATCCCTTTTTTTAAACATTTAAGAAAATAATGAATTCAACGCCGAGAAGTGGATGAAACAGTCCGCCACCGTTTAAAGTATTAACATTCAGTATATTAAAAATAAAATCAGATTCTTACATGCGATTTCCGAAAAAAGTTATTAACAATGTGTCAAAAAGTGGTAAAATGTGTCAAATAATATATTAATTTAGCAACCGAAATAAACAATTTTACCATAATGAACCCCTTGATTGGAGAATTCGAGTGCCGGATTGACCCCAAAAGCCGCTTTTTGTTGCCAGCTGGGTTGAAGAAGCAACTTTCGAACAGCGACCTCGAGAGGTTCGTGGTAAATCGTGGTTTTGAAAGAAGCCTTACGCTCTACCCCGATAGCGAATGGCAAAAGATTTCGAAGGAGGTAAACTCTCTTAACACTTTCGTGAAAAAGAACCGCGATTTTGCAAGGTACTTTTTCAGGGGGGCAACCGAAATAATACCCGATTCGATGGGAAGGCTCTTAATGCCAAAATCATTGCTCGAACACGCCGGTATTCACAACGACATTATTCTTTTCGCATACGGGCACAAAATTGAAATATGGGCAAAAGATGTTTACCAATCAATAATGGAGACCGAACCTGACGATTTTTCGGCACTTGCCGAGGAGGTAATGGGAAAAATTTCGCCAACAAGTAATGACGACTAAGAATGCATATCACATCCCCGTTTTGGCAAGTGAAGCCATTGAAGGTCTCTCTGTTACTCACGGCGGGGTATTTGTTGATGCCACGTTTGGAGGCGGGGGTCATTCGCGCCTAATTCTTGAAAAACTCACTGGTGGTAAGCTCGTTGCATTTGACCAAGACGTGGAGGCCGAAGCAAACAAGCCAGATGATGACCGGATGGTGTTCTTCGGCCACAATTTCAGATTCATGAAAAACTTCCTGAAACTTTTTGGGTTGCTTCCGGTTGATGGAATATTGGCCGACCTTGGAGTCTCGTCATACCAGTTCGATGTGCCCGAAAGGGGCTTTTCTACCCGGTTTGATGGCCCTTTGGATATGAGGATGGACAAAAACGCGGCACTTACGGCCTCTGCCATCGTTAATGATTACGCGCCAGAAAGGCTTATTCAAATTCTCAAGAATTACGGCGAGCTGCCAAACGCAAAAATCTTGGCAAAAACACTTGTAAGGCAAAGGGCAATAAAAAGGATCGAAACCACCGGCCACCTCAAGGATCTCTTGGTAAGGCACTCGCAACGAGGCAAGGAAAACAAATTTATGGCAAAAGTTTTTCAGGCATTGCGCATCGAAGTCAACAACGAGTTGGAGGCACTAAAGGAATTTTTGCTGCAAAGCACGGAGGTGTTGAGGCCGGGCGGAAGATTAGTGGTTATTTCATACCATTCGCTCGAAGACCGGCTGATTAAAAACTTCATGAAGGCAGGCAACTTTGAAGGAATACTGGAAAAAGACTTTTTCGGAAACCCAATAACACCTTTGGCGCCTGTGGGCAAAAAAACAATGGCCAATCAAGCCGAAATTGAAAAAAATAGCAGGGCACGGAGTGCAGTTTTACGTGTTGCCGAAAAAAGAACTGGTTAATAATATCAAGACAAAGGCAAAAAACCAGAAAATGGCAATTTCTAAGATGAAAAAAGTTGGAAAAAAAACCGGTACGACCCTGAAATCGATATTGGATGGCTCCATTTTGGCCCGAGGAAGCATTGTCAAGGCAATTCCATTTTTCATTTTCTTGGCTTTCACCGGAACACTTTTAATTGGCAATACTTACGTGGCCGAACGAAACTCGAGAAGTGTTGAACGGGCAAAGGCCGAAATTGCTGAGTTGCGCATAAAACAGAAACTCACAAGATCGGAATTGATGCGTATTACCAACCAGTCTGATTTAGTGCAAAGGCTGGCAACAAGAGGCATAAAACCCTCCACGGTGCCACCCACAAGGATTTATGACGAAAATAATTCGAAGGGATTTCTAAGGAGGATTTTCAACTAAGGGGTTTTTTGACTTGATGGACACGAATAAACACATAGTAAGAAGAGTTTCGTGGTTGTACCTGGCCATGGTATTTGCTGCCCTATACATCGTGGTTGAAATTGTTAAAATACAATTTGTAGAAGGAGAATATTGGAGAGAAAGACAAAGAAATGCCACCCTGCGCTACGAAACCGTCAATGCCATTAGGGGAAACATATGTGCCGATGACGGGAGTTTCTTGGCAACAAGCATACCAAATTACGAGTTAAGAATAGATCTTTCAAAAGGAGTTGTAAGCGACGAAGTCTTTAACAGAGGCGTTGATTCGCTGGCCTTGGGGCTATCAAGGATTTTTGGGGATCGCGACAGGTCAGACTATTTAAGGATATTAAGAAGCGTAAGGCAACAACAACTTCGCTACTATCTTTTAAAGAGGAATGTTTCTTACCATCAGCTCCAACAAGTTAGAGAACTTCCCATTTTCAGGCGTGGTCGCAAGGGTGGTCTTATTCCCGTTGAGGGGTCAAGAAGGGAAATGCCCTACCGCACCATGGCGGCGCGAACTATAGGGTACGAACGCGAAGGGGTTTATGTCGGACTCGAAGGTTCATTCAGGAAATTTCTCGAAGGAAGGCAGGGAAAAAGATTGATGCAAAGAGGCCCAGCGGGTAATTGGTTTCCAATTAACGACAGCGAAGAAATAAAACCCGAAAACGGTCAAGACCTTATTACCACCATAAACATAAACCTCCAAGACATTGTGGAGAACGCCTTGCTCAGGCAACTCGTTGCCTCAAATGCCGACTTTGGCGTTGCAATATTGATGGAAGTAAGTACCGGTAAGGTAAAGGCAATTTCAAACCTAACTAAAACCCAATCGGGAGGTTACGAAGAAACGTTCAATTATGCCATAGCCGAGGCAGCAGAACCCGGGTCAACATTTAAGCTTGCAAGCATGATGGCCCTCATCGAAGACGGGAAAATAGATTTCAATCAAGAAGTACCCACGGCAAATGGTACCAGACGCTATTCAAATCGAATTATGAGAGATGTAAAGCCAGGTGGGCACGGAACCCTATCCGTTAATCAAGTCTTTGAATTATCATCAAATGTGGGCACTTCAATGCTTATTGACCAAGCCTACAAAGGCAGCCCACAAAAATTTGTTGATCGACTGAAGTCCTTCGGACTTGGCAACACACTCGACCTGGAAATATCTGGCGAAGGCAAACCAATTCTAAAAGGCCCGGGCAGTCTTACTTGGTCGGCGGTTTCATTACCGTGGATGTCAATAGGATACGAAGTTGCCTTGACCCCCCTGCAAACTTTGGCCTTTTACAATGCCGTTGCAAACCAAGGCAAGCTCGTGAAACCAATTTTCGTTGAAGAGATTAGGCAAACAGGAAAAACAATCAAAAGGTTTCATCCGCAAGTAATCAAAAAACGTATCGCTAGCCCCTCAACAATCGAGAAGGCTATCGAACTTCTGGTTGGAGTTGTTGAAAACGGAACTGCAAAGGGCATCAGGTCAAACCACTTCTCAATTGCCGGAAAAACAGGTACTGCCCAAGTGGCAAACCAAAGAGATGGATATAGGAGCCTCGATGGAAGGACTTCGTACAGGTCTTCTTTCGTGGGTTTCTTTCCGGCCGACAACCCCAAATACAGTTGCATTGTGATGATAAACAACCCCAGGAGCGCAGGCTACACTGGTGGTGCAGTGGCCGCGCCTCCGTTTAAGGAAATTGCGGCAAAAGTTTTTGCCACGCATATTGAACCAAAACTAAGTGACCAACAAGAAGTTCTTTCGGCAACCATACCTATTATAAGGCAAGGCAATCATGCAGATATCAGGGAGATTTATAAATTATTCGGTCCCAAAATACAAGGCGAGGTAACCGGGAAGTGGGCAACGGCAAGGGTAATTGGCGACACCGTTACCCTGAAAACAAAAGAGCTGATCCCAAATCTAGTGCCCGATGTATCGGGGATGGGCTTGCGCGATGCAATTTACCTTTTGGAGAATTCAGGCCTTAGGGTTTCGTTCTCCGGGCGAGGTGTTGTCAGGGAGCAAACCCCGAGAGCCGGCACCAAGATACTTTCTGGCGGGCACGCTTCCATTGTTTTAAACTAATTGCCAACGGTGATAACATTAAGAGACATACTATACAAGGTCGAGTTGTTGCAAACCAGTGGCAACACCGATAGGGGCATCTCCAACTTCGATTCAGACTCTCGAAAAGTGGCCAAGAATGGATTGTTTGTTGCCGTAAAAGGTCTTAACTCCGATGGCCACGACTTTATAAATCAAGCTATTGCCAATGGCGCCAAATCGGTGGTTTGCGAGAAATTGCCAGGGCAACTTTCAAAAGGGGTAACTTATGCAATGGTTAGGTGCTCAAAAAAAGCATTGGGTATCATTGCGTCAAACTTTTTCGGCAACCCATCTGAAAAGATTCAAGTAGTTGGAGTTACGGGAACTAATGGAAAGACCACGGTGGCCTCAATGCTCCACAAACTATTTACTGAGGCAGGTTACCAATGCGGCCTTATTTCCACCATAAAAAACCTAATCGGCAACCGGCAAATCGAATCAAAGTTCACAACCCCCGACCCAAAAGCTCTCAACGGACTTTTGGCCGAAATGGTAGAAAACGGATGCAAATATGTCTTCATGGAAGTTAGTTCACATGCCGTTGATCAGCAAAGGATAGCGGGAGTAAGGTTTGTGGGTGGAATATTCACCAATTTAACTCATGACCACTTAGACTACCATATTACATTCGAAGCATACCTCAAGGCAAAAAAGGCTTTCTTCGACAATCTCGATTCAAAGGCATTCGCCATAATAAACATCGACGACAAAAACGGAAGCGTAATGGTGCAAAACTGCAAAGCGACAGTTAAAACCTATAGCTTGAAAACATTTGCCGATTTCAAGGGAAAGATTATCGAAAACAGCTTTGCAGGATTACAGATGCTAATCGACGGCAAGGAAACCTGGCAACGGCTTACAGGAGAGTTCAATGCGTATAACATAATGGCTGCTTACGCTGCAGCGGCAATGTTGGGCCTGCCCGGTGAAATGGCATTGTTGCACCTAACCGCAATTGGACCGGCCGAGGGAAGGTTTGAAGTGTTGAAGGGAAAGGGCAACAAAATGGGCATTGTTGATTACGCCCACACCCCCGATGCAATTGAAAACGTGTTGGAAACCATCAATAAAATCAGATCGGGAAACGAACAAATTATTACGGTAGTAGGATGCGGAGGAAATCGCGATGCAGATAAAAGACCAAAAATGGCGGCAATTGCTGCTAAATTAAGCAACAAGGTGATTATCACGTCCGACAATCCTCGCTTCGAGGATCCGGACCAGATAATCCAAGAAATGGTGGCTGGTTTAGACCCCTTGCAAAAAAGGAAAACAATAGCGATAACAAACCGGCTGGAGGCAATAAAAACGGCTTGTGCAATATCAAACAACGGGGACATAATTTTGGTTGCGGGGAAAGGGCACGAGAAATACCAAGAAATTAGGGGAGTAAAGCATCCCTTTGACGACAAAATGGTACTGGGGGAATTCTTGTAAAACTAATTTGAAATAACGTACATGCTGTATTACATTTTCGAATACTTGAACAAAACATTTGACATTCCCGGAACGGGTGTATTTCAATTCATCTCGTTCAGAACCGGAATAGCAATAATACTCTCGTTGGTTATTTCAATGGTGTTCGGTAGGAGAATTATTGACTACCTGCGCAAGAAGCAAGTTGGCGAGGATATACGCGACCTTGGGCTTGACGGACAAATTCAAAAAAAGGGAACCCCAACAATGGGCGGAATTATTATTATTGCTTCAATAGTTATACCCACCCTCCTGTTTGCTAAAGTTGACAACATTTACATAATACTAATGCTTGTTTCGACCATTTGGCTTGGCATTCTTGGTTTTCTGGACGATTACATAAAAGTTTTCAGGAAGGATAAAAGAGGATTGCACGGAAAATTCAAAATTTTAGGACAAATTTCGCTGGGGTTGATAGTTGGCACTACATTATATTTCCACGAATCCGTGGTAATTCGCGAAAGACCAAAACTTCCAATGCAATTCGAAAGTGCCACCGAAATTATGATTAGCGGCGATTCGCCTAGTGCCGAGCAATCAACAAGGCAAACTTTCGAAACTAAAAAATCCACAAAAACAACCATCCCGTTTTTCAAAAATAACGAATTCGATTACGCAATATTCCTAAGATTCCTGGGAGAGGGATATAGCCAGTGGGCGTTCTTGATTTTCATTCCGATTGTTATATTAATAATCACGGCCGTCTCGAACGGGGCAAACATGACAGATGGGCTCGATGGATTGGCCACCGGTTCATCTGCAATAATCGGTGTAACACTCGGAATACTTGCATACGTCTCGGGTAACATAGTTTTTGCAAATTACCTGAACATAATGTACATACCCTTCACTGGAGAACTGGTGATTTTCATGGGAGCATTTGTGGGCGCCTGCATCGGTTTCATGTGGTACAACTCGTACCCCGCTCAAGTGTTTATGGGCGATACGGGCAGCCTAACACTTGGAGGAATAATAGCGGTCTTCGCAATTGTTATAAAAAAAGAACTACTGATTCCAATTCTTTGCGGTGTATTCTTCATCGAAAGCCTTTCGGTGATTTTGCAAGTGGGTTGGTTCAAGATAACCAAAAAACGATTTGGCGAAGGAAAGAGAATCTTCTTGATGGCTCCCCTGCACCATCACTATCAAATGAAAGGGTACCACGAAGCCAAAATAGTACTTAGGTTTTTAATTGTTGGAATATTGCTTGCCGTAATGAGCATAATTACACTAAAACTTAGATAAAAGGACAACTAAATGATAAAGTTTGAATCACCTGGTAATAAAAGAGTAGCAACACTCGGCGAAAATTTTACAAGCCAGAACATTTATGGCAGCATGGCGGCCGGAATCGCTGGCAGGCTTTCCGACCTGCGCAAGAAATCAATAAGGGAAGGTCTTTCGGGATTTTTGAAAGAAGAGCACAGGCTCGAGAGTATTGCCTTTGTAAGAGGCGTGGAGTTTATTAACGACAGCAAAGCAACAAATCTAAACTCAGCATGGTACGCCCTCGAGTCGGTAAACAAACCAATTGTTTGGATTGCCGGAGGACAAGAGCCTGGCAACGATTACGAACAAATTGCCGACCTGGTTGCCAAAAAAGTTAAGGCAATCATTTGCCTGGGAAAAAACAACCACAAGATAATAAAATCATTTGAAAAAAAAATTCACCTGATTTTCGAAACCCGTTCGATGGAAGATGCCGTAAAATCGGCTTACCTTGCCGCAAGCCCTGGAGATTCGGTTTTACTTTCGCCGGCCTGTGCAAGTTTTGACCTGTTCGAAAACTACGAAGAAAGGGGAAAACAGTTCAAAAAAATAGTTTTAAACCTCTAAAGGCTCAAGTCATTAATGAAAGTCATTGCAGATAAAATAAAGGGTGATAGGGTAATATGGATGGTGGTGTTCTTGCTGTCCATCATTTCGCTGCTTGCAGTGTATAGTTCAACCGGAACGCTTGCATATGCAAAACGTGGAGGAAACACGGAATACTACCTACTGAAACACTTTGTTATACTTACTTTTGGATTAGGGCTAATGTTTTTGGCCAGCAGGATAAAATACACGTACTACTCCCGGTTGTCGCAAATTGCAATCTGGATTGCCGTGCCACTATTGCTGCTTACCCTTGTAAAGGGGCCTACCATTAACGAAGCTAATCGTTGGATCACACTGCCGGTAATCAATCTTAGTTTCCAAACTTCCGACTTCGCAAAACTGGCATTGATAATATTCGTTGCAAGGATGTTAACAAAAAAACAAGATAACATTGGCGACTTTAATCAAAGCTTTATACCAATACTTGTCCCGGCGGTTATCATTACTGGCCTGATACTTCCCGCAAACCTTTCAACGGCGGCCTTGCTTTTTTCAACCTGCGTTATTCTAATGTTTGTGGGTGGTGTCAAAATAAGATACGTTTTGGGTTTAATAGGGGCAGGTTTGGCCGTTTTTTTGATAATAATGATGCTTGCTTCTGCCTTGCCCGACAAGGGAAGAATAGGAACATGGAAAAGCAGGATTGAAAGACATCTCGACAAATCCGGAGACCAGTACCAATTGGAACAATCAAAAATTGCAATTGCCTCTGGCAAAATTTTTGGAAACCTCCCGGGCAACTCAACTCAAAGAAACTTCTTGCCAAATCCTTTTAGCGATTTCGTTTATGCCATTATAATCGAAGAATATGGATTAATTGGAGGAATGGCAGTGTTGCTTCTTTACCTGATACTCTTTTACAGGGGAATAAGGGTGGCTCGAAACAGCCCCGGCACCTTTGGGGCATTGCTGGCAGTAGGGCTAAGTTTTAGCCTGGTTTTCCAGGCAATGATAAATATGGCAGTTAACGTGGGAATTATACCCGTCACCGGACAACCCCTTCCACTGGTAAGCATGGGCGGAACTTCGCTTTGGTTTACCAGCATTTCCATCGGAATCATATTGAGCGTAAGTAGAAAAATTGAAGAACCCAAGACAAATGAACAACCAGTTGCCACAGGCTGAAGGGCTTAAGATAATAATAGCCGGGGGAGGTACCGGTGGCCATGTTTTTCCTGCCATTGCAATTGCAAGGTCGCTGAAAACCAAGGTGAAGGATGTCAAAATTCTTTTCGTGGGAGCCAACGGGAAAATGGAAATGACAAAAGTACCCGAAGCAGGCTTCGATATTATAGGCTTGAACATTGCCGGAATTCAGCGAAGGCTTACGCTAAAAAACCTGAAGGTTCCATTCATGCTTATGCAAAGCCTATTGAGGGCAAAAAAAATAATCAAGGAGTTCAAACCCAACGTGGTTATAGGAGTGGGTGGCTATGCAAGTGCGCCAATTTTAAGGGCGGCTAGCAAAAAGGGAATACCCACATTAATTCAAGAACAAAACTCTTATCCCGGGCTCACAAACAGACTATTGGCAAAAAAAGTTACGAAAATTTGTGTTGCATACGAGGGAATGGATAGGTTTTTCGATAAGTCAAAAATACTCTTAACGGGCAACCCGGTAAGGCAGGACGTGATAAACCTCGAGGGGAAACAACCAGGGGCATTTGAGTTCTTCAACCTTGATCCGCTAAAGCCCGTGGTACTGGTAACTGGCGGCAGCCTTGGCGCAAGAACCATCAACGAAAGCATTTACCAACACCTTGATTACTTGATCCAAAACGACATTCAGGTTATTTGGCAAACCGGATCCCGGTACTTCAAAAAGGCCTGCGAAAGGGTTGAAAACATTAACAAAGGGGTTGTGGTAAAGGAGTTTATCAATAGAATGGATTATGCATATGCTGCCGCCAACATCGTGGTAAGTAGGGCTGGTGCCATTGCGGTTTCCGAAATTTGCGCCACCCAAAAACCTGCTATCCTAATCCCCTCACCAAACGTGGCAGAGGATCACCAAACAAAAAATGCATTAGCCTTGGTTAACCACCATGCAGCATTGTTGGTAAAAGATAAAAATGCTTTCGATTTGCTCGGACAAACAATCGTAGAACTTGTGAAGGATAGCAAACAGCAATCAAAACTTAAGGAAAAACTATCAACTTTAGCATTTCGCAATGCAGCAGATGTTATTGCAGACATTGCAATTGATATAGCGAACAAAATTTAACAATGAACCTTGCCCGCCATAAAAACATTTTCTTCCTAGGAATTGGAGGCATAGGTATGAGCGCCCTAGCCCTTCACTTTCACGCGCTTGGGAAGAAAGTTGCCGGGTACGATAGAACGCCCTCCGATTTAACAAGAAAAATACAAGAAGAGGGAATAGAGGTTTGGTTCGATGATATGGCTGAAATCTTGCCAACGGACACAGATTTGGTGATTTACACACCCGCCGTGCCACGCACTTTAACACTTTTCCGCACAATTGAAGAAAGAAACATACCCTTCGTTAAAAGAGCCGAGGTGTTAGGGGCATTGGTGAAGCCAAAAAGAACCATTGCTGTCGCCGGAACACACGGAAAAACCACGATAAGTTCTTTGATAGCACATATACTAAAAACTGCAGGAGTCGAAATTACCGCGTTTATCGGCGGAATATGCACCAATTACAACACAAATTACATTAACGATTCAAACCCTCTATGGGCCATTGTTGAAGCCGACGAGTTTGATAGATCGTTCCTTCATATTGAACCCGACATTGCCCTGATAAGTTCTCTCGATGCCGACCACCTCGACATTTACGGAACCCGAAATGCCATGGTTGAGAGTTTCAATAAATTCGCACAGGGTATCAGGCCTAACGGTACCCTCGTGTTAAAAAAAGGAATGGAAAAACTTGTTGGGTTCGAAGGTAAAACCAAAACTTACGGCCTCAAAGGCCCCGCCGACCTTTTCGCAACAAGCATTGTGGCTGAAAACGGCAAGCAAAAAGCGGCAATAAACGGAGTATTTGCTTGCGGTTCTTTTGAAATAGGTTTACCCGGAAACCACAACCTCGAAAACGCATTAGGAGCTGCTTTGGTTGCACACACAATTGGCATTGACTCGCAAAGCATTACAAAAGGCATTTCAACTTTCACGGGAGTCAAGCGAAGATTCGAAAAATGTTTCGAAAACCAGCTAACAACTTACATCGACGACTACGCCCATCATCCAGAAGAAATAAGGGCCTGCATCGAAGCCTGCAGGAAGTTATACCCATCAAAAAAGATTACTGCAATATTTCAGCCCCACCTTTACAGCAGAACAAGAGACCTTGCCCGGGGTTTCGCATCTGCCCTCGAAATGGCCGACGAAATAATACTCATGGAAATTTACCCTGCAAGGGAATTACCAATTCCGGGAATAACATCCCGATGGCTTTTGGACCAAATCAATTCTTCGAACAAAACACTAGCCTCGCGCCCCGAAGTGCTCGAAATCGTGTTGAATCGAAACCAAGAACTATTGCTTACACTCGGTGCCGGTGACATTGACAGATTGGTGTCAGATATTGTTAAAACACTGAAAACCAAGCAAAAATGATTCGAAAGACCTTACATATTGCCCCTATTGTCTTGGTTCCTGTATTGTTATTGGCAGCATTGGGATTTGCAGTGAGCAGCAACAAAAAACAACCGTGCTTGCAACTAATGGTGTCGGTGCAAAACTCAAACGAAAACCAATTTGTTGATGCAGAAGGGCTAAAAAATGAAATCGTGGAAAGAATTTCTTCCATTGAAGGCCACCCTGTAAGAGGTTCAATTTTGAAGCAAATAAGAGAAGTAGTAAACCAAAACCCTTGGGTTAAAAGATCAAGTGTTTACAGAACCATTGATGGAAATGTGAACGTTGAGGTAACTCAACGCGTGCCACTTTTCAGGGTGGTAACTGCACACAACCACGGATATTACATTGATGTTGATGGTAGGGCAATGCCCCTGAGCAACAATTACACGGCAAGGGTTGTAATTGCCGGGGGAAATATTTTTTCTGGCTACTCTACCAATTTAGACCTTACCGAGGTTAATAACTCCAAAGATGCAACCTCAAACGAGAAATTGCTTGCCGACCTATTCAAGCTGGTAAACTTCATTTCTCAAAACAAATTTTGGAATGCATTTATTGACTACATACACGTAAAACCAGGTAACAGGTTCGAACTCACACCCAAAAATGGAGCCCACGTGGTTGAATTCGGTTCTATAGACAGGATGGAGCAGAAATTTCAAAAGTTGAAAACCTTTTACCTTAATGCCATTTCAACAGTAGGTTGGGACAAGTACGGCAAGATAAACCTTCAATTTAAAAACCAAATAGTATGTTCAAAATAACCATGCCATGACAAATTCAGATTACATCGTGGGCCTCGACATTGGTTCGACAAAAATTGCCTGCATTGTGGGCCGCAAAAATGAATACGGAAAGGTTGAAATTCTCGGGTTAGGCCGATCCGAGTCCCTTGGCGTAAACAGGGGCGTGGTGGAAAACATCCAGCACACCGTTGAGTCAATCAAAAAGGCCGTGCACCAAGCAAGCGAAACTGCCGGTGTTGACATCAACATTGTTAATGTAGGTATTGCCGGTCAGCACATTCGCAGCTTGCAACATAAGGGCAGCTACACCCGCAATAACAACGATGATGAAATAAGCGAGGATGACGTATCGACCCTCACGGCAAACATGCACAAGTTGGTACTGCCACCTGGCGAAGAAATAATACATGTAATTCCGCAAGAGTACCTGATAGATAACCACCAGCGAACCCGACACCCCGTTGGTATGTCAGGTATCACGCTCGAGGCCAACTTTCACATTATTACCGGGCAAGTTGCCGCCGCAAAAAACATCGAAAAGTGCGTATCCAAAGCAGGCCTCACCATTTCATCAATTATCCTGGAGCCTTTAGCATCGGCAGAGGCGGTTTTGAGCAGCGAGGAAAAGGAAGCCGGAGTAGCATTGGTTGACATCGGCGGAGGAACAACAGACATTGCAATTTTCAAGGATGACATAATAAGGCACACGGCGGTTATTCCCTTGGGCGGAAACGTAATAACCGACGACGTGAAAGAAGGGTGTTCAATAATAAAGTCGCAAGCCGAAGAACTAAAGAAACGCTTCGGGTCGGCACTCGCAAGCGAAAACCGCGACGAAGAAGTTGTTTCAATTCCAGGACTAAAGGGAAGAGGCACAAAAGAAATTTCCCTTAAAAATCTTGCAAGCATTATTCAGGCAAGAATGGAAGAAATAATCGAAAACGTTCATTACGAATTAAAAAACTCGGGGTTGGAAAAAAAGTTGATTGCCGGAATTGTACTTACCGGGGGGGGCAGCCAACTGAAACACGTGGCCCAACTTACTGCCTTCCTCACCGGAATGGATACACGTATCGGGTATCCAAACGAACACCTTGCAAAATCACTTTCGGGCGAAACCGGCAGCCCAATGCATGCAACAGGAGTAGGATTGGTAATTCAAGGATTGAACAACACCGCCAACCTAAACAAAAAAAACACGACAGCAAAGAAAAAAACAGCCCCTAAAGAAAACATATTTAAAAGGCTCTTTAATCAGGGCATTGAGAATTTTTTTGACAAGGATCAACCAGAATAAAAAAATTTTATTAACAATTACGTTGCAAAACTGTTAATAAAAACTCGAAAAAATGAGTAGTAACAAGCAAAAATAGGACTAATTTTAAATCTTGAAAAAATGAAAGCAGATATGTTAGATTTCGATATACCCAAAAACAAGTCTTCAATCATAAAAGTTCTCGGCGTTGGAGGTGGTGGCAGCAATGCCGTTAACCACATGTACAAGCAAGGAATTGAAGGTGTTGACTTTGTGGTTTGCAATACAGACAGCCAGGCGTTAGATCTTAGCCCGGTACCCAACAAGGTTCAATTAGGGGTAAATCTTACCGAGGGAAGGGGGGCAGGCAACCTTCCAGAAATTGGCAGGAAGTCGGCTCTTGAGGATATTGATAGGATTCGAGAATTGCTGCAGCCAAGCACGAAAATGCTTTTCATTACCGCCGGAATGGGTGGAGGAACGGGAACTGGCGCTGCCCCGGTAATCGCAAGCATATCGAAAGAATTGGGAATACTTACCGTGGGGATAGTTACAATCCCATTCAACTTCGAGGGACGCAAGCGGAAGCAACAGGCAGAGGATGGCATTAAGCAAATGCAAGAACACGTTGACACGTTGCTAATAATTAGCAACGACAGACTTCGCGAACTTTACGGAAACCTTGGAGTTACTGAGGCCTTCGGCAAGGCCGACGACGTGCTAACAACAGCTGCCAAAGGAATTGCAGAGATTATAACAATTCCTGGTAATATAAACGTGGACTTCGCTGACGTAAGAACAGTTATGTCAAACAGCGGTGTAGCAATAATGGGAAGTGGAACTGCCGAGGGTGAAAACAGGGCCAACAACGCGGTATCGGAGGCCTTGTCGAGCCCGCTTCTCAACGATAACAACATTAGGGGGGCCGAAAACATATTGCTAAACATTACAAGTGGTTCGGAAGAAATATTAATGGATGAAATTACCGAAATCACCGACCTCTTGATCGAAGAATCGGGCGGAACGGCTGAAGTAATTTGGGGGCTCGGAAAAGATGCATCTCTGGGAAGAAAGATAAATGTCACCTTGGTTGCAACAGGTTTTCCAATGGGAAAAAGCATTGGTGAAAAACACAAAGAAATAAAAAGGGTTGGTACTATAGGCGAACCACAAAAGCCACGAACCATCGAAACAGTAATTCCAACAAATGATGAATTCGAATTCAGGGTTATTGAAAGACCCACCCAAGCCTCAAAAACTGAAAACAAAAATCCGGTTAGGGAAGAAACAAGCACCATTTTCGAGTTCGACCTAAAAAACTCACATATACCTGGTTCGCGTTTTAGCTCAGAACCAAGCAAAAAAGCACCTGACCTAACACCCCGGCAAGTTTTGACCAAAGAAAATTTAATAACAGAGGATGACTTGAACAACAAGATCAAGGAACGTGAAAATAGGCTGAGGGAGTTAAGCATGAAAGTAAAGACCCACGATGGGCTCCAATCTCTCGAAAACCAACCGGCATATCTCAGACGCAACGTAAATCTTTCACCAGTACCAGCAAGCTCCGAATCGCACGTTTCAAGGTATTCTCTCTCAGATGACTCGGAAAATAAAACACAAATAAAGTCTAACAACTCCTTCTTGCACGATAATGTTGATTAAGGCTAATGTGATGATGTGATGATGTGATGATGTGATGATGTGATGATTGGCTGATTTGGGGATGAGAGGATTAAGATTGATGATTAACGATTAACGATACTCGATTTGAGATTTTCTGGCAGATTTTCGCAGATTTATTTAAACGCAGATTTTCGCAAATTTTTATTCGTAATTCGTAGTTGAATTCCCAATCACCAATCACTAATGCCAATTACTTTCGACTTTCGACTTTCAACTTTTCACTTTGTATTAATTTGTTTGTTATTTTTGCACCCTCAAATCGGCGGGGTAGCTCAGGTGGTTAGAGCGTCGGATTCATAACCCGAAGGTCACGAGTTCAACTCTCGTTCCCGCTACAAGAAAAGGGTGCAGTTTTTTCTGCAGCCTTTTCTTATTTCGGATATTTTGGCTAATATTGCGCCTCCGATAAAATACTAATCAAAATGCCAAAATTTATTAAACTTTCGCTTGGTATGATTGCGGTTATCTTGGTTGCCGCCTCCTGCAAGCCAGAAAAGCTAAAAGTGATTGAAAGCGAGCCTCTCGGCTCTTTGTTCATAATCGGTGGTGGCCCCAGACCCGACATTCTTGCCGAAAGGATGATTGAAGAATCAGGTCTTAAAGACGGTGGCTACATTGTAATACTGCCAATGGCAAGCGAAGTGCCAGATTCGGCAATTTTTTGGTCATCAGAACAATTTTTAAACCAGGGAATAACCGCGATATCAGGATTTAACTTCAGTAGTGGTAAACCAGTTTGCCCAATAAAGATTGACTCTTTAAGCATGGCATCATTGATCTTCATAAGCGGTGGCGACCAGTCGAGGTTCATGGAGATTGTTCGCAACACACCAATCCACCAGGCAATTAAAGACGCTTACCAAAACGGAGCAATGATTGCCGGGACAAGTGCAGGTGCTGCAATGATGAGCCAAAAAATGATCACCGGCGACCAAGGAAGGCACGAAGAATACACCCCAACCTACAGAGTAATAGAAAACGAGAATATTGACCTTGCCGATGGACTTGGATTGATAAGCACGGCCATTATTGACCAGCATTTTGTTTGGCGTAGCCGCCATAACCGCCTAATTACTGCAGTATTGGAATATCCAGAACTGCCGGGCATAGGTATTGACGAATCCACGGCTATTTTGGTAAAAGGGAACACTGCAGAAGTTGTGGGGGTTTCTCAGGTAATTGTTTTCCGCAACCCCAAAAAGTCAAGAAAGGACTTGAACGAGAAAATTGGGGGGTACGACCTTACACTTGACGTTTTTCTTCCGGGAGATATTTTTGAAATTGTTAAATAGCATCCAAAAAACCAATTTAAAATGCTTAAGAAAGTACCCCACACATACGTGATAATTTTCGTCATAATTATTATTGCCGCTGCAATGACCTGGGTTTTCGAACCTGGCAAGTTTATAAAAGAAACCATTAAGGTTGATGGCACCGAAAATGAAGTTCTGAAGTTTTATTACAAAGACGACCTTCCAGAACCACATCGGGCACAATTCAAGAGCGAACCTCAAACCTGGCAGATAATGTCGGCCATTTACAATGGTTTCAAGAAACAATCGGGAATAATCGTTTTCATACTTATAATAGGTGGCGCTTTTTGGATAATGAACACCACCAAGGCAATTGATGTGGGTATTCTGGCATTTTTACAATCCATGAGAAAGCTAGAACAAAACCAATTCATGAAGAAAGTAGGGGTTGACAACCTAATCATTGCCTTGGTTATGCTCTTGTTTAGCTTATTTGGAGCAGTGTTTGGTATGGCCGAAGAGACCATTGCCTTTACCATAATACTGGTTCCGCTGGCCATTTCAATGGGATACGACAGTATTACGGGCGTTGCAATGGTTTTCGTCGGTTCAGCTATTGGTTTTGCAGGAGCCATGCTAAATCCCTTCACCGTGGGTATTGCCCAAGGCCTTGCCGATATACCATTGTTTACCGGAATCGAATTTAGGACTTTTTGTTGGATATTAATAACCATTTTGGGTATTTCATTCGTGTTGAGATACGTTGCCAAAATAAAAAAAAACCCCCAGAAATCGTCGGTTTATCGTGAAGATGAATATTGGCGAGAAAGAGACAAGGGAGAGGCCGAATCTTTTGAATACTACACCCCAAAAATGGCATGGATAACGTTCGGAATTGTTACCCTGGTCTTGGGTATATTTGCCTTCTTGTATCCCGAAACCACTGTAAAAATAGGAGAAAAGTCAAGTACTTTCGTGCTGATGCCAATACTCACTGTATTATTCGTGGTTCTTGGCTACCTTACCCTCAAAAAATCAGTACACTACTTTATATTGTTGTTGCTGGGCTATACAATTGTTTACCTGATCGTTGGGGTAATGGGATACGACTGGTACATTATGGAAATTGCCACCCTGTTTTTGGCAATGGGTATTTTTGCCGGTATGGCCGTAAACAAGTCGGCCAACGATATTGCAAAATTGTTTGTTGAAGGGGTTCGAGACATTGTTTCGGCGGCAATGGTGGTTGGTTTGGCAGCAGGTATTGTTGTAATTCTTGAAAATGGTGGCATTATTGACAGCATCCTTTACAGCCTCTCAAAATCTTTGGGTCAGTTTGGAAAAATTGCCTCAGTACAAATAATGTACCTCATCCAAACCATCATAAACATTGTAATTCCAAGTGGTTCGGCCAAGGCGGCAATTACGATGCCCATAATGGCTCCCTTTAGCGACCTTATCGATATTTCGAGGCAAGCTACTGTTATGGCATTTCAATTTGGCGATGGATTCACCAACCTAATAACCCCAACTTCTGGGGTTTTGATAGCGGTACTGGGTGTTGCACGCATTCCATACGACAAATGGGTAAGGTGGGTTTTACCTCTCGTGCTTCTTTTAACCTTTCTTGGAGCCTTGCTGTTAATTCCTACTGTTACGATGGATTTGCCGGGGTTTTAGGGAAATGACATCAAGCCTGACGGATTTTGGAAACCACCTGTCAGGCTTTAATTCAAACCATCTCCTCAACATCAGCATCGCTTATCACCTTCACTCCCAATTCCGTGGCTTTTTTTAACTTGTCCGGACCGGCTTTATCACCGGCCACGAGGTAGTTAGTCTTGCCTGTAACGGAGCCGCTTAGCTTGCCACCATTGGTTTCGATAAGAGCCTTTAGGTCATCGCGTTTGGGATACTTTTCGAAGGTTCCTGACACCACGAAAACCAAACCTTGAAGTTTGCTGCTGATAGATCCTGATGAGCTTTCACCCCGAAACTGTAAACCAGCCTGTTTTAGTCTAATTAAAATCTGACGGTTTTCATCCTTGGCAAAATAATCAACGATGCTTTGCGCCATTTTGTCGCCTACTTCGTAGATCGCGATAAGTTCTTCCAAAGTTGCCATTGACAGTGCATCTAGCGAACCAAAATGCCTTGAAAGCTTTTTGGCCATTGTTTCGCCCAGTAGCCTTATACCCAGGGCAAACAAAACCCTTTCAAATGGTATCTTTCGAGAGTTTTCCAGAGCGGCCAAGAGGTTTTCAACAGTTTTTTCACGAAAGCTAATGGTTTTTACTGTTCCAGTATCCGGGTTCTCGATATTTTTTTCCAATCCCAGAAGGTTCTCTCTCTTCAAATCGTATAAGTCGGCAATGGTTTTTACCAAGCCGCTGGAAATCAAAACTTCTAGCTTACCTTGTCCTAAGGTTTCGATATTCATTGCTCGGCGCGAAACAAAATGCTCTATGCGGCCTTGAATTTGAGGCGGGCAGTGTTCCGAATTTGGACAGTAGTGAAGAGCCTCACCTTCGGCCTTTTCAAGTGGTGTGCCGCATTCGGGGCAATGAGAAGCAAAACTAACCGGTATTGCATCGGTGATACGACCCAAAAGGTTTACGGCCACCACCTTTGGAATTATATCGCCACCTTTTTCTACAAAAACCTCATCGTTGAAGTATAGGTCAAGCTCCCGCATCTTGTCGAAATTGTATAGCGAGGCCCGCTTAACTGTTGTTCCGGCCACTTGAACGGGTTTGAGTTCTGCTACCGGGGTAACGGCACCAGTACGCCCTACCTGATATGTAACGCCAAGCAAGATGGTGGGCATCCGTTGGGCTTTAAACTTATACGAAATGGCCCAGCGAGGCGACTTGGCAGTGTAGCCCAATTCCTCTTGATGGCCAAATTTGTTGACCTTAATTACCACACCATCAATATCGAACGGCAAATTGGGCCGCAAAACTTCCATTGACTTTATGCATTCAAAAACCTGGTCAATATTGTTACACACCGTTATTTTATCCGACAGTTTGAAACCCTTTCTTTTCAATGCAATCAAGCTATCGTAGTGGCTTTCGAACACATTTTCATCCGATAGGAATCCATAAATGAAACAATCGAGGTTTCTTTTGGCCACTATTCTGGAGTCTTGCATCTTGAGGGTACCAGCGGCAGCATTGCGTGGGTTTGCAAACGGTTCTTCGCCATAATCTAGTTTCTCTTGATTCAATTTATCAAAACTGGCGCGTGGAAAGTAAACCTCACCCCGAACCTCAAACTCGTAAGGAAGCCCCTCGGGGTTAACGGACAATGGAATGGTCCTAATAGTTTTGACATTGGCCGAGACATCATCGCCTCGAGCACCGTCGCCTCGGGTAACCGCTCGCAAGAACTTCCCATCGCGGTATGTAAGGCCAAGAGCAACACCATCAAACTTTAGCTCGCAAACATACTGGTAATCTTGGTTTAATAACTTTTTTACGCGGTTGTCGAAGTCTATAAGTTCCTCCTGACTATAGGTGTTTCCCAACGATAGCATAGGATACCTGTGCTGCACCACCGGAAATTTCTTGGTAATCTCCCCTCCTACCCTCTGGCTGGGCGAGTTTGGGTCAAGCAACTCCGGAAAATAACTTTCAAGCCTAATAAGCTCTTCCATGAGCATGTCATACTGGTAATCGCTAATTGTGGGTTGTGCCAATACATGGTAACGATAATCGTGCCGACGCAATTCGGCTGTTAAATATTTTATTTGCTCTCGGGCTTGGTTAAGGTTCATTGAAATTGGTGTTTGATTTCAGGATATTAACTCTCAGCAAGTATTTTAAGTTTGGGTTAGGCTTTAGGAGAAACACCGTTCTTCATTAAAAAGCCAGTGCCGACAGTACCCCAATCACGCCTAAGGCGGCTAGTAACAAAACGATCTTGCTTGGCATAACTCCATTGTTTTCTGCGGTTTTGCCAAAAATGCCAAAAACTAGAGGATGAACCAAGAATGGCATTGCAAAAACAAAGGCAATTATTGCAGCAGCTTCGGGACCAAACATACCTTCTTGCAGGGCAGCAAAAAGCCCGAAGTGTGATATTGCACTAGAATTGGCCATAACTGCATCGGCAAGACCCATTCCTCCCAAAGAAAGGATTAGCAGTCCGCCAAAAACTGCAACCAACTGCCATCCAAGTGAAAACAACATTAAACCGCGAATCTCGGCTTTGTCGGAACCATTGGTCTTGCGAAGAGTTTTGACAGCAAGGTACGTGAAAATAATACCGGCCGTAAATACCATTAACGAAAAAGATGGTATCAGCTTGCCTGCAGTAACGCTTGCTGCCAAAATCGAAAACACAAAAATATGTCCAATAAACGGTATGTTAATCATAATTGGAGCTCGAACCGCTGCCTTTTCGCCAAAGTCGCCGGCAGTGCATGCGCCAGTTAAACCCGAGTGCGACAAGGCTCCAGCCATACCCGGTGCCAAATTGCGAATGTGATTTGACTTGGCCAAGAAAATCAAAATGGCCAAGCCAACGAACATCCACATCAACTGTCCGAAAAAACCGAAAGAGAGAACAGATCTCATTCCCTCGAGTTGGAAAGCCTCGGCAATGCGTGACCCACCTATCATGAAATTGGCAGCCAGCACAACAGGAATTCCGGCAAAAAGCAACGCCCTAATAGTTGGTCCAAGCTTCCAGCTGGGAATCAACATACCTATTGAAACCGATAATATCATGGCAAAGAAAATTTCAGGAAGGGCAATGGTTGGCCTTATTAGCTGAGCCAAATAATAGGCTCCAAACAATATTAACAAGATAGTGATTGTTTCTGCAAGCCCCTTACGTACGTAAATTGACTTGTTGACAATCTGGGCGGAGGGATCTATAAGAATCACGGAAGCAATCAAACCGATGTATCCGAACAACGGATACAATCCATCAAGCTCTGTTCCTGTAGTAATTCCCAATGCCGAGCGCCTAATTGACTCTATACCTGCTAAAATGAAAAAGGCTCGGATAATGAACATAAACTGCGAGGCGTTTGTGCCAAGAAACAATTCTTTCTTCGAAAGGATGATTATATCTCCAGGATCAATTTCCTTTCCACCAATTAACTTGCGAATTTCTTGTCCGCCAACAAAAAACGAAGCAATGAGGGCGGTAATGGTAACCTTGCTGGTTAGGTCAACCATCGGAAACTCAGGCAATCCGGGCGATGCCAAATTGGTGTTAACCAGAATAAATCCCATTATGAGACCAAAAACGACTATAATCAATATGGGAGAGTACCTTGTTTCGGCCACCACCGATCTTGAAACCAACACCATCCCAATAACGACCAAGAACGTTAACCAAAAATGGTTCAACATGTATACCAGGGTTGAACTGGGTATTATTCCTTCCATTATTTTTGATTTTGTGTTTTGAAGAACAAAGAAACGATTTTTATTTTGATTTTTTACAAAAATGGCTTTCAATAAAATTCGTTAAATTTTTCCTGAAATAGGGTCTTCAAATCAAACCTGCAAGTATGAGATGTAAGAGAGTGGAGCCGATTAGGGCCTTTTCGGTCATTGCGGGGTTGACCCACAATCTCAATCAGGAATTTCAGGCTTTGAAACTCCCTGGTGGTTTATAAAAGAAATCGACTAATTAAAGACTTGGCTTTTGTTCAAAAAAACTTTACTATTACAAAGATTATTGCGGCGACCGAATAAAGGAGCTTAACCAGAATCCCCGAGAGCAATCCAAGAATACTGCCAAGAGCCGCTTTTATTGCTACATTTGGTGGCCGTCCTGCTGAAACCTCCCCCAGGAGGGCACCCACGAACGGGCAAACTACCATCCCCACCGGGGGGAAAAGGAAAATACCGACACCAAGTCCTATTGCCGCACCCCACACACCACGCTTGCTTCCACCAATTCGTTTGGCACCGTATATTGGAAGCCAATAATCTAGCAGCGTAACAATCAAGGCAATAGCTGCAAAAATCATAAGTTCATCACCAGTGATCTCTACACTTGCCAGGAAGCTAATTACAAGCACTCCCAAAAAGGAAAATGGAGGTCCGGGCAACACGGGCAAAAAGGCACCAATAGTTCCAAGCAAGAGCATTACAATGCCCAAAACAATCAATAAAACTTCTACCATTTAATGGCGAAAATTCCTTTGACAATCTTCAAAATATGCCCGATCGCGTTCCTTGGGGACAATTATCCACAACCCGATGTATAGCAGCACCCCTCCCCCTGCAAATAATGCAATGAAAACGAAAAATAACCGGACCAATGAGGGGTCCAAACCAAAAAAATCGGCTAAGCCGCCGCACACGCCTGCAATCTTACGCCTACGGCTTCGGGTAAGTCTTTTTTCCATTTTTGAAACTATATAGAGTTTTTAGCGTATAAAAGTAATAAAGAAAGGAATTGATTATGCTATTTCGTTTAAAATTGGCAAAAACTTGATTTAATCCGATTTTGCAATTGATAATCAGTTAAAAGAAAGCATGAACAACAAGAAAAATGCTTATATCGTTTGTTAAATTCTCTAAAATCAAAAAAAACAAACAATATTTTACGGTTTTTTGAAAAAAGCACTATATTTGCACCATCAAGCAAGCTACTGAAACCAATTACTAACCAAAAAGGAAGGACACGGTATCGATAGAAATTATACGTTTTGCAAATAAAAACGAAGGTTATCTATGGAAAAGAACTGTGTTTTATCAGATCAGGAGCTAATCCGTCTATACATGTCTGGAGACGTTTCTTCCCTCGAAGAATTAGTTAATCGTCATCAACGCAAGTTATATTCTTACATTATCCATCTGGTGCGCGACAAGCAGCTTGCCGAGGATTTCTTTCAGGATACTTTCATCAAGGTCATAAACACCCTCCACTCGGGTGCATACAACGAGGAAGGCAAGTTCTTGCCCTGGGTAACCCGCATTGCCCACAACCTCATTATTGACCATTTCCGCAAGATGAAACGCCTGCCAATTGCCGAAAATTCAGAAGAGTACGACCTCATGGCAACGCTCAAGGTGTATGACCTAAATGTTGAAGATAGGATCATAACCAATCAAATTCACAACGACGTGCGCAAACTTATTGAGTACCTGTCAGAAGAGCAGAAGGAGGTACTAAAACTGCGCCACTACCACGATATGAGCTTCAAGGAGATAGCAGCGCTTACTGACGTAAGCATTAACACCGCCTTGGGACGCATGCGATATGCCTTGATAAACTTAAGGAAAATTATCGACGAAAAAAACGTGATACTGACACGCTAAAACTGAAAAAGACGCCCTTAAGCGTCTTTTTTTTATAACGTCGGGGTGAGAAGACTCGAACTTCCGACCCCTTGCACCCCATGCAAGTGCGCTAGCCAACTGCGCCACACCCCGATTTCGAGTTGCAAAGGTAATATTTTTTAAATTAGCAACAACTCATTTTTTCAAAAAACCACTAACTTTACCCTTTCAAATTTCATACAATGCCCGGGCAAAAAAAAACAAAATGACTGGACTTTTACGACAAATTAGAGCATCGCACTGGATTAAGAACCTTGCAGTTTTCTTGCCAGTTTTTTTTGCAGGCCAGATTTTTCAGATTTTTTCCGATGGCGAAATGTTGAATCTTTTGATTCTTTTTGTTGCGTTTTGCCTTGCCAGCTCAACCGTTTACATTATCAACGATTTGGTTGACCTGCCTTTTGACCGCAAACATCCAGAAAAATCAAAACGCCCGCTTGCAAGTGGCAAAATTGCTAAAACAACTGCTCTTTTAATTGGTGCGGTTTCCTTGACCCTGGCAATCTGCCTTAGCATATTGATTGGGTTTGCTGGACTTTTGGTTGCCGGGTACTTTTTATTAAACCTGGCCTATACATTTTTTCTAAAAAAAATATCTATTGTAGATGCCGCCTGCATTGCCATCGGATTTGTGATAAGGGTATTGGCCGGAGGACTGGTGGCAGATGTTTTTGTAACCCACTGGATTTTGATCATGGTGTTCTTGCTGGGAATTTCAATAATTTTTGCAAAACGCCGCAGCGACTTAGTTGAAAGCAGTGGCGAGCAATTCAGGCACGCACAGCAAGGCTATACACTGGGCTTTATTGACATGGCAAAGACCATTTCGCTCACTCTTACAATGGTTGTTTACCTTATTTATTCGGTTTCGGAAGACGTGATAGCAAGGATTGGCTCCGATAAGTTGTACATAACTTCACTTTTCGTTTTTTTGGGAATAATGCGCTACTTGCAAATTTCGGTGGTTGACCAAAAAGCTGGCGACCCTGTAAGTACCTTGCTTAAAGATAGGTTCTTGCAAGTGGTGGTTTTTTTGTGGGCAATAACATTTGGACTAATATTATATGGTTAGGGTTTGCAATTGGGGTAAATACCCTTGCTTGGATGCTGCGGTTTTCGAAAATCGCGACATTGCCAAAGTGGCAAGCCTGATTGCTTTGGCAGACAGAATTATAGCCCGGGGCAACGGTCGGAGCTATGGCGACAGCTCTCTTGCTCCTACCATTTTTTCGACCTTACAACTTAACAAAATAATTTTTTTTGATACCGAAAATGGCATTATCAAGGCAGAATCAGGAGTATTGTTAGATGATTTACTGCAAGTAATAGTCCCGAAGGGGTTTTTTTTGTTTGTTACCCCCGGCACCCGTTTGATTACACTTGGCGGTGCGGTGGCAGCAAACGTACACGGCAAGAATCACCACAAAGATGCCGGATTTGGCTCTTTTGTCGATGAAATTGAAATAATACTTGCAGATGGTACCACTACTAAATGCAGCCACAAAAACAATCAATATCTTTTTGCAAATACCATTGGCGGGATGGGCTTAACGGGTATTATTACCACCGTAACAATTAGGCTAAGACCCATCGAAACATCATACATTAAACAAAAATCGGTAAAGGTCAAAAATCTTTCCCGTGTCATTTCGTTGTTGGAAGAAAACCAGGATACAACCTATTCGGTTGCTTGGATTGACTGTATTGCGAGAGGAAGTTTGATGGGTCGTTCGATACTGTTGCTTGGCGAACACGCTTGCGGCAACGACATACCCAAAAACAAAAAGCCACTCCTGCCCCACTCCACCAAGCTACTGAACGTTCCTTTCGTTTTTCCGTCATTCGTGCTAAACAAGTGGAGTATAAAGGCATTCAACATGCTATACTACCACAAGCAACTTAAAACCGAAAGTTACGGGTTGGTGCATTATGCCCCGTTCTTCTATCCTCTTGATGCCATTGGAAATTGGAATCGAATTTACGGCAAGCGAGGATTTACCCAATACCAGTTCGTTTTGCCTTTCGACAAGGGCAAGGTTGGGTTGGAAAAGATTATGAAGAAAATCACCGATTCGGGATTTGGTTCGTTTTTGGCGGTGCTCAAAACCCTCGGCGAATCAGAAAAACTTTGCTCGCCACTTTCGTTTCCCATGCCCGGCTACACCCTTGCACTCGACTTCAAAATTACCAAAGAAGTTTTCAAACTTCTTGATGAACTGGACCAATTAGTGATTGACCACGGGGGCCGCCTGAACCTTACCAAAGATGCGAGGATGTCGGCACTCACTTTTGGCAAAACCTACGGCAAGAATTCGATTCAAACTGGCAAGTTTTTATCACAACAGGCACAACGCCTTATTCGATAGACCAGGTGCGGGCAACAGCCAACATAGCAGCACTAGCAATTGCAGCAATTTTGTTGTTGTCAATCACACCAACTACCACAATTCACGATGGTTTCGATAGCGACGGCCGATATTACGCTGCAATGAGCGGGGTGGAAGGCATTCCGGGGTTAGCAGAAACAACTATCAAAGAACTGTCGCCGTGGAATCAAAGGGTTTTAATACCTTACGTTGTTTCCAAATTACTTGTTGATGGGCTCGCGGGCTTCTTGATAGTAAACCAAGTATCGAACTTGCTCGTGTTGCTACTGTTATTCTTTATTCTAAGGCATTACACTGACAATAAACCGATAATATTCTTTACGCTACTGATTTACGCCACGGTATTCTGGACAATCCAGTTTTCGATTTTTTCGCCTTTTTACATTGACTCGGCAACAATGGTTTTCACCTGCCTTATAATTTTGCTCACGCTAAAAAGGCAAACCCTCTTGCTGGTTCCAACAATAGTAATATCATCTCTGGCAAAGGAGTCACTGCCACTGCTAATCGTTTTTTCGGCCTATTATTTATTTTTCAAGAATGTTACCTTACGGGAAATCTCACTGCAAAATTTGAAAAAACCATTACTTTTCTTTGGTTTCACCACAATTACAGTGCTTGTTTTGCGTGAGGTGCTAAACATTCAAACCAACCCTTTGCTATTATTCATGCCGGGATGGCAGGTAATTTCCTTTTTCAAAAATATTGATGCCTTATTGGTTTTGTTGCAAGCGGCCTTTTCAGGAACTGGTGTTTTAATGATAATTGCATTACTCGATTGGCGCTTTTGTGCCGATTGGATAAAAAGCAATCCCGAATGGATTGTTTACTTTTTTCTGTGCATTTACCTGCTGTTTGGCGGCCATGATAAGGCAAGACTGTTTTTACCCCTACTACCAATGTTGGCAATTTTGTTTTCCAAAATCTTGGTGCAAGTCGAGGGGCATAACAGCAAAATCAAGTTTCTGGCGTTTCTCAACCTAATGTTTTTTGCAAACATGATTTTCGGCGGATTACTTTTTGGTCTAGAAAACACCGAAACATACCTCGCCAAGCTAGTTCCCGAACACTCGTCGGGTACTTACTTACCTTACCTCATGCTCAACATTGGCGTACTTTTGACTATCTTTTTGTATATTTGGCTTTCGAAAACGAGGTTGGCATCAATTGAATCTTTGAAAAATTCGATGGCAAAACAAACCGGTAACTATTTGTAAGCAATGAATGAAAGCACGGCAAGTAAAAAGTATTTGTTGGTTTTGGCAGTTGTTTTAGTGGCAACCTGCATTTCATGGATAATAAACGGCCAAGCCATTATTGGCGTTGACGATGCCAACATCTACATGGTATACATGAAGAACCTCTCGGAGGGCCATGGGTTTGTGTATAATGCAGGTTGCGAACGGGTGGAGGGTTTTACTTCGCTGCTGTGGACTTTGATAGGCGCGGTTTTTTTTATGTTTTCGAGATTTCCGGAATTATGGCTGCTGATTTTCAATATATTGGTGGTTAGTTATACCCTGTTTAGGGTTGTTTTGCACATCGATAACCATTTTTCCGAAAGGAGGATCTCAAATTACTCCCTACTATTTCTTGCGCTTCTTGTGGCCCTTCCGGGCTACTTCGACTGGGCTGTTTTTTCGCTGATGGAAACCGGATTGTGGAGCTCGTTGCTAATACTAACTTCGCTGCACGTGCTCGAGCGAAAGTCCACCCATGGCAACTTGAAATACTACTTAAAACTTGCCGGACTCTCATTTTTTTTACTTCTTTGCCGCCCTGAAGCAATGGCCTGGGTACCATTTTTCTTGGTATTTAGCGGAATAAAGGAATTTTTCATTTTGGAAAAAGCCCGAAAAACCCTTCTATCAACCTCTGCCATGATTTTGGGATTTGCAGGTGTATTGGCTTTGCTTACTCTTTGGCGTTTGCAGTACTTCGGCTACCCGCTTCCAAACACATTTTACGCAAAGATATCATCAAGCGTGGGTGGAAATATTGTGGCAGGACTGATTTACATAAAGAATTACCTGATTCAATACCCCCTTATCTCTTTGGGAATTTTGGTTTGCTTCATTTTCTTCACGAAGAAATCCCTTAAGAGCGAGCTTGGCTTCATGGAACTTTTCAAAGTGGAGTTTGGCGCACTCTTAATTTTTGCAATTTTTGATTTAACAATGTTCGTACCGTTGGTTACAGGGGGTGACCACTTTGGGTTTGCCAGGTTCATTCAACCCACCGTGCCGCTGTTTTTGCTAATGCCGCTTTACGTGGGCATTTTTGAAAAAATAAAGTTGACCAAGCCACTGATTATCGGATTTGCGGTTTTTGCCTTTTTCTCGTCAACCTACAACCTGCGCGATATTTACTTTTTCCGCAAATCGCCGGTAAGGCACGAATGGATAATTTCAGCAGAGGGTAGGCAACAATCGGAAAGGTTGAACAAGTTTTTTGCACATCTTCCGCAACTCCCCCGTCAAGGAGTATTGATTGCAGGCGGAACAGCCTTTAGTTACGATGGTATTACAATCGACATGTTGGGCTTGAGCAACACCCAAATGGCCCACGCCGCCAAAGTTATCAACGATAAGAATTTGAAGAATCATGCCTCTTTCAACAAGGAAGTATTTTTCATGCAAAAACCCGATATTTTTTGGCTTGGAGGTGGTTTTCACCACGACGGGGAATTGAAAATCAGGCCTGATTTCAAAAGGCTGGCGGAGGTTGCATTCCAAAACATTCACCTCGACCCGAAGTTTCAAGAAAAGTACGGCTACTTTTTGATCGAGAGGCTAGAAACAGGAGAGGTGTTGGAGGTTTTTGCCTCAAGGGAATTCACGAGTACTTTACCCGCCGAAATATATTTTGCAAAGGAGATTAACTATGAATAGGAAAATTTGCTTGATTCTTGGCTCAAATTCTGAAATAGGGCAGGCCATAGCCTACCGTTTTGCCAGTGAGGGCTTCGATTTATTGCTAGCCAGCCGCAACCCAAAAGGATACCAAGAAAGGTTGGCTGCCGATCTTGAAACACGCCACAACATAAAAGCTTTGCCATTGGAGTTTGACGGCTCTAAATACGACACACATCAAGGCTTTTGCGATGGCTTGCAACCTTTTCCCGATGTGGTAATTAGCGTGTTCGGGTACTTGGGCGACAATAAAAAATCAATTTCTGACTTTTCCGAGAGCCACAAGATAATAGTAAGCAATTTCACGGGACACGTTTCGGTGCTTAACCTGGTGGCTCAAAAGATGAAAGAGCGCAAAAGCGGAAGCATCATCGGAATATCATCGGTGGCTGGCGAGCGCGGACGCGCCGGCAACCTGATTTACGGATCGGCAAAGGCGGCCTTTTCAGCTTATGTTGATGGCTTGCGAAACTATCTTTTTAAATCGGGGGTGTACGTTGGCACGATAAAGCCAGGCTACGTCAGGACTAAAATGATTGAAGACCTCGACACTCCTTCAATTATCACCGCAACATCAGAACAAGTTGCCAAGGCGGTTTGGAAAGCGTACAAAGGTAAGAAGAGTACAGTTTACACCCTTGCCCATTGGAGGTTCATAATGTTTATTCTCAGGCTAATCCCGGAGTTTATTTTCAAGAGGTTGAGTATATGAGCCAAACGGCAATAGCGATTTTTGACATGGACGGTACCATAACCAGCCGCGATACTTTTTTGGAATTCATCGAGTTTGCAAAGGGAAAGTGGAAGTATAGATTTGGATTTCTGCTTATTATGCCAATGGTGACACTATACCAGCTAAAAATTTTTCCCAACTACAAACTTAAAGAATTGGTTTTCAAGTTGTTTTTTGGAGGCGCGGATTTTAGGGAAATATCCGAACTTGGCAGCAAGTTTTCAACGGAAGTGATACCAAGAATTTGCTACCCTAATGCTTTGGCAAAAATTGAATGGCACAAGCAGATGGGGCACAAAGTGGTAATTCTCACCGCCTCATCAGAAATATGGCTCGACAAGTGGTGCAAGTCGTTGGGAGTTGAACTTATAGGTACCAAATTCGAGGTTAAGGGCGGTAAGGTTACCGGAAAAATTGACGGCAAGAACATTCACGGTAAGAAGAAACGTGAAGTCCTGCAAAAGATTTTGGCCCAAGGCCATTACAAAGATTCCTTTGGCTACGGAAACAGCCCCTCGGATGAGTTTTTTTTGGAGTTGGTTAACCACAGGTACATGCGGGCACTAGAGGGGTAAACGGGGAAAAAGGAGGCAAAAAAATTAACACCGGGATGAATTATTGAATAAAAATATGGCAAAAACAATTAACCCCGATAAACTATACCAGTTGCTAACCAATATGGTTGACAACAAAAACATTTTTGGTGCTGCAATTAAGGTTGAGAATACCGAGGGAAGCATTTCGTGGAAGGGCGCCGCTGGTAATATGCAGGTTGACAGTTGGTATTTCATTGCAAGTGTAACCAAGCTCTATGTAACGGCCGTGGTTTTTAAACTTATTGAAGAAGGCAAATTATCTTTGAACGATAGAATATCGAAACATCTACCCGACCATTATTGCAAAGAATTGCACGTGCTCAAAGGAAAGGATTACTCTGACGAGATAACCGTACTTCACCTAATATCAAACACTTCGGGTCTTCCAGATTATTTTTTTCACAAGCAAAAAGATGGAAAAACAGTTGCCGATTCCTTGATTGAAGGCAACGATGAAAAATGGGCTCTAGAAAACACAATTGACCTTATAAAGCAATTGAAGCCAAACTTCAAACCCGGTGCTAAATGGAGGGCATCATACTCTGACACTAATTATCAGCTAATTAGCAAAATTCTCGAAAACATGACGGGCAAAACCATCGACAATGTTTTTAGAGATTACATATTTTCAGAGCTGAACTTCAAAAACACCTATATCTATACTGATCCGAACGACAATTCGCCAGTACCATTTTACCATGGTTCCAAAAAACTGTGGTTGCCTCGTTATTTGACCTCAATTGGCGCCGAGGGAGGCATCGTATCGACAGTTGACGAGGTAATGATTTTTTTAAAAGCATTCTTCAATGGACGGTTTTTCCCGAAAGAAAAGATTGAAGAGTTAAAAAGGTGGAATTTTATTTTACCCCCACCGGGATTATTCTTGTTTGGAATTGGCTTGGAAAAACTTTGGATTCCACGAATTGCCGCACCGATTAAACATCCGGGTGAAATAGTTGGTTTTTGGGGACAAACAGGTTCTTTTGCGTTTTATAATCCTAAATCTGACTTGTATTTTTGTGGCACCACCAATCAGATAAACGGAAAGGGTCATATTGCCGCAACCAGATTCATGATTAATACAATAAAACAAACACTATAACAACATAAACCGGAGGATAAACTTATGACCACAAGTTTGAAATCCAACAAAATAAAAGTTTCAAGCCTGAAGAAAGAAGATATTATGGAGACTTCTGAGCTGATTGTTAACACATTCAACAAGGAAGGCATAACGAGATTTGCTCACAACGAGAAAAAAGAAAAATACAACCACATTTTCAAAGCCATTGGTGAGCTAAAACTGAAACTTTACCTTGAAACCTCTCAAATTGTTTTGGCTGCAAAACAAGATGATAAAATCGTGGGTTTAGCAATCATGAAAAGCAATGATATGGGTTTTTTCAAAATGGTTAAAGCCTATTTTCCGCAGGTGCTTTTTTATTTCATTCCCCTTTTGAGAAGCATGAGGTTTAGAAATGCAATAAATATCTCGCGATTACTAAAGTTAAAAACCAAATTGAAGCAACCCTATTACAGTCTTGAGGCTTTAGGTGTTCACGAAAACTTTCAGGGTAAGGGAATTGGCAAGTTACTCCTAAACCGATTAGATGAGATTTTGTTTAATCAAACGGAGAAAAACGGCATAAACCTTTTTACGGCCGACAAACCCAACAACGAAATCTATGAATCGAAGGGTTATCAATTGATTGAAACCAATAAAGCCGATGACATTACGGTTTATCACATGTATAAGGAAAGAGATAAGGTTGATATTTCGTAGAAACAAACAATGAGAAAATCCTTAAATTTGACAATAATAATTTCTCGCTAATGCTACGACAAGCAAAAATGGACCTTCAAAATAAAATGCGCCACCTATTTAAAGACCGAAGCACAAGGATTTTGGCGGTCTTGATTTTTTTGATTCATGTGTCTGGATTTACCTTCAAGGCGATTGAAGGAGGCTATTATTTGGACGACTCCATCGAGTACCTTTACATGGCCGAAAACATTGCCGACGAGGGGATTTTTTATTGTGGTGACCTTTCAAAACCAATCAACCCCGACTTCTTCACCAAGCGACCCCCGCTCTATTCGCTATTTGTAAGCGCGATGCACTTTGTTTTCAATAGCGACGTGGCAGTGATTCTATTGCAAAACTTTATTTCGATTTTCAATATTTTATTGCTTGTCATTCTGGCCATAAAACTTGGTCAAACTTCGGTAAAGATTGCATTGCTGGTCATGTTGCTCAGTCCGGTGCAAGTTATTTATGCCAATATGCTAATGAGCGAAATAATCTTGCAAACGTGGATATTGCTGATGGTAAATTCATTTCTCAATTTTCTGAGAACCAAAGATTCCTTAAACTTCCTTTGGATTTCGATTTTCCTGATCCTGGCAATGCTGACCAAGCCAGTTATGTATCCGTTTGCTTTGATTTTATTAATTATAGGCGCATTTTATTTCTACAAACACAGGGTTAAAGCAGCATTGATCTACTGTTTGTTGCCATTATTTTTTATTTTAGGATACAATTCCTGGAACTACAAGCGTACTGGAGTGTTTCACTTTTCGAGCATTCAAACCATAAATCTTGTCCAGTACAACACTTATTTTTTCATAAAAAACCAATTTGGTGATCAAAAGGCCGACGAGTTTTTGAAATCGACCTATCGGGAGGCCAATCAAATTGAAAATTATGCTGAAAGGCAAGCCTTTCTCAAAGGGACAGCGGTGAGCAAGATTAAGGAAAACCTCCCCGAGTACCTATTTTTTCACGCAAAAGGTACGGCAAGGTGGTTTGTTGATCCTGGCCGTTTCGATTTTTACAACTTTTTGGGAGTCAAGGCCGAGAAATCCAGCGGCTATTTACATCAACTTAACCGCGAAGGCCTTGGTCATACAATCCAAAACTTTTTCAGACAACCCTTGTGGATGGTTTTAATGTTGGTCGCTACCTTTGCAATAAGATTGTCGCTGACTGTTCTGATGATAATTTGGTTCTTTTTCGGAAAACATGGTTTTCTTGTAAAACTTGCCATTTTGGTTCCGGTTCTTTTCGTTGCTGCGGCAACAGGGCCTTTGGGAGCATCGAGATTCATGTTGCCCCTGCTACCACTAATAATATTGGCTGCATCAAGTGCCTTACACAAAACACTGCATCAAAAAAAATTCGGGTAAGGTGATTTGGTAAACAATTTGTAGAACTTGTTCTACAAACCTCTTTTTCCAAAAATTGTAGTATTAATTTTGCAGCTCCAAATTTAACAATTTAAAAGTTAATCCAAAGCCGACATGTCACATGCAAGCTTTTCATTAAAAGTTGTCACTAATAAGGAAAACTTAAACAAAATTGAAGGTTTTGTTGAGGATGTTTGTGATTATTACAACATTTTCAACGTTTACTTTGGTAATATTTTGGTGGCAACCAGCGAGTTTCATTCATTTATTGGTTTTTTGTTTCCAAACAAGGAAGTTGAGGTTTACTCATACCTCAAAAGGGGAGCCTTGGTGGTTGGCTTCAATCTAAAAGACAAGTTTAATGAAGTAGCCACTTATCTTCAAAAGAATAATTCTCAATACATCGAATCAGAAATCATTTCTGAGGAGGAAAGGAGTTTGTTGTCAACTACCCTTTTATCAGACGATATTATTCTTGATTTTGCCCATCAAAAAGTTGAATTTTTTTTCAACATAAAGGCTGAGGCCAAAGGGAGAAAAGTTAAAATTTCAAAATATATCGAGAGTGTTGCTGAAACCCCATCTGTAAAGACCCGCCATAAAGGCTAGAACCTGAATTTTGAATTATTTCCCGTGCGGTTACTCAAACCTCATGGGTTTATTTACAAGTTGGTTTTCCATGGTCTCGTCTACCACTTCAATCATTTCCCTAATGTAAATGAATTCTAATCCTTTAAGGTAGATCTCGTTTATTTCGGCCACATCTTTCCTGTTTTCCTCCGAAAGAACAATTTTTTTTATTCCGTTTCGCTTGGCGGCAAGTATTTTTTCCTTGATACCACCAACAGGTAATACTTTTCCGCGCAAGGTTATCTCACCGGTCATTGCCACTCCTGGCTTAACCCTTCTTTGCGTGAAGGCCGAGGCAAGTGCTGCAAACATTGTTATACCTGCCGATGGGCCATCCTTGGGTGTAGCACCTTCGGGTACGTGCAGGTGAACGTTGTACTTTTCAAAAAGTGCTGAATCAATTTTTAGTTCCATGGCATGAGATTTCAGGTACTCGAAGGCAAGGGTGGCAGACTCCTTCATTACATCTCCAAGGTTGCCGGTCATGGTTAGTAGTCCCTTGCCCCTGCTTATGCTTACCTCTATAAAAAGAACCTCGCCACCAGCCCAAGTCCAGGCCAGACCGGTCATAACTCCCGCCATGTCCCTTACTTGTCCGTTATCTCGCGAGTAAGTTGGCGCTCCAAGTATTTTTTCCACGTCTTGAGTGCTCAATTCCGGGATAAACTTATTTCCTGAAACGATATCGCGTGCACGTGAACGCACCAAGTTGGCAATGGTTTTTTCAAGAGTACGCACCCCTGATTCACGGGTATAATCGTCTATGATTTTTTCGAGCACCTGGTTTGAAAACTTAACCTGTCCTTTTTCAACCCCGTGCCCGACAAGTTGCTTGGGTACCAAGTGCTTGCGGGCAATCTGGATTTTTTCTTCAACAATATAGCCGCCCAATTGAATGATTTCCATGCGGTCGCGCAGGGCAGGTTGAACTGTGGCAAGGCTGTTGGCCGTTGCAATGAACATTATGTTTGACAAATCATACTCAACCTCAAGATAGTTGTCCTGAAAAGTGCCGTTTTGCTCTGGGTCAAGCACTTCGAGCATTGCCGAAGACGGGTCGCCGGAGAATGTTTGGAACCCGATTTTGTCAATTTCGTCGAGAACGAAAACAGGATTGCTAGTTTTGGCCTTTTTGATGTTTTGAATTATTCTCCCTGGCATTGCACCCACGTAGGTTTTACGATGTCCGCGTATTTCTGCTTCATCGCGAAGTCCCCCAAGCGACATTCTCACATACTGGCGTCCAACAGCGCTTGCAATTGACTTGCCCAGCGATGTTTTGCCAACCCCAGGAGGGCCCACGAAACACAAAATGGGAGATTTCATATTGCCCTTGAGTTTCAAAACTGCCAAGTATTCCAAAATACGATCCTTTACTTTTTCGAGCCCATAGTGGTCACGGTCAAGGATCTTCTTGGCGCGCTTGAGGTCAAAACTATCTTTCGAAAACTCATTCCAGGGTAGCTCAACCAGGGTTTCTATGTAGTTAAGCTGCACCGAGAAGTCCATGGCCGCTGGATTTATCCTTTGCAGCTTACCAATTTCCTTATCAAAAACATCCTGAATCTGCCTACCCCACTTTTTTTTCTTGGCCCGCTCCTTTAGTTCAGCTATTTGTTGCTCGTAAGGATTGCCTCCGAGCTCTTCCTGAATTGTTTTCAGTTGCTGGTTCAAGAAATAGTCTCGTTGCTGCTTGTCAATGTCGACCTTAACCCTTGAATGAATTTGGTTCTTTAGTTCTACCATTTGCAACTCACGGGTAAGGTGCTCCAAAACCATGTTGGCCCTAACATTCAGGTCGAGGGTTTCGAGCAACACTTGCTTTTGCTCGTTGTCAATGTTGAGGTTAGAGGAAATGAAGTTGACCAAAAAAGCAGGGCCCTCAATGTTGTTTATGGCGAAAGCGGCCTCGCTGGGTACGTTTGGCGATAGTTTAACAATTTGGATTGCAAGATCTTTAATTGTTGCAATCAAGGCATTGAATTGCTTGTTGGCCTTGACCTTGTTTGGAGAATCGAATGCCGTAACCCTAGCCATGAAGTAGGGCTCGTCAGTAACAAGTTCACTGATTTCCAATCGTTTCTTGCCCTGAATAATGACTGTTGTGCTACCATCGGGCATTTGCAGAATCTTTATGATCGTGGCAAATGTGCCTATTCTGTGCAAGTCAGCAAAAGATGGATCCTCAATATCGGCGTTTCTTTGTGAAACCACGCCAACAAACCTATTTTTCTTGTAAACATCGCGAACAAGTTGTATTGATTTATCACGGCTTACGGTAATTGGGATTACCACGCCAGGGAATAGAACAGTGTTCTTTAAGGGAAGTATGGGCAAAACCTCCGGAATTTGTTCCGCGGCAATTAATTCTTCTTCCTCGGCGCTTAGCAAGGGAATAAATTCGCTGTCGGCATCAAGTATTTCGGAAAATTGAAGATTCTTGTTTTTTAAAAAACCATCCATAAGTTTTCAGGACAAAATGTCGTATTTAATGCAAAATAGTCACACATCAATAAATAATTAGAAAAGTCTAAATATTGCAAAACGTTGATTTAAGGTTGTTTGCAAAACCTCACAAAAATTGCCGCATGGAATCATAGCAAGACCATCCTACCTTACAACGGGCGTGCCAATAACCGAAAAATGAAAAACGAGTTAATTACTGCGACACCTTTTACCGAAGAAATCGCTATTAAAAATTTTAACAATTGCGCTTTTAGGCCGAGACTATCTTTTGTGCCTCAAAGATTGGTTGTAAACGAAGCGCAGAATTGATTCATCATCGGCGGTAAGTTCTTTGCCACGACGTGACATTACGATCCTTGCAGTTTCGAGGGCAGTTTCGAATTTGTAAATGGTAATGCCGGCTGCGCTGCCCCAAGAGAACGATGGTATGAAATTCCGGATGAAGCCCGACCCATAAATCATTGAGTTTACCCCGATTACAGATCCAGTATTGAGCATGGTATTGATCCCGCACTTGGTATGGTCGCCCACGAAGGCCCCGCAAAATCTCAAATCGGTGGGTACGAAAGTCTCTTCGGCGTAATTCCAAACTCTTACCTGCGAGTAATTATTTTTTAGATTCGAAAAGTTACTCCCTGCACCAATATTACACCATTCGCCAATTACGCTATCTCCTATGTAGCCATCGTGAGCCTTGTTCGAATATCCGAATACAATGGTATTGGATATTTCGCCACCAATCTTGCAATAGGGCCCAATAGCCGATCCCGGATAAAGCAGTGCTCCCATGCGCACCTTGGTTCCCTCGCCTATGGAAACAGGTCCGCGAATTATTGCTCCATCCATTACATGAGCGTTTTTGCCAATGTAAACAGGGCCTTCAGTGGCATTGATAATTGCCATTTCTATTTTGGCCCCATCTTCAACGAAAACATTTTCGGGGCAAACCACCCTTGCCAATGGGCCTGTTGAGCCACTTTTTCTGTTGGCGGTGATCAACCTGTAATCGTTTACAATGGCATCAATATTTAGCAGCAGGAAATCGTGCAGGTACGATAGTTTTTCAATCTTTCCCGAGAATTCGTGATTTTCCCTTGCCTCGAAACTTTCGTCATCAATACTATCTAAATCTTTGTCGCTCAATCTATAAGCTATCAATACATCGCCTTGTGACAAGGTTTCGTTGTTGCCAAGCTTTCCTATTGCCTCTACAACTTCCTTGTTCGGGAAAACAGCAGCATTTATCAATACGTTGTCGGCTTCCTTGATCAAAGGGTACTTGGTTGACAAGTACTCTTCGGTAAGGCTCGAAGTTTTCTTACCCAGGTACCTCTCCCATTTTTCCCTTATTGTCAGGATACCAATTCTAAGGTCGCCCATTGGACGAATGAAGGTAAAGGGCAGCAAATGATTGCGAGTTTGGTCGCCAAAAAGTATGTAATTCATCTATTTGGGGCGTAATGGTTATTAATTCACGAAGGTAAGAAAAACAAATAAAACAACAATGCAGGAAAGTTGTTCGGAAACAAAAAAAATGAAACACGAAATTCCCGATGATTTATTATAAAGCAAAACTACGAGGGATTCAAAATTGACTCCCTCGTAGTTTTATTGTCTCCAAAAACAATTTTTCTTAATTTTTGAGATGCTTTTGGTATTTCGTGCGGAACTTGTCAACGCGACCAGCCGTGTCGACAAGCTGCTGCTTACCGGTGTAAAATGGGTGTGATGTGTGCGAAATATCAAGCTTGATTACCGGGTATTCCTTTCCATCTTCCCAAACTACTGTTTCTTTTGAATTGGCAGTAGAGCGGCCCAAGAAGGTGTACTCGTTTGACATGTCCTTGAAAACTACAAAGCGATAATTTTTTGGATGGATATCTTTCTTCATGATATAAAAATTTTCCTGTTTTTTTTTCGGGACTGCAAAGGTAGTAAAATATCTTTCAAAATTACTAACAAATAGAAAAGAATTTTTGAGGCTGTTCAATAATTGATCAGCACGAAACCCTAATCCAAGGTATGAATCACCAATCCACTTCTCAATTTTGGTTCGAACCAGGTTGTTTTGGGAGGCATTATGTTTCCGGTATCTGCAATATCTAACAATTGCTTCATACTAACCGGGTAGAGTGCAAATGCAACCTTCATTTCGCCGCTATCAACCCTTTTCTTAAGCTCGGCAAGGCCCCTGATGCCGCCAACAAAATCAATGCGCTTGCTAGTACGAAGGTTTTCAATGCCCAGGATTTCGTGAAGCACGTATTTCGAAAGGACGTTCACATCGAGGACTTCCAGTGGGTCGTTATCGTTGTAGGTGCCTTGGCGGGCAAAAAGTTGATACCACCTGCCATCGAGGTACATGCCAAACTCATGCAACATCGTGGGCTTAAACTCCTGGTCGCCAACATCGTTTATCACCATGTATTTACCCAGCTTGGCAAGAAACTCTTCATTGGAAAGTCCGTTGAGGTCTTTAACTAACCTGTTGTAATCCATAATCTTCAATTGGTTGTCGGGAAAGTTTACAGCCATGAAGAAGTTGTATTCTTCGTTACCGTGGTGGTTTGGATTTTGTGCTGCCCTTTCGCGGCCAATTCGGCTTGCAGCAGCAGTGCGATGGTGGCCATCGGCAACGTAAAGGTAATTAACCTGGGTTGCGAAAACCTCTTCAATCCGCTTGTTTGTGTCGCGATCGTCAATTGTCCAGAAATGGTGTCCGAAGCCATCGTCGGCCACGAAATCGTAAACGGGGTTTTGGTTTTTGGTAATATCGTTTACAATCTGGTCTATTTCTTGCACGGCCCTGTACGAAAAGAAAACTGGCTCGATGTTGGCATTGGTGTACCTGGTAAGAATCATTCGATCTTCTTCTTTATCTGGACGGGTAAGTTCGTGCTTTTTAATTATTTCGTTGAAATAATCCTCGCAAAAAGCGCAACCAACAATACCGTATTGAGTGCTGCCGTCCATTGTTTGAGCGTAAATGTAAAACTTGGGCTCTGCATCGGGCTTAAGCCACCCCGTTTCTTGCATTTTATTGAAGTTCTCAACTGCCTTGTTATAAACCGTTTCACTGTGAATGTCGGTTCCGGGAGGGCAGGCAATTTCGGCACGGGTAACATAAAGTAGTGATTCTGGTTTACCCTCTGCCATTTTTGCCGCCTCGGCGCTGTTCATGACATCGTACGGAAGGCACGAAACATTTTTTACGATTTCCTTCGGGGGCCTCAACCCCTTGAAAGGTTTGAAAATTGCCATTTTTCTGGTGATAATTTATTAGTTATCGTTGATTGGTGATAATTGACACGTAATTGTTAATTCGATACTGTTAATCAACCCATCATCTCGTTATCAACTCGTTTTTTCATCAGCACATCACCCCTGGTTTACCTGAAAGGTTTTGTCGCCATTTTCGAAGAAAGCAACAATTTGTTTGGCGGCTGCAATACCAGCATTTATGTTTGCCTCGGCTGTTTGGGCTCCCATTTTCTTGGCGGTAAACACGACCCTTCCGGGGAATTTTTCCTCGAAAGCGATCCTGTTATCGGGTGCAACATCAGAAACGTACCTGATGTCAGCCCTTTCTTCCATCAGCTTCATTAGATCTTCCTCGTCAATAACCTCCTTGCGGGCAGTGTTAACGAGCATGCCGTTTTTGGGGAGTAGTTTTACCAGGTCGTAATTAATTGATTTCTTTGTCTTGTCGTTGGCAGGGATGTTCAATGAAACGTACTGGCATTTGGTGTAGAGTTCTTCTACGGTATCAATTGCAAACACTCCGTCTTTTTCAATATCTTCCTTTTTAACAAATGGGTCATGGGCAAAAACAGTCATTCCAAAGCCCTTTGCTACCAATGCTACGTACCTGCCCACATTTCCGTAGGCGTGAATTCCTATTTTCTTGCCACGGAGTTCAGTGCCTGATGCACCTGAAAAAGTACCGCGAATGCAATATAGTATAAGACCAAAAGCCAATTCTGCCACGGCATTAGAGTTTTGACCAGGGGTGTTCATGGCCACCACGCCCTTTTCGGTGCAAGCCTTCAAGTCAATGTTGTCGTATCCGGCTCCTGCCCTGACAACTATTTTAAGGTTTGGCGCAGACTCGATAATCTCGCGCGAGGCGATATCGCTCCTGATAATCATTGCATCTGCCGTGGCAGCTGCTTCTTTGAGTTGACTAACTTCGGTGTATTTTTCGAGCAAGGCAAGTTCATATCCTGCCTGCTCAACTACCTTGCGGATTCCGTCAACGGCTACAGTCGCAAAGGGTTTATCGGTTGCTACAAGTACTTTTTTCATGGTATTGGTATTTTGTTAAATTAAAGGGCAACCCAAGACCTCAGCCTGCAAGTTACCCTGTCCCTTTTTGCGGGTAAATTATTTGTCGTTAAGAATTACTTGGCATGAATTTTTTCGAACTCCTGCATTGCTTCAACAAGGGCAACCACGCTTTCGCGCTCCAGTGCATTGTAAGTTGATGCCCTAAAACCGCCCACCGACCTGTGGCCCTTCAGGCCGCTCATTCCAAGTTTGCCGGTAAACGAAAGGAATTCCGAGGTTAGTTCCTCGTACTCTGGTTTTAGAACGAAGCAAATGTTCATCAGTGACCTGCTTTCCTTTTCGGCGGTGCCAACGAACATGGCATTGCGGTCAATTTCGTCGTAAAGTAGTTTTGCCTTATCTTGATTCATTTTTTGCATAACCTCCACGCCACCCAATTTTTTTAGCCAGCGCAAGGTTTCCATACATGTATATATTGGCAAGCAAGGAGGAGTGTTGAACATCGAACCTTCCTTTATGTGCGTTCTATAATCGAGCATTGTGGGTATGTACCTTTCAACTTTTCCAAGAATATCCTCACGGATAATTACAAAGGTTACACCGGCTGGGCCGAGGTTTTTCTGGGCACCACCATAAATCATTGCATATTTGGAGACATCCATCGTGCGACTGAAAATGTCGGACGAGGCATCGGCAATTAACGGCACGGGGCTGTCAAAATCTTCAAACAGTTCGGTACCGTAAATGGTATTGTTGGTGGTAATGTGAAAATAGTCTGCATCTGCCGGGATGGTCCAACCTTTTGGAATGTAAGAGAAGTTCTTGTCGGCCGAGGAAGCAACCACTTCAACCTGTCCAAAACCCTTGGCTTCCTTGATCGCTTTCTTTGCCCAAACGCCAGTTTCGAGATATGCCGCCTTTTTTTCCAAAAGGTTGTATGGTACCATACAGAACTGGAGGCTGGCACCGCCTCCCAGGAACAACACGTGGTAGTTTTCGGGAATGTTTAAAACCTCTTTAAACAATGCCACGGTTTCGTCAATAACGGCCTGAAAATCCTTGCCCCTGTGCGAAATTTCGAGGATTGACAGGCCAATTCCATTTAAGTCTAAAACCGCTTTCGCCGTGTTTTCGATAACCTCGCGAGCCAATACCGATGGCCCCGCGCTAAAGTTGTGTTTTTTCATGATATAATGATTTTGGGGTAACTGAAATTTGCAACAAAATTCCTAAATTTAAACCATATAGCCAAGCAAAAGGCTAAATTATTTTGGTTCTAAATAAGGAAATAAAAAGGGGTTGCTGTGGGCCGATTAATTTCGTCTTATTGGCCTGAGGGAAGGGTCAATTTCTACCCTTACATCAATATCAGGAACGAATTTCCACACGCCCCGGGCAAATTCCAACCCGTCAAAAACGTTTACCTCTGGCACGTAATGCTCATGCCTGCCAGCCAAACTTTGGTGTTTTGGGACTAACCTATCGAAAACAATCATCGGAACCACCTGATTTCTGGGTTTTCGATAATTTGGCTTGAAACTCAAGCTCATGCTAACCTGCCTCGAATACTCAAATACAATCCTGAGGGGCTGATGGTCTCCAATTTGAAAAACTTGTTTGCCGAATCTAGGACCTTCTTGAGTTATGGTAAGTGGTTCTATTACCCTTTTGCGGGTATGGGGGTTGTCGCCCTTCCATCCTAAAAGAACAAATTGATCCTCGCCTTGCCACTTGACCTGAATTAGCTCGTAGTAGTATGCCCCGTACCAGTTTTCGGGGTCAAGGCTACGCTGCAGGTTTGCTTCTACCTGGCGGGTACGGTCATTGAGCTTTATTAACCTTGAATTTTGCTTGGGAGTTGTCGGTGTTTGAAAAAAACCATGAAAAACTCCGGTACCGTCAAAAAGCGGCACATACCATGTTGCAATCCTGAAACTTCTCGAATTATCGTATAACAGCGAAACATTCACCACCGAGTCGAAATCATTGCGGAACAATGAATCGCCAAGCAGCGTTTGCTCCAATTCATTGGCAAATCGTGAATTTCGCGAAATTCTCTCTTGACTGGTTGGAGCTTCAATTATTGCCTTGGCAAGTTTTAGGAGCTCGAAATTAACCGAATCAATTTCTGACTTGAATCGTGGTGTGACTGCAATGGATTGGCCGGGATTTTGATTTTCATTAACACCTTGTGCCGATAGGGATTTAAGCAATAAAGTAACAACCAAAAAACTAAAAATTGTCCATGAAGCCAAAAACCTATTTGTTATGCAAATTCCCATACCAATTACTTAGTTGAGTTACGATAATCAAAAAACGCTAACTTCGCAGTATTGTTGCAAACCATAAACTCTGGCAAATATACAAAAAATGTGCCTTTCAATTCGAGAGCGTGTAATAGCATTTGCAAAACTTGGGAAACAACTGGGTTTGGCAGCTAATGCTCTGAAAGCCAACAGAGAAATCATTACTCGGGGCACAACGAGAAATTTGTTGGAGGAAGCAACCAATGCGTTGAAAGAAAATCCATGGTTCACTCAAGAAAGCGTTTGTTTGTCAATAAGTTCGATTTCGCAAATGCTGAAGCGAGACAACTTGGAGAAATGGCTATCAGCTTATCCAAGGATTTCTAAAATTTCGGGAAAGGGTAAAAAAATCATAGGTGTTGTGATGGCGGGAAACCTTCCCCTGGTAGGTTTTCACGATTTTTTGTGCGTTTTGATTTCCGGCCACAGTTTTACCGGAAAGCTATCGAGCAAAGACAGCAAGCTTCCCGTGGCTGTGGCCGAAATGCTTTTAGAGATAGAGCCAAGATTCAAAGACAAGATTTCTTTTTCGATTGAATTGCCGCCACGCTGCCATGCGGTTATTGCTACCGGCAGCGACAATTCGGCAAGATATTTCGAGCACGCCTACGGCAACAAACCAAACCTTTTTCGCAAAAACCGCACTTCGGTTGCAATTTTAACCGGCCAAGAAACAAGCCAAGAATTGGAACTTCTGGCAAACGATATTTTCAGGTACTTCGGGCTTGGTTGCCGAAACGTTTCCAAACTCTACGTGCCCAAGGGGTACGACCTAAATTCTCTAAAGGGGCATTGGGAGCGTTACTCGAACCTTACAAGTCACCAGGGCTATAACAATAACATCATTTACAACAAAGCCTTGATGAATGTTGGGAGAGTTCCATTTATCGACTTCGAATTTTGCACGCTCAAGTACGGCTTTGATTTAATGTCGGCAATTTCGGTAATTAACGTTGAAGAATTCGATACTATTGACCAATGCATGAAGGGCGTATTAGCCCAACAAGAAAAGTTGCAATGCATTGTCGCAAACATCCGATCCGATGACTTTCGCGTCATTCGATTCGGAGAAAGCCAAAGGCCTCAACTTTGGGACTATGCCGATGGGGTTGATACGATAAGGTTTTTGATGAAGCAGTGAAAGGTGTAAAGTAAAAATTGCACCAATCATCCGTTAACCATTATTCTCCCTTCTTTCGCATGCTGGCATCGAAAAACCCAGCCCTTTCTTCAATTATTCGTCTTTTGTATTCTTCGGGATATCCGAGGCCCTTTGGCCATTCTTTTATCGAATTGGTGCCCCTGATGTAGCCGTCGTTGAACTTTACGAAGAGGTTTAAGCCCAATTGCCGCCATCTTTCCACGATGGTTTCGGCCATCGAAACACTGAAGTCGGTGATATACTCGTGCATTAGTGATGGATTATCCTTGCCAAGGTGAAGAGCGGCTTTTTCAATAGCCCTTGACATGCCAATGGCCCTATTTTCAAGTTCTGCCTGAACTTCTTGAATATGTTTGATTACATGGTTGTAAATGGGGTATGCGTGGTTTGCTACCTTGTTGAAAACCCAGTAGGCAGAGTTCCAATCGAATTGAATAGATGAAGCAATTGACAGCGACTTTGGCGCACGGGTCATTCCCGTGTAAAGTGGGATGAAAACATTAGTGTAATTGTCGTCAAGCGAATACCAGCAAATGCCCCCGATGGGGTCGGGGAGCCAATTTCGTGACTGGGTAACAAATGAGAATGCTGTTTGGGGTTGTGATATTGGCCTTTTCCAAGAAAACTGTACCGATTCGCCATTAACATCAAGGTAAAAAACCATTGGCCTATTTAAATAGGGGCTTCCGTACGGACCAGCCTCTATTCCGCTGCGAGTAAAATAGGGCGTGCCGTGAAAATGGTCGCGAATAAATGCTATCATCATCTCCACTGAAATTTTTTCATCGGGTTTGACGAAAAGCGGATAGGCCACTGCACCTTCATGGCAGCGCCAGTAGTCGGAAGAAAAATTTTGCGATGGTGCTGCCCGGTTGTAAAAACTCCAAACGCGGCTTTCGCACAGTAGAAGCGACCTGCAAGTTAAAGGGTTGTAAGCTTCCCTGAAGCTAAAATCCTCCTTCGAGCCTTGGAACCATCCCATTTGACGGGCAAATTCAACCACGTCGTCCGACCAAAGCCAGTTTTCGGTATCGGTCCAATTCACCTTCCTAATCCTAGATTGGTTGGCATGGGCGGCAATGTAGCCATCGGGCACCCTTGCTGCAACCCAAACAGCACCCTTGCCGTGCTTTCCCTTTCCGATAAAATCCATAATCCAGACCTCGTTTTTGTCGGCAAAGAAAAGGGTTTCGCCAGAGTCGCTATAGCCGTAGGTATTTGCCAAGTCGGTAAGAATTTTAATAGCCTCCCTTGCACTGGTGGCTCTTTGCAACGTTATCCAGATAAGGGTTCCGTAGTCCAAAAACCCGTTCCCACCTCCAAGTTCCTCGCGGCCGCCAAAGGTTGTTTCGCCAATGGCCACCTGATGTTCGTTCATGTTGCCTATAACCTTGTAGGTTCGGCTAACTTGGGCTATACGGCCAAGAAATTCTCCTTCTCGGAAGCTAAAAATTTCAAGGGAGTCTCCAGGCTGGTAATTACCTCCAGGGTAAAAAGGCAAGGGCAGGGCAAACCCGGCAACATCATAAGTCCAGCTTGTCATTACACTACCATCGGCACTGGCTCCTCGCGAAACGAGCAGGCTGGAGCAAGAATTTGCCTGCTTTGGTAAAATCATTAAAACGCCAAGAATTGCAATTGTGGCGACAATTAATTTTTGGTTTTTCATCTGTTTGTATTTGTTTGGTTGTTGTCGTTTTTTATTCTCCGAGTTTGCTTTGCGTTCTCAGGGTGTCGGTGGTTACAAATTCCTTGGCTTGCGCATGGGGTTACATATAGTTTAGCACTCCGTGCAATAAGCACCTGCGGAGAGAATCATACCATTTCACTTTTTATTTACATTTTACAGCCCCAGCACCTCGCGGCCTTGCCTAAAAACAATGTCAAGTGGAATTTTGCTTGCATTTACCTTGGCAAGGGCGTTTTTGAGGTTTTCGGTCATCACGCCATCATGGTCAACCCATACCTTGGCTGCCTCGTAATTGCCCTCGCCCTGAACTACCAATAACTTTTCGAGCAACGATTCAACGGCATTTTGCATTTGCTCAAAAAAAACCAGATAGGTTCCGTTTGTCTGATAAACAAAAGCATTGTTACGGGCAAAGTAATTCATTGCCATCATGTTGGCCTTTCCGTGCGGACTGGTTACACCGAAGCGGCAAGAGCGAAAAATTCCGGAAAAAAACGTCACGTAGTTATCCATTAGCTCGCCACTTGAAATTTCGGTCATTTCGTAGAGTTTGGTAACGAGGTACAAGCCCATAATGTCGGCCTTGGCTTCTTCAATTGGACTGTAATACTCCCACAAAGCCTCGCGAACAGTCTGGTTGCCGTTCACGACATTTTTTATTCCCATACCGTGCGCGACTTCGTGGAATGTTACGTTTTCGAAAAACGCATCGAACTTAATGTGCTGCCTTTGGCTTTTGCAGATTAAGATATTAGAAATGGGTGCCAATATGTTATCGAACTTGGCCTTCATTGCATTCTTTAGCTGAAGTTTTCGGCTTCCAACGCTTTTATGGATTTCTTCGGCGTTTGGAAGGTTTATTGCAATGGTTTTGGTGCCTGCATTGCAATCGCCTGAATAATACAACGCGTAGTAAACATTTATGTCGGCATCGGTGCCGGGTTTTTCCCTCTTGTACTTCGGGGCCACCGGAAGCATTTTTTGGAGCTCGGGCAACATGGCATTGAACTTTTCTAACTGTTCGCTCCACGCCAAATCTTTAACAATTACGAACGCTTCGTGTGCAGCCTTGATTCCAAACAGACGGTCTTCATAATTTTCAATGGGCCCAACAACAAAATCGATGTTATTGTCTTTCATGGCTACCCATGCATAGTCGCTGGCCATGTATTCGTCGGTAAGCAATGCCTCTGCTCGCATTTTGAGGTAGGTTTTTAACCCTGGATCTTGGGCCAGCTCGGCTGCCTGAATAAGAAGTTCTGCGGCCTTTTGATGAAGCTCTTTGTATGCCGTGCTGTATGGAACAGCAACCAAACTGCCATGGTTGTTTCGCCTCACAAGTGTGTACTGGCTGTTTTTCAGAGGCTCGTCCCAGGCTTCAAACTCTTCAACGGTCATGTCGGCAGGATAAAAGTTCGCTCCTGCAAACCTGGGGCCGTATCCTTCAACAAACGGGTTAAGGCCATCTACCCTACTCCACGGACCGTAATTGATAAGAGCATACTTGCGCACGTACTTGCCGGTAATCTTTTCCATCAATTGCTCTTTGTTGCCATAGGATTGCAGCCAGAAAATTTCGTCCATTATATCGGCAACGTCTATCAATATTGAAATCATTTGGCGTTCGTTATTGCTCAACCACGACAAATCGGTGTTAAGTTCAACCTCAAAAAAATTTTCAACTTTTGCTTTCATATTTTCATCGTATTTTTCTTTGCTGCTTTCGAAACCAAGTGTAAAAAACATTACAAGCGCCGAGATTAGAATTTTAGCAGGCAATTGTTTCATTTACTTTGCGGCTTAAAAGTTGAAAAATGAAGTAGATTGCAAAAATAGAAAATAAAGCTCCAATCAAGTCCAAAAAACCATTAATTTTGTTAGGATGTAAAAATTAAACCTTATGGAAAACTTAATCAAAAGACACCGTGTTGCCCTCGTAATTTGGGGTATAATTGCCATTTTTTTCTTGGTGCTTCTCTTTTTAAACACCCAACCTGTGGAGCTCAATCTGGTTTTTTTCAAGGTTACCGGTCGAACTTTCCTGTTTGCCTTGGTAGTTTTTGCCTTGGGTTTCCTTTCGGGATGGCTATGGAGTTACATGCGCAACATTTCGAAGCAGAAAAAGGAAAAAATGGCTGGGAACAAAAGGGTTAAATACCTTGAGCAGTAAACTACTGGCTTCTAATGGTTACCATCATTCCATCAGGTCTTGACTCGCAGCAGCGGCATCACCTTCTTATTAGTACAATTTGCCCAAGACCGGTTGCTCTTGCGAGCACAATTGACAAGAATGGAAACACCAACCTAGCTCCCTTTAGCTTTTTCAATGCTTTTAGTAGCACCCCGCCAATATTGATTTTTTCGCCCAACACCACAGGCAGGGGTGGCAAGAAAAAGGATACCTTGATTAATATTGAAGAAACGGGCGAGGTGGTCATTAATATTGTAAGTTACTCGATTGCCCGGCAAATGGTAATTGCCGGCTACGATTTCGACACGGGTGTTAGCGAATTCGACAAATCGGGTTTAACACCTTTGAAATCGCAATTTGTCAAGCCATTACGAGTGGCCGAAAGTCCCGTTCAGTTCGAGTGCAAGGTAATTGAGGTTAAATCGTTGGGAGGAGAACCCGGAGCAGCCAACTTGATAATTTCTGAAATACTCGCCATTCACATCAAACCCGATATTCTAGACCACAAAAACCGCGTTGACCCAATGAAGTATGACGTGGTGGGTCGACTTGGCGGGTTTGGATATGCCCGTATTACCCCAGGGGTGGTTTTTGACCTACCGCAAGGTAAAGCCCTGCCAGTTGGGTTCGATGCTATTCCAAATTTCATCAAAAGAAGCGACCTTTTTAGCACGGCCGAGTTATGCGAGTTGGCCGAGGCTGAAACCCTTCCAGAGAGCTCACGAATAGAGGCCTTTGCTCAATCGGAGGAGTTTGCAAAAGCATTGGAAACAAAACCGACCGAAGCAAAAGACATTCTGAATTGGGCAGCCAAAATGGTCAAAGAATCAATTAACCAAGGAGAAATCGAAAAAGCGTGGCTTTTTTTGAATGCACTTGAATTAACCGGCTAAGAAAAAACTAATTTCTCCTTTTGAAAGCCATTGTGGCACAGGTTACCTTGTTCAAGTTAACATCAACTTCTTCCTTTTGCTTGGCAATGTAGTTTTCAAACAAGTAAGCCTTGTCAGGATTTAGTTTAATGAGTTGGTGACACCTGGTTTCAAGTGGTTTGAAAATGGCATCTTCCGATTGGGTCACGTCATCAACACTGGCAGGTAGAATTTCCAGTAGTTCGAAGCCAGCCTTGTTTACCTGTTCTATTAGTTGACTCTTTTTTAACATCATTGGGTGCGAAAAATCGCTGTCGTCAGCGATAAAGGCATCATCAACCAAAACCACTCCATCGGGTTCAAGGCTTCTTTCTATTACAGAAAACGTTTCTTGATAATTGCCTAGAACAGGGCCTATGGCTCCTAATACAATTAGGTCAAATCCTTTAACTTTGGGTACTTCCAACCTAATGTCAGCCGCAAGGAATTTGCACAAGTCAGCGACACCATGCTCCATAGCCATATTGTTTGCGTATTCGACAAACTCTGGAATGGCATCAATTCCTAACACTTGGCAGCCAAAATTCTTGGCCATCCTAACCGAAACGGCACCCTTTCCACAACCAAGGTCGAGAACCTTCAACCTGGACTTTTTGGAAGCATACTTCTCTCCTAACTGTATGATGGCTTGCGGGTCGGCGCCAATTTCCCAAATATCCTGAACAATGTATGGCAGGAATTCGAAAATATCAGGGTTGGTGCCGTCCATGGCCGTTACGACACTTTCACGGAGGGATTTCACTTTAGTTTATGGGTTTATGGGTTGAGAAGTTTTGAAGTTTGGAGGGTTGAAAGTTTTAGGTTTTGGGCTGAAAATCTTTTCTTATTCGCGTAATCGTGCCTACTTTAACGAAACTCAGACGACACGTTCCGCCATTTGGCGAAAAGTTGATTATAAAAAACACCTTGTAAACCTTTCGCCTTCTTGGCGTACCATCGCGGCGAAATAATTTTTCCTGCAAGGGTTTTGGAAAACTATTCGTAGCCATTTCCGTGAACGCTCTTTACTGCTCTTCCCGAGGGGTCAACCATATTTTTGAACGCCTTGTCCCACTCGAGAGCAATTGGAGTGCTGCATGCCACCGATGGAACCGAAGGCACGCAGATTGCGGCTTGGTTCGAAGGGAAGTGCTCCTCGAAGATGCTTCGGTAATAATACTCCTCCTTGGTCATAGGCGGGTTTACGGGAAACCTCTCCTTTACCTGGGTCATTTGTTTGTCAGTAACCTTTGAGGCCGTTAAGTTGCGAAGGGTGTCAATCCAATTGTAGCCTACCCCATCTGAGAATTGTTCCTTCTGCCGCCAAGCAACATTATATGGTAAAAGGTCTTCGAAGGCTTTTCGCAAAATCCATTTTTCCATTTTATCCGGGCCGCACATTTTGTCTTTGGGGTTTAGGCGCATAGCCACATCCATAAATACCTTATCCAGGAATGGCACCCGGCCTTCTACACCCCAAGCCGCCAGCGATTTGTTGGCACGCAAACAATCGTATTGGTGCAACTTGCTGATTTTCCGAACGGTTTCCTTGTGCAGTTCTTCGGCCGTTGGGGCTTTGTGAAAATATAGATACCCTCCGAATATTTCATCGGCACCCTCGCCCGACAGAACCATTTTTACACCCATTGACTTAATAACGCGTGCAAGCAAATACATTGGAGTACTTGCACGTACTGTTGTTACATCATAGGTTTCAATGTAGTAAATAACATCTTTTACCGCATCGAGGCCCTCTTGAATGGTGTAGGTAATGTCGTGGTGAACCGTTCCTATGTGTTTTGCAACCTGCCGTGCGGCAGCCAAATCGGGCGAGCCTTCCAGGCCCACGGCAAATGAGTGCAATTGGGGCCACCAAGCAGTTTCGACGCCCCCTGTTTCAATCCTTTTGGCGGCAAACTTTTTTGCAACGGCCGAGATTATTGAAGAATCCAGCCCACCTGAAAGCAACACGCCATAAGGTACGTCGGTCATCAATTGACGCTGAACCGCTTCTTCAAGAGCCTTTCGCAATTCCTCCAAGCTGGTGGTATTGTCTTTAACCGTTTCGAAATCCATCCAATCGCGATGGTACCATTTGGTGGGTTTTTCATCCTGGCTGAAATAATAATGCCCGGGAGGAAACTCCTCGATTATGGTACAATGGCCTTCCAAGGCTTTCAACTCTGAGGCAACGTAGTAAACATCACTGTCGTCCCACCCATAGTATAGCGGAATAATTCCGACGTGATCGCGACCCACCAAAAAAACATTTTTTTCGATATCGTAAAGGGCAAAACCAAAAATACCATTTAAATCTTCAAGAAAGTCTTTTCCCTTGTCTCGATACAATGCCAAAATTACCTCGCAATCGGATTTGGTAAGGAAATCGTACTTCCCTTCATAACGTTTACGAATTTCTTGGTGATTGTATATTTCGCCATTTACTGATAATACCAGGTTGCCGTCTTTGCTCAAGAGTGGTTGCCTGCCAGATTGGGGGTCAACAATCGAAAGCCTTTCGTGAGCCAAAATGGCCTTATCGTTAGAAAAAATTCCAGACCAGTCGGGCCCCCTGTGGCGAACCTTTTTGGACATGTTTAAAATTTTGGGGCGCAAATCAGTTGCCGACAGTTCTATATGGAATGCACAAACAATACCGCACATAATATTCTTGGATAAATTTTAAACAATTGTGAAAAACAAAAAATTTAAACTTAGGAATTTGAATCGCCCGCTAATTTCAAGGTAAACTTGATTTAATGCCCAGACCTTCGCATCATTGCAAGTATTTATAATTTGGCTTTAAATCGCCTTGGTATGGCAAAGTAGTGGCAATGAAACAAATGTAACTCTGAGTAAACTAATCCGCCAGCTGACGGAACGCTGAATTACACGAATTATTTTCGCGGAAAGCAAAGTTCAATCAAATGCCATGAATCAAAACTATCATCTTTTAACCTCAAGGACCTTTAAAATTCTTCGCTTTTCGTTTTATTAGTCTGCACTTTTATTCGCGACCACCAGCATCTCAAAGTCGTTAATCGTTAGATTATCCTGGCGGGAAAAAGCACCCAGCTTGCAGCCAAAGATTTCTATTTTTGTGTATCCCAATGATTTTAAGAGCCAAGTTATCTCGCATGGCAGGTAATACCTTTCGTTGCATTCAATTTCATGTTGCACTCCATGGTCATCGGTAAAAGAGGTTATGTTGTGGTCTCTGAATGTCATGATGTCAAAATGGGTGCTCTTGTAGGTTGCATTGCCTTCGGTTGCGAGTCCTTCTTCGTGAAACTGGTCAATGGAGTTGAACACCGGGAAAAGGCCGTTGAGGGTTGTGAAAATGAATTTTGCCTTGGGCTTCAGAGCTCTAGTAACGCCTTCGAGGATTTCAAAGTTCATTTCGTCTGTTTCCATTAGCGGAAAAGCCCCTTCGCAGATCATCAAAGCACCATCGAACTGGTTATTGAAAGGCAGGTTTCTGGCATCTTGATGCAAAAATGTCACTTTAACCCCGGCTGCCTTGGCTTTTTCCCGGGCTTTATGCAAAAGGTTTTCCGAAAGGTCAATTCCGGTAACATTGTAACCCCTTTTGGCCAACTCGATAGCGTGTCGGCCTGTGCCGCAACCAACGTCGATGATTTTGAGCGATTTATCATGGGCAAGTTCGCTTTCAATAAAGTTGCACTCACCAAAGGTGCCAAGTGCAAAGCACTCGCCATCGTAGCTTTCGGCATAATTTTCGAAAAGGGTTTGGTACCACTGTTTGGCTTTTGATGGTTTCATTTATTTTTCCGATAAAGTAGATTTAAGTTGCTTCACCGCCAAAACCACCAACTCGTTGCTTGCCGGCAGTTCGAAATAGGGTTCGACTTGGTGGTTTGCCACAGCAGAAATGGCATCCTTTATTGCCAGCCAAGCAGAGAATGCCAGCATGAATGGTGGTTCGCCCACTGCCTTGCTCCGCCTAATGGTGTTAATCATGTTGGGGGCATCTTGCAGCAATTCCAGGTTAAATTCAGCCGGAATATCATCAATGGTTGGTATCTTGTACGTGTCGGGCGAGTGGTTCAACAGGTTACCCTTTGCGTCCCACTTCACGGTTTCGGTAATGCACCACCCCAGCCCCTGCACGTAAGCACCGTAAACCTGCCCCATGTCAATTGCCGGGTTCAGGCTTTCTCCGACATCGTGTACTATGTCGGCACGCAAAACGCGTGTGTTTCCGGTATCGAGATTAACCTCAACTTCGGTGGCAGCCATACCATATGCAAAATAGTAAAACGGCGTCCCCTTCCGGGTGGTTTTGTCAAAGAAAATGTCGGGTGTACGGTAAAATCCGGTTGCGCTCAAGCTAACCTGTTGCATGTAAGCTTCATCAACCAATGTTTCAAAGTCAATTGATTTTTCAGCGTTCTCTTTGAGAAAAACCTTCCCGTTTTCAAAAGTTGGCTCCTGCTGTTGCTGCTCGCCATACTTGCTCACGATCATTTTAGCAGCCAATGGAAGCAACCGTTTTTTAATCTTTTCGATGGCATTTTTCACGGCCATACCGTTAAGGTCGCTGCCCGCCGAAGCTGCTGTGGGCGAGGTGTTTGGCACTTTTGAAGTGTTGGTGGCATTGACTTTGACCTTTTCGAGTAGTGTGCCCATTTCAAGTGCGGCTATTTGCTTGATTTTGGTATGAAGGCCTTGGCCCATTTCTGTGCCACCGTGGTTAACCAGCATTGTACCGTCCTTGTAAACCAACACGAGGGCACCAGCCTGATTCATAAAAGTTGCCGTGAAGGAAATGCCGAACTTGACGGGTGTGAGTGCCAAACCACGCTTAACACTTAGGTTTTCTCTGTTGAAAGCATCAATTTCCTTTCGCCGGTCGTGGTAATGGCTTTTCTCAATTACTCTTTTGAGGATTACCGGGAGCCTGATATGCTCAACCTTTTGTCCGTAAGGAGTTATGTTTCTTGTATTTTCTTGATAAAAATTAAGCACTCGAACTTCAATTGGATCCTTTTTCAGGAAACGAGCAACCCTATCAATGGCATTTTCAATTACTGCCATACCTTGCGGCCCGCCAAAACCCCTGAAAGCGGTATTTGAAGGAAGGTTTGTTTTCCAAGTATTGCCGGTAATTTTTATGTTGGGTATGAAATAGGCATTTGTTGCATGAAACATTGCCCTTTCTATAATGGGAATGCTTAAATCGGTGGCGCATCCAACGTCGGCATTCAAGTCAACCTCGTAAGCCAAAATGAGGCCATCTTTGTCAAAGGCAACGGTGTAATCCGACTCGAACCTGTGCCTCTTGCCGGTCATTTTCTGGTCGTCATCGCGAAAGAGAACCAGCTTTACAGGTTTTCTGGTGTGGTCGGCCAAAAGGGCGGCCCAAGCGGCCACGTGGTTTCCTTGTGTTTCCTTGCCACCAAAACCACCGCCAATTCTTTTCACCTCGCAAACCACCTCCTTGGCATCGAGGCCCAAAACACCGGCTACCACGAATTGGGTTTCGGTTGGGTTTTGCGATGAAGCATAAACCACCATTTCGCGCTTTTCGCCCGGAACGCACAACGCGGCTTGTGTTTCTAGATACCAGTGTTCTTGTGCCCCTGTTTTTAGTTTGCCTGTCAAAACGTGCTTTGCTGCTTTAATACCCTCATGCAAGTTGCCCATTTCAAAAACAATGGGCCGAACCAACCTGCTGTTTTTTTGCTTGGCATCAGCAATAGAAAGTATTGGCTCCAAGGGTTCGTATGTAACTTTTATTTTCTTTTCGGCCTCGCGGGCGGCCTCTTCGGTTTGGGCGGCTATCAAGAAAACTGCCTGACCAACGCAAATCACCTGGCCGGCGGCCAAACACGGTTCGTCGTCCTTGTGCGGATTTAGCTGGTTAGCTCCCGGGATATCTTTGTGGCTCAAAACTGCCTGTACACCCTTTACTTTCTGAGCTTCCGAAAGGTCAAAATCAACCACCCGAGCATGTGCGTGAGGGCTATAAACCACTCGCCCGAATAGCATGTCTTTGCCAACCTCCATATCGCCCACGTAAACGGCCTCGCCGGTAACGTGCTGCACGGCACTCTCGTGGCTTAAACTATTTACAGTTTTCATATCGAAAAAAAACAAATTTCTTGTGTAATTTAACAAACCAAAAACAGGTGGTTGCGGATTTACTTGATTAACGGGTTGAAATTGGCTCGCTAATTTTCGCAGATTACTGCCTACTGCCTGTAATTTTTTTTCTTGATCATTTTGCTCGTGCAAATAACCAATCACTAATCACTATTACCAATCATCAATTATTTCGATTACCAAGGTTTAACAGCTAATGTTTGTTTCGAGATTTGCATAACATTTTTGCAACTATATTTTTAGCTACTTCCATCCTAAACTCCTTGCCGCCACGGGCATCTGTAATGGGCGAAAAGTCGGTTTCGAGAATTTTTACTGCCTCGTTAATTGTGGCTTCCGAAACATCCTTTCCCAACAAAAACATTTCGGAGTTAAAGGCTCGTTTAGGAGTTGCAGCCATACCTCCAAAGGCAATTATAACGTTGTTGATTATTCCATCATTGTCAACTTGAAGGCGGGTTGCAATGCTCAATGTTGAAATGTCGAGTTCGCGACGGGTGGATACCTTTTCGGTTTGGATTATCACATCTTCGGGCACTAACGGAATTATTATGCGAAGCAGTAATTCGTCGGGTTTTAGGCAATTCTGACGATAGCCGGTAATGAACTCCTCTATGGGAATCACCTTGTTTTGGTCATGGCACCCAGTCTCTACCATTGCCTTGTAAACAAAGAGAAGGGGCAGTAAATCGCCAATCGGGGAGGCAGTTGCAATGTTTCCGCCTATTGTTGCCACGTTGCGAATTTGTTTTGAGGCGAAAACATCTAACACGGGTAGCATTCCACGGAAGTGAGACCGTGCCAATTTCTTGACCTGTTCAATATTTGCACCGGCTCCAATGGTTGCCTTTTGTTCGTCAACAACAATTTCATCGAAACCTACAACCTGCGACAAGTCAATGATTTTAGGCAAATACTGGTAAGTTTTGTTCTGATAAATGGCCGTGTCGGTAGCTCCGTTAACGACCTTTGCCTCCGGATGTTGTTTCTTCCACAGCAAGGCTTTTGTCAAGGTGGCAGGCAAAAGGTAGCACTGTCTTTTGTGCTTTATATTAAGGCCGTTGTGGTGGTTTTTAATTTCGGCAAGCATTGCGGCAACCATTTGGCTGTCTTGGTCGAAGTGATCGGGCCGACGGTTGCTGGAGCAATCAACTGCTGCATCAATGATTGGTTGGTAGCCAGTGCAGCGGCAAAGGTTCCCCGAAAGGCCCTCCACGAGGTTTTGGCGCGTGGGGGCGTTTGCACTTTTGTAAAAAGCAAACAAAGCCATAACGAAACCGGGTGTGCAAAAGCCGCACTGGCTCCCGTGGTGGTTTACGAATGCCTCTTGCACGTGGTGCAATTTCAGCTCGGCTCCGTTGCGCCGGGCTAAACTTTCAATAGTAATAAGCTGCTTTCCGTGCAGTGCCGGCAGAAAAAGCAGGCAAGAATCAACGGCACGGTATTGTATTTTTCCATCGGGACCAAGTTCGCCCAATACTACCGTACAGGCGCCGCAATCACCCTCGGCGCAACCCTCTTTGGTGCCACGCCGGTGTGGCAACGAGCGCAGGTAGTTTAGCACCGTGGTTGAAGGCACGAAAGGCTGTTGAGAAAGGTCAATCTCGATCAACTTGTTGTCGAGGACGAATTTCAAGGTGGTTCCTATCATTTGTTTTGCAAGTTTTTCACGTCAATCAGCCTTGCCACTATGCTTATGGCTATTTCGCGAGGTGTTTCGGCGTTGAATGGCACTCCCATAGGCATTTCTACCCCATCCAGTTGCTCTTGCGTGAGTTGGCCTGAATCGAGGTAACGCTGCCTGGCCTTTGCCACCTTGCGTTTACTCCCAATCATACCAAGGTATAGCAAGTTCTTGGTGGCCATCACACCCAAAAGATCCTCGTCGTGGCCGTGTCCTTGGGTGGTAATTATGGCAAGGTCGGTTGGCTTGAACGAAATGCTGTAGGCCTTTTCGAGGTAATCGCCCACAATGCATTCGGCGTGGGTTGAGTCAAATTCGCTGAAAATGTTTTCTCGATTGTCAACGTATCTCACCTTGAATCCAAGACTTTTTGCAAGAACACCCACTTCGCGGCCTATATGTCCGGCTCCGAAAATGGTAAGGCAAAGATCGGGCTGGAAGGGTTCGTAGTAAATGTTTACCTTGCCACCGCATTGCATGCCTAGGTCTGTTTCGAGGTTGTATGCAATAAGTGCCGGTTTGCCTGCTTCGAGGCATTTAAGGGCATCTTCAATTGCGCGCATTTCAATGGGGCCACCACCAACTGTTCCAATGATTGAGCCCTCGGCAAAAACAACCATCTTGGCACCCTCCTTGCGCGGCGTAGAGCCCTGAGAATGAACCACAATGCAAAGCACAAACGGCTGGCCCTGCTCCCTTAACACGTGTAACTGAAAGGTAATGTCGGTCATAAAAGTAGGTTTTGGCCGTAAATTTAATATTAATTTCGCAAAACGGAAAAAGATTGAGGTGTTGAGAAGATTATTTATGGCGTATAAATATTTAAGGGTTAACCGTTTAAAAAAATTTTTACCCAAACATCAACCCATTCAACACTTTAATTTATGTTAAACCTTGCAACGTTCTTCAAAAACTCAATGTAATCATTCCCGGTGTTAATGTTCACGTGTATCCCTGGCCAATTTGTTTCTACCAAAAGCCTCTTGCTTTTGTTTAAAATTTTATTCAATGGCAAGTCGCTTTGGGTTTGGTTAATTATTTTGGGTATTAGGGCTGGCATGGCCAAAACAGGGTGACCGCCCTTGCCCTTGTGAATGGGCACAACACAATCGTAACCGGCTGCTCTGTTTAACATTTCCTGCATCAAAAATGAATTGAAGCACGGATTGTCAACGTTATGCAAGAAAACCGGGCAAGAATCGCCAGCAGCCTCAAGGCCAAGTTTTATCGAAAGAAACCTCCCCTTCTGGGGTTCGGGGTTATGCACGTAGGTGAAATCGTCAAGGGTCAACACCTCTTGCATGTCGTGGAATTCTTCAGGAGTGAAGTTCCCCACCACGAAAATCTCCTTGGCACTTAATTCCCGGTGGCTCCGCACCAAAAACGACAGAAAGTTCTCGTGGCCATTGATAATTAGGCCACGTTTTGGAATTCCCATTCGGGTTGAAAGCCCAGCGGCAAGAATGATTGTTGAGAACTTGTTATTCATTGTTTCGATTAACACCTTTAATGACCATTTATACCCAAGAAAAGTGCTGCGCAAAATACGCAAAAAATCAGTTTCAACATTCATAAAATGTTTACTTATTGAACCATTTATACCTGTTTTTCAAAAAAGCCTTTGCAGGTTTGGATTTAAATTCCTGCCGAGGTTTATTGAGAAAAAATACCGAAAGGGTTAATCTATTGAGCTTGACTAACTTGCAAAACTTTGCGGTCAATCATTTGTAACACCGCGCTCCAATTTTTTTTTAATTCTTAGCCAAAACTTTAGTAGTTTCAAGTCCAATAAAAATTATCCATCACAAATTTCCTTTTTATTTACTAAATTGCGAAAATTTTTCAAAGAGTCATGCATTCAGACAAGCTTTATCCTATTTCGCTCGATAGGCTGCTAACATCTACACTTAACCATTTGCGCAACGGGCACTTTTTCGGCATTTCGTCGGTGTATTTTCACCGTCCAAAAACAAGCGATCCCTATTTTACCAATCGTTATGGCCAGATTTTAGAAACGCCAATTGGAGTTGCCGCCGGGCCACACACACAATTGAGCCAGAATATAATTGCAGCTTGGCTAACCGGCTCAAGGTTCATTGAACTTAAAACGGTTCAAACCCTCGATGAGTTGGAAGTTCCAAAACCATGCATCGATATGCAAGACGAGGGCTACAACTGCGAGTGGTCGCAAGAATTGAAGATTGAACAATCATTCGATCAGTACCTCGATGCGTGGATTATGCTACACATTTTGAGGCACGAGTTGAAATTGGATGCCAACGGTCAACCCGGATTTATCTTCAACATGAGCGTTGGTTACAACCTGGAGGGAATAATGAAACCAAACGTTCAGTGGTTTCTTAATAAAATGGGGGATTGCAGCCAGGAACTTTTCGGCAAAATCAACGAAATTAAATCCATTTACCCACCGATAAGCAGCATAGAAATTTCAAGCAGGATTTCTGATAATGTTACCCTTTCGACAATGCACGGCTGCCCACCCGACGAAATAGAAAAAATTGCCTCGTACCTTATTTGCGACAGGAAGTTGCACACCGCCGTGAAGCTAAACCCCACCCTTTTGGGGAAGGAGAAACTGAGCCAGATAATGGCTGATTCGGGCTTTGATACCATTGTACCCGACCAAGCATTCGGCCATGACCTGAAGTGGGAAGATGCCGTGCCGATGATTAAAAGACTTACCAACTTGGCAAAAAAACACCAAAGGCACTTCGGTCTGAAACTCACCAACACCCTCGAAAGCGTGAACCACAAGGATGTGTTTCCTGCCCAAGCCGCCATGATGTACAATAGCGGCAGGTCGCTTCACCCCATTTCGATAAACCTTGCCCTGAAATTGCAACAGGAGTTTCATGGCCAGCTCGACATTTCGTTTTCGGGGGGTGCTCAGGCGTTCAACATTTCCAAGTTGGTCAAATGTGGGCTTTCGCCCGTTACGGTTTGCACCGATTTCTTGAAGCCCGGCGGCTATGGCCGTGCCAAGCAGTACCTCGATGAACTGAAAAAAGCTTTCCGCGAAAGCAATTCAAAAAACATTGACCATTTCATAAGCGTTGGTAACCAAAATCTTTCAAAGTCCCAAAATATTACAGCCCACCTGAAAGAATATGCCACCGAAACGCTTACCAGCAAACTTTATAAAAAGGTGTCAATCCACGACCCATCAATAAAAACCGCGCGCAAACTGGGTTCTTTCGATTGCATTTTTGCACCTTGCGAGGAGACCTGCCCCACGGGTCAGGACATTCCGAGTTACAACTACCACGCCGCCAATGCCAACTTTGAAGAGGCTGCAAGGGTTATATTGCAAACAAACCCTTTTCCGCGAACAACAGGTATGGTTTGCGACCACCCTTGCCAAACCAAGTGTACTCGCATTAACATTGACGAGTCGGTGAAGATAAGGGAGATAAAGAGGTTCGTGGCCGAAAACGGCATAAAGAATAACCCTTTTGACAAGCTTTCTGTAAATGGCAAAAAGGTTGCAATTATAGGTGCAGGGCCTTCGGGTTTATCGGCGGCACGATTCCTGGCAGCAGCGGGTTTTTCGGTGGAAGTTCTCGAAGAAAAACACCAAGAGGGAGGTATGGTAAAGAGCGTCATTCCGGCATTTAGGCTTACAAACCACGCCATTGAAACCGACATTCGAGAGATTGAAAAGCTTGGCGTAAAGGTTTTCAGAAACAAAACAGTTGACAGGGGACTTTTCGAAAAATTAAGACGAGATTTCGACTACGTTTACATTGCTGCCGGGGCGCAAAATACCAGCAGGCTCAACATTCAGGGCATTGATTCTGTTGGGGTACTTGACCCGTTGCGCGTGCTCGAAGCCGCAAAGTTGGGCATAGACATTACAATTGGGCCAAAGGTTGGCATAATAGGAGGTGGAAACACTGCAATGGACACAGCTCGCACTGCCTACCGACTGGCTGGCAAGAACGGAAAAGTTACCGTGGTTTATCGCCGTACCATAAAACAGATGCCAGCCGACCTTGGCGAGATAAAGGCAGTAAAGGAAGAGGGTATTGAAATCCTCGAACTTGTTGCTCCCGTAAGCATTAAAACAGAAAATGGGAAGGTAATCGCGCTGATTTGCAACAAAATGGAACTTGGCGAAAAGGACAGCAGCGGAAGGCGGAAACCACAAGTGGCGCCAAATTCGGAATTCGAAATTGAATTTGACACCATTATTCCGGCCGTGGGGCAAGATTTGGCCTTTGACTTCGGCAATGGTGACCTGCTAAAGACAAAACTCGGAAGTTACGAAACCCAAATGCCCGGAGTTTACATTGGTGGCGATGCCCTCCGAGGTGCTTCAACGGCTATCAACGCCATTGGCGACGGCCGCAAGGTTGCACAAGAAATCATTAACAAAGAGAAAATCAACCTGCATACAAAACCAGAAAATCAACGCACCCCTGCAAGTCAAAACTGGCACCTTGAGCAAAGGGCAACCCGCATTGAAGCCGCCAAATTAAATGAAGCACCACTCGATCAAAGGCTAAACTTTAACCTGATTGCCACCACGCTTTCGGAGCAAGAAACAATTCACGAGGCCAAGAGGTGTTTATTGTGCGACGAGTATTGTAGTATTTGCGTTGGGGTATGCCCCAATCTTGCAAACCAAACCTACGAGGTTGCAGTTCCGATGAGGTTAGCATTACAAACGGCAACCCAAAACCAAAATGGCGAAGTAATTATTAATCAAGGTAACCTGTTTGAAGTTTCGCAAAAATACCAGATATACAACATTGCCGATTTCTGCAACGAGTGTGGCAACTGCAACACTTTTTGCCCCACCGCCGGCACCCCCTTCAAGGACAAGCCGAAAATTCATTTAAGTGATGAAAGTTGGGAAAACGCCGAGGAAGGTTTTAGAATAACTTGCAATGGCCACGAAACTACCATTGCACGCAAGGCAAACGGTATTGTTAACGGAAAACTCTCTGGCAACAAACAAGGCAACACTTATTCATACGAAACAGAAGATGCCATAGCCACCCTCAACAAAGAAAACCTGAAAATCGAAAGTATAAACTTCTGGAAAAAGGGGGAGCTAACGATAAGTTTAGACGATGCGGCGGTGATGCAAATGTTGCTTTCAAACGTTTCAATTTAGAACCAATTTACAACTGCAATTACAAAAATTTTGAAAAATAATAATCATTTTATATGATTGACCTGATCACAAAAATCCATGACCACAAAGTTCGCTCAAAAGCCATCAAGCGCTTCCGCGAAAGGGAAATTTTACTCCCAACTTTTGCGCAAATGCGAAACCCTGACCTTATTCCGCGGGAGATCAAAGAAAAACTAAAAGGGGTTGGACTTTGGGAATTAAACCCCTTGAACCTTTTCCGCATAACCTGGAAGAACGAACCAATAGAAAAGGGAGGTGGTTTCGGCAGGGTAAACCACATTGAACTACCGTCTTCGCTAACTGGCATCAAGGCTCGCATTGTTATGATTGTTGGCAAGTGGTTTCCGACCGGGGCGCACAAGGTTGGGGCGGCTTACGGTTGTCTTGCCCCCAGATTAATAAGCGGCCAGTTTGACCCAACAAGGCATAAGGCCGTTTGGCCCTCAACGGGAAATTACTGTCGTGGCGGTGCATTTGATTCATACCTAATGGGCTGCGAGTCGGTGGCCATTTTGCCCGAAGGGATGAGCCGCGAACGTTTTGAATGGCTTCGCGAAATAGGTGCCGAGATTTTTGCCACCCCCGGCTGCGAATCGAACGTAAAAGAAATTTACGACAAGTGCTGGGAGTTGAGGCGCACCCAACCCGACTACATTATCCTAAACCAATTCGATGAATTCGGAAACCCTGTATGGCACTTTAACGTTACAGGCCCAGCACTCGAAGAAACCTTTGGTTACAGTAAAAACGAAAAGTCGAATCTTGCGGCTTATGTCTCTAACACAGGCTCGGCAGGCACAATTGCTGCCGGCGACTACCTGAAAACCAAGTTTCCCCACATCAAGGTTGTTGCCTCTGAAGCTCTCCAGTGCCCAACGTTGCTTAACAACGGCTTTGGCGGACATAGGATTGAAGGAATTGGCGACAAGCACATACCTTGGGTTCATAACGTTAAGGAAACCGATTTGGTTACTGCAATTGATGACGAGGACTGCATGCGAATTATGAGGGTCTTTAACGACAAGCACGGAAAAGATATTCTGTTTGACGCAGGTGTAGAACCCCAAGTTGTCGAAAACCTCCATTTGTTGGGAATATCGGGCATTGCAAATATGCTTTCGGCAATAAAAACTGCCAAGTATTTTGAATACACCGAAAATGATGTTATTCTTAGTATTGCCACCGATAGCATGGAGATGTACCTATCGAGGATGGAAGAGGAAAACCACGCAAAAGGGACTTATTCAACCATACAGGCCGCTCGCGATTTCGACAGGTGCTTGCTCGGGCAGGGTGTTGAAAACCTCAAAGAGTTGACCTACCCCGAAAGAAAGGCAATTCATAACTTGAAGTACTTCACCTGGGTGGAGCAGCAAGAAAAGGATGTAAAAGACCTAAACCGCCTTTGGTACGACCGCGACCTTTGGCCTCAACTTTTCGCTCAAGCGGAAGTTTGGGATGCAATGATAGAGGGATTTAATTTTGAGGTGCTAAATGGATAGTTTTGTGGCAATGTTTTTTCACTGAAGCACAAATGACACTGATCGGGCAGATTAACCCGTATTTCGAAATTATTGATATGCAAATCCGAGAATATCCGTTAAATTTGGGTTATTCATGGCCAAAATAACAACCCCTGCCGATAACAAACAAGAAATAAATGAACTGCCGGAAAATAATTTGATGTATCATGCTCAAAAAATTTACCCTCGAATGCATAACCTGCGGGCACCAGATGCCTCAAGGTGCCTTTGCATATCTTTGTCCATTGTGTTCGGAAAAGAACCAGCCAAACACCCCGCCGTTAGGAATGTTCAAGACAATTTACGACTACGAAGAGATAAAGAAAAAATATCACTTCACAAACCTTTTCGAAGCCTTAAAAGCTAATAATTTCATTGACATTTTGCCAATCGAAAAAAATACAAGCCGGGGAACTTTGAGAGTAGGGCAAACCCCTCTTTACGAGTTTGACCTCGAAGCCAAGGGTGGAAATAAACTAAATTTTTTTTTAAAAGACGATTCGCAAAATCCCACGTTTTCTTTGAAGGACAGGGCATCGCAACTAGTGTCGGCCTATGCCAAGGAAAACGCGATTAACACTATCGTGGCTGCCTCCACTGGAAATGCAGGGTCATCGTTAGCAGGTATTTGTGCCTCGCAAGGGCAAAGGGCAATCATCATGGTGCCAAAAAACGTTCCATCGGCAAAACTGACGCAAATTGTAATGTACGGTGCAACACCAGTGCTTGTTGATGGCAACTACGATACCGCCTTCGATTTTAGCGTTAAGGCCAGTAAGCACTTCGGGTGGTTTAATCGCAACACCGGTTTCAATCCAATTACCATAGAGGGCAAGAAGACTGTTTCTTTCGAAATTTACGATCAGCTAAACGGTGTTCTTCCTTCATTAATCTTTGTCCCGGTTGGCGATGGGGTAATATTTTCGGGCGTTTACAAGGGTTTTGAAGATTTACTCCAACTTGGAATAGTTTCCAAAATTCCTACAATTGTTGCAGTTCAATCAGAAAAGAGCCACAACCTTGTACAGAATATGACCACCGACGATTTTGTTATGACCCCGGCAACAACGATGGCTGATAGTATTTCGGTTGACTACCCACGCAATTTCCACATGGCAAAATCCTTCCTTAAAAAGTACAATGGCAAGTGGTTAACCGTAACTGATGAAGAGATAATGCAAGCTGCTTCGATTTTGGCCAAAAACACCGGAATATTTGCCGAGCCAGCCGCCGCGGCGGCAATGGCAGGAATGATGAAGTACAGCAATGCGAATGGAGGAGATGACCTCGGCTCAATGCTAGTGCTTTCGACCGGAAGCGGCCTAAAGGATTTGAACGCCTGCCGCGAAATAGTCAAAATACCTAAACCAATACCACCAAAAGTGGAGGAGCTGGAAAAGTTGATAGGTTTATAGGTTGAGTAAATACCAATTTTTGATTTGTTGTTTCAAAATTTCAATTTTGCTTTTTGAAATACGGTGTTATTTGTGACTGTTAGACTATTTAGCCTAGGGCCATAAGATTTTTACCGCCGAGACACGGAGAACACGGAGTAATCGCAGGGAAAAAAACTTAAAACTCCGCGCCCTCCACGCCTC
>CAYGFY010000014.1:0-75946 GCA_964349365.1 uncultured Bacteroidales bacterium | reverse complement strand
AAAATCAAGAAAAAACAAAATCAAAGACTCCATTTTAAATCTTGCAAAGCTCTCGATTCTCAATATCTCCCAAAAAACCTGGAAGGCTCCTGACAAATTTAACGCGGTTCTCCAATTTTTGCATAGGAGTTTTCTTTGTATTGCTCAAAATAAAATTTTTGTTGCAAAACGCAAAGAAATTATTTGTTTTTTTTGACAAGGGGTTGGGCAATTATAGCGAACATGGAAAAGAGAAGCGTTGAAAGTTGAAAGTTGAAAAGTTGAAGAGATTGCGGGTCAAGCCCGCAATGCCGCAACAACCTATGGTCTGCGCCCTATGCCCTGTACCTCCGCGTATCAACCCATAAAACTCTCAACCCATCAACCCTATGCCCTATGCCGTGTGCTCTCTGCCTCCTACTCGTACAAAAAGTACTTCCTGGCGGTTTCAACGAATCGAGGCACCTGGTTATTCCACAATTCCATGATGTCTTCAACCAAGAACCTTTTCTTGAATGCCTTGCGCACCTTGTCGGTGCCGCAAACCTTGTCGAACATATCCAGTCGGCTCTTGCCGCTTAATTGGAAAACATTTTTGTCGGGGTGCATTTTTTTTGCCTCTTGCAAAAAGTAGAATTGTATGATTGACAAGGGAGCTTTTTTCACGTCGGTAAAGTGCACCTGCACACCGTTTAGCATCTTGTCTTTCATATCGGTGTAGAATGCCCTGAAGTGTATTGGCCTGAAAATTACCCCCGGTATTTCTAACCTGTTTAGCCTGCGAGCCAATTCTCCGGCGTTCTCGATCCAATCTATTGCAAAAACCTGAAACGGTAGAGTGTAGCCCACGCCAATGTTTATTGTGTTTAGTTCTCCAAGGATTCCCGAAACCGGGTAGAAGTGCGATGAGTGTGCGTGGGGTATGTGCGGTGATGAAGGCACCCAGTGCAAACCAGTTTCCTCGAAAATCATGTCGCGGTGCCAACCTTCCATTTCTATGACAGTTACCTTGCACTGTATGCCGTTTTTGAGCATTTTCTCACCGTTAAGGAAATTGGCCAACTCTCCCACGGTGAATCCGTGCACGTAGGTTATTGGGAACTGGCTTACGAACGATATGAAGCCGGGTTCAACCAACGGCCCCTCGAACTTGTTTCCGCCAAGTGGGTTTGGCCTGTCGAGCACCACCACCTCTATGTTGTTTTCGGCGGCGGCTTCCATTACAAGGGCAAGAGTACTTATGTATGTATATGAACGGGAGCCTATGTCTTGAATGTCGTAAACCAGCACGTCAACTCCTTTGAGCATTTCGGGTGTGGGTTTGCGTGTTTTTCCGTAGAGGCTAAACATTGGTATCCCGGTGGTTGCATCATTCTTGTTGTCAATTAGCTCACCTGCCGGATATTCGCCCCTCACGCCGTGCTCAGGGCCATAAAGTGCCACGAGTTTTACATCGGGTGCTTCGAAAAGTATGTCAATCGTTGACTTCAGGTTGCTGTCAACACCCGTTGGGTTTGTTACCAGGCCCACGCGTTTGCCCTTTAGTGGCTCGAAGCCCATATCGCGCAAAACTTCAATTCCGAGTTTAACCTGGGCCGATAAAACCGTGGTAAACGAAATAAGCATAATTGACAGGAGAGTTTTCATTGCCGGGGTATTTTATGAATTTAAAATTGAAATAAAGTACTGTGCCCACTCGAAAAATGCTCGTTTTTTTTCACCAAAACCTATCTGACCTAAGCCGAACACGAGCATTGAATTTGTAAATAACAGAGACCGTCAGTTAAAATGGCAGAATTATTGTTTTTAATGGGGAGCCCAACATTGTAACTTCTGGTCCTTTCTTGCAACAAAGATAATCCTTTTGCCAACAGTGGTTGCCAAAATATTTTTAAAAAATTTTAAAAATTGTTAAGATCAATGGCTTTTCATTGCTTTTGGTGTTTTGTAATTGCCTAATTTTGGGAGCAATTAAATGCACAGTTATTAATTGATGATTGGGAGTTAGCAACTGGCTAAATGCTAATTACCGGTCACCCATCACCCATCACCCGATGAACGAACAAGTAAAGAAACTCGAAACCATTTTTTCGCTCGAATTGGGCAAAGAAAAGGTTTTTTCCGGATACATTGACCTTTTGAGCAAGGGAACCGATGCAAGTTTTTATCGTTTGGTTCCGCAATTGGTGGTGCGTATCGAATCGGAAAGCGAGGCGGCGTTTGTAATTAAGTCTTGCCAACAAAATGGCGTGCCACTTACGTTCAAGGCAGGTGGCACAAGCTTGAGCGGTCAAACCATAACCGATTCGGTGTTGATGGAAATTGGAGATTTGTACTCCAAGACCAAAATCAAGGATGACGGCACTCTTGCCACTTTCGAGTGCGGTATTACCGGCGGCTTGGCAAACCAAAGGTTGCTGCCATTTGGCAGGAAACTCGGGCCAAGCCCCGCTTCAATCAAATCGGCACGCATAGGCGGAATTGTGGCCAACAACGCCAGCGGGTCCAGTTACGGTATCAAGCACAACAGTTATAACACTATCAGGTCAATGCGCTTGTTACTTGCCGACGGAACGCTGCTTGACACAGGTTGCCCTGCCAGCCGCGAGGCTTTTGAGGAGTCGCACCAAAATATTTTGGCAAACATTAAAAGCCTTTCGCAAGAGGTTAAGGGATCTAACGCGATGGTTGAAAAAATCAATCACAAGTACCAACTCAAGAACACCTGTGGCTACGGGGTAAATTCGCTGGTCGATTTTGACGATCCCATTGACATTATCCAGCAGTTGATGATTGGTTCTGAGGGAACGCTGGGTTTCATTTCGGAGGTTACCCTTCAAACCGTGAAAAACCATCCCCTAAAAGCAGCATCTTTGATCTTCTTACCCAATATTGTACAGGCATGCAAGGCAATACCTGCCCTAAGGCAATGCAATGTGAGCGCCGCCGAGCTCATGGACTACAACGCACTGAAAGCGGTAGCCCACAAGCCCAACATGCCTTTTACTCTCGAACAATTGGATTCAAAATCGGTTGCATTGCTTGTCGATACCTCTGCTGATGACGTGGAAACCCTTGAAAGGCAAATTGACGAAATTGCCAGGTTGCTCGAACCCGTAGAAACTATAATGCCAATTAGTTTTACAACCGATCCCACCACTTATTCGGCACTGTGGAGGGTGCGCGAAGGGTTGTTTCCTTCTGCTGCATCGTCAAGGCCAGCCGGCACGGCCTGCATAATAGAAGATTTGGCCTTTAGGGCCGATGTTTTGTCAGATGCCCTGGTTGACCTTAAAGGTTTGCTCGAAAAAACCGGCTACGATGATTATGTAATTTGGGGGCACCTGCTTGACGGAAACATACACTTTACCATAATGCCCGATTTCAACAAGCCCAACGAAATTGGCCGTTACGAAAAGTTCATGAAAGACCTTGCAGGGCTTACCCTTATGTACGATGGCAGCCTTAAGGCCGAGCACGGCACGGGCCGCAATATGGCTCCCTTTGTCGAGCAAGAATGGGGTTCGGATATTTATGGTGTGATGAAGCAAATCAAGAGGATACTTGACCCCAACAACATCCTAAACCCCGGTGTGCTGATAAACGATGACCCCAAGGTGCACTTGGCAAACATGAAGAGCCTGCCGCCGGCAAACGAAATTATTGACACCTGCATTGAATGTGGTTTTTGCGAACCAACCTGCCCATCAAAAGACCTATCTCTTACTCCCAGACAGCGAATCGTGGTTTACAGGCGAATGGTAGAGCTGGCAAATTCTGGCACCAACTCTGATGAGTACAAAATGCTGAAAAAAGGTTTTGAATATGGAGGCAATGCAACCTGCGCCACCGATGGGCTTTGCGAACTAAACTGTCCGGTAGAGATTAACACTGGTTCGTTGATAAAGCAACTGCGGTTTAACGAAAACGGGAACCTTGCCAAGTTCGTTGCTGGTTTTATCGCATCTAACTTTGCCTTTACAACATCCATTGCAAGGTTTTTCTTAAACATTGCGTCAATAAAGCAAAAGATATTTGGAAAAAGAATCTTGGTGAAAATTACCAGGTTTTTAAATCATTTACTCGGAACACCGGTTTGGAACCCGCTAACTCCCAAGGGTGCCAATGGCATAAAACCTAAAATAATTTCCGAAGCCCAAACGAAAGTAGTTTACTTTCCGTCGTGCATAAATCGCACTTTTGGCACTTCAGTTGACTATCCCGACAAAAGAGGGGTGGCCGCGGTAACGGTTTCCTTAATCGAAAAGGCAGGCTTTGGAGTCATCATCCCCGAAAGGGTAAACACCCTTTGCTGCGGTATGGCCTTCTCGAGCAAAGGATTCAGGACAGAGGCAAAGAAAAAATCGAATGAGCTTGAAGCAGCTCTTTTGAAGGCATCCGAAAATGGGAAATACCCAATTGCTTGCGAGATGAGCCCTTGCCTGATGCACATGAAAGATACACTTACCAAAAACCTTCAACTGCTTGAACCGGTTGAATTTTCGTTGAAATATTTGCTCCCTAAATTGAAAATTTCTCCTGTTGAAGAAACCATTACAGTACATTCAACCTGCAGCACAACCAAGATGGGTTTTGAAAAGGACTTGCATAAACTTGCCTCCATATGTGCCAGCAAGGTTGTGGTGCCCGATCAGGTGGGCTGCTGCGGCTGGGCTGGAGACAAGGGTTTTACCCATTCGGAACTAAACAAGGCGGCATTGCGCCACCTCAAAACACAACTGCCTAAAGAGGTTAAAAGCGGTTACAGCACTAGCCGAACTTGCGAAATTGGCCTTTCAAGCGAGTCAGGAATCAATTATCGGTCAATACTTTTTTTAATTGACATGGCCACGCACCAAAACGCCAGCCAGGGCTTAAAGTAAAGGTTTTTTGCAATAATTCGGACCATACCTCAATTCGATCCGAGTTTTTTTTCGCTAATACCGAATAGCTCACCAAACAGTATTGGCAATTATTTTAAAAAAAGTAATGGTTTAAAAACCAAAACCATTACTTTTGTAAAATCTTATGGGAGCTTCCGGAAAACTTTCCTTTGCTAAACAAAGCGTTTTTAAACTAAATCATAAATAACAATGAAAAAAATTACGCTCTTTAAATCATTTATCCTCGCTGCCTTGATGATTTCTTTAGCCACAAGCGGGTGGGGACAGGCTTTAATTGTCGAAAATTTTGACTACCCCGTTGGAGCTGCATTAACGGCGCATGGCTGGGCGGCACACAGCAGTGCAGGCACCAATGCCATTACGGTGTCGACCCCAACAATAACCTATCCGGGCTACTTGGGCTCTGGCATTGGCAATCAAGTAACGCTCACAACATCGGGCGAGGACGTAAACCGCACATTTGCACCGCAAACTTCAGGCACCGTGTATGCCTCTTTCTTGGTTAATGTAACCAGTGCAAACACCGCCGGAGATTATTTCTTTCATGTTGGTGCCACCACCATAAGCACAACTTTTAGAGGACGTGTTTTCGCAAGCCGGAACGCGGAAAATAAGCTTGCCTTTGGTATTGCCCAAAGCACCACAACAGTAAATTACTCGGCCTTTGTTTACGATTTAAACACCACTTACCTGGTTGTTTTGAGGTACGAGATCATTGCCGGTGCCACCAACGATGTTGCTTCAATTTTCATTAATCCACCACTTAATGCCCCAATACCCACATCGGGTTGGATTACCAACACCGATGCGGCAGGGACTGACCTCGCGCAACTGGGCTCTGTTGCTCTGAGGCAAGGGACCGCTGCCAATGCCCCGGCACTCATCCTTGATGGTATGAGGGTTTCAACCAACTGGGCCGATATTGTGGGCGAATTCGCCACAACCACACCTACCTTAGGGGTTAACCCAACCTCGCTCACCGGATTGAACTACGTGTTGGGAAGCGGCCCATCGGTGGCGCAATCGGTGGTGATTACAGGCACGAATCTTGCGCCCGCAAATGCCCCCGTAACCATAAACGCACCAACCAACTTTATGGTTTCGCTTGATGGAACCTCATTTGGCACCTCTCAATCGGTCAACGCATCGGGTGGTAGCCTTTCGCAAACGGTTCACGTTAGGCTTTCGGCAGGACTGGCCATAGGCGCCTACTCGGGTAACCTATCAATATCAGGTGGTGGTGCTCCAATGGCAAACGTGGCGGTGAGCGGCAGTGTAATTGGCGATTGCCCACCCTTGGCATTTCCGCTTTTCGAAAACTTCACCTCGCCAGTCGGGTCACAATTGGTTTATTATTGCTGGACGGCGCACAGCGGTGCAGGCACCAATGCCATTACGGTTTCGACCCCAACAATAACCTATCCGGGCTACCTGGGCTCTGGCATTGGCAACGAAGTAACGCTAACAACCTCGGGCGAGGACGTAAACCGCACATTTGCACCGCAAACTTCAGGCACCGTGTATGCCTCTTTCTTGGTTAATGTAACCAGTGCAAACACCGCCGGAGATTATTTCTTTCATGTTGGTGCCACCACCATAAGCACAACTTTTAGAGGACGTGTTTTCGCAAGCCGGAACGCGGAAAATAAGCTTGCCTTTGGTATTGCCCAAAGCACCACAACAGTAAATTACTCGGCCTTTGTTTACGATTTAAACACCACTTACCTGGTTGTTTTGAGGTACGAGATCATTGCCGGTGCCACCAACGATGTTGCTTCAATTTTCATTAATCCACCACTTAATGCCCCAATACCCACATCGGGTTGGATTACCAACACCGATGCGGCAGGGACTGACCTCGCGCAACTGGGCTCTGTTGCTCTGAGGCAAGGGACCGCTGCCAATGCCCCGGCACTCATCCTTGATGGTATAAGGGTTTCAAACAACTGGGCCGATATTGTGGGGCTTTTAAGTAACGTACCTCCGACCGCCTTACCCGAATTCTCGATCTTTCCGAACCCAACCGTTGGCGATATTACAGTAAGAGGACAAGCTACTATTCAAAGTTTGAGAGTGTTGAATATGCTTGGACAACAAGTTTTTGGCCTAAATAATGTTGGTGCAGAGGAAGTTAACCTACCAACTGCCAACCTAAAATCAGGTTACTACTTAATTAGCATTACCGACGTTAATGGCAACACCGTTAACAACAGGTTTTTGAAAAGGTAATACAAATCCTTCAATTAAAAAACAGAAAGCGGACTGCCCTTAAAAAGGTAGTCCGCTTTTTATTGTGTAAATACTTAATTGCTAATTATCAATCTGGAAATTTCGGCCCAGTTAGTCCCCTCAACCCTAACCATGTATATCCCACTTACAAGGCCAGAAACATCAACACGGTATTCAAGGGTGTTTATTGACTCCATTCTGAAAACTTCACGTCCGCCCATGTCAAATATTCTCACGTTATTAATTATTTTTTCTGAAACCAGGTTAACCGAATGTCGTGCTGGGTTGGGATAAACTTTCAGCTTTTGGGCTGCTTCAATACCTTCAACTGATGTGTTGTCAATTGCCAGAACAACGTTTTCATTCACGTTTGCATCTTCTATTGTCACGTTTCCGTTGAAAACGAAATATCCCGGAGCCGTTACCGAAAACGGATGCGTTCCTACGGGAACGTTGTTGAAAACATAGTTTCCTGCTGGATTTGCATTTCCGGCAAGGCTAATCACGGCGTTTGTCACGGCTTGACCGCCAGAGTTCTTTACAATAAATGTAACCTTGAATAATTGGGGCACGCTTGTGTTTTCGTGTGCACCAATGCAAGGATTTGTTGCGCTTCGGGGTGTTCCGAAAATGTCAACCTCAACTTCGGCAACCGGGATTCCGGCTCCCTTGGCAGGGCTTGCATCTTGAATTTTCAGGTTGGAAGAGGATAAAAACAAAGGATTTGCAAAAACAGAATTGGTATCCATGTTGATTGCGGCCTGCCACAGTGCCAGGTTGACGTGCCGAATTTGATTGAAAAGGCCAATTGCGGCCAAACTTTCGGGGGTAAAGAAATAAAGGTTGTTTGACGCCGCCGTGGGCAACACGCCAAGATCCAACAGGTTGTGAGCAAAGTCCGGCTCTTGAGTTTCGAAAATGTTGTTGCGTATGGTTAAGCTACCCGAAACAAGATCCACACCTTCGTAAACCAGCGAAGTTGCCCCGGAAATGCTGGTGAGGTTGTTGAGCAACATGGAGTTGTAAACAAAATTAACGATTGCACTTGCATTATTTACCCTAATCCCCCTCAAAAAACCGGCGTGGCCCGTTGGAGCCGTTACCTGGAATCCAAAAATCATATTGTTGGCCACCAAGAAGTTACCACCTGCAACTATATCAATTGCTGCCATATTAACAGTGGCACCAGTTGCAATGTTCGACACCCTGGTAATACGATTGCCGGTAACCGAAACATTTGAACTTGAAAGTCCAAGAGGAAACTGAATGGCGGCTTGCGCCAAAATTCCTTGTCCAATGTCTTGATTTACCCTTATTTCATTGCCGGTAATACTTATGTTGTCTCCATACCATGCCAAAAACATGCCATTTGCCTTACCTTCTATAAGGTTGTTCTTAATGGTGATGTTTTGAATGTGGCCTACGCTTCCCGAAGCAGTTCTAAAAACGTTGATTCCGTTGAATCCTGGCGAAACTCCCTGAAAATCAACCGAAATGTGATTGTTTTCAACCAAAATATTTCTCGGTGCATTATTGGTTGCGGCATTGTGGTTCACCCTGAACGAGAGCGCCCCGTTAAACCCTGCCTGGGTGGCACTTGGCAGATTGGTGGCTCTATGATAAATTTTCAAATTTTTTATTGTAACATTTTCAACATCCCCGATAATTGCGAAAGGCATTCCATTTCGGTGGCTTCCCGTAGTGTTGGTAAATGTCATGTCTCTTGTTTCGCCACCTGGCGTATTAGATCCATCGAAAACAATATTTTTTGTTGGTTTTGCATCTGCCCAGGCAATATTGTTGGTGTGGGGTATGCCAATTATGAAAGCTCCGGATGGGCCCGAATTAGCATCAGCTGGATAGTTAAACGCCACCGTTGGACTCACCCCGGGTGCTGGTTTGAAAGTTATGGTATAAGGGCTGGGATCAACTGCCAATCCAATACCTCCCGAGGTGCAGTCTTCAACCAAATCGCTGGTGATAAACATATAGACATCTTGGGTAAACACTGCCTGAGAATTTAAGGCCGACACGGCTTCCCTGAATGTTGAGAAGTTGCCCGCCTGACCTTCAACGCTACCTGTGCCTATTGAGTAAACATTAGAGAATACCACCGAAATGTTTTCGTGGGCCCCTATGCAAGGATTCTGGGAGTTACGAGTAGTGCCAAACTTATCACTGGTAATGCCTGCTATTGGAGTTCCAGCCCCTTTGGCCGGGCTAAAATCTTGTATTTTTAGGTCTGCGGCCGAAACAAAAAGGGGATCATCAAACAGCGAGTTGGCATCCATGCCTGTTGCCGTTCGCCAGCCGGCCAGTGTAGTGTGTGGGGTTGCATTGTGAATTCCCAACGATGCGGCATTTCCTGCAGGTAAGAAATAAAGGTTGTGGTTCATTGCTGTTGGCAACGGGGTAAGATTAACCAATGAATTGTTAAAGCCGCCTTCTTGCGAAACCAAGATGTTATTCCTCATATCAAGATTGCCGGCAAGATGCCTTATACCCTCATAAACAAGAGCCGAGGGAGAGGAAATATTGGCAATGTTATTGAGCAAAATAGTGTTGTAAGCCAAAAGAACGTTGGCACTGGCATTATTAACCCTAACGCCAGCCAGAAGTCCTGCGTGGTTTTCGGTTGAAGTTACATCAAACCCTTCAAACATATTGTTTGCAATGGTATAATTACCGCCCGATGCCACGTCAACTGCAATCATATTCACGTTGGCAGCGGTACCAATGTTCGAAATTTGACTAAAGTGGTTGGCCTCAACCAAGATATTTGACCCGGCCAACGTAACTGGAAACTGGATTGCTGAATTTCCGAGAATTCCGGTTCCTGCATTTTGGTTCACCTTAATTTCATTGTTAGTAATTTCGACACCATCTCCAAGCCACGGCAAGAACAAACCATTTGCCTTACCTTCTATAAGGTTGTTCTTAATAATGATGTTTTGAAGGTGGCCTACGCTTCCCGAAGCAGTTCTAAAAACGTTAATTCCATTGTAACCCGCCGAAACCCCATCAAATTGCACCGATATTTGGTTGTTTTCAACCAAAATATTTCTTGGTGCATTATTGGTTGCGGCATTGTGGTTAACCCTAAAGACTAAAGCTCCGTTGAACCCTACTTGTGTTGCACTAGGCTGGCTCGTGGCTTTGTGGTAAATGTTCATGTTCTTTACCTCTACACCCGAAACATCTCCAACTATTAAAAACGGAATCCCGTTTCGATGGGTTGTTGTGGTATTTGTGAATGTGAGGTCGCGGGTAGTTCCGTTAGGGGTGTTTGAGCCGTCAAAAATTATGTTTCGTGTTGGTTTTGCTCCCAACCAGTTTATGGTAGGGTGGTCAATTCCGACTACAAAGGCTCCTGATGGGCCGCCCGCATTTGGTTCGTTGGCGGGGTTGGTTCCCAAAAAGTACTCGAACGTGACCGTGGGTGTTTTGCCTGGCGCCGGTTTGAAAGTAATCTTGTGAGGGCTTGGATCAACAGCCAAGCCAATGCCAGGATTTGCGGCAGTGGTGCAATCTTCCAACAAATCGCTCGTGATGTACATTATCACGTCCTTCACAAAAGTATGGCCATTTAAAAAAGCCACGGCAGCCCTAAGCGAGGGAAAATTTCCAACTTGACCTGTAAGATTTTCGGAGCCAACAGAATAAAAATCAGGTATGTTCATGGCCTGCAACACGTCAAGGCGCATTTGAGGAATCATGCCAAACAAAACTACCCCGGGGCAGGCAGTGTTTCCCACATCCTTGTGCCCGAGAATTCTTGGCCTCATACCGGCCTCTCCAGCAGGATCTTGCAAGATTATGCTTGCCGATGATGTTGGGTCAAAACTCTTGTGGTTGTACCACCATGCGAGCAGCTCGGCATTCTTGGCCAATTGCTCGGTGGTAGGTCTTAATGCCAGAGCATCAGTGTTTCCCAAAAAGTTAACGCCAATGGAAACAGGATTAGACGCACCCGCGTGGGCAGCCCTGACGTCTTGGTTGGGCAGGTTGGGGTTGTGCCTTCCCTCGAAAAGATTTCCAAACCTGTCAACAAGGTAGTTGTAACCAATATCATTCCAGCCATTGGTGTTTACATGGTGGTTCCAATACGAAAATACCACTGCCGCTCCACTGGTGTAGCTGTCGGGAGCAGCACCATAGTGAATTATGGAGTGCGTTGCATTAATGTAACTTACAGCATAAGTTGGATTGTGGCAGCTTCCGGTTTGACACCACTCGCTGCGTCTAATTATTGATGGAAACTGGAGTCCGGTCTTGTTTGTACCCTTGATAACTTCGGCCTCCATTGGTTTAAAAAGGCCATGTGCCCGTGTAATATCGGTGAGATCAATCTCGATTCTTTCAATGCCAACACCCTCTGGAGCGATTATAATTACCTCAAGACTGTCGAATACTTGCGTGTCTGACAACAGTATAAGCTCACCAACGTACTTGTCTCGTCCAACCTCCGACGGATGGTACTCGCCATATACCTTTCTAAAATCAGTCCAGCTACCCTCTTTTTCCCTTACTCTGTACAAAACTGAAAAGCTACCTGCTTCGGGTTTATCGTGCGAGGCGCGCCAAAGCACTGCCATGTTAGTGAAGGGTTTAGGGGTTGCAGACACTTGATACCGGCCATCTTGGCTCTTTTGAAGGTTTTGATCCCAAACCAATATGGTTGAAGGAGCTCCACGTCTTTGGCTATCGTCGTAGGCACGATCAGAACCGAGGTTCTCCGATATCGGTTTGGAATAAATATCAGGGCTAAGAGCAAGTCCATTTGCACAAATTGCTATACTAAATAGCAGGAAAAGGGTGTAAGGCTTTTTCATGGTTAAAATGATAAATGTTTAAAAATTGCATATTTTTTTGCCCTCAAAAATAATAAAAAAGATTAATTTTTTAATTTTTTTAAAAATTGTTCGATAGCATTCTATTAACGGTAATTAATTATGTTTGGGCAAAAGAGTTGTCGGTACAGCTATTTCCGCCAAAAAAAATTAATTTTGCAAAAAAAAGGAATGCTAAAGTCAATGACCGGGTTTGGCAAGTCAAATTGCAAGCTGCCCAGTACCAGCCTACTTGTGGAGATAAAGGCCCTGAACGGCAAGAATCTTGACATTTCCATTAAGGCTCCATCGTTTTTAAGGGAGAGTGAGCAATTCGTTCGCCAGATTATTGCAGCGACCCTCACGAGGGGAAAGATAGATGTTTTCATCTCGACAGAAAGAGGCGATGGTTCAAACCGGGCTTTTTTAAACAAAACGCTATTCAAGAATTACTTCAACGAAATTGAAGAGGTTGCCAACGAGTTAGGATTTACAGTTGGTAGCGACATCGTGCCAGCAATTGCGAAACTACCCGATGTTTTCTCATTCGAGCATGTCATCGAAGATGTTGAAGCTATATGGCCTATACTAAGCAATTCAATTTACGAGGCAACCCAAAGGCTAAACGAATTCAGGTTTTCGGAGGGAGCTCACCTTCAGGCTGACTTGAAAAAAAGAATTCAAATCTTGAGAGAATTATCGGGCCTCATCTTGTCTTTTGAGTCCGAAAGATTGGAGTCGCTAAGGATACGATTGCAAAAAAACCTTGAAGAACTTAGCGAGGCGGGCAAGCCCGACCCGGGGCGCTTCGAGCAAGAATTGATTTACTACCTCGAAAAACTAGACATGACAGAGGAAAAGGTGCGACTTGAAAAACACCTTCATTATTTTGAAGACACCATTCAAAACGAAGAAGACCCGGGCAAGAAACTGGGCTTCATAGCCCAAGAAATAGGCCGAGAAATAAACACCTTGGGAAGCAAGGCAAACCACGCCGAGATACAAAAGCTCGTTATCATGATGAAAGATGAGCTTGAAAAAATAAAGGAGCAATTAATGAACGTTTTGTGATGTGGAGATGGCACAGGGCATAGAGCAGAGGGTATAGAGATTGACGATTAACGATTAGCGATTGACAATTAAAGAATTACGAACTAAGCGAAGGGATATCACGACCAAAATTAGTAATTACGAATTGAAGATAAATAGCCAATAGCTGATAGCTAACAGCCAAAACCAGCCAATTACTAATTACCAATCACCATTTACTCATCACCAAAAGAAAAAAATGAGCCACCAAGGAAAACTTTTAATTTTCTCTGCTCCATCGGGTGCTGGTAAAACTACCATTGTTAGGTCTCTACTCGACAGGTTGGGTTTCTTGGAGTTTTCCATTTCGGCTACTAGCCGTCCAAAGCGCAAGGGCGAGAAAAACGGTATGGATTATTACTTCGTGTCCTCCGAAAAATTCCACGAAAAAATTCAAAATGACGAGTTTGTTGAATGGGAGGAGGTTTACCCAGGAAGCTACTACGGAACTTTAAAATCTGAAATGGAGAGGATTTGGAGCCAAGGCAAGCACGTGGTTTTTGATGTTGACGTGGCAGGTGGGCTAAACTTGAAAAAGCAATTCGGAAACAGGGCACTTGCAATCTTCGTAATGCCTCCCTCGCTTGAAGAACTTGAAAAAAGGTTGGTTGGCCGCAAAACCGAAACCCAAGAATGCATTAACAAAAGAATTCAAAAGGCGGAATTTGAAATTGGCTTTGCAAAGGAATTTAATGTGATACTTGTAAACAACGTTCTTGAAAATGCGATTGAAGAGGCAAGGGTATTGGTAGAAGCTTTCGTTGAATCCGATTCGTGCGATAGTAAATAGATTCAAATAATTGGAAAAATGTGGCAAGCAACCTCAAATAGAAATTCTAAAAAGCGCGTTGGGCTTTTTCCCGGTTCTTTCAACCCGGTTCACACCGGACACCTCATAATTGCCCATCACCTACTACAAAACACTGATTTGGAAGAGATTTGGTTTTTGGTATCACCTCAAAACCCTTTGAAGGAAGAATCGGAATTACTTGGCGAAAAAGACCGTTTCGAAATGCTAAAGTTGGCAATCGCCGGCCAAGAAGGTTTCGTGGCTTGTAATCGAGAGTTTTCGCTACCAAGGCCATCTTTTACGGTAAACACTTTGCGGGTTCTTGGCGAGGAACACCCCGATATTGATTTCGCATTGATTGTGGGGAATGACAACCTGGAGGTTTTCGATAAGTGGAAGGATTACGACAAGATTCTCGAAACCACCGATATTTATGTTTATCCTAGAAAAGAAAGTGCCAAAAGCAGGTTCTCCACTCATCCAAGGGTAAAAAATTTCGATGCTCCACTTCTACAAATTTCCTCCAATGGCATTCGGCAAATAATTGCCGAGGGTAAAACTCCAAAATACTTGTTGCCAGAAAAAGTTTTAAATTCGATTGTAAAAAAAGGTTTCTACAACCCGAATTCTTCCTTGAGAATATCAACGTAATCTTCTTTTTCCCAACCAAAGAACTCAACCTCCTTTAGTCTTTTGGTAATGGTTTTGCCATTGGTTTTAACCTGCACCGTTTCAATGCCCGGTCCATCGTAAAGAACTTCTACCTTGTCCCTGTAGCAAGTACGTCCGAAGTGCCCATAAGTGGTTGTTTTTCGGTAAATCGGGTTTTTCAGGCCAAACCTTTCAATTATAGAATACGGTCTTAAATCAAATATTTTACTGATTCTTTTTGCAATTTCGCCATCGGTAAGGGTTACTTTGGAAGTACTAAATGTGTTAACGAAAACGCCCACTGGTTCGGCAACCCCAATTGCGTAGGCCACTTGCACCAAAACCTCATCGGCAATTCCTGCTGCAACCATGTTGCGAGCAATGTGCCTTGCGGCGTAAGCGCCCGACCTGTCGACCTTGCTAGGGTCCTTGCCCGAAAATGCGCCACCACCGTGAGCACCCTTACCTCCGTATGTATCAACTATGATTTTCCGACCTGTTAAACCGGTATCTCCATGGGGGCCACCAATTACAAACTTTCCGGTGGGGTTTACCAAAAGCTTGAAATTCTGATCTAAGAGAGGAGCAACTCTTGCTGGAAGTATTTTTTTTGCGGCGGGTATTAGGTGCTCCAAGATGTCTTTCTTGATTTTTTCTTGCATTTTTTGTTCAGCCTCTTTGCAAGCCTCTTCAGAATCGTTTTCGGGGAGAACGAACTCATCATGCTGTGTCGAAACAACGACAGTGTCAATTTTAACAGGCTGGTGGATATCATCGTATTCCAACGTTACCTGGGATTTGCTATCAGGGCGAAGATAAGGCATTAACTTGCCTTCCTTTCTTATTCGTGCTAACTCTTGAAGCAATATATGCGACAGATCTAACGCCAATGGCATGTACTCGTCGGTTTCGCGCGAGGCGTAACCAAACATCATACCTTGGTCGCCGGCACCTTGCTCCTCGGGTTTGCCCCTTTCAACACCCTGATTAATATCGGGAGATTGTTCGTGAATAGTAGATATTACCCCACAAGATTCGGCCTCGAACTTTAGGGCCGAGTTGGTGTATCCGATTTCGGTCAAAACTTTTCTGGCAACGCTTTGAATATCAACCCAAGCAGTGCTTTTAACCTCCCCGCTACAAACCACCAAACCCGTTGTAACCAACGTTTCGCAGGCAACCTTCGACTCGGGGTCTTGCCTCAAAAATTCGTCCAACAAAGCGTCTGATATTTGATCTGCAATTTTATCGGGATGTCCCTCAGAAACCGATTCCGATGTAAATAAGTAACCCATGTAAATTGTTATTATGTTACCGCAAAGGTAACCAATTTATAGAGAAGCTGCATGGATTTGTTAAAGATGTGGGCGGCATTAGAGGCACTTTAACGGCTAAAGCCGAAAAGCCGGGACAAGACTATTGAATTTTTTTATCAAGGTTTTTTGGCTGGAGTTTCAGGAATTATCTCGTTTTGAGCAAGGCAATGTTAAATAATTTTGCCGTGAACCACCTCATTGCTCTTTTTTTCAATTCCTTTAACTTCAACCGCTGGTATAATAAAGCTAATATCCTCCCTCAAGGAATTCCTTAGCACTTCTCTCAATTCTGCGGGGCTGCCCAAGTCGCACACCAACAACCCTGCTTTTTTAATCAGGTAATACCCTACGGCCAGCCCGAGGATAAGAGCCGCAATTCCAAGAAGTTGATCACCAGAATACTCCTCTATTTTCATTACCACCACCTTACGAGCTAATGCTATAATTGCAACCAGAACAACCACCTCCACGTGAACAACCTTCTCTTTCAAGTAAACTTTAACCGTGTCGAGTAATTCTATTCCGATCAGCACCAATAGGAAAGTCCCGAAAAGATCCATTAACCCATTTAAACCAATTAATAAAAATTCAGACCTTACTATGCTCAAAATTAAAAATTGGCTAGGTCAATGGTTGCGAGAACTAACACTATTGCAATTAAAACCAACAGGGTGTAAATAACCACCCTCTCTATTTTAAAGGCAGTTTTTATTATATTTGCCATGTGAGTTGGGTTTTGATTGGGTAAGAAAACAAAAAACGGGGCTACTCGTTTAGCCTTGCAATTTTGCAATACCTGAATATTAAAAAAAACGTATTATCCTTGAAGCCTTAAGTTAGTCAGCCCGGCGCGTCGGGCAGCGTTTACCACGTTGCTATATTCTTGCCTTGTTATGCGTCGGTTTATTTCCGGAAATTCTGAAGCCCTAAATACTGGTGTGTATTGCGACATTATGTTTACATAGGTGTCTTTGGGAAGGTTTTTTGCGATCCATTGAATAACCAGTTCGGATTTTGCGGCATCGTTTGGCATTACCAAATGTCTAACAATCAAACCCCGATTTATCAAGCCATTTTTGTCTTGCCTGGCAGTTCCTACCTGCCGTTGCATCTCCAATAACGCAATCTGGGTTACTTCAGGATAATTGCTGGCTCCCGGCGAATACTTATTGGCTGCCTCACTATCACCAAACTTGAAATCTGCCAGGTAAACGTCAACAACTCCATCAAGCATTTCCAGAATATTTTTCTTTTCCCAGCCAGAGGAGTTGTAAACCACGGGCAACCTGAGCCCCCGGGCTGCAGCCCTATCCAAGGCCAATAATATGTGCGGGGCATAATGTGTTGGACTTACCAGGTTTATGTTGTGGCATGCCATTCTTTCAGCCGAAAGCATCATGTTTGTCAACCCGGCAAGAGATTGTTTTTGGCCCTTTCCTTTTTGGCTCACATCATAATTAATACAAAAAACACATGACAACGCGCAATTGGTAAAGAATATGGTTCCGCTTCCGTGTGTTCCCACCAACTCTTTTTCCTCTCCGAAGTGGGGATGCATTGAAGAAATCTCGAGATCGGAATTTGCCTTGCAGGTTCCCCTATTGCCCCGTATCCTGTTTGCCCTGCAATCTCGCGGGCAAATATTACAGCTGCGCATCATTTCCCACATTGCATCTCCACGGGCCTTGAGCTGTCCGGATGCATGAAGCTGGATATAGCCTGGTTCGTAGGTATTTCTTCTGTTGCTGTTAGGGTTGATGGCCATCACCTTGTCAAGGGCTGATGGGAGCAAAACCGCGCCACCTGCGGCTATTAAGGCCTTTCGTAAGAAATCGCGCCTATCTTTGTTTGTCATTGCAGTAAAGTTGTAAAGTAATAAAACCCGCAAAATATACTCAACCCTCGCAAATATAATATTTTTTTTTGGCAAATTAATCTTTACAAGGCAATTTTCATGATTTTTAACAAAATCAAAAACACAGTTTTTTCAATTGAGATACTTGATATGGCAATCTACCTTAGCACCTTCATGTATGCAAGACTTTAACATTTTGCTTGCATGGATTTAACCTTAGCTTTTGGCCAAAAATGCATGAAAAAACCGCCTTGAATTGAGGCGGTTTTCGATTTCGATTTTTGGCTTCCTAGCTTCCCAATGTTGCAACCATTACTGCTTTAATGGTATGCAGGCGATTTTCGGCCTGATCGAACACAATTGAGTGTTTTGATTCAAAAACCTCCTCAACGACCTCCATACCATCGAGCCCGAACTTTTGAAAAATTTCCTCTCCTATGGTGGTTTCACGGTTGTGGAATGCCGGAAGACAGTGAAGGAATTTAACGTTAGGATTTCCTGTTTTCTTCACCACATCCATGTTTACCTGGTAGGGTTTGAGCAGGTTTATGCGTTCAACCCAAACGTGGTCGGGCTCTCCCATCGAAACCCAAACGTCAGTATAAAGAAAGTCAACGCCCTTGACAGCCTCGTCAACATTGTCGGTAATGGTAATTTTAGCGCCTGTTTCTTTTGCAATTTCGCGGCATTTGGCCACAAGTTCCTCGGTTGGCTGGACCGATTTTGGGGCTGCTGCGCGGAAGTCCATGCCCATTTTTGCGGCACCCACCATAAGGGAGTTACCCATGTTGTTGCGGGCATCGCCAAGGTAGCAGAACGACACTTGATTAAGGGGTTTGTCGCAATGCTCAATCATTGTTAGGAAGTCGGCAAGAATTTGCGTGGGGTGAAATTCGTTGGTTAGTCCGTTCCACACGGGCACTCCTGAGTACTCGGCAAGTTCCTCAACGGTGGTTTGTGCAAAACCACGGTACTCTATTCCATCGTACATGCGTCCTAGAACCCTTGCTGTATCCTTCATCGATTCCTTCTTTCCAATTTGGCTCCCCGAGGGGCCCAGGTACGTTACGCATGCACCCTGGTCGAATGCCGCTACTTCGAAGGCGCACCTTGTACGGGTACTGTCCTTTTCGAAAATCAAGGCAATGTTCTTGCCCTTTAATCTTGGTTGCTCGTAACCCCCGTACTTGGCCTTTTTAAGGTCGAGTGACAGGTTTAACAAGAACTTGATTTCTTGCGCTGTAAAATCTAGCAACTTCAAAAAACTTCTATTTCTAAGATTGTAAGCCATTTTTTAATTGTTTAAGGGTTAATAAGTTTTAAGGTTTGTCGGTTTTGGTCAAAAAGTTCAGTTAGTTTATGGAGTTTAAGGGCTGATGTGTTGATAGGTTAAGAAGCATGAGGTCATTCATTGCCATATTACGCCACGCTATCATTTTTGGTAATTGATTGAAAAAAGGTTAAATTTAAAAAACATTTCGCTTTTTACCATGGATTATTGCTTTTGGTTATCAACTCTTCCTTGGTAACATGCAAACTTTTTACTTGCAGATCACGGTTCCTGCTCCAGGGGTTTCTAAATGTCCTGCCTCCGTAATAATTGCTTCCTTGCCTCCGTTTTCAACGAACTGAATACAGGCCCTTACTTTTGGCGCCATGCTACCTTCGGTAAATTGGCCGTCGGCAAGGTGTTTTTTCATTTCATCAACCGTAACTTTTCCCAACTTTTGCTCATCAGGTTTGTGGAAGTTTATAAAAACGTTTGGCACGTCGGTAAGTATGCAAAACTCGTCGGCCTTGATTTTATTTGCCAGCAGCGATGATGCCAGGTCCTTGTCAATCACGGCATCGATACCCACCATCTTACCTTTTTCGTTAAAATAGGCTGCAATTCCTCCACCGCCAACAGTAATTACTATGGTGCCGGCGCGGGCTAATTTTTCGATGGCTTCCCAGTTTGGTATTTCTACTGGTTTTGGCGATGCAACAACCTTGCGCCAACCGCGCTTTCGAGGGTCTTCGTGGAAAACCCATTCGGGGTGAAGTTGCTTGAGTTCTTCCATCTCCTCCAACGAGTAAAATGGCCCCACAGGTTTGTTGGGGTTATGAAACGATGGGTCGTTCTTGTCAACGATTACCTGCGTTATCAAAGCGACGATATTCCTTTTCAAGCCATTTTCTGAAAGTACGTTGCGCAATTGTTGTTCTATCATGAACCCGATTGAGCCCTGCGTTTCGGCCACGCAAAAGTCAATGGGTTGCTTCGGAATTCCGTACATCTTGTGTCCTGCTTCGTGTTGCAGCAAAACGTTGCCCACCTGTGGGCCATTGCCGTGTCCAATCACGAGGTCGTTTCCAGCCTTTATAAGGCCAACAAGCTTCTGGCAGGTTTCGTAAACGTTTTGCTCCTGCTCGTCGATGGTGCCAACCTGGTCGCCCCTCAGCAGGGCGTTACCTCCAAATGCAATTACCGATAACTTTTTCATGAGATTTTTGTTTTGGTGTTCTTAAAATGTTTTAACAAACCGAGTTTATTTATTACGTTCCGGCAGTTATGGTACAAAGCCAAATTTCGTGATTTGTTTGTCTCTTCCGTTGCATAACAATCTTGCCGGGTTCTCTTACCGTGCAAGGCAAGTTAGTTTGGTATTCCGGCCAAACTTTGAAAGAAAATTGGAAGAAACATGTAGTGGATCATTTCCGGTTAAATAGTTTGTGCTTGAAGCTTTAAACGAAAACTAGGCAAAACTATGAATTTTTTTTGAATTGAAATATGCCTTAGGTTTTTTTTAAAAATTCTTCAAATTCTTTTGAGCTGTTTATATTCTTAATTTCGTCTCTTTCGGCTGTGTTGAAATAGCTAACATCAATAATATCAAGAAGTTTCATAACCTTTCCGACGCCCTTGTCAAGAAGGTTTTTGGCATTTTGCGCAACACTTTTTCTGTAAACTGCAAACAGGGGGTCTATTTTCCCGTTTATGCTCATGGGTACCACGGCATCATGGTTTGCAAGGGCTTTAATCATTTCACGGGCCAATTTAAGATTGGGCTTGGGATTGTCGCAGGTGGTAACCAAGTTTATGTCAGTATTTGAAGCCGAGAGGCAACTATACAATCCCATCAAAGGACCCTTTCCTTGCTCAATATCGCGCACCACAATTATATTCTTCAAAAAGCCAAAGTCTTGAGTTGAGTTGGCTCCTATCATAATTTGAAAGAATTTATCTTGCAACCTGTTTAAAATGTGTTCTATCAGGGTCTTGTCGCCAACTTGAAGAAGGCTTTTATCCTTTCCTCCCATTCGCGTGCTCAAACCTCCGGCCAAAATTATGGCAGTGGTTATTGATGCATTATTTTTGACATTCTTACCCTTGACCATCAACTATTCATTAATTTTGCACGAAGATAAATCATTTAGTTAATTTTGTTGCTTTCAATCAAAGTACCAAAAATCATTTCGTAATGATCCAGCGCATTCAAACAGTTTTTTTGACACTTTCGGGTATGACCTGGATATTGGTGTTGTTTCTTCCTATAGCCAAATTTGGTTTTGATGGCGAATCGTATCCCTTCGTGGTTTCGAAATTTTCCGCGCAAGCCGGTCCCTTGGCTGGAGCAATTGAAGGCATGAATGGGATCTTGCTCTTCTTGATGGCCATTTTTTCAATAGCCCTAACAATTTTTTCAATCGCGAATTACAGAAAAAGGTTGGTTCAGCTTAAACTGGGAAAGTCAAACCTGATGGTTCACCTGGTTTTCATCGTGGTTGCCTTTTTCTTGATTGATGGAATAAAAAAAGCACTCGAGCCCGAAACCTTAAGTTACAGCATCGGAACGATTTTGCCCTTGGTTTCGGTTGTGTTGCAGGTGCTTGCCAGCAGGGCAATTGCCAAGGACGAGAAAATGGTAAGAGCTGCCGACAGGATAAGGTAAAAATAGCAGTCAATTCAAAAGTGCAAAAACAGCCTGGTGTTGAAATTCTCATGGGGCGATAACAGACGGTTCAACTCCGCGGCCAGCAGGGGAAAGGAGTTGTTTGGCGGCCGCGTGCAGCGGGTTTCAATAAATGCCGGTTTTACATGTCCAAACCGCGATGGCTCAATTGGTTTTGGCGGCTGCACTTTTTGCAACAACAAGGCTTTTACCCCATCTTACTGCCAACCCACCGTATCAATTACCGACCAGATAAACGAGGGGATTGCCTTTTTGGACAAGAGGTACAAGAAGCCCGAAATTTATGTTGCCTATTTCCAATCTTACACCAACACTTACGCCTCTTTCAATGTTTTGAAAGAACTTTACGGCGAGGCCCTTGCGCATCCGGCCATAAAAGGTATTGCAATAGGTACCAGACCCGATTGCGTTGACGACCAGAAGCTCGACTTCATTGCCAGGCTTTCAAAAGAGAATATTGTAAGCATTGAATATGGCGTGGAATCTTGCCTTGACAAAACCCTGCTAAGAGTTAACCGCAGGCACACCTTCGAAGATTCGATCAGAGCCATAAATAAAAGTGCCGAAAGGGGCTTGCATACGGGTATTCACCTAATTTTTGGGCTCCCGGGAGAAACCCGGGAGGAAATGCTTGCCCAGGCTGCAATAGTTTCGAAACTGTCAATAAATACAATTAAATTTCATCAGCTTCAAATTGTTAAGGGAAGCCCGATGGAAAAAGAATACGCCCGATATCCCGAACGGTTTAACCCCTTTGACCTGGAAGAATACGTTGACCTTGCAGTTTCGTTTATTGAGCGATTAAAACCTGAAATAAGTATAGAACGACTCTCGGGCGAGGTGCCACCTGCATTTAACAAGGGCAAATCGTGGGGATTAAGAACCGATCAGGTTTTAAACCTTATCGAAAAAGAACTTGAAAGACGGGACACGTGGCAAGGAAGGATAATTGGATAACTTGAAGATTAGAGAATTTGAGAATTTGCCCGGGCCAGGCAGATGGTGCAAATTACCATTGCACCACCGGGCAACTTAACTATTGATTTCGGCGATTAACCTAACGATGAAATGTTCGTTCGTTCGTGACGAAAAAAACTAAAAAAATGAAAATCTGTGTTTTTTGCTCTTCCAGCAATTTACTGGAAAAAATCTATTACAATGAGGCAGCCACCTTGGGCGGTTTGATAACCCAAAACGGTTTCGAGTTGGTTTACGGAGGAACAACGGTGGGATTAATGGGAAAACTTGCAGAGGCAGCCAAAACGGGTGGAGCGGTGGTTAATGGAGTGGTTCCTTTTTTCATCCAAGAAAAAGGAATTGCCAACCTTAACTGCGATAACCTTTTTGTTACTGCCAACATGCGTGACCGAAAGGCAAAACTTGAAACAATTTCTGATGCGTTTATAGCACTTCCCGGTGGATTCGGCACCCTCGAAGAGATTATAGAAGTAATTACCCTTAAACAATTAAAGCAACACGACAAGCCAATAGTTTTTATCAATACCAATGGGTATTACAATAACCTGGTATCGTTTTTCGCGACTATTTTTCATGAGAATTTCGCCCCCGGCTCGCATCGAGATGTTTTTGCAGTGGTTGGCTCGGCAGCGGAGGCCCTCGAATACATCGTTAACTACCAACCTACTATTAGGAAAGATAAATGGGGAGGGTAGTTGTCAATCCAAAATTTCATCAAGTTCTTTTAGCGATGCTACAACATCTGATTGGCTGCACTCCACTGATGTAGTGCATTGCCCTTTAGCGCTTAGAAGAGTGAATCCGGGGATACCATCAACATTTTTCTTGTCGTGCCTCATGTAGTCCAAAACCGCCTCAATGCGGTCAGAGTCAATCTGGTAGGGTATGGAGTAGTTCACAAGTCCAGAGAGTATCTCGTTTGATAACTGGGTTTTAATCAAACCTTTCTTTTCTGAAAGAATGGTTTCGGCCATCATGCCAAGCAGAATTGCCTCGCCGTGCAAAAGCGGATCATCATCGTTGAGCAATGAATGGGTTTCGAGAGGGTGGCCAATGGAATGCCCAAAATTAAGAGACTTTCTCAATTCCTTTTCAAATGGATCTCTCTGTACAATGTCAGATTTTATTTCCGTTGATATTCTGATTTTTTCAGCGTTTACAATGTCAACCCCCCCCCCTGCCAACTCCTCGAAATACCGATAATCGGCAATGAGGCCATGCTTGAGCATTTCGATAAAGCCATTGAGCATTTCCCTCCGCGGAAGCGTTTGCAGGAAAACAGGTGCTACGAAAACTGCCATGGGCTGGCTGAAAACCCCAATTATGTTTTTTAGCCCGTTAAAGTCAACCCCTGTTTTGCCACCAATCGAGGCATCGACCATTGCCATCAAGGATGTGGGCACATTGATAAAACGCATTCCTCTTTTGTAAACCGAAGCCGCAAAACCTCCCACGTCAGTTACCACGCCGCCACCCAGGTTTATCATGACCGAATCACGCCCGGCCAGCTTATCCGACAGAATTTCCCAAATTATATTGCATGTTCCAAGGGTTTTGTGCTCCTCGCCTGAAGGAATCTCGATAATCTTCAAAAAATAATTGCCGGGCAGCATGTCTTTAAGAACATCAAGGCAATAATGGTGGGTGTTTTCATCTACTAACACGAAATACGACTGCCCTGGCTTGAAATGGTAATCGAAAAACCCATGAAAATGATTTTCACTATCAGTCTCAAAGAAAATGGGATGGCTTAATGGATTGTGCTCGAAGCTCATGGTATGATTTTTTATTCAAAGGTAAAAAATAATGCAATTATTGTCAATGGCATTAAAAAGGTTTAGAACTTGAGAAAATTTAGCACTGGCGCAATGCTGCGCGTTTGGATTGGCAAACAAAGTCCATTGTCGTTTAAGTAAATGCATGTTTCATGAATTTAACACCAATGGGGTTTACGAGTTAAGTTTGAATAACTTTGAATTCGGAATTGCCATAAACAATCACCTGAACTTTTCCTTAACTTTGTCGCAAAATTATCCGAAATGATTGATCTTTCAAACACCGAGATTGCCTTTAAACACAAAAGTGTTTGCGAATTGCGAAGGGCTTTGCTGTTGTTCAAGGTTATTTCGAGTCCGTGGTTGGCTAGGGTCGGTGCTGCCTTGACCCGATTGGCGTTGAAAATCGGATTTCCGGTATCTTGGATTTTGAAACCAACTATTTTCAACCATTTCTGCGGAGGTGTTTCAATTGACGATTGCACCCGTACCATTTCTAGATTGGGAAAGTCAAATATTAAAACAATTCTTGATTACTCTGCCGAGGGGAAACAATCAGATGCGGATTTTGACCACACGCGCGATCAAATAATTGCAACAATAATCAACGCCTCGAATGATGAAAACATTCCTTATGCGGTGTTCAAGCCTACCGGAATCGGAAGGTTTGGTTTATTTGAAAAGGTGCAGGCAAAAAAACAATTATTAGAAGCAGAAAAAGCAGAATTTGAAAGGATAAAAGGAAGGTTTGAATCAATTTGCCAAACGGGAGCCAGTTTAATGGTTCCGGTGATGATTGATGCGGAGGAAACTTGGATTCAAGGAATAGTGGATGAAATTGTTGAAGAATTAATGTGGAAGCACAACAGAAACCTACCACTTGTTTTTGCCACCCTGCAAATGTACAGACACGACCGGCTGGATTACCTTAAAAATCTTGTTGGCAGGGCAAGGAATAGTGGCGTTAAAGCGGCCGTGAAACTTGTAAGGGGTGCCTACATGGAAAAGGAAAGAGAAAGGGCAAGCAAGCTCGGATACCCCTCACCCATTTATCCCGAAAAAAATGGAACCGATGTGGCTTACGATGATGCGGTAAAATTCTGCATTGAAAACGTAAATGACGTTTCAGTGTGCATTGGCACCCACAACGAAAAAAGCTCGCTAAAGGGAACCCAAGAAATGACACGATTGGGGGTTGAGCCAAGCAACCCAAACGTTTCCTTTTCGCAACTGCTCGGCATGAGCGACAATATTAGCTATAACATTGCCGCGGCGGGATTCAACGTAACCAAATACGTTCCCTTCGGGCCGGTTAAAACAGTGGTTCCATACCTTATAAGGCGTGCCGAGGAAAACACTTCGGTGGAAGGACAAACTTCGAGAGAACTTATACTGATAAAGGCAGAGTTGAAACGGAGGAAGGGAAGAAAATAAATTTGGGTTTCAAACAATCCTGTAATCCAGTTTCCTAATCAAATCAACCACGTCACCCGATAAGGCTTTCGTGATTACCCCAATTGCAGGCGGTTCTCTTCTGATGTGATAATTGCTTCTAAAATTTTCGAATTTCGATGGATTTTTTACTAACCTTTCGTGGTCTTCGAGTATTGGATAAACTGCCAAACTCAACTCGCAAAAAACATCAATTGGCGAGTTGACACCTTCGGAAACTTCGAAAACAGGTATTGGTGGATGTGGAATTTCTTTTGGATTCCACGTGTCAATACCCAAGCCAAAGAATTGGCTTATTTCCCTTATTATCATGGTTGTACCGTTTGCCTTTCCGTCGGCCGAGTAACCTGCAATATGCGGTGTTGCAATTGAGGTCAATTGCAGGAGTTCAAGGTCAATGTTTGGCTCGTTTTCCCAAACATCAATCACGGCGCCAGAGATTTTCTTGGTTTTCAGGGCGTTCTTCAATGATTCAGGGCTGGCAACCTCGCCCCTCGATGTGTTAATGAACCAAGCTCCCGTCTTGGCTTTTTGAAAGAAAAAATCATCGGCAAGGTGTTGTGTTTTGTCCTCACCATCTTTATTGAGCGGAACGTGAAGGGTAATAATATCTGAATTTGTCAATAGCTCATCAAGGGAGCAAAATCCATCGGGGCCTTCGATACGAGAACGTGGCGGGTCGTTGACCAACGCCTTGATTCCAATATTGTTGGCAAGGTTGATGACTTTCTTGCCAACATTTCCGGCTCCAATTACACCCAACGTGATCTCGGCTGGGAGTTTACCCGTTTTCTTGATTATTACTGCCAAAACCGAAGCCAAATATTGCTGCACGGAACCAGAATTACACCCCGGAGCATTAACCCATTTTATTGCTGCAGCTTTGCAATACTCCTTGTCAATATGGTCGTGCCCAATTGTGGCAGACGCTATCAACCTCACCTTGGTATTGTTGAGCAACTGGGCGTTGCAGAGGGTTCGGGTTCGGGTAATGATGGCATCGGCATCGACAACCAAGGAATTGGTGATTTGGCTTGCCTTGCGATACACCACGCTTGCAAACGGCTCCAACACCCCCTTTAAAAAAGGAATGTCAGTATCGGCAACGATTTTTAGCATCAGTGCTTTTTTCTGAGCCAAAATTAGTCAAAGATTCAACAAAAATTAATTTTCACGAAAACTAACAAAACCAACCGGCTTGTCGCATCCAAGCTTCGAGCCAATATTTGCATGACTTTTGAACCAATCTGGCCTCTCAATTTCATTTTTTTGGCATTTCTTGATTACTTTTGCAGTATGATAATTATTGGCAACATCTTGATGTCTGACGAAATTTACCTCGAACATTTTGCTTGTGACCTGGATAAGTGCAAGGGTGCTTGCTGCGTTGAGGGCGACGCCGGAGCTCCCCTATTGCAAGAAGAAAAAAATATCTTGGCCACCGTTTTTGAAAAGGTAAAACCCTACATGATGGAGAAGGGGATTGAAACCGTGGAAAATGAGGGTGCTTGGGTAAATGACATGCAGGGCGAGCCGGTAACCCCGCTCATCGACGGGGGCGCTTGTGCCTATGTTTATTTTGACCCTAAAGGAACAGCCAAATGCGCAATTGAAACTGCTTTTAACAATGGAGAAATTGATTTTCCGAAACCCGTTTCGTGCCACCTTTACCCGGTAAGAGTAACGAGCCACGAGCATTACGATGCCCTTAATTACCACAGGTGGACAATTTGCTTTTGTGCCCGAAAAAATGAAGCAAAAAGCAAGGTGAGGGTTTTTCGGTTTGTGAAGGATGCCATTGTAAGGAAATATGGAGAACAGTGGTATGAAGAGCTCGACGAGTACGTGAAGATTGCCATTGAACCAGCAGGAGGTAAGCAAAAGAAACAAAATATAGATTCCGAAATGTGAAAAGCAAGGTTAGACCCGTTTATTTATAAACCAAAAAGTTACACAACTAAATATACCAACATGTTTACAGGAATAGTTGAAACCACTGCCAGGGTGGTAAAAATCGAGAAAGAAAGGGGAAACATTCACTTTACGATGGAGACTCCCATTGCCCACGAATTGAAGGTTGACCAAAGCGTATCGCATGACGGTGTTTGCCTTACCACGGTAAACGTTGACAAGCAAAAGAAACAATACACCGTAACGGCAATACAAGAAACCCTCGACAAAACAAACATGCGCAACTGGGAGATTGGTTATCGCGTTAACCTAGAAAGGTGCATGAAAATCGATGGCAGGTTAGATGGGCATATTGTGCAAGGCCACGTTGACCAAACTGCAGTTTGCATCAAGGTTGAAGAATTTGACGGCAGCTGGAAATTTTACTTCGAGTACGATCGTGGCCCAAAAAACATTACCGTTGAAAAGGGTTCTATTTCGGTAAACGGAGTGAGCCTTACGGTTGTTGATTCCGAGCCTGGAATGTTTTCGGTGGCCATAATACCATACACCTTCGAGCACACCAACTTCGGCAATTTCAAAGTCGGGTCGGTCGTTAACCTCGAGTTCGACGTTATTGGCAAATACGTTGCAAGGTTGCTCGAACAGCACTTCAAGGCAAAACTTTAAAACCGAACTTTACGAAACCATTTCTCGCGGTGGCGGTTGAAACCCAAAACAGCCGCCGTTTCGTTATGGCCAAGAGTCAAATTTTTGATTTTGCATTTTTGCCCCCATCGCTTTGAAGTTTTCAAACCCTTTCCAAAAACTTCAAAACACCACAACCTGTTATCCTATCAACCCTACGGAGTTACCATCCAAAATTTCCCAAACAATTCTTCACCCTTCACTTTTCACTCTTCATTTAATTAATATCTTTGCGACACTTTTTTTTGCAGCAACAATGGACTTCAACAGCTTTATCGGGCTTTTTGTCGAAAACCTTGCCAACACCTCAATTTGGGAAATAATTGCCGTGGTTTTCGGAATTGCAAGCGTTTGGTTTGCACGCCAGGCAAACATTCTGGTTTTTCCAACAGGTATTGTTAGCACGGTAATATACATTTTTATTTGCTTCTTCGCCCGATTTTATGCCGATATGGGCATCAATGCCTTTTATGCAGGCATGAGCATTTACGGATGGTATATGTGGACACGTAAAGATGCCAACGAAAATGTAATTCCAATACGTTGGAACAACGCGAAACAACAAATAACGGGAATCTCTCTTATTCCTGTTCTTTATTTGCTGATACTTGGCCTGATTTGGCTTTTCAACAAGGAAGATGTTGAGTATATGAACTCGTACGTACCTTATGTCGATTCGTTTACCACTTCTGTTTTTTTGATTGGCATGTGGTTTATGGCTCGCAAGAGGGTCGAAAACTGGATTTACTGGATTGCCGGAAACATCATTTCCATCCCGATGTATTTTGCAAAAGGGTTGGTATTTACCAGTTTCCAGTTCGCGGTCTTCTTGATTTTGGCAGTAATGGGACTGTTAGAGTGGAGAAAAAGAGCCGAGGGAAGGGATTAACGATCGATAATTAACGATGTTCGATTGATACGCTGACCAAACGGATCGATAATTTGGCGAGGCGCTGATAATGAAGTGCGATAATTTTTAGATTTTTCATGTTAACCCTCTGATTTTCAGAGATACTTACACGGGTATTAGACGGCAAGGGATAGCCCGATACCAATTAAACTTCAAGTTTCGGCATCATGATTAACATCAGTTCGAAACAAACTCTAAACTATTCACCCGTATTTTTTAGCTCAATAATTCGAATTTGAAAAAAATGTATCGGACATACTTGATGATGTTTCTGGCTGTGGCCTTTTGGGGGTTCTCGTACGTTTGGATGAAGATTGTCATGGAGTATTACTCTCCGGTTTCCACGATGATGCTTCGCCTTACAATTTCTTCCATACTTATATTTCTTCTTTTCCGCAAACGCATAGAACGAATTGACAGGTCAGATTACAGGCTGTTCTTTTATTTGTCGTTTTTCTCGCCGTTTTGCTATTTCATCGGTGAAAGTTTCGGGATTTTTCACGTTTCGCCGGTAGTTGCATCGGTAATAGTGGCCACCATACCTGTTTTAACACCCTTGTTGGGGTATTTTGGCTTTAGAGAAAAGCTTACCGCTCTTAACTTCTTGGGGTTTGGGGTTTCATTCGTTGGAGTGGTAGTAATGGTGCTCGATGTGAACATGCAGTTCACCGCCTCGCCAAAAGGGGTTGCATTTTTATTCCTGGCAGTTTTTTCAGCCCTGGCAAGCATGATATTCCTGAAAAAACTCACCGCAAAGTATTCATCAACAACAATAATTGCCACCCAAAACCTCCTGGGGGTCTTGTTTTTCCTTCCACTTTTCCTTGTCATTGATTCTTCCAATTTCGTTCATGTCAAACCTTCGGCCGGTGCAATTGCATCACTATTTGCCTTGGCATTTTTTGCATCAACCCTGGCATTTATATTCTTCACGTCGGGAATTAGAACACTGGGTGTTGCAAGGGCTTCAATTTACACTAACCTAATACCGGTATTCACCGCTGTGGTTTCGTTGGTATTCTTGAAAGAAGTGATTGATGCCCAAAAATTATTGGGGATGGCACTGGTTATGTCAGGCTTGTTTCTGACGCAGTTTGGAAAGAAAGGCAAATGAAAAATCATTTTTGCATTGAATAATTATAAAGCAACACTCACCCGAACCTCTTCTAAAGGACTAACCTAAACTTGGAAAATTGACACCAGAATAAAAAACCAAATCGCTTCACGAATAAATTCCTTGTTTGTGAATAAACTAACAACTCTCCCTTAAAGCCATTCTTGTTTTTTTTAAAAAAGTAAGCTCGGTTGTGTTTTTTTTGCTTAAGTTTGCGCCTCAAAAAAAAATGAATAATTCTGAATTAACATGCAAGCAAAACTTCAGGAACTTACCGAAAAAATTTACCAAGAAGGTATAGAAAAAGCCAACAAGGAGGCTGAAATAATCTTGAGTGCAGCAAAAAATGAAGCCGAGAATATTTTGGCCAATGCCAAGAAAGAAGCCGAAGGCATAGTGAAGGGTGCCGCCAAAGATGCCGAAAACCTTAGCAAGAACTCGCTCAACGAACTTCAACTTGCCAGCCGCCAAGCACTCACCGACCTGAAGCAAAAAATTGTTGATCTCGTTCAAACCGAAACCATAAAGCACGAAACCAAAAAGGCCTTGCAGGATGGTGAATTTACCCAACAAATAATTAAAACCATCATTTCCAACTGGAGCCCCACCGACTCTAGGTCGGTTAACTTGAGCCTGCTACTACCCACCGCACAGCAAAAGGAGTTCGAGGCATATTTTGCCGCAAAAGCAGGTAGCCTAATGGAAAAAGGGTTGGAGGTAAGTTATTCCGACAGGATGAAATCAGGGTTCAAGATTGGCCCCAAAGCGGAAGGCTACATGATATCGTTTACCGACGATGATTTCGAAAATTTCTTCAAATCATTTCTGCGCCCAAAACTGGTGCAATTGCTTTTCGACAACCAGTAGCAGGCCAACCTAACCAAATTCCAATTAATCGTGAAGCGAAATTACTACTGTTTGGTTGCCGGGCTGCAAGACATTTACCCAGACATACACAAACTGCAACAAAACCGCTCCGTGCTAAAGGCTGAGCTCGAAAGGGAATTTCACCCAAATGACTACGAGCTACTGAAGTTGCTTTTCTTGCCACACGACAATCAGAACCTGCTCAACATCCTTTTAAAAAAAAATAAACCATTTGACGAGAGGGGAAACTTTTCGGCAGACGAACTTGAGGAGAACATTAAGGAACCAACCACTGTGCCGGGTTACATGGCAAGGTTTATCATGGCACACAAGGAAAAAGAACCCATTTATCCCGAGTTGAGCCCCGAAAACGAGTTGGCGACCCTCTACTACGACCAAATGCTCGAGGTTGACAACGAGTTCTTGTGCAAGCTGTTCGAATTTGACCTTAACTTGCGCAATTCGATAATTGCCCTTTTCTCGCGAAAGCACGAATTGCCCTACGAAAACCAGATAATAGGAAACACCGAAACATCAAACACCATACGCAGGAGCCACGCCCGTGATTTCGGACTATCGGCCGAACTCCCTTACATTGATGACGTAGTTAGCATCGTTAAAATTGAAGATATACAAGAGCGAGAAAAAGCAATTGACGAGTTAAAGTGGAAGTATCTCGACGAATCAAGTTTTTTCGAATACTTCACGGCAGAAAAAGTGTTTGCATTCATCAAAAAGCTCGAAATAATTGAAAGATGGCTGGAAATTGACAAGCCCACCGGCAACGAGTTGTTCAAAAAACTACTCGAAGAGTTAAAAGCCACCTACAAACTTCCCGAAATTTTTATTAAATAACTCAATATGAACACAATAGGTAAGGTAAAAGGAATAATCGCCAACCTTGTGATTGTTGAAGCAGAAGGCACGGTAGCACAAAACGAAATTTGCTACATTAAGCACGATGGCACGAGGCTGATGGCCGAGGTTATCAAAATACTTGGAAAAAAGGTTTACGTTCAGGTTTTCGAAAGCACTCGCGGGTTGAAAACAAACAGCGAGGTTGAGTTTGTTGGCCAGATGCTTGAAATTGATCTTGGCCCAGGGCTTCTTTCAAAAAACTTCGATGGCCTACAAAATAACCTCGATACCATGGAAGGAGTTTTCCTGAAAAGGGGAGAATATACCGACGGGCTTGACAATAGCATGAACTTTAGTTTCAAACCTCTTGCCCAAAAAGGCGACAAGGTAACCGCAGGAAGTTGGCTCGGTGAAGTAATCGAAAACTGGGTTCCACACAAAATCATGGTTCCGTTTAAAATGAACAACGAGTACACGGTAAAGAGCGTGAAGGAAGCTGGCGATTACAAGATTACCGAGGTTATTGCAGTGGTTACCGATGCCGAAGGAACTGATTTCGAGATTTCAATGCGGCAAAAGTGGCCTGTTAAGGTTCCAATTCGCGCCTACAAAGAGAAACCAAGACCATTCAAGGTATTGGAAACGGGAATCAGGGTCATGGACACCCTAAACCCAATTGCCGAGGGTGGCACAGGGTTTATACCGGGCCCTTTCGGTAGTGGAAAAACAGTTTTGCTACACAACCTTTCGAAAAATGCCGAAGCCGACCTGGTAGTTATTGCCGCCTGCGGCGAGCGCGCCAACGAGGTGGTCGAAATATTCACGGAGTTTCCCAAACTTGACGACCCCCGCTCAGGTCGCAAACTAATGGAACGCACCACAATTATTGCAAACACCTCCAACATGCCAGTTGCAGCACGCGAAGCCTCGGTTTATACTGCAATGACAATAGCCGAGTACTACAGGGCAATGGGGCTGAAGGTTCTGCTCCTTGCCGACTCAACATCACGCTGGGCACAAGCACTTCGCGAAATGTCGAACCGTATGGAGGAACTGCCCGGCCCCGATGGTTTCCCCATGGACTTGCCTGCAATCATTTCAAATTTCTATGCAAGGGCAGGTTTTGTTTACCTAAACAATGGCGAAACTGGTTCGATTACTTTCATAGGAACCGTATCGCCAGCGGGCGGCAACCTCAAAGAACCGGTAACCGAATCGACAAAGAAAGCTGCAAGGTGTTTCTACGCCCTGTCGCAAAACCGGGCCGATAGCAAGAGGTATCCGGCAATTGACCCCCTCGATAGTTACTCGAAGTACCTCGAGTATCCCGAAATCATCGAATACCTCAACAACAAAATCGCCCCCAACTGGGTCGACATGGTTCTGGAGACAAAGACCTTAATGCTAAGGGGAAAGGAAGCATACGAACAAATGAATATTTTGGGCGAAGACGGCGTACCAATTGATTACCACTTCCGTTTCTGGAAGGCAGAACTTATCGACTTTGTTATATTGCAGCAAGATGCCTTCGACAAGATTGACATGTCTTCATCCTTGCAAAGGCAACACTCCATGCTAAAAAGTGTTTTGGAAATTTGCCACATGGAGTTCAAGTTTGATACATTTACAGAGCTAAACCCCTTCTTCAAGCGTGTTATCAACGCATTGAAGCAAATGAAATATTCGGTATTCGATTCGGACGATTATCACAAATTCAAAAACGAACTGACCTCAATTATCGACGAAAGGAGGGTTAAATAATGGAGAAGCAAACACGAGCATTTCAGAGAGTTTACACCAAGTTGTTTCAAATAACCAAGGCTACAGTGTCGTTGCACGCCGAGGGGGTTGGCAACGAAGAACTTGCAATAGTTGGTGGCAGGTTGGCTCAAGTGGTTAAGATAATGGAAGACATCGTAACCCTACAGGTGTTTTCAGGCACCGAAGGTATTCCGACCAATGCCGAGGTTATTTTTACCGGAAAACCACCAACCCTTAAAGTGGGTGATGACCTGGCCGGACGATTTTTTAACTCCTACGGCGAGCCACTTTACGGCAGCCCAATCATGGGCGAGGAGCGCGAAATTGGCGGCCCCAGCGTGAACCCTGTAAGGCGCAAGCAGCCATCCGAACTAATAGCAACGGGTATTGCAGGTATTGACCTCAACAACTCCCTGGTAACCGGGCAAAAAATTCCATTCTTTGCCGACCCCGACCAGCCCTTTAACCAGGTAATGGCCAGCGTAGCTTTAAGGGCAAAAGCCGACAAGATTATTTTGGGCGGTACAGGGCTCACCAACGACGACTACCTGTTTTTCAAAAACGTTTTTGACAATGCCGGGGCACTTGACAGGATCATTGGTTTCATCAACACAACCGAAGACCCACCAGTAGAGAGGCTTCTGGTTCCGGATATGGCACTCACGGCCGCCGAGTACTTTGCCGTTGAAAAGAACGAAAAGGTGCTGGTTTTGCTTACAGACCTCACGCTTTATGCCGATGCTTTGAGTATAGTGTCGAACAGGATGGACCAAATTCCTTCTAAAGACAGCATGCCCGGTTCGCTCTATTCAGACCTTGCCCGCCTTTACGAAAAGGCTGCTCAGTTTCCCGATGGCGGTTCAATTACCATCATTGCAGTAACAACATTATCAAGTGGCGATATTACCCACGCAATTCCCGACAACACGGGTTACATTACCGAGGGACAGCTTTTCTTGAGGCGTGATAGTGACATTGGCAAGGTTATCGTTGACCCGTTCAGAAGCCTTTCGCGCTTGAAGCAACTCGTGATTGGCAAGAAAACGCGCAAGGACCACCCGCAAGTAATGAACGCCGCAGTTAGGTTGTATGCCGATGCCGCAAATGCAAAGACAAAGCTCGAAAACGGCTTCGACCTTTCAGATTACGATGAAAGGACTTTAAGTTTTGCAAAGAAATACAGCGAGAAACTGCTTGCAATTGACGTGAACATTGATGTAGACATGATGCTCGAAACTGCATACGAACTTTTCAGGGAGCACTTCTCCCCGGCAGAGGTGGGCATACGTCAGGAATTCGTTGATCTTTACTGGAAAAAGAACTAAGAAATGTCTATCAAGTTTCAATATAACAAAACCTCGCTCCAGCACCTAAACAAGCAGCTTAAAATTAGGACTGGTGCCCTTCCTACCCTGAAAAACAAGGAGTCGGCCCTGCGCGTCGAGGTCAAGAAGTTCAAGAACTTGGTGGAAGAGTACGACCGTAAGTTGAAACAAAAACTGCTCGAACACCAAAGGGCAATTGAACTGTGGGGGGAGTTTGATAACGAGCTTGTTGCCATTGAAGACGTTGAGGTTTCGGTAAAAAAAATTGCAGGCGTGAGAATTCCGGTACTCGAAGAGGTAAAATTCAAGATAAAAAAATTTAGCCTTTTCAACAATCCAAGCTGGTATCTCGATGGCATTGCCCTAACAAAGGAACTTGCCTGCGTGGCAATAGAACGAGAGGTTTACATTCAAGAAATGCAACTGCTTGAACATGCAAGGCGCAAAACAACCCAAAAAGTAAACCTTTACGAGAAGGTGCAGATACCTGGATTTCAAACGGCCATTCGCAAAATAAAGAGATACCTCGAGGATGAAGAAAACCTTAGCAAGGCATCGCAAAAAATTGTGAAATCCCGTATTCAACAAATGGAGGCCGCCCAATGATAGAACCAATGACAAAATACTCTTTCTTGGTTTACCACGAAGGGTACAACGATTTCTTGCAGGGAATTAGAGACTTGGGAGTGCTTCACGTGGTTGAAAGGGATAAGGATGTTTCTGATTCAACCATCGAAAAGTACTCCGAACTAAAGGGCATTTCTGATGTTATAAAGGGCCTGTTGGCACGTAAGATTGAAAAGCCAGAAAATACTTCAAAGGCTGCCAATGGCGAGGAAGCCCTTGAAGATGTTATTAAACTTCAAAACGACCTTGAAGCCAAGAATCAACAACTTGCCTTACTACGTAAGGAAATGGGGTATGCCGCTCCATGGGGCGATTTTTCGGTTGACACCGTCAAGAAACTAAAGGGAGCCGGACTAAGCGTCAGGTACTTCACGGTTTCTGCCCGCAAGTACAACCCCGAGTGGGAAAAGGTTTACCCGATTGAGGTTGTTGGCCAGCAATCAGGCCTGAATTACGTGGTGGCAGTAGCGCCAAGTTGTGACAAGATAGAACTCGACATGGAGGACATGCGCCAGCCCGAAAGGCCAATTTCTGAGCTGAAGTACTTCCAACAAAAGATTAACGAAGATATTGAAGCACTTAACCAAAAGCTTGACGACCACGCCAAAAACAGCATCGAGGCAATTAACAAGGTGCTTTTGCAGAAAAAAGAGAGCCTTCATTACGAAAAAACCTTGTTAAACACGGCAAAAGAAGCCGAGGAAAAGGTTATGCTACTCGAAGGTTGGGTGCCCAACGAGAAAAAAGATGAGCTTATCGCCCATCTCGACAGGCACAACATTCTTTTTTTGGAAACAAAACCAGACGCAAAAGATACCCCGCCGGTATTGCTTAAAAACAAAAAATTCGCGGAAAAATTCGAGGCAATCGGAGAGCTTTACTCGCTTCCCTCATACCAAGAGTTAGACTTGACACCATTCTTTGCACCGTTTTACCTTTTGTTTTTCGGATTTTGTTTGGGCGATGTTGGATATGGTTTGCTACTATCTATAGGTGCAATTATTGGCAAGTACAAAGTTGCACCAAAGCTTAAACCTATACTGAGTCTTGTGTTTTACCTCGGATTGTCAACCATACTATTTGGTCTTATTGGCGGAACATTCTTCGGAATCCCGCTATACGAGACATCATTACCGGTTTACAGCACCCTTGCGGCAAATTTCAAGGCACAGGGTACCGACATCAACCAGCTTATGTTTGGATTAGCATTGATCTTTGGTGGTATTCAAATCATTTTTGGTTTGTTTTTAAAAGCTATTAATGAAATTAGAATGTTTGGCTGGGGTTTTGCTATAGGCACCATCGGTTGGATAGTTTTGCTTCTCGGTGCAGCAGTAATTGGCTTAATACACAAAGTTGGCGGCGTTGAAATGAGGGTTATTAAGTTGCCTTTATACATTCTTGTCGGGGTAAGTGCCATTTTAATATTACCCTTAAATAATTTGGGTCGCAACCTACTTGTCAATACAGGTGTTGGTCTATGGAACGTTTACAACATGGTTACTGGCCTTCTTGGCGATATGCTTTCGTACATACGTCTTTTCGCATTGGGGATTTCCAGCGCAATCATGGGATATGTATTCAATAGTCTTGCAGTTAACATGAGTGGCAGCATTCCCGTGGTAAGTGCAATTATTATGATTGTCATACTGGTCATCGGACACAGTATCAACCTATTTATGTCGGGTTTGGGAGCATTCGTTCACCCACTCCGTTTGACATTCGTGGAGTTTTACAAAAATGCCGGCTTTGTGGGAGGAGGCAAAAAATACGATCCTTTTAAAAAATTAACTTAATGTTTCACTTAAAAATCAATTAATTATGGAACCTATTATCCTTGCTTACATTGGAGTTGGGTTGATGATTGGTCTTGCCGGCATTGGAAGTGCATTTGGCGTTTCAATCGGCGGCAATGCATCCATCGGAGCCATGAAGAAAAACAGCGACGCCTTTGGCAACTATCTAATTCTTAGCGCACTGCCTGGCACCCAGGGTCTTTATGGCTTTATGGGTTACTTTATCCTTTCGGGATACCTTGTACCCGAAATTACCTGGACAACTGCTGCTGCAATTTTTGGTGCCGGGCTGGCACTTGGATTCGTCGGATTACTTTCGGCAATTCGCCAAGGCCAGGTATGTGCCAATGGAATAGCTGCAATTGGTTCGGGGCACAACGTTTTTGGAAACACCATGATTCTTGCAGTATTTCCAGAACTTTATGCCATTATTGCATTTGCGGCGACTTTCCTAATAGCCGGCTCTTTGTAAATCGAAAAGGTATTTTTCAAATAAAAAAGTTACATCTCAAAAAAGGTGTAACTTTTTTATTGTAAAAGGTAAACGATTTTTCCCGCAACCCATCTGCCCGGCTGCCTGACGTTGGCTATGCTTACATAATTGGTGTTGAACAAATTGGTGGCACCCAAAGATAAAGTAAGGTTTTCAACCGGATTTACTTGCAGGTTTAAGCCCGCCATCAGGTAAGGTTCAAAGGTTTGATAACCTACAGGGGCACCGTTTTCGTAAAGCAAGTAACCACCGTTTCGGTGGCGGTAAGAAATGCTGTTGCTTACCGAAACCCATTTGTTAAATTGCACCCAAACTTTAAGGTCAACCTTGTGCCTTAGATGGTCGAGCACGTAGTGTGAAATAAGCTGGCCACTCAATTTGCTGGCAACAATTAAGGAGTAGTTAATGGAAGCTTCCAGTTTGGGTTTTGTCGATTTTTGGCGAAAACCCGGTGAGTAGTAGTTCGCACCAAGTTCTAAGCCACTTAAATCAACACTGGTGTGATTCACCGAGCGCCACTTTTGTTCATCGGCAGCCTTTACCCAGTCAATCAAATTCTTGCCCTTGCGCACGAATCCGCCCATGTCAAAACGATAAGAGCCGGCATTAAACTTAAAGCCCGACTCGAAGCTTGTTGCCTCTTCGTGAACCAGGTAAGGATTGCCCGTGTTGGTTGGGCCCTCGTAAAAAAGGTCGGTGAATGTGGGCAGCCGCAATGTTTTATTGGCCGATACAAACCATCTTAGGTTGTCGGTAAGCCGATATCCTGCATCTATCCCGGGGAAAAAACCAAGCCGGCCATCGAGGTCGGAGTTAATATAAAGCAACCCGCCTCCCGATATAGACAACCTTCCAAGAAAAACGTTTTGCTCCACAAAAACACTTGCACCATTTCTATGATGCATTTTTGTAAAAAACGCGCCTGACTCTCCAGGCACCAACCTTGGGGTTTCAAGTGAAAACCCCAAAACGTTGCTCAAAACAATTTCGTGCTTTAGTTCTAATCCAATGTATGTAGATTCATTTGCACTTGCCCGCTTCCAGTTTAGGTTTAGGCCGGCCACGTTGGTAAGGTGGTAATTGTGGCCTGCATACCAGGCAGGATGTTCGTTTCTGAATAGCTCAAACCTGTCGGTATGGCGTCGCCAATAAACAGAGCCCGATAAAAAGGGCCGTTTTGCCGAGGAGAGTTTCAACGACGAAAAAAATGTTGAAGTTTCTTCGAACTGCTCGGGGAACCTTGGCGTGTAAAAACTGTTTGCCCCGAATGCCTTGGTGTTGTATCCGGCTTGAAAATCAATCAAGAGGGAATGCAAGTTGGCATTCAACCTGTAATACAAATTTTTGTTTTTGAAATCGGTATTTTCGATATACCCGTCCGATTTGGAGTTACTTGCCGATAGTAAATGACCAAGCTTTCCTGCCTTTAGACTACCGCTAAAATTTGTCGAAAACAACCCGAACTGGCCCAAGCCAACCGATGCGATAACCCTTGTGGCACTGGGAATTTTGGTAATTATGTTAATTGCCCCGTTGAATGCATTTGGCCCAAAAATTCTTGCTCCCGGTCCGAGCAATACTTCAATGCGTTCAATAGCTGATGCATCAACGGGTAGATTTAAACTATGGTGGCCGGTTTGCGGATCGCCGATGCTAATTCCGTTGAGTAAAATAGCAGCTTGATCAAAAGTTCCGCCCCTTATGCTAACATCAGATTGGATTCCAAGCGGGCCACGAGTTCTAATATCCACGCTCTTGACACGCTGCAATAGAGAGGGGATGTCAGTGTGAACAGTTCGCTCAATTTCAGTCTTGCCAACAACCTCAACCGTGCGGGCCAGCTGCGACATTATCGTTGTTGCCCTGGTGGCACTTACAACAACCTCATCAAGCTCTATTTCCCTTTCGGGGATTTGAACAGTGAGGGTGTCGGTCTTGGTTTGGGCAATTGTACAGACCGAAACCAGAGAACACGAAACAGCCAAAACCCCAATTCTAATCTGCTTGCCAATGCTCCTAAAAACCGAATAAGACATGCGAGTCCACCTTCTAAAGGTCAGAACAGAATGCTTGATAATAGTTGTTTGCCGCATTTTCATGATATTTTGAGTGCAAAGGTATGAATTAAATGCAAGGCAAATATCGAAAAGTAGTTGAGGAGTTTGGGGATTTGGGGGCAGAAGATCATTAGAAATTAACAATTGCGAATTGCGTTTTAAAAAAGCCTTTAACTGTTTTAAGGAATAATAAATTTGCGAAAATCTGTACAGCCATCTCGTGTAAGCAGTTGGGTAAACGCCGAAAAACATAAATTGCAGATCGTTACCTCTCTCCCTCCTCCCTACTTCACCAGCACTTTTGGTTCCATCATATCAAGGATTGCATGCTTGACACCCTCGCGGCCAAGGCCACTGTCTTTTACGCCGCCGTAGGGCATGTGGTCGGTGCGGAAAATTGGGCTATCGTTGTGAATTACACCGCCAACCTCAAGATTGTTGAATGCAAGGTCGAGCTCGGCAATGCTGTTTGTAAACACCCCTGCCTGCAATCCAAAACGGCTATTGTTTACCATATCAACTGCATCTTCAAAATTTTCGAATGAATTGACAGTAACCACCGGGCCAAACAACTCTTCGTCATAAACCTTCATGCCGGGGGCGGCATCAATAATAACGGTTGGTTCAACGTAGGCTCCTTCTCTCCTACCACCGCAAACTATTTTTGCCCCTGCTTTAACGGCCTCGTGAATCCATTGTTCGACCCTTTGTGCATTGGCAAGGTCAATCATCGCGGTAATTTGGGTTTCTGCCGATAAAGGGTTGCCAAACTTAAGCCTGCGGGCACCTTCGGAAAGCTGCCTGACGAACTCGCCGAAAAGCAATTCATGGACGAATATTCGTTGCGCGTGTATGCAAACTTGACCTTGGTAGGAAAAACCACCTACAAGACACCGTTCAACAGAAAGTTTTAGGTTGGCCGATTGGGCCACAATAGTACCTGCATTGCCGCCAAGTTCCAAGATTACCTTTTTCTTGCCTGCGTTTTCTTTCATTTTCCAGCCAACCTCGGGCGAACCGGTAAAGGTAAGGAGTTTAAACCTGTGGTCGGTTACCAGCATGTTTCCTACTTGCCGGTTCATTGGCAGAATGGAAACAGCACCCTTTGGCAGGGAAGTTTTGTCAATGACCTTGGCCAGTTCGAGGGTAGATAGGGGGGTTGATGTTGCGGGCTTCAAAACTATAGGACAACCTGCTGCTATTGCTGGAGCTATTTTATGCACAGCCAGGTTCAACGGAAAGTTGAACGGGCTAATTCCAGCCACAGGCCCAACCGGGAAGTACTTTACCAGCCCTTCAAGGCCTTTGGTGCCGGGTGTCCAGTCAAGCGAAATGTATTCCTTCGGAAGCCTCTTGGCTTCCTCCGATGCAACTAAAAACACCTGCGCTGCACGCCTCACCTCAGCCAGTGCAAGCTTTATTGGCTTGGCCGCCTCTTGAGCAATCAAGCGCGCAAATTCTTCTTCGCGCTCCTTGATCTCACCTGTAATTTGCAACAAAATGTTGCATCGCTCACCCGATGAAAGTTTTTTCATCGGGGCACATGCATCCCGTGCAGCGGCTACAGCCTGCTCGAACTCGACTTCCCCGGCAAGGTAAGTTTGAGCAAAGACATTGCTATCGTAAGGGTTTACAACCTCCAAAATGCTATTGGTTGAAATAAACTCACCGCCACAATATATTTGAAACCTTTTCATATTCCTTTTGAGTTAAAAGTAAAGAATGCTTAGTAAATTTACCGGGTAATGTATTTTAAATGGCTTCCGGGTTGAGCTGTTGAGGTGTTTAAGTGTTGAACCCCAAGTTCACGGTGTTTGCGTGATAAAAATGGTTTTTGCTGTTTGCTTGTTGCCTGCCTAAAATTAAACCTTTAGTTTTAGCGAAAGGGAGATGATTTCATTGTAATGGTAAATCCGGTTGCCCTCCGGGTTTTCAATTGCCGAAGCTGCCATTGCTCGCGCTACATCTCTTGCATTAACTGGTTTGTATTTGGCGGGAACGAGAAACGAAAAAAATGGCATAATTGCCGAGGCCAGCATTTCGGCAAACCTAAACTCATGCCTCTTGCCGAGCAACAATGAGGGCCTGAATATTGAAACCGCCCTCAGCCCCTTTGATGAAACTGCCCCTTCGGCATCGCCCTTTAGTTTAACGTAAAAATTGCGGCTTTTTGATGAAGCACCAACTGCCGATACCATGACAAAGTGTTCGCAACCAAGTTCTTTGGACAATCGAGCCGCCGTTTCGGGAATTTGAAAATCAACCTTGCGATATGCATCCTTATTGCCACCCACGTTTTTCATGGTGGTTCCAACAGCACAAAACACCACATCGCTACCCTCGATTCCTTCCTTAAGCTGCTCTTCATTTTCAAAATTGATTACCTTGGCCATGGTGTTTTGCTGGTTAAATGCAATTGGGCGTCTTGACAAAACAGTTATTTTGTCAAAAGCTTGATGTTTTTGCAAGATTTCAAAAAGGTGTGAGCCAATCAAACCAGTGGCTCCAATTAGTGTTGCATTAAGTTTTTTCATAGTTTGGCGTTTATGGAATCACCTGAATAATTTCTCAAAACCTCCCAATTAAAAGGTTAAGCTTGTGTTCTCTCGGGCCTGTATTTTCGCTTAAGCACCGGATACAAAAAAACGGCCAAAACGATAATTGAGGCACCGGCGTAAAAGCCGGGGGTCATCTTCTCGGTTGACGGAAACAGAAAATATGCCATTATAATGCCATATACAGGTTCGAGGTTTATGGAAAGTACCACCGTGTATGCAGAGAGCGTGCGCATAATGTAAACGATGGCTGTAAATGCGTAGGCCGTGCACAACATGCTCAAAATCAACATCCAAAACAAATCGGACGACGACAAGCCAAAAGAAAACGCATTAGTTTGGCCGGTCAGTAGCAAAAAGAAAGTTATGCACAAAAAACCTCCCGCCATTTCGTAAAAACCAATAACCGACGAGTTGTGCTTGCGGCTGATATTTCGGTTAAGCACCACGAAAAGGGCATTAAGCATGGCCGAAAGCAATGAAAACATTATGCCTTCAACGTATCGAAACTCGAACTGAAAAATTATGTAAATACCCACAACGGTTAGCAGACCAATTAAGACCTCGAGCAACAGAATCCGCCTTTTTTGCAGCAGGGGTTCAATGAAACTAGTAAAAAGGGTTGTGGAGGCAAACACACCCAACGTTACCGAAACGTTGGAAACCTTAATAGCGTGAAAAAAAGTAATCCAGTGGGCGGCAACCACCAATCCTATACCAAATAGTATTAACAAATCGTTGACCCTGAGTAATATGTTTATTTTTTTCCACCACAAGAAAACACCAAGGCCTACAAATGAAAACAACATTCGATACCAAACCAAATCAGTGGCATTTAGCGATATCAAGGCACCAATTATGGCGGTAAACCCAAGCAAGACAATAATGAAATGCAAGTGAAGGTATTGCTTTAAAAAATGGTGTTTGGATTCCATTGCTTAAATTAAAAAAATAAATTAGAACTTATAAGTAAGAAATTAGAACCCTGCCCTCCAAAAGCTCTGATCAGTTTAATGCAGGTGGGTTTTTTTCGAAAAACCCGACTCCATTAACCACTAAACGGCTCACCGCCACGCATTAACCCTGTAAGCTTTCAAAATCTTTCACCCGGCCATCATATCGGCAAATCCAAATACTTTTGTACTTCACTCAAGGCATTATTCAGCCTGTCATTGCCTAAACCACTAACAATGGCATAGTTTGCTCCTTGCAAGTTCAACTCGGTAATATACCAGTCAAAGAAAAACTTGCGATGTTTGGGGTGCTCGCGTTGATGGTCGGCCTCCCACTGAAGATCAACGTTGCATAAAAGCACCAGGCCATAGCTCTGTTCATGAAGTTTTTGCAGAATATGAGGATGGCAACGTCCGTATTTGTGCAGGCTCCAAATTTTCATCACCGTCATTTCGGTGTCGCAAAAAAGCAGTTTGTTGGCCCGGGGCAGCATTTTTTCTTCTAGGTGCAGTTGCCCTTTAGCAATCTGGAGCAAATCATCTTCATTGTAAGGCCGCCACAAATTGTCAATATACTCGCGAGCATACTCTGGAACGAATACCGTACTGAAATGTTGCGACAACTGGCTTGCGAGGTTGCTCTTCCCTGTTGATTCAGGGCCAGTGATTGCTATTTTCAAGATTCGCTCCAAACGGGTTACTCTTTCAAATTTGAATTCACAATCTTAAGCACGAACACAATTTTGCCGTGTTTCTCGAAGCTAAATTTCATTTCAGATGTTAATGCATCCATTACCTCTTTAAAGGTTCCGAAAACCTGAGTGCTCATGCCGTTTGTCTTGCATTCAATTTCGGGATGGCGGTTTAATCTTTCGATGAAATCCTTTATTTCCGGAAGGAACTCTCTACCCAGTGGGTACATGCTAATTTCGACAGAAGCGTCCATATTATAAATTTTAAACCTGACAGATTTTTGAAACCTGTCTGGCTATTTCCAATTTCGATTTATTTATCTTGCAAGTTCAATCAAGAAAGCGTACTCGCGAGCAACTTCCCTTAGTCTGCTAAACCTGCCAGATGCTCCTCCGTGACCTGCCTCCATATTTGTGTAAAGCAAAATCATTTTATTTCCGGTGTTGTATTCTCTTAGCTTCGCAACCCATTTGGTGGGCTCCCAAAACTGAACTTGCGAGTCATGCAAACCCGATGTTGCCAAGATATTGGGATATGCCTGGGCGGTAATGTTGTCGTAAGGCGAATAAGAAAGCATATACTCGTAATACTCATTAATGTTAGGGTTGCCCCATTCGTCGTATTCTGCTGTTGTGAGAGGAATGGTTTCGTCGAGCATTGTAGTAACAACGTCAACAAAAGGAACTGCAGCAATTACTCCTTTAAACAGTTCGGGTCGCATGTTTACAACAGCTCCCATTAGAAGCCCGCCGGCGCTTCCGCCACTTGCAAAAAGCCTTTGAGGGTTGGTATAGTCGTTTTCTACAAGGTAATCGGCAATATCAATAAAATCATAAAAGGTATTCCTCTTTTTCAGAAGTTTCCCGTCTTCGTACCACTGGCGACCGAGGTCCTCGCCTCCCCTAACGTGGGCAAGGGCATAAATGAACCCCCTGTCGAGAAGGCTAATTGCGTTACTGTTAAATCGGGGGTCAAGGCTATTTCCATAAGAACCATATCCGTAAAGGAGCAAAGGATTCTTCCCGTTTTTTTCCATTCCCTTGCGGTAAACTATGGTAACAGGCACCCTTGCACCGTCACGAGCCTCAACAAAAAATCTTTTTGTTTCGTAATTTTCGGGCTTGAAACCTCCCAACACCGCTTGCTGCTTTACAAGGGTAGCCTCGCGAGTAACCATATCGTAATCATAAACGCTTGAAGGGGTAGTAAGTGAGGTGTAAACGTACCTAAGAACGTTGGTTTCCATTTCGTTATTGGCACCTATTCTCACGGTGTACGCCTCTTCTTGAAAAGAAATGAAGTGCACGTCCTTGGTAATTAGGTCCATAACCTTTAATTGACCCAGAGCGTTGGTGCGCTCCTGCAAAACCAAAAAATTATTGAAAACCTCTACCGACTCCAGAAGCACCTCGCTCCTGTGAGCAATTACTTCTTTCCAATTGTTAAGGGTTGTAGCTCTTGCTGATGTTTCCATCAGCCTGAAGTTTTGAGCTTGGTAGTTTGTAAGCACGTAAAATTTATCGCCCAACGGGTGTATTGAATACCTCAGATCTCTCTGACGCGGCTGAAATGCTTTTAACTGATCCGTGAGCTTGTCTGATGGTAATATCCTGATTTCGTTGCTCAAGGTGCTGTTTATGTATATTTGAATGTATTTGTCGTCCTTCGATCTGCTAACGGTCATGTAGTAGTAGGTGTCGTCAGGCTCGTAGTAAACCATGATTGGTTCATGCTTGTTCTTGAAGTTATACCTCATAACCCTATCGTACCTGAGAGTTTTAGGATCGACCATTGTAAAGAAAATCGTTTGATTGTCGGCTGCCCAAGCAACATCGCCACTTGCATTTTTTATGCCTGTAGTAAAAATCTCGCCAGTAACAAGATCTTTAAAGTTGATTGTGTGCTGCCTTCGTCCAATGGTATCAACCGTAAACGCCAAAAGGTTGTTATCAAGGCTAACATCGTACGTTCCAATCCTAAAATAGGAATGCCCCTCGGCAAGTTCGTTAACATTTAACAATACCTCCTCAGGGCTATTCATACTTCCCTTTCGCCTGCAGTAAACGGGGTACTCCTTTCCTGCCTCAAAGCGTGTGTAATAATAATAACCCCTCGAAAAAGTTGGGGCGCTCATATCATCTTCTTTTATCCGACCCCTCATTTCCGTGAAAAGATCATCTTGCAAGCCTTTGGTAAAGGCCATCTTTGATTCCAAGTAGGCATTTTCCGCTTCGAGGTAGGCAATTACATTGAGGTCTTCACGATTGTTCATCCAATAATAATTGTCAACACGAGTATGACCGTGAATGGTCAGTTCCTTGGCAATTTTATCGGCTACGGGTGGTTGGGCATCGCCCCAGGTGGGCTTGGTTTTGCATGATGAAATCATGGCTGCGATTGTTAGAAATAGAATAAATCTTTTCATTTTTTTTAACTAAAAGGTTATTTGCAAAACTGCGCTTTTAAACGCTTGTAACTGATTAATAAAATCACGAAACCTGAGCTGCAAATGTACAAAAAGGCAACATTGAAAATGGATTTTTTTTGTTTAAAATAATTTAAAAACATCCTCATTAACAAGGCATTTATTGTAATTTTGACCCTAGTTGTCCTTGTTAATAACTAAAATCCCAAAAAATGTCAATGCTAAAAGAATTCAAATCATTTGCCATGCGTGGCAATGTTATGGACATGGCCATCGGTATAATAATCGGTGGAGCGTTCGGAAAAATTGTTTCATCGTTCGTGAGCGATGTTCTCATGCCCCCGATAGGCATGTTGCTCGGAGGTGTGGATTTTGCCAATCTCAAAATCACCATTAAACAGGCAGTGGTTCAAGGCGAGCAAGTTGTTGAGGCCGTTACGGTTAATTATGGTTCCTTTATAAACACGGTGATTGATTTCTTGATCATTGCGTTTGCAATTTTCATGGTTATCAAGGCTCTCAACAGTATGAAGAAGAAAGAAGAAGCGGCTCCTGCCGCCCCACCAGCACCATCAAACGAGGAAAAACTACTTGCAGAGATTCGCGACTTGCTGAAAAAATAGTCTTGATTTTTCTTGCAAGAACCGTGTTTCAGAGTATTGTCAAGAATTTTTCGCAATTAACTACGAGGGGGCATTTGTGCCCCCTCGGAGTTTTTTTACAACAATTTCGAATTTTATATGTTTATGTTTAAAATTCAAGCAGCAAGCCTTAAACACTCCAAGTTCTTAACTGTTTAACATTTAGAACAACTTTTAATTCTTTTAAAATGAAAAAGATAATAACTGTCAACGTTTTTTTGCTTATGCTTGGTTTGCCAATTGCACTTGCACAAACCCAAAACATTTCAGTTACTTCCTTTGAGGTTGCCCCGGGTGTTTACAGGCTATTTGTTAACAATGCCGTTTCAGTGGTTGCCTTCACCGGAGAAGAAGGAACGCTGCTTGTTGACGCCGCTTACGAGAATACAGCCAGCCACCTCCTGGCAGAAGTTGAAACCATAACTTCAGTGCCTCTAAAGTACATCATCAACACTCACATACATGGCGACCACACCGGCGGGAACCTCGCCCTTGGCAAGGGGGTTGACATTATTGCCCACGTCAACGTAAAGCCCTTTTTGAGCAAGGAACAAAGAAGGGGCGAAAGGATTATCCCTCCGTTTCCTGACCACGCCTTGCCTAACATCACTTTTTCGCAAGCCATGAACCTGACAATCAACGGCCAGGAACTCAGGCTAAAACATCTCGAAGGTGGCCACACCAACGGCGATATTATTGTTTACTTTCCTGTTTCGAAGGTACTGGCAGTTGGCGATTTGCTTTTTGCAGGTTTTTTCCCGTTTGTAGACACCAACAACGGTGGAAACCCATTCAAATTTTTAGAAAACATAAAATACATTGTTGGCAACTACCCGCATGACACCAAAATAATTGGCGGACATGGACCGGTTTTTTCGATGCAACAATACCAAAACTACCATGACACGTTGACCCAAACCATTGAGGTTATTTCAAAACACAAAAAAAACGGCTTGACCGCCAAGGAAATGGTAGAACAAAAAATTCTTAATGAATGGGAATCGTACGGCTCATTCTTCATTACCGAAGAGAGGTGGATAGGAACGGTTTATCCATTTTTGTAGCCTGACAGATAACCCAACCCAATAATCTATTCAATTAAGATTTTTCGAAGCCCAAATCCAACCTTTTTCAAAATCGGTTTGTTAGTTATTATTACAACATTCGGGCTTTGACAAATTTGCGATATTAGCAGAATTTTGCAAAATAACATGTTTTTGGCATAGTGCGAATGCGATAGTTCTTTGGTTTCAAACGTTTGCAGTAAAAATGTTTTAATGTTTGAAGATTAATCCTTTAACCCATATCTTTGCGCTTTGCATTATCCCAAACATTTTACACAACCCCTTTAATTCATTGATAATGAAAAAACTATACTGTATTATTTTAAGCTCGGTACTGTGGGTTATACTTTCGCTGCATGGCATTAGTGCGCAAAACACAATTGCCCACGACCAAGCTTCCAATTACGGTAGCGAATGGAGTGGTAATGGAGGTTACGGATTTCAGGGCTGGACATTCCAAGTAAGCGGTGGCAGTGGTGGTCGTTTTTTAGGGTCAAGTCACCAAGGGCGAATCGATACTCAAGCAAGGGCATTTGGCATGTGGGGCGACTCCGGCTGGTGCAATGCCACTCGTATGTTCAACGCCCCCCTTAACCCCGAACACGAGTTTTCAATTGAGTTAAGCATTCACTGGCGTAGCGGGGGTAGAGAATTCAATTTGTTGAATTCAACCGGTGCAGTTTTATTTAACTTTAACGTTACCGACGCTGGATATGGTTCGACCGGCTGGGGTTGGCAGGAAAACTCGCACATAACCCTTAGCGCATTACAAATTGACAACAACCATTTTCAGGTTTTCCTTCACAGACGAAATGACAATGTTCGCTGGACCGGTTCAATAATTGCGGGCAGGGTTGCAGGATTTAATGCTTACGTTGGAAACACCGGCGGGGGAGCCGAACGCAACTTTTACATTAACTCCCCCCGCATTAGTAGCATGGGCAGGATATACCTTGCAGAAGGTCTTCGCTTGCCAGGCCAGTGGAATGGCTGGGCCAACGACCACGGAATGGCCGGCGATTTTGCCCTGGTGCGAACCACCACGGGCACCTGGCGTTACCAAACCACCTTCCAATACCTTGGTACTGGCAGCAGCCAGAACTTCAAGTTCGTGTCATCGGGAGTTGGCGCAAACGGTCAATGGCTCAACCAATGGTCTTCAAACGCTTCGGTTCAGGTTGGCCAGATGGCCTACTTTAATTTCGGCCTCAACACTGACAATCCCGTGCCCGGCAACAACACCATCTCGGGCCTTACCCAAAACAGGTTTTACACCGTGGTATTCCATGACAGGGGCTACACGGGGTCGAGGGCTGTTTTCATGGAAACCACCGCCGTGCCGGTCAATATTTCCAGCGTTTCGCAAAGTCCCGGGGTGGTGAGTAGTAGCAATACGGTACTGGTTACCGCAACCCTCTCTGACACGCCCACGGAGCAGGAAATTTTTTACCTCCGTTACTCTACCGATGGCTGGGATACATCAACTTTGGCAACGATGACCGGTCAGGGCACCGCCCGGACTGCCAATATACCTGCACAGAGCAATGGCACTCAAGTTTCTTACTACGTTTTCAGCTCGACGGTTGGATGCCTTATCGCCGACCACGACATGTACACAATGCGGATTAACAATAACGGAGGCTGCAATTACCTCTACGAGGTTGGCCAAACGGCAGTTTGCGAAGATGTTGTGCTTTACACTACTCCCGCCTTTCCACAAACGGGGCAATCGATTACGATACACCTTAACACTGCGCTCGGAAACAGGGACTTGGTTGACCACACGGGCGATGTTTACGTGCACACCGGGGTTATCACCAATTTAAGCGTGGGCATAAGTGATTGGAGGTATGTAAAAACCAACTGGGGGGTTAACACACCCGAGACCATGCTTGTCAAACATTCGGCAAATAACTATTCGCTTAACATTACCGACATAAGGGATTTTTACGGTGTTTCATCAAACGAAGAAATACTAAAACTTGTAATGGTTTTTCGAAGCGCGTCCGATCCTTACAAAATTCACCGCAATGCCGATGGGTCTGATTTTATCGTAAATGTTTATCAAAATGCCCTTAATGTAAAAATGACCAGTCCGGCAGGCAAAAACAAGTTGATAGAAGCCAACAGGTTGGTTTCGGTGTGCGCCGTTGCCCTGGCAAACACCAATCTGAAAATCTTCATTAACGCGACGGAGGTTACGAGTGTTGCATCTCACGCAGTTTCCATCTTGGTGAGCCTGCATGGATTGCCAACCGGATTGCATTACGTGATAGCCGAGGCAGGCAACGGCAGCACCACCGTTAGAGATTCCTTGCCGGTTTTCATTAGGGGGGCAGTGAGCATTGAGTCATTACCAACCTTTATTTCCGGTAAACCATCAAGGCACAGACCCGGCATACACTATCACCCGGACAACACCACGGTTACCCTGGTTCTTCACGACCCCCCCGGACTCAAAAATCACGTGTTCGTGATTGGAGATTTTAATCATTGGAATCTTCACCAAGACTACTACATGAACCATACACCAGATGGTATGTACTTTTGGAGAACAATTTCGGGCTTGACACCAGATACAGAGTACGCCTACCAGTACCTCATTAACAACGAATTACGCCTGGCCGATCCATACACCGAAAAGGTCCTCGACCCTTGGAACGACCACTGGATTAGCAGATACAATTACCCCAACCTAAAGCCATACCCGGCAGGCAAAACCACCAGAATGGTAAGCGTGCTGCATCCTGGAAGGCCTGAATATCAGTGGCAGGCAACCGATTACACCAGACCAATAAATCAAGACCTGGTGATTTACGAATTGCACATTCGCGACTTTGTTGAATCGGACGCAATAAAAGATGTTATTGCCAAGCTCGATTACCTTCACGACCTTGGCATTAATGCCATTGAACTTATGCCCATCAACGAGTTTGAGGGCAACGACAGTTGGGGATACAATCCGTCGTTTTACTTTGCACCTGACAAAGCCTACGGAACACGTTTCGACTACAAACTATTCATTGACGAATGCCACAAGCGAGGAATTGCGGTTATCATGGATATCGTGCTAAACCACAGCTTCAATCAGTCCTCGTTCGCACAATTGTATTTCGATGAGAATGCGGGCAATTGGGGTAAGCCCACCCCTGACAACCCTTGGTTTTTGGTTGACAGCCCTCCGCTACCATGGAGTTGGGGAAACACCTTTGACCAAGATAGCCGTTTTACTCACGACCTGTTCAATAGAATTTTGGAGCATTGGCTCGCGGCTTACAAGGTTGATGGCTTCCGATTCGACTTTACAAAAGGATTTAGCAATCATCCTTCGGGCAATGATGGTTGGGATTGGGATCAAAGAAGAATTGACAACCTTAAGCGAATTGCCGATCAGGTTTGGGCCGCAAGCCCCGGTGCTTTTGTAATACTCGAACATCTCACGGATAACCCTGAAGAAAGGGAACTTGCAAATTACGGAATGATGATTTGGGGTAACATGGAGCCAAGGTATGCCCAAGCCACCATGGGATTCGATACCAACTCGGACTTGAGCTGGGGTTTGCATACTGCAAGAGGCTACACCTACCACAACCTTATTTCATACATGGAAAGCCACGATGAAGAAAGGCTTATGTACAAAAATCTTACCTACGGAAATCAGCACAACCCCGACCATAACCCGAGAAATTTAAACGTGGCTCTTGCACGCAACGAACTGGCAGCAGTGTTTTACCTTACGGCACCAGGGCCCAAAATGATTTGGCAGTTTGGCGAACTGGGTTACGATTATTCAATTAATTTCAATGGCAGAGTAGGTCGCAAACCAATTAGGTGGGACTATTTAGACGTGCCGGCCAGGAGAAAACTTTACGATGTTTTCTCGGCAATGATCAAGCTAAAGGCCGAGCACCCCGTTTTTCGCGCAAGCAATATTACCCACGGCCTGGGTGGCTACCTCAAGCGTATTCACCTTAACGAAAATGCGGATGGGTCGGGCCTGAAAGTAACCCTTTTGGGCAATTTCGACGTTGGTGGGCGCAACATTACACCTCACTTTCAGCACACCGGAACCTGGCATGAGCACTTTACTGGCAACTCTCATCAAGTGAACAATACAACCGACCAAATTTGGCTTGAGCCCGGAGAATACCGTTTATACTTTTCCGAAAAGGTTTATAAAGAGTATTTCTCTAGAAGCACGGGCGATTTGAGCCTGCTTTCAAGCTGGGGTACCAGTGCTGACGGAACCGGTGCTGCCCCGCCAAACTTCACCCAAACACGAGCACATTACCACGTGCGCAATAATGCCACTCCCCAATTTGCCACGAGCACCAACATTAGCGGAGATTTCCACCGGTTGTTTGTGGGAGCAAATGGGCACAATGTTAACTTGGCCGTTAACGCAAACTTAACTGCCGGAATCATTGAAGTGGCACCCGGCTCCACGCTTTCAGTTAAAAGTGGCAACCACTTGGTTGTAACGGAGCGTTTGCGCAACGAAGGCACCGTTGTGGTTGACCCCGGCGGAAAGATTACCGTTGAAGGAGTGCTGAGCAACACCGGAGCGCAAAATATTTTTGTTCTGGGAAGCGATGCAACTGCAACCGCCACCTTGATGCACGACACCCATGGAGTTGGAGGAAAAATGGAACGACACATAATTACCGATGGCTGGCATTTTGTTTCGGCACCGGTGGAAAACATGAATATTATCGGGTCGGATTTTGTTCCCGGAAGTAGTCCTTTAACAACAAACTTCGATTTCTATTTCTTTGACGAAATGGCTCCTGAAGTAGGTGGAAATTGGTTTCCGTGGATAAACGTGCGCGGAGCGGGAGGAATTCCGAACACATCAAGGTTCCAGCAGTTTGTGCCCGGCAGGGGCTACCTTGCAGCTTACAGGAGTGGTTATCATGCCACAAATCCTTTTGCATTTGAGGGTAGGTTTGGAACCGGAAATTTTCAAACTCAGGTTTACCACGGTAGCACCAGTAACCACATCAAGGGCTGGAACTTGCTTGGAAACCCATACCCATCTTCAATTGATTGGAACTTGGCAAACAAGAATTTGTTCCAAGATAATTTTGCCTACGTGTATAATCAGAGTAAAACAGGAGGCCCCGGGTATGAAAACATTGATGGCACCTTGCCAAATGCCTTAATTGCTCCCGGACAGGCTTTTTTCGTTTTGGCCAATGCATCCTCTCACAACCACAACTTCACCTTCAGCAATGACCTAAGAACCCACGGTGGCACCTGGATGAAGAACGAGCCCGTATCAAATAAACTGGTATTGAGATTAGAGCATAATGGCAGTACGGACGAAAGCACCGTGAGGATAAAGCGCCACAGCCAGTATAAACGAGACCGCACCGATGCCTTGAAACTGTTTAGTTTCAATTCGCAAATGCCGCAATTGTTCACCACCTCGGCTGATGGAGTAAACCTAGCCATCAATACGGTGCCAGCAATCGAAAACAACTCTGAAATATTTGTTGGGTTTCTTGCCCCTAACGAGGGTAGGTACACCATTTCTCTTGCCAAACTTTATGGAGATCTGTCCAACAGAACCATTTTCATAGAGGATTTGCAAACGGGGTACACTCAAAACCTATCATTGTTGCCAAGCTATTCGTTTAATTCGGTAAATGGCATGACGAGTTCAAGATTCAAGTTATTCTTTGACCAGCCAACTAATATTACGGAGACTAATAATCTTGAAGCCAAGATCCATTACCGGGAAAACTACATTTACGCTAACTTTACCAGCGAAGGCCAAAACCGAAATCTTTCGGTGTTTGACATCAGCGGCAAAAGAGTTTTTGCCAGGGATCTTGGACACGCTAAAAATCACAAAATTCAGGTTAACTTGGCTCCTGGCATCTATTTGGTAAGGGTAATTGCGGTAGATGCTGCGAGCACCACCAAAGTTGTGGTAAGGTAATTGCCAATAAATCTTAGTTTTAAATAAATGGCCGTATTCAACCTATGCCTTGTTTTCCAATTTTGCCACAAAAAAAACAACCACCACATTGTACGCTATAATAGATGTTGAAACCACCGGGGGCGATTCGAGGCGCGACAAGATTACCGAAGTTGCAATAATACTACACGACGGGCAAAAGATTTCCGATCGTTATTGCTCGTTGGTAAATCCCGGGCGACCAATTCCTCCCATGATTTCGCGTATGATCGGAATAACCGACCAGATGGTGGCCACCGCGCCAAAATTCTACCATATTGCAAGGGAAATAGTTGAACTGACCCGCGATAGGGTTTTAGTGGCCCACAATGCCAGTTTCGATTATTACTTTTTGAAAAACGAGTTTTATCAACTGGGATATGAATTTCGGCTTCCGCGAATATGCACGGTTCGATTTAGCAGGAAAGCTTTTCCGGGCTTGCCTTCTTACAACTTGGACAAGCTTTGTTATAGCCTGGGAATAACCATTACCGACAGGCACCGTGCGCTTGGCGATGCAACCGCAACCACCAAGTTATTCGAAATGCTTCTTGAAGAACAACACTTACGAGGGATAGAACCGGTGGTTGTTGGGAAATGATTAAGATTTAATGGTTTTCGATTGGGTTTTCTGCATCGCTCCGGCTGCTGTTAGGTTTTCATGGTGTGATTTTAGTTCACTTCCTTACCTTTGCGTGGCCTTGCCCGTGGTGCCACTGAAAAAAATCAATTTTGCTCACGGCTTTGTAAGATAAAAAGCACGTTGGCTTCTTTAGGTTTTGTTTTTTAAATTTGCACAACGAATTGAGCAAAATGCAAAAATCACTACAAATTATAGTCTCGGGAAGGGTGCAAGGAGTTGGCTTCAGGTACTTCACCCGAAAAGTTGCCATGGCTAAAGGACTTGAGGGTTTTGTCAAGAACCTCTCCAATGGCGATGTTTACATAGAGGTACAAGGCCCGCAAGATCGGGTGGCCTCGTTTACGGAGGAGATTAAGAGGGGTCCGATTTTATCGAGAATAGACAAAATGATAGTGAACGAGGTGATTTTGCAGGAGTATTCGGGGTTCGAAATCCAATAAATTCTTAATTTTACTCGCGTTAACATTAAACTCTCGTGATGATTTCAAAAATTTCAAGATTTATACTGTTCTCTATTGTGTTTTCAGCATTTTCGGCACAGGTTTTCTCTCAAGACCCACTACCAAAGTGGATGACCCAAGAGGAGTCCAAAATTTACCAACAATATTTAGACCGAGAATTAATTTCGAGGCAAACCGCCCCGCCGACCGTTCCTCCCCGTACTCCAGGGGAGTTTGAAGAGGCTCAAGGTGTTATAATTACCTGGGCAGCCTACAATTCAGTACTTCGCGAAATAGTGAGGCACGCCCGAACAACCGTAACGGTTTACATTATTACCCAGAACGTTTCGCAGGTTCAAAATTACCTTACCAGTGGCGGAGTTAGTCTTCAAAACGTTGTTTTCGTCAATGCTCCGTTCAATTCGGTTTGGGTAAGGGACTACGGCCCACAGAGTATTTACCTGGGCGACACCGGGCAACTGGCGTTCGTTGACTGGGTTTATAACCGTCCGCGCCCCAACGACGATCAGATTCCGCAAGTAATGGCAAGCTGGCTTTCAGTTCCAATATTTCAAATGACTAACAGCCCAAACAGGCTGGTTGCAACCGGCGGAAACTTCATGGCCGACGGATTTGGAACGGGATTTTCCTCAAAACTTATTCTTGCAGAGAACAGCTCCCTTACAGAGGCACAGGTAAATAACATAAAGTACAGCTACATGGGCATAAGCAGGTACATTAAAATGCCCGAACTCCCCTTCGACAACATAAGCCATATTGACATGCACATGAAGCTCCTTGACGAGGAAACACTGCTTGTCGGCCAGTTCCCGACGGGTGTATCGGATGGGCCGTTCATCGAAGCAAACTTGCAAAACGTTTTGACCAATTATCCAAGCGTTTACAAGAGGCCTTACAGGGTTGTAAGAATTCCCATGATTCCCAACGCTCAAGGTCAGTATCCCAATGGTGGTGCAAATTCTCCTTTCTACAGAACCTTCACCAATTCCATTATCCTAAATGGGATTGTTCTAGTGCCCACTTACGGACACCAGCTTGACAATATTGGATTGCAAGTTTACCGTGATGCCATGCCCGGCTACCAGATTATTGCCATGGATGGTGAGGCAACCATTTCAGCTTCTGGTTCAATACATTGCATCTCGCGCGAAATTGCGGCTGCCGACAATATCTTGTTTGCGCACGCCAGGCCCGAAACCATTGATTTTAGTAAGCCCTTTCAAATAAAGGCAGCAATAAAAAGCCACTCCGGAATTACACAAGCTAACTTGCATTGGCGCACAAACGAAGCTTCAAGTTTTACAGCCTCACAAATGACACTGGTTGGAGATACTTTCAAAATTACTTTACCCGATCTTCAGGCAGCTCCGGCTCTCCATTACTACTTCAGTGCAACCAACGGCAATTCAAAAACAGTTACAAAACCTTTGGTTGCACCAAACGGGTACTACAAATATTCTAACATTACGGTTTCTGTAAACAATGTAACGGAAGAGATGGACTTCACGGTGTTTCCCAACCCCACAACCGGAATCACAAGGTTTAGCATGACCCCCAGTCCATATCATACAATTATAGTAATTACAAATACCTCGGGACAGGTAGTATTGCGGCAAACCATAAGTCCGTCTGAGTTTTACCCCGAAATTTACCTTGACCTTCAAGGACAAAGTCCGGGCCTGTACATTGTTAGGGTTACCTCCGGGGCTTCAAACAAGGTAAAGAAGCTGATAAAAAAATAATAACAAGGGCTATTGTTTTCGTTGTCTCAATCAATCACCTCTAAAGAAACCCGAGTAAAATTTTGGCCATCAAACAGAAACCTGTCGCCAATTTTGAACCGGGGTATTACCAGCAATGCCATAAACGAGAGCGTCATGAACGGTGCTTTCAGCTTGCTCCCAAGCTCCTTGGCCCTTTTGTCAAGAAGTTCGTACTGGCATGAAACTGTTTCTCCCCCACTGCTTGTCATTAGCCCTGCAATTTCAAGTGTTAAGTCGTGTGATTCCGAACCATTGCAAACTGCCAGCCCTCCTTTGTTTTCGATGACCTTGTTTATCGCCTTGAGCAAATCGTGGTCGTTGGCACCAACAGCAACAATATTGTGACTATCATGTGCAACGCTACTTGCCATTGCTCCCGATTTTAGCCCGAAATTCTTTATAAACCCCACCGTTGGCTTGGTTTGAGGCGAGTAACGATTTACAACCGCAATTTTCAAAATATCATTATCAACGTTTGCCACAATCTTCCCGTTCTCAATTTTTGGCGTGCATTTTACCATACCTGTAAATAACTCGCCATCATAAGCTTCGATAACCCGTATCGAGGCATTGGTGATTGTTGAAGCAACTTCCAAATCGGCAATGGAAACGTGAAGGCGGTTAAATTTGTTTACCGGAACAACTGGCTGGGTTTTTATCTTAACTTCTCCTTGGTCAAAAACAACGTTTCCGTCAATAACCGTTTGTAAAACATTAAACTCATCAAAAGAATCAATAACCACGAAGTCGGCCGCGTCATCTACTTGCAGTAAGCCCACGTTAAGATTGTAGTGCTTGATGGGATTAACCGTAACGGCTCGCAAAACATTAAAGAGGTTTAGCCCGTTACCCAGGCATTTTTTCACAACCTGGTTTAAATGCCCTTTTACCAAATCGTCGGGATGGGTGTCGTCGGTGCAAAGCATCACGTTGTCAGGGTACAAGTCAATAAGCTTGTGCAAGGCATCAAGATCCTTTGCCGCACTTCCTTCCCTGATAAGGATTTTGACATTGGCTTTTTGGATTTTATCCAAGGCTTCCTCGTAAGAGGAGCACTCGTGGTCGGTGCTTATTCCTGCACCAAAATACTTCACCATATCCTTTCCTCGCAGCCCGGGAGCGTGGCCATCTATTTTCTTTCCGTGTTTTCTGGCAATGGCAAGTTTTTGCATTACCCGCTTGTCTTGAGAGATGACTCCGGGAAAGTTCATCATTTCGGCCAAGAAGTGAAAGTTACCAGTGGCAAACATTTTGTCAATGTCGTCGGGGCCAATTCTTGCACCGGAAGTTTCGTAATCGGTTGCCGGCACGCACGACGGAACGCCAAAGAAAAACTTGAACGGGCTGCTTTTACTATTGTTGACCATAAAATTAACCCCGTCAACGCCCAAAACGTTGGCAATTTCGTGTGGATCGCAAACCGCACCAACTGAGCCATGCCTTACGGCCAAACGGGCAAACTCGGACGGAGCCAGCATTGAACTTTCGATGTGTACGTGGGCATTTACAAATCCCGGAATAATGTAATGGTTGCAAGGCACATCCTTTTTTTCAATTCTGGAAATTTTCTCGTTTTCAACAAGAATTTCGCCCTTGAATATTTCTTTCGAGATCGGGTCAACTATATTTCCGGAAAATATCTTCATGGTTGCCATTATTTACCAAATCTTTCGTTTATCCATTTTTCAATGATTTCAAGTGCTTGGGGCGAAAATGTTTGCGAAATGGTTCCGTAATTCGATGGCGAACCGCTTTCGCATTCTTGAAAAAGATGATTCAGCCCGGGAAGCAAAATGGTTGTTATATCCTCGTTGCCCCCTGACATCACCGCATCCCTGATTGCACCAAGGTTAATGCCTGCCGGAACCTGCAAGTCATTTTTTCCATTAAGCGCCAAAACGGGGCATTTCACACGTTGCCAATCTTTTGAGGGATCGTGCCTCAAAAAGAAAAGCATCCAGGGGTTGCTTATTTGCGCAAGTTGTATGGCAAGAAAATCATCATGGCTCAACCCTTGAGGGATTTCTCCAACCCCATCGGTGATGGCCCGTGTCAAGATAGTTTCAATTTCAGTGGTCAAAATATCGTTATCTTCAATTTCCATTACGGCCGCGAAAATTTGTTGGTTAATTTTTGCAGCCTTCAATAGTTCGGCTTCATCAACCCCTTGGGCCTTGCCAATCAATTGCTGTTGGGCCAAAATAATTTGGTCGCCCCTAACACCTGGCCCTGCCAGCGAAACAACAAATGCAACCATTTCGGGATGTTTGGCAGCAACAATCGCAGCAACCAAGCCCCCTTCGCTATGACCTGCAATGCCAATTTTGGCAGGGTTAATCTCCGGTCGGGATTTCAAGAACCGAATGGCAGAGGCAACATCAGTTGCAAAATCCCTGGACGTTGCCGTTTGGAAATCACCTTCCGACTCTGCCACTCCCCTGTCATCGAACCTCAGGACGGCAATCCCGTTTCGGGCAAGGTAATCAGAAATTACCAGGAATGGCTTGTGTCCGAGTATTTCTTCATCTCGGTTTTGTGATCCGCTGCCAGTAACAAGTACAACCGCCGCCATATTATTCCCCTCAAATGGGGATGCAAGAGTACCGGCAAGAAAAATTCCGGCCTCCTGGTTAAAAAACCTAACATCCTCTGAACGGTATGGAAATGGAGGCAAGGGTTCCTGCGGTCTAACCATTTTGGCCGCCTCCTTTACTCCACGAGAAAGGTTTAGCGGCAATTCCATTCCAAATTGAACTAGATTACCTTTAATGGTTTCTTGGTGAAGCGTGCCTTGGTATTTCAAACCGGCCAATGCAACCTCAATTATTAAAGTTTTATCTTCGAAAGACACTTTACTTGCCTTAATGCCTTTGGCTCCTTGATCGGGGCTGTCGAGGGTGGCCTGGTAGCCGTCGAGGGTTTTTTCAACATTGAAAACAAGCCTCAGCTTTATCCCGTGGGTTTCGAGGAGGCCGCTCCAACTACCTTCAATTAACTGTGCATTAGTTGTGAAAAGGGTACAGAAAAATACCCAAGAAATAATAATGGTTGCTGCATTCATTGTAAAAAGTTTTTAGTTATTTTGAAAACGCAATTGCAATTTCGATGTCTATTGGTTAATGATTGCTTGTTTAAACAACGCTAAAGCCAATGACCAAGGGCAAGTTTGATTTTCTGGTATTTCTCCATGAATATCCGCGCCTTAAAATCCGTTTTACCGCTTGGCCGGCCGGCCGATCAGCATTCCGTTTTTTTCCTAAACAACGTTACCTGTCAACTGCCTGAAAACTTCTTCGAGCGATTTCTCTTCAATATCGAGCATCATAATAATCAATCCCTTCTCTACGGCAAAATTAAAAATGGAGGGTCGCAAGTCAATATCGCCGTGCGAAAATAGCTTGAAACCGCGGTCGTTTATCGACTCAACATTAACTACCCCTTCAATGCAATTTATTTTATCAGGGCTAACGGGCTTGTCAAATTCAACCTTTATAATTTTGGTGTTTTGGGTTAGTAGCTGCACTTGGTTTGTTGGCGCATTGGCAACTATTTTCCCGAGATTAATGATAATTACCTTGTCGCAAATTGCCTCCACTTCTTGCATGACGTGGGTTGAAAGGAGCACGGTTTTTTCCTTGCCGATGTTTTTAACCAAACTCCTAATTTCCACGATTTGGTTTGGGTCGAGGCCCGATGTTGGCTCATCGAGTATTAGCACTTCGGGGTCGTGAAGCAATGCCTGTGCCAAACCTACCCTTTGTCGATAACCTTTTGACAGCGTACCGATTACCTTGTGGGCCTCAAGCGTGAGTCCGGTTAGTTCAATCATTTCTCCGACCCTGGGTTTGCCACTTCTGCCGAGTTTATGAATACCGGCCATCAATTGCAGGTATTCCCTCACGTACATGTCTAAGTAAAGCGGGTTGTTTTCGGGGAGGTAGCCTACCTTTCGCCTCACCTCCATCGATTGCGACTCCACGTCGAAACCACCCACCGAAACCCTACCCGTTGTTTGCGGAATGTAGCAGGTCAATATCTTCATCAAGGTTGACTTGCCCGCCCCGTTTGGGCCAAGCAATGCCGAAACCTCACCTTTGTTAATTTGAAGCGAAACATCATCGAGAACCTTTTGAGTTCCATAGTACTTCGACACTCCATTTACAATTATCGGCATCTGAAAATCATTAATTATGATGCTAAATTACTAATTAAATGATAATTTTGCCAAAGGCATAAACACTTTTAAGGTTTTGGAAGGAATTGTAACGAAATCTACCGGTAGCTGGTACACGGTAAAAGACCCTGAAGGCATCAGGTTTGATTGTCGTCTTCGCGGGAAGTTCAAGATTGAGGGGGTAAAATCCACCAATCCTCTTGCTGTTGGCGACAGGGTGAATTTTGTTGTTGAACACGGACAAAACACGGGAACCATTACGGCAATCCACGAACGCCGAAATCACATAATCAGAAAAGCCACCAACCTTTCGAGGCAAACGCATGTTATTGCCGCAAACATTGATCAGGCGATGGTAATTGCCACTTTGGCACATCCACGTACCTCATCGGGGTTTATCGACAGATTTCTGGTAAACTGCGAGGCATACAGCGTGAAACCTCTGGTGGTTTTCAATAAAGCCGATATTCTAACTGCCGAAGGTTTGGAGCACGTTGAAGAACTTCTGCGGGTTTACGAACGAACAGGATACGAAACCCTTCTGGTTTCGGCAGTTTCAGGGTTAAACCTCCACAGGCTGCAACAAGTTCTTGCAAATAACACAACCTTGCTCGGCGGACACTCGGGAGTTGGAAAATCGACACTTATAAACGCCATCGACAGTAGCCTTAACCTTAAAACACAGAGCATATCGTACACTCACCTAAAGGGAAAGCACACCACGACCTTTGCCGAAATGTTCGAGCTCACCACCGGAGGATTTATAATTGACACCCCGGGGATTAAAGAATTTGGTCTGGTAAACTTCGAAGCTTGGGAGCTTTGCCACTACTTTCCCGAAATGAGAGCCTTGTTTAACCAATGCAGGTACGACAACTGTACCCACAACAACGAACCCGGCTGCAAGGTAAAGGAAGAGGTGGAAGCAGGCAATATTAACCCCGTGAGGTACGGAAATTACCTCGGCATCTTGTTGGGGGAGGAAAGGTAAAATTTAAGTGATTGGTGATTAAAGAAGATTAGGGAGTTTACCCGGTTTATTGTTAGCCCCAAGAGGCTGCATTTTGGCTGCCTTGATTTTTGAAACACTATAAATTACGTCTGAAAACCTGGAGCAATGACTAATTGCTAAAACCCGAATGCCAAAAAAATGAGAGTAGTAATACAGCGCGTTGAAAAGGCAGGTGTGAAAACTGACAGCAAGACTAAAGTGTCAATAGGGCACGGATTACTCGTGTTGGTGGGTATTGAGGAGGCCGATTGCACCGAAGATATCAATTGGTTGGCTGGCAAGATTTCGCGTTTAAGGATCTTTCCTGATATGAGTGGTGTCATGAACCTTGGCGTTTGCGATGCTGGCGGAGAAATACTGGTTGTTAGCCAGTTTACGCTTCACGCGAGCACAAAAAAAGGCAACAGGCCTGCCTACATTAAAGCTGCCAGGCCCGAGGTTGCAATTGCGCTTTACGAAATGTTTTTGAAGCAATTGGAAGCAGAAACCAAAAAGCCGGTTAAATCGGGTGTTTTCGGTGCAATGATGAAGGTTTCGCTAATAAACGATGGCCCTGTAACAATAATAATTGACACAAAAAACAAGGAGTAAATGACGGTAAAAGAAGTTCAAGAAACCATTGACAATTGGATAAACACCACCGGAATAAGATACTTTAACGAACTAACCAACATGGTAATCCTTGCCGAGGAAGTAGGTGAGTTGGCGCGCATTATTGCCCGCAAGTACGGCGAACAATCCTTTAAACCCGGAGACGACAAGCAAGATATTTCAGAAGAAATTGCTGACGTGCTATTCGTGCTCGTGTGTATTGCCAACCAAACTGGGGTTGACCTTACCGACGCACTTCAAAAAAGCCTCTATAAAAAAACCAACCGCGATAAGGAAAGGCACGCAAGTAACCCGAAGCTGAAAAAGAGCGGTGATTGGTTACCGCGAAAAATTTGAAAATTGGAAATCAGAAATTAGGAACATTAATAGGTGGTTCTGCACTCATAACTCTTGGTACTAATAAGCCCACCTAACCCAAACCGAGCCCCAAGTAAAGCCACCACCAAAGGCTGTAAGAATAAGGTTGTCGCCCTTTTTAAGTTGTTTTTCCCGGTCCCAGAGGCATGGCGGAATGGTGGCGTTGGTAGTATTGCCATACCTTTCGATGTTAAGCATTACCCTTTCCATCGGCACGCCGGCGCGTCGGGCGGTTGCCTCTATTATGCGTAAATTGGCCTGGTGGGGTACAAGCCAGGCAATGTTCGCGCCCTTCAAGTTGTTTTTCTCCATGATTTGGGCAGTGATGTCGGCCATCCTGGTTACTGCAAACTTGTAAACGTGTTGACCTTCTTGGCAAACAAAATGTTCGTGGGCATCGATGGTTTGGTGGGTTGGTGGGTTTTACCTAACCACCGGCTTTCATGTGAAGGTGAACACGACCTGAGCCGTCGGTCATGAACTCGTGGTCAATTATTCCGTTTTCATCTTCACCGGGCTCGAGCATGACAGCAGCAGCACCATCGCCAAACGAAACGCAGGTTTGCCTATCGGTATTGTCAACAATAGACGACATTTTGTCGGCCCCTACAACCACAACTTTCTTGTATCTTCCCGACTCAACATACATTGAGCCGGTTACCAATGAGTAAATTAATCCGGAGCAAGCGGCGTTTACATCGAAACTAAAGGCGTTTTTTATTCCAACCTTATCGCCAATTACATTTGCCGTTGCCGGAAACATCATGTCGGGGGTAACGGTGCAGCAAATTAGCAAGTCAACCTCACCCGGGGCTACGCCCCGTTTTGCCAGCAATCCTTTTACTGCCTCGGCGGCCATATCGGAGGTTCCCAGACCCACGCCTTTCAATATTCTTCTTTCTTTGATACCGCTGCGTGTGGTAATTCATTCATCGGTAGTGTCAACCATACCCTCCAACTCCTTGTTGGTTAGCACATATTCGGGCACGTGGCCACTAACGGCAGTAATTGCAGTTCGAATAGTTTTCATCGCTTGCCAAAGGCTAATAATCTTGATCTAAATCCAAGATTTTTCTGCTGACTTCGGAGTGAAGCACACTTTTTATCTTCTCCGGCATATTGCTTTCATATACTTCCTTTGACAAAAGCAGCATGTTCTTTATGGTCTTGCCATTTGATATTCCGTGGCCAACCACAACGGTTGCGTTAACGCCGAGTATTGGAGTACCTCCGTAGTTTTCGAAATTGAACCTCGAGAAAAATTCGTCGTTGCCATAACCCCTTTTTACTGTTTGGTAGTACATTGCTTCCACGGTTTTCAAAACCACGTTTCCAACAAAACCATCGCAAACCACCACGTCTACGTTGTCCTTGAAAAGATCGCGTCCTTCCACGTTGCCAACGAAATTGTAGTCGGGGTTGTTTTTCATCAGTTTGAAAGCGGCTTGGGTTTGCAGGTTGCCCTTTTCGTCTTCCTCGCCAATGTTTAGCAACCCTACCTTGGGGTCATGGATGTTCAAAACGTGCTTGGCATAAATTGACCCCAAGAGCCCAAACTGATACATGACATCTGGCTTGGAGTCTGGGTTAAGCCCAACGTCGACAAGAAGGCCCAGGCCACCGCCGGCCTTTGGCAAAACCGATGTTATGGCAGGTCTGATAATACCCTTGAGAACATTCACGCTGTGTATTGCGCCAACCAGCATTGCGCCGGTGTTACCGGCACTGGCAAATGAATCGATCTTGCCTTTTTGCAGCCACCTGAACGCCTTGGCAATGCTCGAGTTTTGCTTTTGCTGAAAAGCCTTTACTGGATGCTCGCCCATTTCAACCATTTGATCGGTGTGTACAATTTCGAAGAGGCCAGGGTCGCTACCCTGTTCCTTCATCTGGCTGGTGATGGTTTCATGGTTGCCAAACAAAACCAGATGATCTGTTTCGGGTAGTACCTGCCGGGCAAGAATAGCACCGGCAATTGTTGCCTTCGGGGCAAAATCACCGCCCATTACATCCAAACCAATTCTCATAGCATTTGGGCTTTGGTTAGCGATAAAATGTTAGGCTGTTACGGCTTTTTCCATGGCTAGTTGGCCCCTGTAAAAGCCGCATTCCGGGCAAACAGTATGCATCAATTTTGAAGCTCCGCAATTGGAGCAAGTGGTTACTGCAGGTTCGGTGGCTTTGTAGTGTGTCCTTCTTTTGTCCCTGCGGGTTTTCGAAATTTTACTCTTTGGATGTGCCATTACAAAATGTTTTATTTATTGTCGTTTTCAAATTTTAAGCCTTCCAGTGCTTTCCAGGGAGAGTCGGCTGCACCTTCGCCGCTTTCTTTTCTCTTGTACTTCTCTATATACATAAGTACCTCGGGGTTACATCCCTCCCCTTTTAGGTTGGTGTTGTCATGCAAATGTTGCATAGGCAACCCCAAGTGTATGAACTCGTAAACATACTGCGACATGTCGAAATGACTGCTACCCGAAGGTATTATTACAATCTCGTCGGTTTGCTCGAGGTATTCCTCGCCAAATTTCACGTAAAGTGTTCTTTCAACCTCAAGATGCTGGTTGTATGGCTCCACACAACGGTCGCAATTGAGTTCTACAAAACCTTTTATTACAAAATCAAAAACCATTGTATTGTTTTGCTTTTCGAGGAAAAGCTGCAGGCTTAATTGCCCTTTTTCAACTTCGGTTGCCTCGAAACAAGCAAAAAATTCATTGCCAATGGAAAACTCAAATTGGTGCTTTCCAAGTGGAAGGCCCACAAAGCCAATATTATAATCCTTAAGCGGGTTCAAGGTTTTAAATCTTAATAAAAGACTGCAAAGTTAAAAAAAAAATTGGAAGCCAAACTCACAACCTGCAAATAATTGTTTTTTGTCGAGATGACACAAGGCAAAGCCACGTATGGTGCGCAAAGCATTTTTTCATTAACTTTTCGTGCTAAACTTTTAGTTCAATGCCCTTGACCAAGTTGTGGGCTGCTGCGTTTCTGCTGTTGGTTATTCTCGGTTCACTCTTCAGTTTCCTCGTTCCCCAGCTGCGACCATTTGTCTTTCTTTTGCTCCAATTGCCCTTTTTCTTCCTGCAACTGGGCAAGTGTGGCTTTCTTGCGGGCGACGGCAGCCCTCAAAACCATTATTTGGTTTTTTATATCTTCGGGGGTGTTTCCACCTTGTGCTTCGAAAATTGGGTTATCGGCCAGGTCAGTCAATTCTTCGATTTGATCGTGATAGCGTTCAAGTTCCTTCTCGGCCTCTTGTATTCGCAAAACAACGTCTGACAGTTGGGCTTCGACCCTGAATTCCAGCTTTTCTTTCTTTGAGACAAGGTATTGGTCGTGCCTTTGGTTCAAGACATCAAACGATCGTTGAAGCATTGAGTAGAGTTCCTGCCGGCTATCGGGCTTCATTTTTATGCCCTTGAATTCGCCCTGCAGGCGTTTGAGCATTTCGCGGGTTTTTTTGAACTCCGTTGAGGTTTGTGCCCTTTCCAAACCCTTTCTTATCAATGGTTTGAGGCGGTTATAGTTGGTTATTGACTCGCTATCGCGCTCGTTGAAGTAATGCTCCTGTCGTTTCTTGAGTACCTCAAAGGCTTGTTGCAGCCTGTTGTATAACCCTTCTCTCTCTGCGGGGTCAACCTGCAACTCGCGAAAACTTTGTTGTATGAACCTAAGTCTTTCAAATGCAAGCTTGAAGTCGGTTTCTTGTCGGGCAATTATCTCTCCTTCTTTTACCAGTTCTTCAATCTTCATCGTGTTTCCAAAAAGCTGTTCTTGCCTAATCTGGTGTTCTGCCTCCTTTTTTTGCTTGATTGCATCAAATGCATCTTGCAGCCTTCCCAGCAAGAGTTCCCGTGCTTCGCGGGTCATATCGAGGTAGCGAATTTCTTGTTGAAGTTCCAATAGCTGGCTCCAGGTGTTTTGGTCGGGGTTGCCACGGGCTTTTTCGACCGATGCTTCAATTTCGGGGAGCAATCGGGCCTTTGTCATTTGTGTAACGGCCTCCCTTTGGTGGTAGCGCTGGTTTCGGCGCGCCTTGATCAAATCGAATGCCTCCTGCAATCGGGCGTAGAGGGTTTCGCGAATTTCGCGGGCAAGTTTAATGCCCCTGAATTGTTGTTGCACCTCCATGCAGAAGTTCCAAGCCTCTTGATGGTCGGTGCCGTGAATGGCATGCAGGTGGGCTTGCTCCACCAGGGGGGCAAGCTTCAAGTAATTTTGATGCGACTCGTGCTCGAATGTCATTGATTCGCCCTGTCGCAAGGAGTTTATCATTTCGAAGCACTGGTCAAATATTTCTCTTAACCCTGCACGCTGCTCTCGCAGCAAACCGGCAGCTCCAACCTCGCGTTGCATGGCAATTAATGCCTCCTTTTGAGCCTTGTAATTGTTCTGGTTCAACCCCGATTTAATGCGATTTAGCTTTTCCTTGAATTCGAAGAAATTCATTTTTTTGGGTGTGTTAATGCTTTGCAAAGATAAAGAAAAGTGATTGGTTATAATTTGAGGGGCCTAGGGGTTAATGGCGAGCAAGTGGCAATTAGGCTAAAAGGGGGTTATTGTTTTAGTTGAAACGTTTAAATTTTATTACCTGATAAATTTACAAACCTTGCGAAACTTTGTGAATTGGGTTTTGAAACTTCGAGGTGCAAAAAAAAGGAGCGCAAAGCAACACGATGAAGATCAATCCGATAATGTGTTTGGTAAAGAAGAAAGGCAAAAGCAATTTTCATTTTCGCACAAGAATTTTTCGCATCAGTATCAATCAACGTCGAGCGGGCTTTTTACCTTGACGAGGTTGCGTTTGGCAACGTGGGTATAACCCAAGGTTGTTTTGATGTCTTTATGCCCGAGGAGTTCTTTAATCAAGGAAATATCGGCCCCACTTTCAAAAAGATGGGTAGCGTAGCTATGGCGCAGCCCGTGAATGCCTACAACTTTGTTAATCTTGGCCCTTTTCATTGCTTGCTTGAAAACTGTCTGGGCACTTCTACTGCTATACTTGCCGCCAAACTGACCTTCAAACAAGTACTCCTTGGGTTTATATTCTCGAAAGTACTCCCTTAACTCTTCGAGCACCGATTCGGGAAGGTTTGCGTACCTGTCTTTCTTGCCCTTTGCCCGCCTAATATGAACCTGCATGCGGCTGGAATCAATATCGGAAATTTTAAGTTCTACCAGCTCGCTAACTCTCAAGCCCATTCCATAACAAAGCTTAAGCAAAACCCTGTGCTTGATGTTGGTTACCTTTTCAAGCATACGCTTTACATCTGGTTTGGCAACAACCTTGGGCAACTGAGAGGGTCTTTTGGGGCGCGGAATCTCCGCGAGATAACCTGACCGTTTGAGGACTTTTTCAAAATAAAACTTCAGGGCATTCATGCGGCTGTGTATATGATTTTCGCTCAGCTTGAGCTTTATGGAGCAGTAAAGCATATAGCTCCTAACCCTTTCGGGTGTGAGGTTATTAACCGGATAATTCTTTATGAGGTGCAGCAAGTGGGCAAACTCGGTTGAGTAAGTCCTGATTGTATTGGGACTGTAGCCTTTTAGCTGAAGAGTTTGGACAAACCTATTAAGTGCAGGGAGGTTTTCATGATGAATTTCGCCCATTAGTTTCTTGCCCAAGAGATTGGGCTCGAGGCCCAGTATTTGCCTGTGGGTAGAATTGTCAGAAGCATACCAGGCCTTTTGCGAGGCACTCCAGCGCACCTTTAATGCGGACTGAAGCTGCAACTTTAAAGGTGTGCTATAAGGAAATGAAATCCAAATAACATTTTTGCCATCATGCCTGCCCTCTGATATTTGATAGCTGGACAAGTCCATACAAGTTTTTGCGCAAAGTTAATATTTATTTGATAAAAACAATTACGTTTTTTGGATATTTTTCAGAAATATTGCGCAATGGTTTTTATTTGCCACTTACAAATTAATACCCGTATGGCGAAGCACCAGCACGAAGACGATTAATTTCGCAAACGATTATTAAACAATTAATTGGAAGAAAATTGAAAAAAATTTCTTGCCGAACGCAAAACATGAATTATTTATTTTAGCTTTGCGTGTATATACGAGTTACCAGCAACCCTAAAAGTCGACACAACCGACAACAAACGAACAATAAAACGACAGACAATTTGCCAGCCCTTCGCAAAATAAAAAGAGCTGCAACCCAACGCACAAGCCGACACAGATTGCAGCACATTTTATTTTGCCCAACCGCACCCAAGCCCACCCACCACCCGACAGTTAGAAAAAAGAAAGTTTATAGTTGACAGTTTAAGAATCTTTTCTAATTTTGCCAATATTTGTCAAGTCATTTTTATGCAAGCGAAAACAATAGGGACAATTTTAAGAGAGTTACGGGAGACCAAAGGGCTTCTACTTCGTGAAGTAGGTGCAGAATTAGCTCTTGATCCGACTATTCTAAGTAAAATTGAAAGAGACGAGAGAATGCCGACCAGAGAACAGGTAAAGGCACTTTCAAACTTTTACAAAGAGCAGAAAAATGAAGTAATCATTGCTTGGTTGAGTGACAAATTAGTTTACGAAATCCAAGACGAAGAACTTGGACTTGATGCTATGAAAGTAGCAGAAGAAAAAATTAAATACGGAAAAAATCAAGGCAAATGAGTGCTAATCAATATATCAAGACATTTTTAGAAGCATTGGGCTTCAAATCCAAAAATGGAGTTCAATATTCAAAAGAATATAAACTTCAAGGCTACACTATTTCAGCCGACATAAACAAAGGTAAAATACAGTATCGCAAAGACGAAAATACAATTGTTGAAAGAGTTGAAGATGGACAAATACAACTCGGAGACAAAACAACTTCTAACTTTTCACAACCTGAAAATTTTGTTGTGTTGGAGTGTGTGGATAGACTTTTAAACAAGGGGTATTTACCAAACGACATTCATTTAGAAAGACGCTATCCCTCAGGTCGTGGAGCAAGTGGTGGAAAATCTGACGTTTGTGTTTATGGAAAAGACGGCAAGTCCTTAATGGTCATTGAATGTAAAACCTACGGTTCAGAATACGAAAAGGAAAGAAAGAAAATGGAAGAACACGGTGGACAGTTGTTCGCTTATTTAGCTAACGACCAAAATGCCAAATTCCTTGTTCTTTATGCCTCAAAACTAAATGACGACAATAAATTTGACTATGAAAATTTAATCGTCCAAATTAAAGACCGTGAAGAAGATTTAAAGAAAAGCACGAAACAAATTGAAGAAGAGAATATCAAACTTTATCGTGATGCAAAAAACAAGGCAGAACTATACGAAGTTTGGAAAGAGTCATTCAATTTATACTTTCATTTCAATGGTATTTTTGACGATGATGCAAATGCCTATTCACTTGAACTAAAAGCCTTAAAAAAGAAGAACCTAAAATCCTTAGAAGACTCTCAAGGCTTATTCAACAAATTTGCCGAAATTCTAAGACACAACAATATTTCGGATAACGCAAATGCTTTCAATAAAATCCTTTCACTTTTTCTATGCAAAATTGTTGATGAAGAAAAAAATGATGATGATGTATTAGATTTTCAAGTTAAGGAAGATGAAGAATACGAACATATTATTGACAGACTTCAAGCCCTATATCAAAAGGGAATGAAAAAACTTAATGAAGAAATTGTTTATTATTCAGAAAAGGAATTACACGAAATAATAAAACTTTACCCAAAGCAAACGCCTATTGAATCTATTGAAGCCGTTTTTAGGGAATTAAAGTATTACACCAATAATGAATTTGCCTTTAAAGAAGTTCACAACAAAAAACTTTTCATACAAAACGGTCGTGTTCTTACAGAAGTTATCAAGCTTCTTCAAAATTATAAATTCAAATACACCAGCAAGTTTCAGGTTCTTGGAGAATTCTTTGAATTAATGCTTAATCACGGTGTTAAACAGTCCGAAGGTCAGTTTTTCACACCTATTCCAATTGTTAGGTATATCATTTTATCATTAGGTTTTGAAAAAATTATTGCTGATAAAATCGAAAACGATGAAGATTATTTGTTGCCTAAAATTCTTGACTATGCTTGTGGTGCAGGACACTTTTTGACTGAAAGCATAGAAGAACTTCAAACAGTTATTAAAAAGTATGATACCTCAAAACTTAGCGAAGAACAGCAAAAGAAATTTAAGGAATTTAGAAAAGGAACGGAATGGACTGAAGATTATATCTATGGAATAGAAAAGGATTATCGCTTGGCAAGGACTTCTCAAATTGCTTGTTATATCAACGGTGACGGAGATGCCAACATAATTTTTGGAGATGGCTTGGAAGAACACGACCAATTAAAACTTGAAAAGAAAAAGTTTGACATTGTTGTAGCAAATCCACCATACTCAGTTAAAGCATTTAAAAATTATTTGAATGTAGGTAAAACCCATTTCGGTTTATTCGACAATTTAACAGAACGAAGCAAAGAGATAGAAGTTTTATTCATTGAAAGAACAAAACAGGTTTTAGCAGACAAAGGTCTTGCAGGAATTGTTTTGCCTTCAACTATTCTTACTAATACAGGCGTTTACACCAAAGCCAGAGAAATAATTTTAAGACATTTTGAAGTAAAAGCAATTACAGAATTGGGTAGTAAAACATTTATTGCCACCGGAACAACAACTGTAATTCTGTTTTTAAAACGCAGAAATGATGATTTTGTAAAAGACAGAGAATACATAGCAGAAGATGTGTTTAATGGAGTTAATATTGACAATAATAAAAGATACATTAAAGAAAAGCGATTTATTGAGTTGTTCTGTGAACACAGAGAGCTAAATCTTGATGACTATATCCGTTTCCTTAAAATTGAAATCAATGATGAACTTCAAAAAACAGAAATGTTTACGGAGTATAAAACCACTTTTGACAACAGCACAGAAATCAAAAATTTGAAGACTAAAGCATTCTTCAAAGCATTAAAACCAAAGGAACAGGAAGAAGAACTAACAAAAAGATTTTACAACTTCTGCAAATCAATAGAGAAAGAAAAGTTTCTCTATTTTATGCTATGCCTTTCAGATGGAGAAAAGAAACCTGAAAAGCTAGACCAATATTACATACCTCAAAATACAGTAATTGTAAGAACAGGTGGAGAAGTAAATGAACAAAAAGAATATTTAGGTTATGAGTTTCAAGGTGAGAAAGGAAGTGAAGGAATAAAAATAAACCAAATTGGTGGTAAACTTTTTGACGATAAAAATTATGAAAATCCTGTAAAGGCAAGCACATACATACGTGCAGTTACTACAGGCAACCCAATACCGAAAATATCAGAACAACAAAAAAACAACCTTTCTATTTACAAACTTATCGACTTAATAAAATTCAATAATGTTGACTTTGAGAAAAAAATAGAAACTGTTGCTACTCCTTCAACTCCTTTTGTGTCTAAGTATGAATTATCTAAAATTAGTTCGTTTACTGAAAACATTGGTGGTCTATGGACAGGGAAGAATCCACCTTTTTTAACGGTCAACGTAATTAGGAATACCAACTTTTCAAAAGATGGTAAATTAGACTATTCAGATATTGCAAGTATTGAAGTTGAAGCTAAACAATTTAGCAATCGCACATTAGAATATGGAGATATAATTGTTGAAAAGTCAGGTGGTAGCGAAACTCAAGCAGTTGGACGAGTTGTAATTTTTGATAAAAAGGAAACTAACTATTCATTTTCAAATTTCACAACAAGACTAAGAGTTACTGATAAAAAAGTTAATCCATTTTACCTCCATTTAATTTTAAATTACCTATATGACTCAGGTTATACACTTGCCATTCAGAGCGGAGCAAGTGGACTAAAAAATCTTGATTTCAATGAATACATAAAAATCAAAGTCCCAGTTCCTCCAATAAAGATTCAAGAGCAAATAATTAAAGAGATTAAGGAAGTTGAAACTAGAGAAATAAACTTTGCTTCAACTATTCAAAAATTGGAAAAGGAGATTTTTGGAGAACTTCAAAATCAAATCAAAAACAAGAAAAAAGTAAAACTTGACAGAGTTGTAACTGTTCAAAGCGGTGGAACACCAAAAACAGGCGTTCCTGAATATTGGGACAATGGAACAATCAATTGGTTGCGTTCAGAAGTTTGTCAAAACTGTTACGTTTATGAATCCGATGTAAAAGAAAAAATCACAGTAGAAGGCTTGGCAAAATCTTCTGCTAAATTACTAAAGCCAAACACCGTTTTAATGGCTTTAGTAGGTGCAACAATCGGACGAGTTGCTTATTTAACATTTGAAGCAACAACAAACCAAAATGTTACAGGACTTTATCCAAAAGACGAGAACGAGTTAATTCCAAAATACTTGTTTTATGCTTTAATGAACGACTTTGACAAAAACTTTGGCGACAGAAAAGGAAAGTTTACAATGGCTAACTTGACAATGATAAAAAACCTTGAAATCCCATTGCCAACATTTGCAGAACAGAAAAAACTTGTTGACATAATTGAAGCAAAGGAAAAAGAAATTGAAGCAATAAAATTGTCCTTAACAAATATAAAAACTGAGAAAGAAGCAGTATTGACTAAGCACCTTTAAGCCAACGCATTTGGTGGCACATTTGCAAAACAGCACAAGTCCACGCTAAAGCCAAGTTTTGCAAAAGAGCCACCAAGCCAACGCACCAAGACAGACACGAAATGACAACGAACAAACACGACAGACAAGAAGGGCAGCTGGTAACAGCGGTTTGGCGTAATGGCGGGTTCAGTGCTTCGTATGACAGTTTTGTGGTAGGTTCAAGTGCAGTGCTTCGATTGAACTTTTGTGCTAAAAATCCGCCACTACGCCAAGCCGCAAACCGTTATGCCTCATTGTAGGACACCGACCGCACATTCAGGCACATTTGGTTTTTTCCGACACACAAACCAACGCTGAAAAAACCAAAAGAGCCTGAATTTTTGCCAACGCCTCAAGACGGAAAAAAGAATTTGAAAAAAAATTTGGAGACCACCCCCTGACCAGACACATCTTTGTAGCGTAATTAATATTAATCATTAAAAACGTAAAACAATGAAAAGACAAATTGAAGTATTTACAGCCGGATGCCCGGTATGTGAACCAGTAGTAAAAACAGTGAAAGAAATGGCTTGTGACTCGTGCGAAGTAACTGTATACAATCTTGTTGAACAATGTGACGACAAAGTCTGTGTTGACAAGATGAAAAAGTATAACATAACTTCCCTTCCAGCGGTGGCTGTTAATGGAAAATTGCTTGCTTGCTGTGAAAACAGAGGAGTGAGTAAGGAAGAATTAGCAGCAGCAGGTATCGGTAAAGCCATTTAATTTTTTAACCAAATCACCCAACTTCCAAATAATGGGGGTTGGGTGGTTTTAATTGAATTAGTATGTTACCAAAAGATTTAACAAAAGACCTTAAAGACCGATTAAATAGCATTAAAGGTCAGGTTGAAGGAGTAATAAAAATGCTTGACGAAAGCAATGACCCTGCCCAAATATTAAATCAATTTAAAGCGGTCAATAAAGGGTTTGAAAAAGCCCAGCATCTTCTATTAGACGAAGTTTTCAGAAAAACTTTGGCAATGAAAATTTCCGAGGCATTAGAAGCCTGCCCAGGCAACTGCGGACAAGAAGAACGAATTGCAATTATTAAAAATCAATTTCCTGATTTAGGACTTTATGAACTAACAGACAAAATGAAGGAAATTGATAAAGTTTATGAATATTTACTTAAAAAAAAGGAAAGTATGAAAGAAATATCATTAACCATTGACAATATGGTTTGTCAAGGTTGTGCAGAAAAAATATCCGATATTTTAAAGGAAACAAAAGGTGTGGAAGATGTGAATACAAAGGCTATGAAAAAATTAGTGAACATTAAATTTAGCCCCACTGAGACGGATGAAAACGAACTCATAGCCATATTGACAAAAGCAGGATATAAACCCAAGGACAAGATTTAGAATTATGAGTATAAGAAAATCATTTGCCATTTTGTTCATACTACAAACATTCTTTATGGCTTGTTCGGGAAATAATTCTCAAAACAACCAAACAGATTTGAATGAAGGAGAGGTAAAGCTTATAGAAATACCTATTGAGGGTATGAGTTGTATGTCTTGTGTCGCAACCGTAAAAAAGACCCTGTCAAGTATTGATGGAGTACAGGAAGTAAAGGTAAGCCTTCAGGACAAAAATGCAACGGTAAAGTATGACCCTGAAAAAGTTACTCAGGAGCAATTAAAGAATACTATAAACAAAATTGGCTATAAGGCAGGCGACATAAAAGAATTAAAAGAATAATGTTAGAGGATTTTTTAAACCAATATATAAGCACACTTCAAGAAGGCTCGATTGTCAGTTTAGGGATTGCTTTGTTGGCAGGAATAATTTCAAGTGGTGTGTGTCCCTGCACTTTACCCGTTGGACTTGGTT
>CAYGFY010000013.1:0-76489 GCA_964349365.1 uncultured Bacteroidales bacterium | reverse complement strand
CGGGATTATCCTCTCGATTTAACATTGAAATTCTCTAATGCGCAATTTGGGATTATTCTTCCTTTGGCACCTAAAAAATTTTTTCAAATAGTTTTCTCAAAAATCCCTTTTCCAATTCCTTTTCACCCTCTTCGGGCCTTTTCTCGTGGTATTTTTTACTTGTCCCGAAAATACCTTCCCACACCGATGGTTCTGGCACTTCATCGAGGTACGAGGGGCAATCGAGATATTCAAGTAGATGTTCGGTAAGAGGGTCAAACGAACCCTCCAGGTATTTCCGGGTGCGCGAGTTGCGTCTTATCTCATCGTAATAATCGCTCCATACGTGAACAGCCGATCTTGATGCACCAAAGGGTAGGGGAAAGGTTTCGGCAAATCGGGGATTTTCAAGTCCGACCCACACACCTGTAACCAAGTTGGGCGAATAACCCACGAACCAGTTGTCGGTGTTTCGTTGGGTGGTGCCGGTTTTTCCCGCAAGCGCGTAATTTCCCTCAATGCGGCTACGAATAGAACTTGCAGTACCTTCGTTCACCACAGCTTCAAGAAAATGATTCACAATAAGTGCCGTTTCGGGGTTAATTACCTCGCTTGTTTGCGGAGTCGTGTCTTCATCGAAAAGAACCTTGCCGTTTTTATCCTCAATCCTAAGCAAGTATTTTGGAGTAATAACAATGCCATTATTTGCAAAACCGAGATAGGCAGCGGTAATTTCCATCAGGGTAACTTCGGCGGTGCCAAGCGAAATTGAAGGCACTGGTGGCAGCTTGCCCTTGAAGCCTGCCCTCTTGGCAAGTTCAATTACTCCCTCAATACCGCCATCATAAATGTACTTTGCCGAAACGGTGTTTACCGACCTTGCCATTGCACCACGCATTGAGTAATAACCATCGTATTTATCGTCGTGGTTTGAGGGGCTCCAGTTGTCGTGCGATTCGAAAACCGGCGCCTTGGCCGAAACCATCTCGCAGGGCTTCGTTCCGCTTTCGATGGCGGCGGCATAAACAAAGGGTTTGAAGGTACTTCCAGCCTGCCTGTATGAGTTTACCAAATCAAACTGGAAGAACCTTATGTTGTTTCCTCCTATGTAGGCCTTAACGTTTCCGGTTTTCTTTTCCAGGGAAAGTAAGGATCCGTGAACAATTTGTTGCATGCGGAATATTGAGTCAATGGGGCTTAGTTCAATAGATTTACCGCCATCCCAATCAAAAAGCAAGGTTTGAACCGGCGTTTCTGATAGTCTTTTCAGTTCTTCTTTTCCCTTTCCTTTTTCGGCTTTGTACCTTGGGGAATTAACCCAAAGGTTGTCGAGCAAGGGGCGAACCTTAGACTTACTTGCATTTGCAAACCTGGTATTTGCAATTTCTTGAAGCCTTTTCATCTGCCTCGCGAATGCTGCCTCTGCGGCAACTTGAAGTTGAAAGTCTATGGTTGTAAATATTTTAAGTCCGTTAGTGTATAAATTATAGGTTGTTCCGTTTGCCTTGTTGTAATTTGCAAGAAATCTTGATACCTCTACCCGAATGCGCTCGCGAAGGTAAGGCGCCGGCCCGTGAACGTTCGACATGGGGTTGTATTGCAAGACCAACGGTAGGTGGCTCAATGAATCGGCCTGCGCGGCATTGATGACTCCGTGTTTTTCAAGTTGCCTGAAAACCACGTTTCTTCTTTGCAACGAGCCTGCAGGATTGGTGCGTGGATTTAGTGCCGAGGTGGCTTTAAGCATACCGACCAGAGTTGCTGCCTCCTGAGCATTAAGTTGGCTGGGGTGTTTGCTGAAGTAGCGTTGTGAGGCTGCCGAGATCCCGTAAACATTTTCGCCAAGGTGAACCGTGTTGAGGTAAAGGGTGAGAATTTCTTCTTTAGAATAGACCTTTTCGAGCCGTGACGCTATTATTCCTTCACGCACCTTTTCGCCAGCGAGCCAAAGAATCCCCTTTCGTTTTCGGGGATATAGATTTTTTGCAAGTTGGCGGGTTATTGTACTTCCTCCACCCGCACTGCGGTTACCAAAAATAAGGTTTTTTATTATTACCCTCGGTAAGCTTAGGTAATCGGTACCCTCATGTTTGTAAAACCTTTCGTCTTCGGTTGAAATCAATGCCGGAACAACCCATTCCGACACATCCTGAAGCCCTACAACCGTGCGGTCGTAAATAAAGTACTTTCCAAGTAGTTCGCCTCCAAAGGCGTAAACTTCCGAGGAGTTGTGTTGCTCTATGGATTTTAGATCCGAAATACCTGGTAGAGTACCAAAAAAGCCACTCCTTGCCAAAACCTGGTAGGCAATGTAACACACCAATGCCATGGCAATCAATAACAACAATGCCTTAAAGAAAAATCTTCTGGATTTATAAATTGGATTTGAAGATTTATTGTTAGAACCTGAAAACTTGGTTGTCGATTTTTTTCCAGATTTGGTAGTTTCTTTTTCCGTTTTTCCCCTCACTTTTTATTAAAAATTTGTTGCTGATTGATAAAACACTAATAATGAGAGTTTATTATTTGAACTAATAATAAATAGGTCGAATTTTTAACGATCTGATTGGGGCAATATTGTTTCTGCCAATTGTCAAAAAATTTCATCTTTTGTTGCGTTTATTTTCTATTTTTGTCGAATTAGAAAAACCCAATCATGACCGATTACCAGAATTTAAAATCCATAGCCAACCAATTAAGGCGCGATGTCTTGCGAATGGTGCACGCTGTACAGTCAGGCCACCCGGGTGCTCCGTTAGGCTGCGCCGAATTTTTCTCTGCAATGTTTTTTTCTGTAATGCACCACAATCCATCCGAGTTTGATATGGACGGAAAGGGTCAAGATCTTTTTTTCCTCAGCAATGGCCACCTTTCGGCCGGGCTTTACAGCGTATTGGCACGCAGTGGCTATTTTGAGGTTTCTGAATTGGCCACCTTTCGCAAAATAGACTCACGTCTTCAAGGCCATCCTGCCACCCACGAAGGTCTTCCGGGTGTCAGAATCGCGAGCGGAAGCCTCGGGCAGGGCCTTAGCGTATCGTGCGGTGCTGCCCTTAGCAAAAAACTCAATAATGATAAATACTTGGTTTATTGTCTTTTGGGTGACGGTGAGCTTCAAGAGGGCCAAGTTTGGGAGGCCGCCATGTTTGCCGCCGGACGCAAGGTTGACAATCTCATTGCAGTAGTGGATTACAACGGGCAGCAAATAGATGGTCCGGTTGATGAGGTCATGCCACTGGGGAACCTCAAGGCTAAGTGGGAAGCATTTGGATGGAAAGTTCTTGAAATGGATGGTAACAAAATTGAAGAAATAATTGATACGCTGGCAACTGCCAAAGCCTCTTGCGGTAATTGTGAACCAATTGTTGTACTCATGAAGACAGAAATGGGCAAGGGCGTCGATTTCATGGAAGGCTCGCACAAATGGCACGGTAGCCCACCTAACGACGAACAACTGGCAAAAGCCTTGAGCCAAATTGTAGAAACCTCGGGGGATTATTAAAGCGGTGAATAGTGATGAATAATTGACAATTGAGAATTACTAATTACGAATTGAAGAGCGTTTTAATGTTTTAAAGTTTAAACGTTTAAAACCTAAAAACATTTAAAATTTTTTCTTGCCGATCACCAATTACCAGTTACAAAGAAAAATATGAAACAATACACATATACCGAAAAAAAGGATACCCGTTCGGGCTTTGGAGTTGGTCTTCTCGAGGCCGGAAAACTAAATGAAAATGTTGTGGCTTTGTGTGCCGACCTAATAGGTTCACTGAAAATGGGCGACTTTCAGAAAACCTTTCCCGAAAGGTTTTTTCAAGTTGGGATTGCCGAGGCAAACATGATTGGGATTGCCGCCGGCTTGACAATAGGTGGTAAGATTCCGTTTACCGGAACTTTCGCGAATTTCAGCACGGCAAGGGTTTACGACCAGGTTCGCCAAAGCGTTGCCTACTCGCACAAAAACGTCAAGATATGCGCATCGCATGCCGGACTTACTCTTGGCGAGGATGGCGCCACTCACCAATCGCTCGAAGATATTGGCATGATGAAGATGCTCCCAAACATGACCGTGGTAGTACCTTGCGATTTCAACCAAACCAAAAATGCAACAATTGCCGTTGCAGAACATCAAGGCCCTGTTTACTTGCGGTTTGGAAGGCCAGCGGTGCCTAACTTTACCCTCCCCGACGAGGAATTTGTAATTGGCAAGGCCATTGTGCTGAACGAAGGTGTCGACGTTACCATTTTTGCCTGCGGACACTTAGTTTGGGAAGCACTCGAAGCTGGTAAGATGCTTCACGAAAAAGGTTTTGACGCCGAAATAATAAACATGCATACCATTAAACCATTGGACACGGAAAGTGTCTTACTTTCGGTTGGCAAAACCGGGTGCGCTGTTACGGCCGAAGAACACCAGCTTAGTGGCGGAATGGGCGAATCAATTGCCAGGGTACTGGCAGAAAATCTACCCCGGCCAATTGAAATGATCGGTGTTAAAGACACTTTTGGCGAAAGCGGAACACCTGCAGGACTAATGAAAAAATACGGGCTCGATTCTGAAAATATTTTCAAGGCTGCACTTAAAGCAATAGAAAGAAAGGGTTAGCTGGTGGTTTCATTGTTTTTCTGACCACATCGAATTTTATTTTTGCGATTTTTCATGGCTTGCATGTTGTTTTGATCAATTCTAAAGGTTAGCTGTATTTCCTTTAAATGTTTTCTGACGAAGAACTAATAAAACGTTTCAAAGAATCTGACAATCCAGGCCATATTTTTGGACTGATTGTCCGCAAGTACCAGCAACAAGTTTACTGGCACGTGCGAAGGTTGCTAACCTCTCACGAAGACTCCAACGACATTACCCAAAACGTATTTGTCAAAGCCTGGACAGCACTTCCCAACTTTAGGGGCGAATCAGCCCTTTACACTTGGCTGTATCGAATTGCAACAAACGAGGCTTTATCCTTTTTGAGTAGAAATAAAAGCAGGTATTTGGTCTCAATTGACGATGAAACGGCAAATCTTGGCACCCAACTGAAGGCTTGCTCGCACTTTGATGGCAATAAACTGCAAAAAGAAATACAAAAGGCAATCATGAGCCTACCAGAAAAACAAAGGGTTGTTTTCAACCTCCGCTATTTCAACGAAATGAAATACGAGGAAATGTCCGAAATTCTCGATACCTCGGTAGGAGCCCTTAAGGCATCGTACCACCATGCAGCAAAAAAAATTGAAAAGTTTTTAACGGGAAATTAAACCTTTATTTCAAAAGCCAATCAAAATGTTAAGTGTAGTAAAATGAAACGAAAAGACGAAATACGAAACGAGTTGCAAGAGCTTGGACTCGAAAAGCTTGCAGCCCTCGATTGCGAATCTGGATTCAAGGTTCCGGAAGGATATTTTGATGCTTTGGAAAATTCCATCATGAATAACCTTCCCACCATCGAAGCCCCAAAAATACCATCTAACAAATGGTTGTTCAACATCAAGATGGTAAGCTCCATTGCAGCCTCAGTGTTGATTTTGATCGTTTTCGGCGTTGGTTTCCTTTTTCTGAAAAATGGAAAAGAAAATGGTTCCATTTCGCAGTTACCTGATTACGCATACGAAGATTACTTTGCCAGCCTCAACGATTTTGAGCGTTTAAAAATGAAGGAATACCTTATTGACCTTAACGACATCGACGCTGCCGAAGGTTTTTATGACCAAGACGATGAACATTTGTTAGAATACCTTTCGGTCGAAACCAATTATCAAAAATTTGACCCCATGACAGTAATTGATTTGGATGATAACTAACGCTAAATCACAAGAGAAATGAAAAAGAATAGAATAATAAATGGTCTTGCTATCAGGCTAATTGTATTAGTGCTGCTTATGGCTCCCACGGCCAACCTTTTCGCACAAAGGCATCAAAAGATTTTTGACAGGATGGAAAGGATTAAGTCGCAGCGCATAGCATTCCTCACCGAAAAAATGTCATTAACACCCGAGGAGGCTCAAAAATTTTGGCCGGTGTTGAACGAGTTTCACAAAAAACGTCAGGAGCTTTTAATAGAGCACCGAAACCAGTGGCCGAGGAATACCGAAGTTTCAAAACTCAGCGAAAGGGAAGCCGAGCGTTACTCCGAGGATCAAGTTCAAAACATTGAAAAAGCCGCCAAATTGGCCCGCGAGCTGCACGAAGCACTCAAGAAAATACTTCCTGCAAAAAAAATAGCACTACTTTATGAAGCCGAAGAAGAATTCAACCGCAAACTTGTACGTGAGCGAATAAATAGGCCGGCTAATTAACATCCACAATTAAATAATTTCCAAAGGCCCAGTTTGTTCAATTAGGGCCTAAACTCATTGTTCTTGTTGCAAAAGAAAAATTGATATTGAAAGTATATCTGAAATCCACAAAGTTTATTCTCAAATTGGAGAAAACAATTTGGCATTCATGACCTGTTGATGAGAGAAATATAGAAAGATTAACCACTTGAGGCTGCTTTTTTCAAACCATTTTTTTAATCAAACCAAATTTGTGAAGAGCTTAGTGGAAATAGTGAAAAAATAAATTGGGCCAAGTTTGTTTTTGGCACAATTATGGATAGGGTTTGCCGGTTATACTTCATCAAAAAAAATGAAAAAAATGAAAAGAACATATCTAACTGTGCTATTGGCAACCGTTGCTTGCTTTTCGGGTTATTCGCAAACCGAGCCATCCAATTCGGTTTCGGAACAAATTAAAAACGAAAGAGACGCTCAAATAAAAGAGTTGAGAGACCTGCTAAGAAATAACGAAGATGAAGTTAGACGATTAACAGAAATTTTAGCAGCCTCTGATAGCAAGAAGACTCAGGATAAAGAAAGGATTGCCAACCTGGAGCAACTTCAACTTGCACTCGATACCAGAATAAGAATATTGGAAGATGCACCTACTGCTAAAATAAACTTAAATGGCCAGTTGGCATTTACCGAATTGCTTAGTATTCAGAGAGATATTCAACCTGCCGACCTTTTCATTAAATCTAAAGCTTTTTTCAATCAACTGGGCAACATTGGCAGCCTACAGCAATACAATAGCTTTACTAGCTGGAAATTAGAGTTTGACAGATGGTATTCCTCTCAAAGAGGCAAAGACCCCATTACAGAACTGGTTAACAATTCATTGTCGCTAATAACCAATCCGGCCGGTAGTATTCCACTTTTTGGTTCGTTCGTGCAAAGTGTTTTTTCCGGGGTAATTTCAATATTTCCATCTTTTGGAAGCAGAAATAGGCCATTGTCAAATCAAACCCCCGCAATGTTGAGGTTGCTCACGGCTTTGAGTCAATTTGAAAATCAGAAAGCAATAATTGATCACGAGTGGAAATTAATAAACCAGGAACTTGAGCAATTGCAAGCCGAAAACACCAAATTGCTCGAAGAGCAAATGGAATATTATGGAATTAGAATGGAAGATTACCGGTCAAGGTATTTGGTTGCAACCCTCAATATACAAAGAGAGAATTTCATGAACGAGTGTAGGAGGATTATTTCCAACAAGCTTATGCAATTGGATTCTGACCCACTTACAAAGGGAAAATGGCTAGGTCAAGTTGAAACTTTTATGTTTAAGGTTCAATCGTTGCGCTTGAGGTTTGGTCACCTTACCAACAGAATGCTATCAAATATTAATAGGTACGAGAACCTTATATCAGTTTATTCCAACCAATCGCTTTTCCCAACTGAGTTTACGATAAAAGTATCAGCGTTGGGCAATTTTCTTAAGGCGGTCAGAGACACGTTTAGTGCCTCGTTTAACCCGGCAAAATACATAGAAGATTCAGCTGTAATGTACATTGAAAGGTAGCGGCTCCTAAGGCTTAGAAAAGTTTCCGTCTTTCAAGATTTAGTCTTAAATGCCCGTACCCACAATTGTGTAACCGGGCATTTTTTTTGTGATGGCGGAAACGAAAAATCTAAAATTCGCCGCACCATCTTGGTCACTGGCAGCTTTTGGGCTTTTGGTCGGCTTTGGGCTCTTGGATAATGAGTTACAAAAGGCAATAAAGTGTTTGGCCCATAGGATTGTGGCATTTTTTTCGCTCGCAATGGAAGCGACAGGCCGATTAAAAACCGATTTGTTTGGCTTAATAAATCGGGTCAAGGCGAAGTATTTCAACCAAGTTTGCCTGCTGAATGGCCACCAGGATTAACTGGCCGGATACACGGATCTGGTTCGGTTTTCTGACAACGAAAACCACGAGGATATCCGCCAGGGGGGCAACCTGCTTGCACCGGGAGTTTAACCGAAAATCATGGTCCACACAGGTGTGGTTACAAAAGCATAACTGCAAGCCGTTAAAGACCTCGCTCCATGGGGTGGCTGCCAAACTATGCCTTGTTAAGGTGGCGGGGGTGCGCCTAATTTGGCTTGCCGGCCATTCCAGACATACGTCCGTGCAGCAACCCGAAAGGCAGGTGCTTAAAATACTTCCCATCCGAGCCAAAAACCACGGTGTCTGCCCGACTTGAGAGTTCAAGGCCCTGCCTAAGCTATCATGCCTGTATAAAGGCCCTGCAAAATACGTTTCGCTACCCGAAAAATCCGAGCATACCCAACACCAGCAATGTTACACGGTGATTTATTTGGCCACCCATACAACTACCTGAAATTACCCCGGGGCTCAATAGTCAAAAACCGAACAAACTCCATAAATTGCACGTTAACCCGCGGAACGAAAAATGAGTTTTTGCAGCCAAAATGTTTGCTGATTCTTTGAAAAAAAACAGCCCCGAAAACTAGGCTGCTCGATTTCAACCGTTCAATCACCAATCCAGTAAAAGGCAGATTTGTAAATACCGCGGCCTACTTCCCCTTCAGGTTGATGCCCCGGAGTAATATAAAAGAAAATAAATTTCACCACCAATCGTTAACGCATTACCCGAAAAAAATCTAACCATCCTCAAAAATCTGCTACTTCCACAAGTCGTTCGCGGCCTGCCATTGCAAATAATCACCTCCAAAGTTATACAAAACCCCCTCTTTTTCTTCTTCCTTGGTAAAGATAATCTGGTGCTTTCCATCGGGTTTTGGGAGTTTGCCCATGATTGAGGTTATCTCTTGCAGTACCGTTGCTGGGGTTGGGTTGGGCCAGTTTTCGCCGAGGTTGTTGGCCAGGGTGGTAATTTGTTGCAGTGAGTTTAGCTCTATTTTCGAGGGTATTTGTGGGTCGAACTGCTGTATGTACCTTTGGGTGTTGGTGAAGCTGCCGCCAGTTTCGAAGTGGAGCGAGGCGGGCAGTATCAGATCTGCCAGTTGTGCCGTTGGGGTTACGAACAGGTCTTGCACCACCTTGAAGTCGGCTTTTTGCAGCCACTTGGCCACGGCATCGGGGTTGGTGGAAGTGCCCACGGGGTCTTCGGCAAATATGAAGCAGTTTTTGGCAGACCCATTTTCGAGCAGTTTAACGGGGTTTAGGGTGGTTTCACTTGGTAGCCCATCAACGTTCCACGTTTCTTTCAGCAAAGCAATGCTTTGGGCGCATTCTGTGCCACCGGGTGCAAGGTTTGGCGACTGCCCGTTGTCGGCCAATCCCTGCGAGTTGTTCTTTGGTTGCAGCACCATGATTCCAGCTCCTTCCTTGCCCACCTTTCCGGTTATCAGTGCCAGGTTGTAAAGTTCCACGGCGGTATTGTGTCCCACGGTGGCTGGTGGCACCACAATTACAGATTGGTGCTCGGCGTTTAAGCTTTCCACGAAAGTGGCAACATCTTCCTTGCTGCAACCGGCCTTTTGCACCAGCGCGTCGAAATCCTCAGCCATAATGGCCTTGCTGTAATGGTCGAACCCCACGCAATGGTCGGTCAGGTAGCGGGCGTTGTGCAGGGCTTGGCTAATGACGTGGTGGTTGGCGGCCCGGGCAAAATGGTAGTACGAGTCAATAATGGTGGTTTTGTCGGCCTTGTGGCCAATGGCGTTGTGCTCGGCCTTGGTAACCAGGCTCACCCGTGCCTTGCCCACCACCCGTTGGTTGTTTATGTAAAAGCCCACCACGCCGTTTTGGAGATTCAGGCTTCCGCCGAAAATGAAAAAGTTCTTCACCTTGCCCATCTGCTCGAAGGGCGTTTGGGTCATTGCCGCAATATGGTTTACCTTGTCGGAAAGGGCATTTGCAAGGCTCCCCACGTTGTTGGTCTTGACCACCGCCCTGGCAAGTTTTTGAATCAGGTATTGCTCCTCGTTGGTAAGCCTCGCACCTGCAAAGAACACATTTTGAGAGGGTTCAACGGCCTTTAACTTGTCGGTAATCAATGCAAGGGCTTCCTCGAAAGAGATTTCCTCGAAAGAGCCCTTTACCTTGAGCAACGGCTTGGTAACGCGCTGCGGATTGTTGAGGAGGCGGTAGCCAAACTTGCCCATCCCGCAAAGGCTGGCATCCTTGTTAATGAGGCCGTTGGCACCGGTGGCGCGGGCAAAGTAGCCCGACTTGTGGTGCAGTTCCACCGTGCAGCCTACCGAGCAGTAGTTGCAAATGGTGGTAAACGAGTTGAGCTTCAGCGGCATCGGCTTGTGGTTCACGTTTTCGGTAATGGCACCCGTGGGACAGGTGTCAATACACATTCCGCAGCTTTCGCACTGGGTGTGCAGCAGCGACTCGCCAAGGCTGGGCGCAACGTAGGTGTCGAAGCCGCGGTTTATGAGCCCCAGGGCGTTGGCACCAACCACTTCGGAACAAATCCTTATGCAGCGGCTGCAAAGTATGCACTTGTTGTTGTCGATTTCCACCAGCGGGTGATCGAACTTCACCTTGTATTCCTTGAATTCGCCCTGGTACCTTTTCTGATGGGCACCGTACTCGGTGCAGTATTTCTTCAGGTTGCAAGTGTAAAGCTCGCTGCAACCGCACTCCATGCAGCGGTTGGTTTCGTTCATGGCCGCCTGTATGGTGTAGCCAAGTTCCACTTCGTCGAAGTTGCCGCGCTCTGTCGGGTTAACTGTGGGCATTTCTTCACGCTCTTGCTTCTCGAACCACGCCTCGAAATCGTTTCTTGCCTGTCTGCGAAAGTTTTCCTTGCGGCTCAAGAACTCGTAGGTGGGGGGAGTTATGACCTCGCCCCGGAGGTACTTGTTGCAACTTTGGGCTGCAAGCTTGCCGTGTGCAATTGCTTCAATTAGCGTTTCGGGGCCGGTTACCCCATCGCCGCAGGCAAACACCTTTTCTATCGAAGTTTGAAGAGTTTTGGGATTGGCCTCAATGTCGCCCCAACGGTTTATTACAAGCTCTGCGGGGGCGTGCTTGTTTATGTCGTCAATGAAATTAACGTCTGTTTTCTGGCCTATTGCGGCAAGGACAACATCCAACGGTACGTCAAAGTCGGAGCCGTCAATCTTCACCGGCCTGCGGCGCCCCGAGTCATCGGGCTCGCTGAGTTCCATCCTGAAGCAGGTGAGCGACTTGATGTTTCCGTCAATGTTTTTGTTTACCCTTGCGGGAGCCGTCAAGAACAGGCACTTGACTCCCTCAAGCTTCGATTCATGAATTTCGATGGGATTGGCAGGCATCTCCTTTTCGGTACGACGGTAAATAATCATTACCTCCTTGGCACCGCAGCGAATTGCCGTGCGGCAGCAATCCATGGCGGTATTCCCGCCCCCAATTACCCCCACTTTCTTACCGCTGAAATCGTACTTTTGGCCACTAACTTCCATATTTCGCAAGAAGTCTATACCCGAAAAGATGTTTCCGGCATCATCGTTCTCGCAACCAATTCGGGTACCGCTTTGCGACCCGATGGCAAGTATCACTGCATCAAAATTTTCTTGCAAGTCTTTGTAGCTAAGGTTTTCTCCAAGCTTTTTTTCAAAGTGAATCTTTACACCCAGGGCGGTTATCCCTTCCACTTCCTTGTCAATAATAACATTTGGAAGCCTGTAGGGAGGAATGCCGTACCTTAGCATTCCTCCGGCGTGCTTGCTGGCCTCGAAAACTTCAACCTCGTGGCCTTCCCTTGCCAGGAAAAATGCTGCCGAAAGCCCCCCGGGCCCGGCACCTATAATGGCTACTTTCTTGCCGGTGGCGGGTTTTTTGGTTGGTACGAACCTATCGGGGGATTCCAGGTCAATATCTGCCGAAAACCTTTTGAGGTAGTCAATGCCAACGCCTGTATTTTCAACAAGATTACGACGACAAGCCACCTCGCAGGGTCTCACGCACACTCTTCCGCAAATTGCTGGCAACGGGTTGGTTTCCTTGATGATTTCAACAGCCTCGCGGTGTTTACCCTTGCTAATCATCGAAATGTAACCTTGCACGTCAACCCCCGCAGGACAAGTTTCGCGGCATGGGGCAAGGCAGTCGGCGTAATGGTTACTTGCCATCAGCTCCAGAGCCATTTTGCGCGAATTCCTTACGCGTTGGTTGTTGGTGCTAATTCTCATCCCCTCTGCGAGGGTGGTTGAGCAGGCAGGCTGCAGGTTGCGCATACCTTCAATTTCCACCACGCAAACATAACACGACGAGTACGGCTCCAGCCGTGGATCGTTGCAAAGGGTTGGAATTTCAACAGAAAAGCGATTAGCCAAGGCTAAAATAGTCTCGCCAGTGTTGCCTTTAACAATTTCACCGTTAAGAATAATGTTCGGTTGATCCATCAAATGTAATTATTTTTTTCCTCTTATCGCAATGTTTTAAAGCCAATCGCCCGATCAAAAAGTAATTTTTAGCCGCATGTACGCTGGGAGCGCTGAGTTCGTGCAGAAATTTTCATTTCTCATTTTAATTGCCACTCAGCCATATTTTTAAACCTTTAAACCATTCACCTCATAGGCCTCATTAAATCCCCAACCTATAAAAATATCAGTCCATCAACTTAAAACTATAGCCCCAAACTTGCACTTGGTGTAGCAAATTCCGCATTTGATGCAGATTTCTTGCGATACTTCGTGTGGCATCCTTTTCTCGCCGATGATTGCCGTTACAGGGCAGCCTCTGGCGCAAGCGGTGCAGCCGGTGCAAGCTTTCTTGTTTATGGTGTATGTTAGTAGCTTCTTGCAACTCAACGCCGGGCACTTCTTGTTGTTAATGTGGGCCTCGTATTCTGTTCGGAAATACTTTATTGTTGTGAGCACCGGGTTTGGTGCCGTTTGGCCCAGTCCGCAAAGCGAGTTGTTCTTGATGGTGGTAGAAAGTTCCTCGAGCAGTTCAATGTCGCCTTCCTTGCCTTCGCCCTGGGTTATCCGGGTCAAGATTTCCAGCATTCGCTTGGTGCCAATGCGACAAAATGTACACTTGCCGCACGATTCCTTGCAAGTAAAATCCAAAAAGAACCTAGCAATGTCAACCACGCAGGTGGTTTCGTCCATGACTACCATACCCCCCGAACCCATGATGGCACCGGTGGCGTTTACCGAATCGTAATCAACCCTGGTATCAGAGAGGTACTCGGGCAAGCATCCGCCAGAAGGGCCTCCGAGTTGCACTGCCTTGAACTTTTTGTCGGCAACTATACCGCCACCAAGCTTGTAAATCACATCCTTGATGCTAATTCCCATGGGAACTTCAACCAAACCGCCCCGTTTTATTTTTCCCGTGAGGGCAAATACCTTGGTTCCCTTGCTTTTTTCGGTGCCAAGCGCTGCATATTTTTCAGGGCCTTCAAGTATTATTCGCGGAATGTTAACGAAGGTTTCAACGTTATTTATGTTAGTAGGATACCTCCACAAGCCCGAGTTAGCCGGAAATGGCGGACGTTTGCGCGGCATGCCACGTTTACCTTCGATAGAAGCAATAAGTGCTGTTTCCTCTCCACAAACGAATGCGCCTGCACCCTCTTTTATTATTATATCGAAGTCAAATCCCACCATGCCGAAAATGTTTTTTCCGAGGTAACCTTTTTCTCGCGCCTGACCAATTGCAACGTTTAGCCGTTTTATTGCCAGCGGGTATTCGGCCCTGCAATATATGTAGCCCACGCAAGCTCCTATTGAGTATCCGCAAATAATCATCCCTTCGAGCACTCCATGAGGGTCGCCTTCAAGGATTGACCTGTCCATGAACGCTCCGGGGTCGCCCTCGTCGGCATTGCAGATAACGTATTTTTTTTCGCTTTTTGCGTTGCGTGCAAGCCGCCATTTCATTCCGGTTGGAAAGCCGCCACCCCCTCGGCCACGCAAGCCGGAATCTATTATCATTTGTATTACCCTGTCCTGGTCAATTGATCCGTCGGCTATCATTCGTATTGCATCGTAGCCGCCGTTGGCTTCGTACTCTTCTATTTTCTCCGGGTCTATAAAACCGCAGTTTTTCAGGGCAATCTTTACCTGGCCTTCAAAAAATCCATCATCGGCGGTTTGGAGGTTCTTGCCATGTACGATGTAATCATGAATTGGCGAGAAGTTCTTGACGTGCTTGTCAATTATTTCGTCGACCCTTTCGGGATCTACGTTTCCGTAAAGGTAAGTTCCAGATTCGTCAATGACCTCAACCAGTGGCTCGCGGAAGCACATGCCCACGCAACTGGTTTTTTTAAGCTCGAAATCCAGTTTGTCGGCACTTTTGATCCTTTCGAGCTCGGCGTATGTTTTTGAAGCCCCCGCGGCAATACCGCAGCTCCCAAGCCCAACAATAATGGTTGTTTTGCTCATATTGGTTAAGAGTTCAAAGTATTATGGCAATAGCCGGTCGGTGTTAATCTGCGGTTAATGAATCGTTAGCCATCAATCAAAAGCCATTTTTACCACAATTACAAGAAGCTAAAGCCACGTAATGAACGCTAAGTCAAGAGTGATTAGTAATTGGTGATTGGTAAAAAAAGAGTTTAATTGTTTTAAAGTTTTAAAGTTTTAAAGTTTTAAGCTATTAACATTTCAAGCTTGAAACCCTCTTCAATTCGTAATTAGTAATTCTCAATTGTCCATTAACCATTAATGATTAGAGCGTTTTATTTCCTTCACAATCTTCAGCCCCTGCGCCGGTGTGAGCTTTCCGTGCGTGTCTTCGTTAATCATCATTACAGGTGCCAGAGAGCAGCAACCGAGGCAAGCTACTGTTTCGAGGGTAAACAAGCCGTTGGCGGTTGTTTCCCCATCTTTTATTTCCAAAAAATCAAGTAATTGGTTTGTTACTTCGTGCACGGTTTGCACGTGGCAGGCAGTACCGTGGCACATTTTTATAATGTACTTGCCTCTGGGCACAAGCTTGAATTGTGCGTAAAAGGTTGCCACACCGTAAAGGTCGGTAATTGGGATGCCTGTTTCCCGGCTAATTTTCACCAATGCCTCCCTTGGAATGAACCCCAATGCCTCCTGTGTGCCCTGAAGCAGGGGTATCAGGTTTCCGGCCTCCCCCTTGTACTTTTCCAAAATGGGGTCAATGAGAGCAAGGTCAATGGGAGCGGTTTCGGTTTTGACTTCGTATAGCGGGGCAATTCTTTTTACACGCATTTGACAATTATTATCGTTGAGGGGTTTCAAACAATTTTATGGACAAATATAAGTAAAATGAATTTTTTAAAGCATTGTTAAAAACATGCAGTTTGCACGAGTAATTCCTGGTTTGTACTGCCTCCAACCAAATTCGGCCTTTTTCAGCCTGTCCATTATGGCCTTGCCAATACCTTTTTCGCAAACGGGTTCGGCCATAATTAAATCTATTTCACTGTCATCTTCAAATGCGTGCATTGCTTCAAACATATTCACGGCGTATCCTTTAAGATCGTCAGTATCAGAAACCCTAAAAACTTTTTTAAATCCCGAATCCAATTTGCCGGTAAATGAAATGAGCCCGGCCCTTGATATGTCAATTGTGCTGGTTTGTATTCCGGCTATTAAAAGTTTTTTTTTAGGGCTGTAGTGAGATTTTAACATTCCCGGTGCCGAGAGGGCTTCAATTGGGGTTGAGTGGTCGAACGGTACCACTTGTTCGAGTTCTTCCTGTGTGATTATTCCGTTACGGAGTATTTGAAAGCCTATCCGGGTCAATCTTATGATGGTTGATTCAATGCCCACGGTAGTTTTACCGCCATCAATGATAAAATCAACATTTGGGAGCTGCTTTCGCACATGGGCAGCCGTCGTGGGACTAATCCGGCCGAACTTGTTGGCACTTGGAGCCGCTATGGGGCAGTTGGACATTCGTATTAGTTCAAGTGCAATTTGGTGGTTTGGCATTCTAACACCTACCGTTGGAAGGCCTGAGGTGACAATGTTTGGGACCCCATGGCTTTTGGGCAGCACCATTGTTAAGGGTCCAGGCCAGAATTTCTCTGCAATCTTGGTAATCCTTTCGTCGTTGGAAGTGGTTATTTCGTTTAGCTGGGCATAATCTGAAATATGCACGATGAGCGGGTCAAAAGAAGGACGCTCCTTCAATTCAAATATTTTGGCAACAGCCAACGGGTTTAAGGCGTTTGCCCCTAGCCCGTAAACAGTTTCGGTTGGAAAAGCAACAATTCTTCCTTCTTTTATGTGTTTTGCTGCAATTTCTATTTGCCCGACAATGCTCATGTTTTGCTTCTTAAAAATGATTGTTTGAAAAACAGCAAGCCACCAGCCAAGCTAATTAAACTGGCAAGAAGTATTGCCATTGTAAACGATCCCGAAATATCAAAAATAAACCCGCCAGCTGCCGGGCCTGCAACACCGGCAATTGCGTAGCCCAGAAATACGTAGGGGTAAATTGAGCCCATATTGTCCAATCCAAAAACCTGTGCAGTTTCCCTTGCAAAAAGCACGAAATTGGCGCCGAATCCAAACCCAACAAGAAAAGAAATAAGCCAGAAAGTGGCATCTGACAGTGGGAAAAGTATCAATGACAATATTGATATAGATTGTACCAGCAAAGCCAAAAAAATGCTCAAACTTGCCCCAATTCTATCGCTGAGCATACCCCATGAAAGCCTTCCAAGGAAATTAGCAATGGCAAAAATGGCCACGGCGTGAACAAGGTTGCCGGTGGAAATATCATTTTCACGGCCTATAAGGTTCAAGCTTCCTATCACGAGGAGCCCCGCAAAGGTGCCCAAAAAAATGCCAAGAAAAAGCCTCTTAAAGGTTTTTGACCGAAATGTTTCCGAAAGTTTTAGTGGCAAACTTGTTTCAGAGGGTGAACTTGGAACTTGGAAAATGAAATTAGATGCAACAATTATTATAATTCCGTAAGAAATTCCCATCAAGCCTAGCAATTCCATTATGTTGTAACCACTTTTCAGGAGAGCTTGCGATATTTCGGACATGAACACCGCACCGAGTCCAAAGCCTGCAGCTGCAACACCTGTTATTAGCCCCTTGTTTTTTGGAAACCATTTTACAGGAGATGTTAGTGATAGCCAATACCCAAATCCCGTGGAAACCCCGGTTATAACGCCGAGGCCCACGAAAACAATCAAGAAATTGCCTTGCGATTTACTTGCCAAAAAATATCCAAGCCAAAACAAAAACCCGGAAATATATCCTATATGCCGATGTTTAATTTGGTTTCCAATTTTACCCACGATTATCATTGTAGTGGGGAAAATTGCAATAAGAAAACCAAAAATCACCTGTGATTGGAGGGCCGAGAAGCCATGGCCAGAAATTAGTTCGGCGGCAACAATGCTCCATGCATACACACCGCCAATGCAGAGCATAATAACAAACGATGCCAAAACGGTTAAGTGCTTTTTCAACCTTGAGATTTTTCTATCCTTTCAACTTTTCGGCTTTGGCAACAACCTGCTGTTTAAGGTCAAGCTTGTAGTCTATTATCTTTTGTAGGATGGTGCCGTCATTTACAGCCACTATTTGGGCGGCAAGGATTCCGGCGTTTTTGGCACCGTTTAAGGCCACCGTTGCCACCGGAACCCCACTTGGCATCTGAAGTATTGAAAGCACCGAGTCCCAGCCATCAATGGAGTTGCTCGACTTTATTGGCACGCCAATCACTGGTAGTGGCGATAATGCAGCGACCATACCTGGAAGGTGTGCAGCACCGCCCGCACCGGCAATAATTGCAACTATACCGCGCTTGTGGGCGTTGGCTGAAAAATCGAAAAGTTTTTCGGGGGTGCGATGCGCAGATACTATGTCAATCTCGTATGCAATACCAAAAAAATCAAGCATTTCGGCTGCTTGTTGCATTACGGGCAGGTCAGTATCTGAACCCATAACAATGCTAACCCTTGTTTTTATCATGCACTTTATTTTTCCAGGTTCAACTACGTGTTTGTTTGAAATAATTTTACGATCAAAATTGATTGTGATTTGCTATAAAAATTTGATTTCCTGCTGTCAATTGAACCATCTTTTTTCAATGGTTAATTAATTAGTGAATCAATTTTGTTCAAACTTTCACTTCCCTTTTTTGTAAGGGAATCAATTGGGATAATTTCGTTGATATGGTTCTTGATTAGCGAATCTAAAGACTCGGTTTTTTTAGAAAGTTCGTCTAATTTTTCATTAACTCTTTTGCTAACATCTCCACAGGAAGAAAAAAGCCAGGCAGTTAATGCAACAACGAGGATTATTTTTGGAAAAACCCAAGCTATTTTGTTGTTTTTGTTCATGAATTGTAGGTAATAAAGTTAGTGTTAAACGACTGCATTGTTTTGTATTTGTAAGTAGTGTTTTAGAACCAATGAAAAAAGTTGATGTTTAGCCAAACCCTGTTTCGTGCAGCACCGCTCACAAAACCGCTAACACGGTAATCAACGCCCATTTCAACTTCGTTTTTTGGCGATATTGAATACCCCACTAACGCAACAAATCTAACTTCCAAGTCGTATTTGCCTCCGTGGAGTAAATTATTGTACTCGTTGTTTGCCCTTAAGAAAAACTCTTTAACGTCAATAGTTTGACCTTGTAACGGTATTTCGGCCGACATCCTGTATCTAAAACGGTATCTGGTATTTTCGTCATTTCCGAATGTTTGATCTGTCATGAATCTGTGAGCCATTCGAAATTCAGGAAATCTTCTCGAAAAAACAAGCTGTTGTATCGTTCTGTGGTAAATGCCATCATCATCAACCCTCAACAAATAACCACCACCAAGGGTAATGTCGGGAGTAATTCGTTTTGTTGCCACCAATGAAATATCGGTGAGCAAATATTCATGTTTCAGTTCCTCCCTGAAAACTGATTGCCTTGATTCAACTCTAATGGTGGCAGACCAATTTAGGGGAAAATTTTTCCGCAGGTTTAATGACGGTAACAACCCCAGCTGGTTGCTTTGCGAAAAACCAATGCTCGAAATAGATAGAAGAATTATAGAGAAATACTTTTTCATAGACCCGTATCAATGTTGCTTTTTCTGGTTTCAATTATTGTTTTACTAAACAGAAAATCGCCAGATTCGGAAAAAGTATATTCCAATGAGACAAACTTACCACGAACCCTGACCGAAATCACAACTTCGTAATTAATGGTAACACAGTTTTGATTTTTGATGTTTTCTCTCAAAAAGTTCAACACGGCTTCCCTGTCGCCAGAGTATTGAATCTGGATTTTTTCGATTTTAAATCTCTCGTAATTTTTGGTAAAAACAGCTAAAATGTTAGAATAAACGTCTTTTGGAATTTTGTTTTGCTTAATTTCAATTTCGGCATCTTGGAAAGATCCGTTTTCGGCAAATTTTATACTGTATCTTTCTCTGTTTAGAGTTGCCTTGGCTTCAAAATAATTGTTGGTCAAACCCTCCTCCTTAAACCATCTAACTCTGGAGTCGAAGGTCAGTGAATCGACAAACGAGAGGGCTATCAAGGGTACATCCCTCCTTTTGATTCGGTATTCCCTTTCGAACTTGAATTGACAATGAACATTAAAAGGGAAAAGAAACAAGATGCATAAGATACCTAAATATTTATTCATTTTTAAAAAAATTTTTCTGATTCAAACGGTCTTATTTGTTAAACAAAAAGCATTAACCAAGTTTTACTTAACTCCTTTTAGCGTTTTTACCTTAAGGAGTTTCTGTACTTTTTCAGCCTTTTTAAGTGCAAGATCAAGCGTAGGTGCAACCACCGTTACGTGCCCCATTTTTCGAAAAGGTTTTGTGATTTTCTTTCCGTAAAGGTGAACGTTTACCCCATCTATTGCCAAACCTTGCAGCAATCCTTCATAAAAAACCGGGCCTTGGTGGCCTTCGGCACCAAGCATGTTTATCATTACCGACGGGAATAAGAGCGATGTAGGTCCCAGGGGCAGGTTAAGGATTGCACGCAGGTGTTGTTCAAACTGCGATGTTGCAACGCTTTCGATAGTATGATGCCCGCTATTATGCGGCCTTGGGGCAACCTCGTTAACCAGCACCTTGCCATTGCAATCTACGAAAAGCTCAACGGCAAGGAGCCCTTCCATTTCGAGCAATTCTATTATGCGGCATGCAATATCGGCTGCAAGTTTGGCTTGTTCGGGGGTAATTGTCGATGGGCAAAAAAGTTTGTCAACGAGGTGAGCTCTTGAGTCGAATAGCATTTCTACAACTGGATAAGACCTGATTTGACCCGACTTGTTGCGTGCAACGATTACCGCAATCTCCTTTTCGATTTCAATTTTTTCTTCGATAACCGAAGCGCCAGTGAGCAAATTCATCAAATCAGTTTTGTTCTTGATAACTGCAACTCCGCGCCCGTCGTAACCACCGGTCCTTAGTTTCTGAACGAATGGAAATTTTATTTCGCCAGCTTCCAACCTTTCAATAATTTCATCTTTCGTTTTGCAAATTTTGTAGTTGGCCGCAGGAATGTTGTTTTTTGCATAAAAATCCTTTTGAAGACCCTTGTCTTGTATCAACTCCAAAACAACAGGATCGGGGACAATAAAACAACCCTCTGCCTTAAGTTTTTTCAAGGCCTCAATGTTAATGTTTTCAAGTTCGTATGTAAGCACGTCAACCAATTTTCCGAAATGGTAAACCGAGTCAAAATCAACATTGCTGCCCCCGTAGAAGTGCGAGGCAATTTTACCGGCAGGGCAATCTTCGTCATTGTCTAAAACGAAGGTTGTAATATCCCACTTGGATGCCTCCTGAATAAGCATCTTGCCAAGCTGGCCTCCGGCAATAATGCCTAATTTTAGGTTTGAGGTTAAGAGCTTATTCACTTTTGTTAAAGATTATTTTAAATCAATTTGGCTTAACAAATTCTCAAAAAACAAATCAGGGTGCTAAATTACAAAATCCATTGCAATAAATTTCCCCCAAAAGTGCCAATAAATTAAAAATTGCTCTATTTTTGATGCTTGTATTAATTCGACAATAAAAAATAATGGAAGCAAGGCGTACATACAACCAGCTTTTTTCTACAGATAATTTCGAGTTCAAAGAAATAGATCACGAAAACCTCATGCAAAAGCGAATCATAAACGTTTTGCTAATTTGCAGCAGCTATGATGCATTCATGCTCGAGGAAGATGGTCGCATAAACGAAAAGATTTTTTTGGAATACACATCAAAGAACCTAAGGTATCCACCACAGTTTACCAAGGCAAATTCGGCCGAAGAAGCATTCAAGGTACTGGAATCAAAGAAGATAGACCTTGTTGTAACGATGCTAAACATTGGTGAGGTTGATGCTTTTGAGATGGGCAGGAGAATGAAGGTGAAGCATCCAAACATTCCGGTGGTAGTACTTACCCACTTTAGCCGGGAAGTTTCCCTTAAGCTTTCAAACGAAGACTTGAGTGGCATCGATTACGTTTTTTCTTGGCTTGGCAACACCAGCCTAATGCTTGCAATAATTAAACTGCTCGAAGATAGGATGAATGCCCACGACGATATTGAAGTGAGCGGCATTCAAGCAATTTTGCTCGTGGAAGACTCAATAAGGTACTACTCGTCATACCTGCCCACCATTTACAAAGCCATAATCGAGCAAACCACCGAAATGATGGTAGAAGGGCTTAACGAACACCGCAAAACAATGCGCATGCGTGCCAGGCCAAAAATCCTGCTCGCCAAGTCATACGAAGAAGCTTCAGAACTTTACCAAAAGTATAAAAACAACCTGCTTGGAGTAATCTCCGACATCAGCTATTCGCGAGGCGGAATTCGAGATAAAAGGGCCGGAATCAAACTTGCCGAATTCATAAGGAAAAACGACCCTGACATACCCATTTTATTGCAGTCATCCGATGATTGGAGTCCACAAGAAATATCTTACCTCAAGGCCTCCTTTATAAACAAGTACTCAAAGAACTTGCTTTTTGAGCTTAAAACCTACATAAAGGAGAACTATGGTTTTGGTGATTTTGTATTCAAGGATCCGCAAAACAATCAAGAACTCGACAGGGCTCATAATTTGAACAGCTTGCAGGAAAAGTTATCCACAATATCCGGAAATAGCCTTGAGTATCATGTTTCTAACAATCATTTTTCGAAATGGCTGAAAGCCCGGGCTCTTTTTGCCCTTGCCAATCTTTTTGCCGATAAGAGTCGTGATGATTTTGGCCAGATAGACGAGGTAAGGAGTTACTTGATTGATACTATAACCAATTACCGCAAGATGAAGGGGCGAGGTGTTATAGCAAGCAGGTTTGACGATTATGCAGTTTTTACTCGTCTTGGAGATGGGCAGCTTGGCGGCAAAGGCCGAGGGTTGGCTTTTGTTGATGTCTTGCTCAAAAAATACAAATTGCGCAACAAGTGGGAGGGTGTAACCGTGGCGATTCCCCGAACCGTGGTTCTCACCACCGACCTTTTTGACGAGTTCATGGAAACCAATTCTCTGTACGAATTTGCGTTGAAGGATAAGCCAGACCATGAAATTCTCAAAAGATTCGTGAATGCAAAAACCCCCAATAGGCTAAAAGATTACGTCAAGGATACGATTGATTTTTTTGGCAAGCCACTTGCGGTTAGGTCAAGCAGTTTGCTCGAGGACAGTCACTACCAACCTTTTGCGGGTTTATATTCCACTTACATGATTCCGAACAATCATCCCGACATCAAGATTCGCGACCTGCAGCTGGAACAAGCCATAAAAAGTGTTTACGCCTCGGTTTTTTACAAGGAAAGCAAGGGGTATATTGCAGCCACCCAAAACGTGATTGACGAAGAAAAGATGGCCATCGTAATTCAGGAAATCACCGGTTCGGAATATGGCAATAGGTTCTATCCAACTTTTTCGGGGGTGGCCAGGTCGGTAAATTTTTACCCCATTGCACCCGAAAAGTATGAAGATGGCGTTGCAAACATTGCCCTGGGGCTGGGCAAAACCATTGTTGATGGCGCCGCTTCCTTGCGCTTTTCTCCCGAGTATCCTGAAAGGGCACTCCAACTCTCAACGCCCGAACTTGCCCTGCGACAAAGTCAGAAAAATTTCTTTTGCCTTGATTTAGACCCAAATAAATTCACTCCAAACGTTGATGAATCTTACAACCTTTTTCGCCTGAAAATCAAAGATGCCGTGGGTGATGGCTCGCTCAACAAAATTGCCTCCACCTACGATTATCATGACAAAATTATTCGAGATGGGGTTTGCGACTCCGGAAATGTAATTGTTACTTTTTCGAACGTGCTCCGCAACAAAACCTTTCCGCTTGCCGAAATAATCAAAACCCTGCTACGCGTGGGCAAACAAGAAATGAATATTAATGTAGAAATAGAATTTGCGGTGAACCTTAGCAATTCGCCAGGATTTAATGATGCAATTTTTAACTTCTTGCAAATCAGACCAATAGTAGCCGAACAGGAGAAAAAACCAACCGAGGTCACCGATTCTGACTTCGAAAACTGCTTAATTGGGGCTAAAATGGCCCTGGGCAATGGTGTTATCGAAAACATAAAAGACCTGATTTATGTAAAGCCCCGGTTGTTTAATCCTGCCAAGACCAATGATATAGCAGTGGTAATTGATAACCTAAACCGGAAATTTGTTGCAACAAAATCTTACTACGTCTTGGTTGGCCCGGGTCGTTGGGGCTCGTCCGACCCGTGGTTAGGGGTGCCGGTAAAGTGGGCCCAAATTTCTGCCGCAAGGCTAATTGTCGAATCGGGATTAAAAGATTTTCAAATTGACCCAAGCCAGGGCACCCACTTTTTTCAAAACCTAACTTCCTTCAATGTTGGGTATTTTACCATTAATCCATTCATAAATGATGGCTGCTATGATGTAGATTTCCTGGATTCGTTGCCCGCTGTTTACGAAGATGAACTCGTGAGGCACGTAAGGTTCGAAAAGCCCTTGATAATTAAAATTGACGGCAAGAAGAACGTTGGGATTGTTTCAAAACCGCAAGTTAACTGAAGGTCGAAAGTCAAGGGCCTTTTTTACTCCAGGGGGCAAATAACGCTTGGTTCACGCATGGGTTTCGTTGCTTGGATTAAACCTGATGCAATAAAACTTGACAAAACCCAATGCTGCTTGTTGCCTGCCGACTTCTGCTTGTAATTCGCAATTACTGCTTTTGGTCGTAACCCCGCTTCGCCGTGTTTACAATTATTAATTTCTTATTTATCTTGGCAAATGACTCCCTACAAACAATTGCTACTGGGTTTTTGCAAAAAGGAGATTGTTCATTACCTTAAATCCAATCAGCATGATATTGAAGAAGCCTTGGGGCTTGCAATTGGCAACGACCAGCCTTTCAGTTGGAGGGCGGCTTGGGTTTTGGGGGATGTAGTTGAAGAAAACGACCCGAGAATAAAAAACCACGTGAAAAGAATCATCGGGGCAATTTCAACGAGCCGTGACGGCCAACAGCGCGACCTGCTTCGAATTGTTTCATTCATGGATTGGGACGAGCAGGATGAAGGGAATTTGTTTGATATTTGCACTAGAATTTGGCTGTCAATTGCCAGACAGCCAGTTACTCGGTATAGGGCTTTACTTACACTGCATCGAATAGCTAAAAAACACCCGGAGCTAAAAAACGAGATCAAAACCAATACCACCCAAGAGTACATTGAAACACTTTCGCCAGGGGTCAAAAAGGCTGTTTTTAGGATGCTTTCAAAATTATAATCCGAAGTTAAAATATTATTGTGAAATTTTTCACAATACAAAAAAAAACCTATAACTTCGCCCCGAGTTTTAGCAAAACATTTTTTTCGTAACTACCCTTTATTAACTCATTTAACCAATTAAATCATGAATTTAGAAAAATTTATGGCCGACCTGGACAAAAAAAACCCCGGTCAACCAGAGTTCTTGCAAGCAGTGAAAGAGGTTCTCGAAACCATCGAGGACTTGATTAAAGAAAACCCCAAGTACCAAGCGGCAAACATCCTTGATAGGATAGTTGAACCCGATAGGGTTATTTCATTCAAGGTTGAGTGGCTCGACGACAAGGGCAACGTGCAAGTTAACAAAGCCTACCGCGTGCAATTCAACAACGCCATCGGCCCATACAAAGGAGGCATGCGTTTCCACCCGAGCGTAACTCTTGGTGGCCTTAAATTCTTGGGATTCGAGCAAACTTTCAAAAATGCACTCACTACACTTCCGATGGGTGGTGCAAAAGGTGGTAGCGACTTTGACCCTAAAGGCAAGTCAAATGCCGAAGTAATGAGATTCTGCCACGCCCTGATGGCAGAACTTTACAGGTACATCGGGCCCGACACCGATATTCCTGCGGGTGATATTGGCGTTGGTGGTCGCGAAATTGGTTACATGTATGGTATGTACAAGAAGATTATGAACACCCATAATGGTGTTTTTACCGGAAAGGGACGCAACTGGGGTGGTAGTTTGATTCGCCCGGAAGCCACAGGTTTCGGTGCGGTATATTTTGCCGAGGAAATGCTAAAAACCAGGGGCGATTCAATGAAAGGAAAAATTTGCACCGTTTCTGGCTTTGGCAACGTTTCGTGGGGAACCATAATTAAGGCAACCCAACTCGGTGCAAAGGTTGTAACAATTAGTGGACCCGATGGTTATGTTTACGATTCCGACGGAATAAATGGTGACAAGATTGATTATCTTTTAGAACTTAGAGCTTCCAACCAAGACATTGTAAAACCATACGCTTCCGAGTATCCAAATGCCAGGTTTTTCGAGGGCAAGCGCCCGTGGGAGGTCAAGTGCGATGTTGCTTTCCCGTGCGCTATTCAAAACGAACTTAACGGTCAAGATGCCCAAAACCTCGTAAACAACGGGGTAATTGCCATTTCGGAGGGAGCCAATATGCCATGCACTCCAGAGGCAATGGAAATTTTCTTGAAAGCCAAGGTTCTTTATGCTCCAGGCAAGGCATCAAACGCAGGTGGTGTGGCCACCTCGGGTCTTGAGCAAACCCAGAATGCCATGAAACTAAACTGGAACGCCAAAGAGGTTGAAGAGAAGCTTCACCAAATTATGATTAACATTCATGCGGCTTGCGTTAAGTATGGCCGCGAAGAGGATGGTTTCGTTAACTACGTAAAGGGTGCCAACGTTGCCGGTTTCATCAAAGTTGCCGATGCAATGATTGACCAAGGGGTGATTTAATTCCTTAAATTCTAAACTAAAAGGGCTGTCAACTAATTTTGGCAGCCCTTTTTCACAAAAACCTCTCACCAAACAACTTTTCCAGGGCCAAAAGCTCATCTCGAACCCTGGCTGCTTCGATGAAATCAAGAGCCTTGGCGGCTTTTTCCATTTCCTTGCGGGTTTTTATCATGGTCTTTTGCATTTGTTCCTTTGTCATGTATTGCACTACCGGGTCTGCGGCCATATCGGCAATTTCCCTTTCCGTGTAAGCTTTTGAGACTGAACCTGAAATTCCGGCCACCTGCGACTGCCCGTGAATGGCCTCAACAGATTTCCTAATTTGAGCCGGGGTAATGTTGTTCTCCTGGTTGTACTTTAATTGCTTTTCGCGCTTGCGGTTTGTCTCGTCAATGGTAACCTGCATTGATCTAGTAATTTTATCTGCATACATTATCACCTTACTGTTAAGATTGCGGGCAGCCCTACCAGAGGTTTGAATAAGTGAACGCTCCGAGCGAAGAAACCCTTCCTTATCTGCATCCAGAATGGCCACAAGCGACACCTCAGGTAAGTCTAAACCCTCGCGCAGTAAGTTTACACCAACCAAAACGTCAAATAATCCTAACCTTAAATCACGAAGTATCTCAACCCTCTCCAAAGTTTCAACATCGGAGTGTATGTAGCGAGCCCTAACGCTTGCCTTGGTAAGATATTTGGTTAACTCCTCGGCCATTCTTTTAGTGAGCGTGGTAACCAAAACCCTCTCATCTTTTTCGGTGCGCAGAATTATTTCTTCGAGCAAGTCGTCAATCTGGTTTTGACTTGGTCTTACATCAATCACCGGCTCCAAAAGTCCGGTCGGCCTTATAATTTGTTCAACCACGACCCCATGGCTTCTGGCAAGTTCGAAGTCAGCCGGGGTTGCGCTAACAAATATTACCTGCCGCATGAACTGCTCGAATTCTTCAAACTTTAATGGCCTGTTGTCCAATGCTGCCGGAAGCCTGAAACCATACTCAACCAAATTGTACTTTCGAGAAAAATCGCCTCCGTACATTGCCCTAACCTGTGGCACCGTTGCGTGGCTCTCGTCTATAACCATCAAGAAATCATCGGGAAAGAAATCAAGCAGGCAAAACGGTCTAGTGCCAATTTCGCGTCCGTCGAAATACCTCGAATAATTCTCAATTCCCGAGCAGTAGCCAAGCTCTTTAATCATTTCCATGTCATAATTCACCCTGTCTTCCAATCTTTTTGCCTCCAGGTTGCGCCCTTGGTTTCGGAAAAATGCGACTTGCTTGAACAAATCATCCTGTATTTGCCTTATAGCACTGCCAATCCTTTCCTTGCTGGTGACGAAAATGTTGGCAGGATAAATGGTCATCATGTCCATTTCGTTTGTTTTGGTGCCGCTTGCAGGATCAATGGTTTGCAGGGCTTCAATTTGGTCGCCCCAAAAAACTACCCTGAAAGCAATGTCGGCATAGGCCGGAAAAATGTCAACGGTGTCGCCCTGCACCCTGAAGTTTCCACGATTGAACTCGGCCCTGGTGCGCGTGTAAAGGCTTTCTACAAGCCGGTGCAAGAACTTGTTGCGCCTCACCACGTCACCTACCCTCAGGCTGGTCGTGTTTTCCTTGAAGTCGGCAGGGTTGCCTATGCCGTAAATGCACGAAACGGAACTGACCACAATTACATCCCTGCGACCCGACAAAAGTGAACTGGTTGCGCTAAGACGCAATTTCTCAATTTCATCATTTATTGATAGGTCTTTTTCAATGTATGTATTGGTGGTCGGAATGTAGGCCTCCGGCTGGTAGTAGTCGTAATACGAAACGAAGTATTCCACTGCATTTTCTGGAAAAAACTGCTTGAATTCACCGTAAAGTTGTGCTGCAAGAGTCTTGTTGTGGCTAAGAACCAATGTGGGCTTTTGAACCCTTTCAATAACATTTGCTATTGTAAATGTCTTCCCCGAACCCGTAACCCCCAAAAGTGTTTGCGAATCAAGTCCGGCATTAAGACCGTCAACCAGTTGCGAAATGGCTTCGGGTTGATCGCCGGTAGGCACGAAATCAGAAACTATCTGGAATTTCATCAAATGTTGATTTCTGCAAATTTAACCAAAAACCGCAAATTTTAATTGAGAATTGAGAATGAACAAATGAGAATTAAAAATTGCGAATTGCGATTTGAAGAGGGTTTTAAGGTTGAAAGGTTTAATCGTTTAGAACTTTAAAACAATTAACTTTTTTTTTACCAATCACCAATTACCAATCACTCTTGACTTTGCGTTCATTGCGTGGCTTCAGCTTCGTGTAATTGTGGTAAAAAAGGGCCTTTGATAGAAAACCAGCAACTTATTAATCACAAACTACCAAATGTTTCATCACAGAACCGCCAGTAATCGAAAAGATTTACACAGATCAACTACCGACTTTTAACTTTTTGACTATCTACCTTTTGCTTTCAATTAAAAAATAATATTTTCGAAAAAAAAGTATTACTTTTGCACCGGGTAAGGTTGATACGACCAGCTCCCGCTGAACTCCCCCAGGATCGGAAGGTAGCAAGGGTAGGCGGTCGTAGCGGTGCGATATTAAGCTTACCCTTTTTTTGTGGTTATGGCCAAGGGCAAAAAGCTAAACGGCGATTGATTGTTGATTGGTAATAAATACAACTCAATATTGAAATTGCAAAAACAGACCATCGACACCTGCTTTGTGCCATGAGCTATAATTTTGCTTAATGTTGCCATGTGCAACCTACCATAAATGACCGCAAACCCAAATAACCCTCTACGTATCAACTTTTTAAACATTTAAACTCTTAAAACTTTTAAAAATGAAATTTTTCATCGATACAGCAAACCTTGACCAAATAAGGGAAGCAAATGACCTTGGAATACTCGATGGTGTAACCACCAACCCATCGCTAATGGCAAAGGTTGGCATAAGCGGGCACGAAAACGTAATGAAGCATTACGTTGACATTTGCAACATTGTTGACGGCGATGTTAGTGCCGAGGTTATTGCAACCGATTTTGAAGGAATAGTGCGCGAAGGCGAAGCCTTGGCCGCGCTTCATCCTCAAATCGTTGTTAAGGTTCCAATGATCAAGGACGGCATTAAGGCCATCAAGTATTTTTCTAAAAAAGGAATAAAAACCAACTGCACTTTGGTCTTTTCGCCTGGTCAGGCAATTCTTGCCGCCAAAGCCGGAGCAACCTACGTTTCCCCTTTTATAGGCCGTCTTGACGATGTTTCGGTTGATGGTCTCACCCTCGTTCACGAAATTGTGAACATTTACAGTATTCATGGGTTCGAAACACAGGTTTTGGCAGCCAGCATCCGTCATGCAAGGCATATCGTGTCGTGTGCAGAAGCCGGTGCCGACGTGGTGACCTGTCCGCTCGAGCCAATTCTCGCACTTCTAAACCACCCGCTTACAGATTTGGGTTTGGAAAAATTCCTTGCCGATTCCAAGAAATTCCTTTAGGTTTTTGTTTCAGAAACCTATGATTTTTAATAATAAATACTCGGCTTCCAAACATTGTTAAAGCCGAGTTGTTTTATTTTCAGCAATTGATTTATTTTTGATTAATTTCGTTTCACAAATGATTATTCAACCCACAACATGAAAAAGCGATTTGCGTTTCTGGCCATTTCCATCATGGTTTTCTCTTTAATTAGTTTTGCCAGAGAGAATGACCGCATTTCTCAAATTATTGAAAAAGACCCCACAAGAACCTTCATGGTTTACAAATTTGAAATGAAGGAAAATATTGCCCCCCCCGTGTTGTTCAAACTTCAAAAGGCATTTAAGGAAGCTGATAGCCTCAAGGTTGACTTCATTCTAATACACATGAACACCTACGGGGGAATGGTTAATATTGCCGACTCGGTACGCACTCGAATAATGCAATCAAAAATTCCGGTAATCGTGTTTGTTGACAACAACGCGGCCTCTGCAGGAGCCTTGATTTCTATTGCATCCGACCGTATTTACATGCGCTCCGGTGCAAACATTGGTGCCGCCACTGTTGTTGACCAAACCGGCGAAGTGGTTGCCGACAAATTTCAATCGTACATGCGTAGCATGATGAGGTCAACTGCCGAAGCAAAGGGACGCAACCCCGATATTGCGCAAGCAATGGTTGACCCTAGCATCGAAATTCCGGGAATAATAGAAGAAGGCAAGGTTCTTACATTCACCGCTTCCGAAGCCAAGAAACACGGTTTTAGTGAAGGCACGGCAGAAACCGTTTCCGAAGTATTAACCATTGCAGGGATTGAGAATTACACTATCATGGAACTAAGACTTACAATTCTTGATAGAATTATTACTTTTCTACTTAATCCTTTAATCAGCGGTTTGCTGATCATGCTAATCCTTGGCGGTGTTTACTTTGAGTTCCAAACGCCGGGTGTGGGCTTCCCCCTGCTTGTTGCAATAATTGCTGCTACCTTGTTTTTCGCTCCAAATTACCTTGAAGGATTGGCTTCCAATTGGGAAATTATTTTGTTCGGGATTGGAATTATACTTCTTGGTGTCGAAATTTTTGTATTGCCTGGTTTTGGGGTTGCAGGAGTCATTGGTATTTCCTTCATGGTTATGTCGTTGGTTTTGGCCATGCTCGGAAATGATGGGTTCAATTTCAGGGGCATCCCTACCAAGGAGATAGTGGGTTCGTTTTCGGTGGTTTTAATCGCCATGTTTCTTTCCATAGTTGGTTCAATTTGGCTTTCAGGAAAGCTTTTTACCAAAACCCAGAGGTTTGCCGGATTTGCCCTCCAAACCGAACAGGGCAAGGAGAAAGGATATACTTCGGCAATTAGTGAGATTGCAGCGTTGGTTGGCCAATCGGGTGTTGCCTTTACGGTGCTTCGCCCCAGCGGCAAGGTTGAGATCAATGGCGAAGTTTACGATGCCACGGCTCTTACCGGCTACGTGGAAAAGGGTGAAAAAGTAACCGTTGTAAAATACGAGACAGCGCAGGTTTTTGTGGTTAAAAGTTAAGAACAAAGAGTGAAGAGCAAAGAGTTAAAAACTAAGAACCAAGAGTTTAAAGAATAAATTAACCTGAAATCTGGGCGTAAGGTTGGACCCTTAAAAGAACAGTCATGCGATTTTGCTGTTGAGGTTGTTAGATTATGTCGGTTGCAGGTTATGGAACATAATGAATTCGTAATAACCATACAACTGCTAAAGTAGGGAACCGCAATTGATGCCTTGGCAAGGGAAGCCGATCAGAACCAAGTTAACCTGATTTCGTGAATAAATTTACCTTCGCACCAAAAGAAGCTAACGAAAAAGGGTAATGGTTAAACATTTTAAATGACACTGATTTTTTAAATGAATCCCCGTTTGAGAACCTTCCTTTCAATGCAAAGAACAAGCATCAATTTTGGTCTCGTCAACCGGCCCGTTAAAATCGAAAACAAAGCCTTAGTTCTTCACTCTTAACCGTTAACCATTCACTCATCACATGAAAATTTCCCCCCTCTATACCGACCTTTACCAGCTAACAATGGGGCAGGCTTATTTTAAACAAAACAAGCACGAAACCACCTCTTGCTTCGATTATTTTTTTCGCAAGTTCCCTTTCAAGGGTGGTTTTGTGATACTTGCCGGATTGGAACCCCTGTTTGAAGTTCTGGAAGATTTTCGTTTTTCGGAAAGAGATTTTGATTACCTCAAAGGCCAGGGCTTTGATCGGCAGTATTTGGAATATCTAGAAGGGTTTCGCTTTCGCGGAAGCATCTGTGGTATGATTGAAGGCGAGGTAGTTTTTCCGAACGAACCGATCTTGCGTGTGGAAGGTACCATACTAGAGTGTCAGCTTATTGAAACGGCTTTGCTCAACCTTGTTAACTTCCAATCGCTTATTGCAACAAAGGCCGCGCGTGTGAGACAATCGGCAGGGCAGAGGATACTTGTGGATTTTGGTTTGAGACGCGCACAGGGCACAGGAGCAATGCTGGCCACTCGGGCTTCGATAATTGGCGGATTCAATTGCACTTCAAACGTTTTGGCTGCACTCGATTTTGGAATAACACCATCCGGAACAATGGCTCATTCATTTATTGAAAGCTTCGATACCGAGCTTGAAGCCTTTAGGGCTTACGCCCAAACCTTTCCGGATAAGTGTGTTTTGCTGGTTGACACTTACAACACTCTATCAAGCGGAATTCCAAATGCAATAACTGTTGCAAAGGAACTTGAAGCACTTGGTCGCAAACTTAACGCCATCAGGCTCGATAGCGGCGACCTGGCTTACCTTTCCAAAAAAGCCCGCCTTATTCTCGACAAAAATGGTTTGGATTATGTTAAGATAGTAGTTTCAAACCAACTCGACGAGTACGTTATTAAGAGCTTGCTCGAGCAAGGCGCCCCCATCGACATTTTTGGCGTTGGTACGAGTATGATTATCGGCAGGCCCGACGGAGCCCTCGATGGGGTTTTCAAGCTTTCTGAATCGGCTGGCATTCCAAAGCTAAAAATCTCCGAAAACGTTCAAAAGATTACCCTTCCCGGAAAGAAAAAGGTGTTGCGTTTTGTTGATGAAGATGGATATTTCCAGGCCGACTGCATTGTATTGGAAGGACAGCCATTGCCAGATAAAATGTTTCACCCCACGGATAAGGAAAAATACATTTCGCTTATAGGATTGAAAACTACTGAAGTGTTTGTCCGGCACATTAAAGACGGAAAAACCGTTTCCGAAAGGAAAACCCTCGGGGATTTGCAAACCGTGGCGAGGGAAAGATTGAAAAGCCTTCCTCTCGAACATCAGCGATTCGATTTTCCGCACATTTACAAAGTTGGAATATCTGCCGAATTACTTGATTTAAAAGCCAAGCTTGTGAAGGACAGAACCTCGACCCCGTAAACCATAAAATAGAAATTTACATGAAAGCCCTGTTAATTATCGACGTTCAAAATGATTTCTTGCCCGGTGGTGCATTGGCCGTACCCGGGGGCGATCAAATAATAGGAGTTATAAATTCGTTACAACCCATTTTCGAAATTGTTGTTGCCACTCAAGATTGGCATCCTGAAAACCACGGTAGCTTTGCATCTTCTCACGTGGGTGCGAAACCATTCGACATGGGCGTTTTGGGAGGCATGGATCAAGTTCTGTGGCCTGATCATTGCATGCAGGGTTTTGCAGGAGCCGAGTTGGCCCAACTCCTCGATAAAAACCCAATCGAAGCGATTTTTCGAAAGGGAACCGATCCGGGAATAGATTCTTACAGTGGTTTTTTCGATAATGGAAAACTAAAGGACACGGGGCTTGCAGCATACCTGAAGGGCAGGGGAGTTACCCGAGTATATTTGGTGGGCCTGGCGGGCGATTACTGTGTGGGGTTTACGGCACTAGATGCCATTGAGCAAGGTTTCGAAACCTTTTTAATTCATGATGCCACCAGGCCTATTGACACGGAAGGATTCGAAAAAATGAAGCAAGAGATCATTTCGAAGGGCGGTAAAGTCGTTAAGGCAGAGGATGTGCTGGGAGCTTAAGGCAGAGAGCGAGGAAACGATTGAACGATGGAGAGATGGAACGATTGAGATATTAACGATTAACGAATGACAATTGAGAATTACGAATTGAAGAGGGTTTCAAGGTTGAAATGTTTAATCGTTTAAACCATAAAACTTAAAAACATTTAAACTCTTTTTTGTCACCAATCACCAATTACTTTTTACTTTTCACTTTTCACTTTTCATTTTTCACTTTCCTCGCCATTACTGCTGATCCAATAATCCCGGCATCGGAGCCTAGAGAGGCTTTTTTGATTTTGGTTTTTTCGGGGTTGAAATCAAAGGTTAATTTTGCAACGGTTTGTTCTATTGATTGAAAAAAACCATCCCAGGCATTGGCAATCCCACCACCAATTACAACACCATCGAGTCTAATAATATTAAGAATGTTGCTAATCCCTATTCCAACGGCCCTGCCCGATTGCCTATAAGTACACATGGCAAACTTGTCGCCCTCTCGGGCCAATTTGGATAGTTGCAGTGGAGTAATTTGTTCTAAATCCTTGTAATTGCTTTCTACCGCACCGTTTTTTTCCAAGGTATTGTAGAAAAGCCTTATAATACCATTCTTGGCTGCGAGAGTTTCAAGGCAGCCTCGGTGGCCACAGCTACACAACACACCGTTAATATCTATGATCATGTGGCCTATTTCACTTGAAAAACCGTTTAGCTCGAGCATTTTCCCGTCAACGATTATAGCTCCTCCAACACCCGTTCCAAGGGTAAGCATAACCATACTGGCAAAATCACTGCCACTGCCAACCTCGTATTCGCCAAGAGCAGCCATATTTGCGTCGTTATCAACTAAAATTTTCAATCCAGTTTCCTTCTCGAAAAAGGTTCTAATCCCGAAACCAACCCATTTTGGAAGGTTTGGAGCCATTTTCAAAGCACCTGAATCTTGGTCGAACAACCCCGGCAAGCCCATTCCGGCAGAAATAACATTGTATTGGTTTGAAACCTCGGGAGTCTTTAACCAATCTAACAAGGTAGTAAAACAATCGGAAGGGTTATCGTCCTTGCTCACTGCAAGGCTAAAACGCGATAGTAGATGGTATTTGGTGTCAAAAAGACCGGCCTTTATGCTGGTGCCTCCGACATCGATACCTAAAAAAACCTCCCTTTTCTTACCTCTCATATTTGTTATTAAATCTCAATCGAAAAACTCAAAAACCATTTGTGTTCCTAATCTTTTATTGCCTTACTTTGTGGAACTTTGTGAAATGCTTTGAGAAACTTTGTGCTACAAAAAAGTCCCCTAATGGCAAAAGGATTACCTCAAAACCACATCCTTAACCCCCTCGAAACCAAGCTCCTCATTAAACATTTTTATCAAACTAGTTTTTTCGTACAGGAACTCTTGTCTTAATACGGGCGAATCTAGATATATTGTTACGGTACTTTTTTTCAAGGTTATTTTCTTGGTGTGCTTCTTTATACTCGGCCCCATTTTTTTTTCCCATACTGCAAATATCTTGGCCTCGTTAAGCTTTTCTTCAAGTCCTAATTCCTTGATTAAACTCTTGATCAGGTCGCCAATTCGTTTCTGGTTGTGGTCAAGCATTTGCCTGTTTGTTAATAGTTGCCTTTTTTGTTACGGAGGCCTGTTCAACTTCAAAAACGAAGGATTCGCCCTTTATTCTTGTGAAAAGGTTCTTGAGCCTGTCAATATGAGTATCGGTAACGAAAACCTGCCCGAAATTGTTCTGGCTAACCAAGGTCATTAAATGTTCCACGCGGTTTTCGTCCAGTTTGTCAAAAATGTCGTCAAACAGTAAAATCGGGCTAAATCCCTTGAGGTTTCTGATAAAAGCATGCTGCGCAAGTTTCAGTGCAATGAGGAAGGTTTTTTGTTGGCCTTGACTGCCAAACCTCTTTACTGGCACCTGGTGAATTTCAAAAACAAGGTCGTCTTTGTGAATGCCCACGGTGGTGTGTTGCATTATTCGGTCTTTTTCGCGTTCATCCACTATTTGGCTTGCAAAATCTCCATCGAAAAGGGTACTTTGATAGGTCATTCCTACGGTCTCTGCTCCACCTGATAGTTTTTGGTGGTATTTCATGAACACGGGCAAGAAGTCCTCGAAAAATCTTTTGCGCTCTGCAAAAATAACCTCGCCGTGACCAACCAATTGTTCATCCCAAATTTCTAGAGAAGCTGCGTCGAACCTTCGCCTCTCGGCAAAAATCTTTAGAAGGGCATTGCGCTGCGCTAATGCTCTATTGTAATCAATCAGGTTGTGTAAGTATGAATTGTTATATTGCGAAATAACACCGTCAACAAACTTACGCCTCTCTTCACTTCCCTCGTCAATTAGGCGAGCGTCGCCGGGACTCACCAAAACCAACGGGAAGCTCCCAATGTGGTCCATTAAACGCTCGTACTCCTTTTTGTTGCGCTTGAAAACCTTTCGTTGCCGTGCCTTTACGCCACAATAAAGCTCATCGGTAGTGCCGTTTATTAAATACTGCCCCTGAATCATGAACATCTCTTGCCCAAACATAATATTTTGGGTATCAATTGGATTGGAGAAACTCTTGCAAAACGAAAGATAGTAAATGGCCTCCAGTAGGTTGGTTTTTCCGGTGCCGTTTTTTCCGCCCAAACAATTGAACTTTGGCGAAAACTCGACCGACAATTCGGCATAATTTCGGAAATTTACCAGCGAAAGCCTTTGCAAATGCATTTTGAGGGATTTGTTTTGCAAAAATAGGAAATTCAATGGAAAAAATTACAAAATCAATCAAGTACCCATGCGTTATGGCTCCATTGCGATAATTATTGCAATTTTTCGCTACCCCTGGCCACACAACACAATGTTGCGGATTTGGGCGAGGAGTTTTCTGGTTGCCTGCCCGACCGATTTTAGCCCAATGATTGCGCAATGGTTGCCCATTGTTCAGAACTGGGCGCCACGGTAAATCACTTCCGGGTTTTGCCCTGTTTTTTGATTTTGGGTGGTACCTTGCTGGCTGGTTTGCTAGCGCATCCCACCCATGTAGGTCGAAAAATTGATGAAGGTCGATCCTTGCCCTCCAATAGCCAAGGCTCTGCAATGCAGCCTGGAGGCAACATTCGGTAATCGGCGATTATCAGCGTTTGCAAGGCAATCAGCAGCAAAAGCTTGTCAATTCTAATCTGCAAGCCCTCAGGGGTCAAAGGGAGCCGCTAAGCTTGCCAAGACCAAAACGGCCAATCATTTAACCAAATTTGTCAAAGTTCATTTGAACTCATCAACAAATCCAATCACCGCACTTCAATAAATCATAAATTGCCAACCGCCAATCGTTAATCATAAATCGTTACCTTTGCACCCGTATTTAAACCCTGCATTATCATGGGATTATTTGATTTTTTCAAGAAAGATAAAAAGGAAAACCTCGACGAGGGGCTAAACAAGACCCGGGAATCGTTTTTGGGCAAACTCTCGCGAGCCGTTATTGGCAAGTCAAAAGTTGACGACGAAGTGCTTGACAACCTTGAGGAGGTACTTATTAGCTCCGATGTTGGTGTTGCCACAACCGTAAAGATTATCGAAAGGGTGGAGCAACGCGTGGGGCGCGACAAGTATTTCGGCACCTCTGAACTTAGCAAGATACTGAAGGAAGAGATAGCCGCACTCCTTGCCGAAAATAGCTCTACCGATACTCAAAAACTGGTTCAAGATATTGGCGAACGACCTTACGTAATAATGGTCGTTGGAGTTAATGGCGTTGGCAAGACAACCACCATTGGCAAGCTGGCACACAGGTTCAAGGAGGGTGGGGCCAAGGTGGTACTTGGGGCTGCCGACACTTTCAGGGCTGCCGCCGTTGATCAGCTGGTAATTTGGTCAGAAAGGGCAGGGGTTCCAGTGGTTAAAGGGGGTATGGGTGCCGACCCATCGAGCGTGGCTTTTGAAACCTTGCAATTTGCCTTGAAAAACGATGCGGATGTTGTAATAATTGACACCGCGGGTAGACTTCACAACAAGGTAAATCTTATGAGCGAGCTTTCGAGGATTAAGAGGGTTATGCAGAAAGTAATTCGCAATGCGCCCCACGAAATATTGTTGGTGCTCGACGGAAGCACTGGCCAAAACGCATTTGAACAAGCCAAGCAATTTACCGCGGCCACCGAAGTCAACGCCCTGGCAATAACCAAGCTGGACGGAACAGCAAAGGGCGGCGTTGTAATTGGCGTAAGCGACCAGTTTCAGATACCCGTAAAATATATCGGCGTTGGTGAGAAAATCACCGACCTGCAACTTTTCAACCGTGAAGCATTTGTCGATTCGTTGTTTGCTGATAGGTAATGGCTGTTAGGCATTGCCTATTGGCTTTTTGCCCCAAGCCTCTAAAATTCTCGACCCCTCAACCTCTAAACCTCTAAACCTCTCAACCACTATTCACTTTTCACTTAATTAATGCCTACCTCTCTAAACCTCATAACTCTCGGATGTTCGAAAAATTTGGTTGACTCCGAACATTTTCTGGGCCAACTTTCCGAAATTGATTTTAAAATAATGCACGATTCCGCTGAACCCGCCGATATTGTCGTGATCAATACTTGTGGCTTCATAAAGGATGCCAAGGAAGAAAGCATTGAAACCATTTTGCAGTATGCAAGGGCGCGGCAAGAGGGACAAGTAAAAGAACTAGTTGTTTTGGGATGCCTATCTCAGAGGTATATGGATGAGCTAAAGGCCGAAATTCCGGAGGTGGATTTTTGGTTTGGCGCTCGTGGATTAGAAGACATTTTGAAGCATTTCGCTAACAAGCCCCACAACCAAATTGGCGAAAGGTTCTTGATATCGCCTGGCCATTTTGCCTACTTGAAAATTTCGGAGGGTTGCGATCGCACTTGTTCTTTCTGCGCCATTCCATTGATTAGGGGCGAAGCCAAATCGCGAACCATCGAAAGCCTTGTTGCCGAGGCAACCCAACTGGCAAGAAAGGGGGTTAAGGAATTGCTCCTTATTGCCCAGGACTTGACCTATTATGGTTATGATTTGGAAAAGAAATCGTTGCTTGCGCCTCTGCTCCAACAAATAAGTGAAATTGATGGCATAGAATGGATTAGGCTTCATTATGCTTACCCGAAAAACTTCCCGGAGGACGTAATAAACATAATGGCAACCAATCCGAAAATCTGCAAGTACGTTGACATACCCCTACAACACATCAACGACAAGATTTTGAGCGATATGCGCCGGGGACACGATAAAGCCATGACTTTGGGCCTCTTGGAAAAATTCAAGCAGCAGGTACCGGGAATAGCCCTGCGAACAACACTTATGTTGGGTTTCCCTGGTGAAACAAAGGAACAATTTAAGGAACTCATGGATTTTGTGGCGTTGGTTAAGTTTGATAGGCTGGGTGTTTTTACCTATTCGCCCGAAGAGGGCACGAGGGCCTATGAACTGCCCGATGATGTTCCTGAAAAGGAAAAACAACGCCGTGCCAATCAATTGATGGAGATGCAGCGCAAAATATCGGCGGAGTTGAATCAGCAGAAAATCGGGCAGACATTCAAGGTGATAATCGACAGGCTTGAAGGGGAATATTTCACGGGCCGCACCGAGTTCGATTCACCGGAAGTTGACAACGAGGTGCTGGTTTCGTTTCATCCTTGTATTAAAGTGGGCGAATTTGCAAATGTAACCATTACTTCGGCAACTGATTTTGAACTTTTTGCTACCTTCGAAGGTTGTGGAAAATAAAATAGCTATTGCACAAAGGAACACAAAGGATTCACAAAAAACACAAAATAGTTTGCAGCAAAATCTTAATCTTAATGTGTTTAGAATGCTTTTAAAATTTCGCTCCAAACCAATAATGTCCCCGATATGAACGAAAATGAGTTGTCCAATAAAATAATTGGTTGTGCTATTGATGTTCGCGGGATGCTAGGGTCCGGCCTGCTTGAATCCGCCTTTCAAGAATGTCTAAATTTTGAATTGAAGAGCAAAGGGCATAATGTGGTTAAAGAAAAACCAATGCCAATTGTTTACACAGATGTTAAACTTGATCATGGGTATCGCATTGATTTGCTGGTAAATGATAAAGTGGTAGTTGAGATAAAGACGGTTGAAGCATTTACTGATGTCCATACTGCGCAAGTTTTGACATACCTTGGATTAGGTGGTTATAAACTTGGGTTATCGTTGAATTTTCAAGTTACTTCATTGAAAAAAGGAATAAAGCGGGTTGTAATTTGATTTCTTTCTATTACTTGTTTTGACTTCGATAAGCCCTTTTTGTGGTTTTCTTTGTGGAACTTTGAGATTTTTCTTTGAGTAACTTTGTGCAATAGCTTATTTCAAAATATAAATACCATGCAATTCACCCTCGAACAACTTAACACCCTCAACACGGGCACCCTTATGGAAAGCCTAGGAATAGAGTACACCGAAATTGGACAAGGCTACGTTACCGCCACCATGCCGGTTGATCATCGCACCAAACAACCTGCCGGAATCCTGCACGGTGGTGCCAGCATTGCACTTGCCGAAACCATTGCAGGTTTGGGATCTTGGTTGCTTGTTGACCCGTCTGTTTCAGAAGTCAGGGGCGCTCAATTGAACGCCAACCACGTACGTGCATGTAACTCGAGACGAGTGGTTGCAAAGGCTACCGTTGTCCATAAAGGCAACAACACCCACGTTTGGAATGTTGATGTTTTTGACGAGGCCAACCAGCTTGTTTCTACAGTTAGGGTAACAAACTTCATAGTAACCAAACAATAAAGCCTTTTGGTGTTCATGAATTTGGAAGATTTCATAAAAAAAACAATAGAGGCAGACAGCCCTTTTGTTAGTTATCGCCTACCAGATAGCCAGTTTCCTGTTACCATGAAAACTTCAAAAGTTGTGGTCTTTGATAATCCTGAAAGTATTCGGGAGGCAAGTGGTTTCTTAATTCATCCGTTCGCAGTAAGTGACAGGTTTCCCGCCCTGTTTTTTTTCGAAGGAGAGCGATTCGAGGGGTGGGATTTCGATTGCCCAAACCATGCTTTAATTCCTAAACGGAGCCTGAATGCTGACTTTAGTAGCTGTTTTACCGAGCAGTCAGAGGCACAGTATAACCTTTTGGCCAATCAGCTTATCAACTCTTGCAAATCAAACGAAATTGAAAAAGTTGTTTTTTCGCGCATAATTAATAGGCCCCTGTCAAAAAACTTTAATTTTGGCAGATTGTTTGCTCAACTCTGCAATGCCAATCCATCGGCCTTTGTTTATATTTTTAACATTGGAAACGGCCAAATCTGGGTTGGAGCAACACCAGAAACCCTTCTAACATCTTTATCAGGAAAATGTGAAACAATGTCGCTTGCCGGTACCGTTGCTCACAACTCTGGGCAAAAAGAAAATACAACGGAGTTCTCTCAAAAAGAATTGCACGAACAGGAATTGGTTACTGATTACATTGTTAAAATATTGGAATACAGCAATGTAAAGAACCTAACTAAACATAAACTAGAAGTCAGGAATGCTGGCCCTGTCAAGCACTTACAGAAACTTTTTTCTTTTGATTTACCATTTGACGAAAGCCCAATAAATCTTGCTTTAAAACTTCATCCAACACCTGCAGTTTGTGGACTGCCACCAAAAAGGGCCCTTCAAATTATCCAAAGCATTGAGCCACACAACAGGGCATATTATAGCGGATTTCTTGGGCCGGTTTCCAACAAAACTTCCGTAAACTTGTTTGTAAATTTAAGGTGTATGGCCGTGGTTAATCAAAAAGCCTCTATTTTTGTGGGTGGTGGAATTACCCCAGATTCAAGTGCAGAGTCCGAATGGGATGAAACCAACCTCAAAGCGCAAACACTCTTACTGATTATAGAACAGCAATGCTGACATGCATCAAAATCGCAACAGCCTTAAAATATTGAGCAGCCTTATGGCCAAACGCGGCATTACGCAGGTGGTTGTATCGCCTGGGTCGCGCAATGCGCCAATTATTAACCTTTTCGGTAACGACAAGAAATTTTCCTGCTACAACGTGGTGGACGAGCGCAGCGCTGGTTTTTTTGCTCTCGGAATTGCCCAGCAAACCCGAAAGCCCGTGGCAATTACTTGCACCTCTGGATCTGCTGCACTAAACCTCGCGCCAGCAATAGCCGAAGCATATTACCAGCGGATTCCTCTTTTGGTGTTAACTGCGGACAGGCCACCAGAAATGGTTGATCAAGGCTTTGGTCAAACCATAAGGCAACCAGGCATTTTCTCGAATTTCACCAGAAAAACTCTTATCTTGCCAGAGGTTGCAACCACACCAAGTCAATTAATCGCTGCCAGCCGAATTTGCTCCGAAGCCCTCAACTTGTGCACAAATCCGGTATTTGCTCCGGTGCACTTGAATATTCCGCTTTCAGAGCCGCTTTACGGTACCACTGAACCGTTAGAGTTCGAGCCAAAAGATTTCAAAGTTCCTGCAGTCAATAGATCTCTTAAGCCCGATCAGGTGCAACTATTATCTGAAAGATTTGACCAGTCAGCTAAAGTCATGATTCTTGTAGGGCAGTCGAATCCCGATAAAAATTTAGAAACAATTTTGAAGCAGTTTGTTAATGATAAAGGGGCAGTAGTCTTGTCAGAAACCACCAGCAACCTTCACGGTGAGGAGTTCATTTCATGGATTGACAGGTGCCTGGAAGCCAACGAATCAAGCGATTCGGCATTGGTTCCCGATTTGCTTGTTACTTGTGGAACATCTGTTTTGTCAAAAAAGATAAAAGTATGGTTGAGAAACGCCAAACCAAAATCGCATTGGCACGTTGATGTCGGTCAGCTGCAAATGGACACTTACGGAAGGCTGGAAATGTCAATTCCGATAACCCCGGGTGAGTTTTTCTCGCAAATTTTGCCCTTTGTTTCAAGTAAAAACAAGGTATTTCTAGATTTTTGGTTAAACCTTTCGGGGAAAGTAAAGGCAAGGCATGGCAAGTTTATGGAATATTGCCCTTATTCTGACTTAAAGGTTTTTGAAACGGTAATTGAAAACCTCACCCACGGTTACGACCTACATTTAGCAAACAGCACCGTGGTTAGGTACGCGCAACTTTTCGACTACAAAAATGAATTTGATGTTTACTCCAATCGCGGGGTGAGTGGCATTGATGGCAGTTTTTCTACTGCGGTTGGAGCAGCCCTGGCATCTGGAAAGCCTACATTGTTTATTACGGGCGATCTTGCCTTTTTTTACGACTCAAATGCCTTGTGGAACAAGCATTACCCACAAAACCTAAAGGTTATCGTTTTAAACAACGGGGGTGGAGGAATTTTCCGAATACTGGATGGTCCCGAATCAACCGGGTTGCTCGAAAAACACTTCGAGGCCAGCCACAACATATCGATTAAAGGAATTGTTGAAACTTTTGGCCTAAAGTATTTACACGCCAATGATTTAATGTCATTGCAAACCTCGCTTGATAGGCTTTTTCTCGACCCCAACGAACCTCTGGTCCTTGAAGTTTTTACGCCTGCCGAAGGTAACGCCAAGGTGCTTAAAGATTACTTTGCAAACTTGAAAATGGTTGATTAAAACTACGAATAGATTGAAACGCGGATTACCCGAATTTAACGGATTATCACGGATTAGCTTTTGACTTTGTGCCCTTTGAGCGACTTTGCTTGGTGTCCTTTAGTTTGCAAAATGGATTTTGGCTTTAGGTTTTTAACTTTTGACTTTCAACCTTTTACTTTCGACTTCTCACTTTTAAATTCTAACTTTCAAAAGGTGCTCTCAAAAATAGTAATAGGAACGATGAAGTGGGGCCGATGGGGCGCCAATTACTCCAGTGTGCAAATTGCTAGATTAATTGAAAAATCCTGCGAGCTTGGACTTACCTCATTTGACCACGCTGCAATATATGGCGCGTACACAACCGAAAAAGATTTTGGCAAGGCATTTCAGCTTACCGGAATTCCGCGAGATAAGGTTCAATTTGTCACGAAATGCGGCATCCAGTATCCTTGCGGAAACAATTCATACAGGGTAAAACACTACGATTATTCGAGCAAAGAACTTAAGCAATCGCTCGAAAACTCTTTGAGAAACCTAAAAACGGAGTACATCGACCTTTATTTGCTTCACAGGCCAAGTCCACTAATGAACGTGAGTGAAATCGCCCACGTGATCAATCCTCTAATCGAGAACGAAACAATTAAGTCTTTTGGAGTTTCGAACTTTGGCGCCTCAAAAATCGGCCTTTTAGCAAGGCAGTTGCCCATAAAGTACAACCAGATAGAGGTATCGGCAACAAAGCCCGACCATCTTTTCGGCGATTTGCTTGATTACATGGAAACCAACGGGATTGTTCCGATGGCCTGGAAACCATTAGGAACCTTTTTTCAGGAGGGTTTGCTGGAAATAGCAGAAGTTTCAACCATTTTTCGAGAATTAACCCATAAATACTCGTGTAATGCCGATGCCCTGCTTTTGGCTTGGCTCCTAAAACACCCGTCAGGAATTATTCCGGTTATAGGCACCACATCTGCCGCGAGAATCGAAAGTCAATCCAAAGCCCGTCAAATCGAAATCACAACGGAAGACTGGTTTTTGCTTTTAAAGGTCATCAGGAGAATAGATGTACCATGATTTGGGATACCAGGATTAAACTTTTTTTGCTAATTTTGACACGAACTTCGATAACTTACAAAATTTAACATTTTAAACATGTCGGAAAAACGCAATTGGGAAAATCTCAAGAAATACAAGGATATTCGTTTTGAAATTTTTAGCAACACTGCCAAGATAACCATTAACCGGCCTGAGGTTCAAAATGCATTCAGGCCAGCCACAACCTTCGAAATGGCCGATGCCCTTGATATTTGCCGCGAACGACAAGATATTTACACCATTGTAATTACAGGCGAGGGCGACAAGGCTTTTTGCAGTGGCGGCGACCAACAAGTAAAGGGACACGGCGGCTACATAGACGATGAGGGAATACCACGCCTGAATGTTTTGGATGTGCAACGGCGCATAAGGTCAATGCCAAAACCAGTTATTGCAATGGTAAATGGTTGGGCTGTGGGTGGAGGCCACGTTTTACACGTGATATGCGATCTTACGGTTGCATCTGAAAATGCCCGGTTTGGACAAGTTGGTCCGAAAGTTGGCAGTTTTGATGCCGGGCTCGGAAGCAGCTACCTTGCAAGCATTGTGGGGCAAAAAAAAGCTCGAGAAATTTGGTTTTTAAATCAGTTTTATTCAGCAAGAGAGGCACTTGAAATGGGTTTGGTCAACAAGGTCGTTCCTCTTGAAAAACTTGAAGACGCAACCATTGAATGGTGCCAAATAATCCACAAACGCAGCCCAATGGCCTTGCGAATGCTAAAGTTGGGACTTAACGCCGAACTTGACGGGCAGGTTGGATTGCAGGAATTTGCCGGAAACGCAACATTGCTCTATTACATGACCGAAGAAGCCCAGGAAGGCAAGCATGCATTTCTTGAGAAACGTGACCCGGACTTTCACAAGTACCCGAAATTTCCATGATGTTTGATAAAAAGATTGTCGGCAGAAGTAGATTATAAACTCTTGAATACTATAAACCACACAACTGCCCTGCAAATTTAAAATTGAGCAAAGTCGAGGAGCAACCTGTCAAAACATAATCCGTCCAACCAAATGCCTTCACTCGCCTCTTGGATAAAAGCTGCCCGACTGCGTACCTTGCCTTTGGCACTTGCATCAATATTCATGGGAGGGGGGCTTGCCCTTTCGCAAGAAAGTTTCAACTATTTGGCCGTGATTTGTGCGGCATTAACTACTTTGTTTTTGCAAATACTATCTAATTTTGCCAACGATTACGGCGACTTTACCTCTGGCGTTGACAACAGAAAAAGAGTAGGACCCACACGGTCGGTTCAAAGTGGGGCCATTTCTTCGAAGCAAATGAAAGCGGCAATAGTTGTTTTTTCAGTCATTGCCTTGATAAACGGCCTGGTGTTAATATTTGCAGTTTCGCAAGTAACGGCCGTGGCAAAAATGGTTTTCGTGGCTTTGGGATTAATGGCAATCCTGGCTGCAATACTCTACACCGTTGGAAACAACCCTTATGGCTACAAGGGATTTGGTGAAGTTTTCGTATTCTTGTTTTTCGGCATTGTGGCCGTTGGCGGAACCTTTTACCTATCAGTTGGTTTCTGGGAATGGCCCGTTCTTTTGCCCGCATCGGCAATGGGATTGCTTTCTGCAGGTGTACTTAACATAAACAACATGCGCGACATCGAAAACGACATTGCCAACAACAAGCGAACAATTGCATCACGGTTAGGACTTGATAGGGCAAGGACATTTCAGGCTGCATTGATTTTGATACCTTTTCCTTTGCTTTTGCTCTACCTCTTTATTGGTAGTCGTAACTTAATTGGCCTTGGCTTTTTAATTGTTCTTCCACTTTTTCTCGCCGACCTAATTGATATTAAAAAATCGAAATGTGAAAAATTTCTCGACCCATTTCTGCGCAAGCTGGCCATTAAAACCTTGTTGCTCACAGTGGTTTACATAATTTTAATAAATATATAAAAATGCTTAAGGCAACCTGGAAGTATTACAGAATTTTCTTCCGCAAGCCTGCAACAACATCGCGAGGTGTGCTGCTTTACAAGGATTCTTGGCTGATTTTCATTTTTGATGATAAAAACCCGGAGACTTGCGGAATTGGAGAGTGCAGCATAATTCCAGGTTTAAGCCCCGACCCCTTTGATAAAATTGAAAACGAACTAAATGCTGTTTGCGAGTCAATAAACTTGCACGAATATTGGATGGAATACAGAAGTCGTTTGTTTCCAGCTATCAAGTTTGGTTTACAGACCGCCCTAAACGATTTTATGGCCGGAGGTAAACGAGTTTTTCATGAAAATGACTTTCTTGCCGGAGAGCGAGGTTTGCCCATAAACGGCTTGATATGGATGGGAAGTAAGTCGGAAATGAAGAAGCAAATCATTGAAAAGGTGGAACAGGGATTTGATTGCCTAAAGTTAAAGGTTGGGGCAATTGATTTTGATCAAGAAGTTGATTTGATCAGATACATACGTGAAGAATTCAAAAACGAAAACCTTGAAATAAGATTGGATGCTAATGGTGCTTTCAAAACTGAAGAAGCCTTACAAAAGCTAAAAACCCTATCTGATTTTAACATTCACTCAATAGAACAACCCATAAAGCAAGGCCAAATTGCACAAATGGCGGAGCTTTGCAAAACAAGTCCAATACCCGTTGCACTTGACGAAGAACTAATCGGTGTTGTGGCCAACAACAAGAAAAAAGAAATTTTGGAGTTGATTGCTCCCTCATACCTCATTCTAAAACCTAGCCTGTTGGGCGGTTTGGGTGAGGCCGAAGATTGGATTTACCTTGCCAAAGAACTGAAGATGGGTTGGTGGGTAACATCGGCACTTGAGTCAAACGTGGGGCTTAATGCAATTGCCCAGTGGATTTCTAATAAAAACCCTAGCACAATACAAGGTCTTGGAACCGGACAACTTTACACAAACAATTTCCAATCGCCTCTAACTGTTTCAAACGGAAAACTGTTTCATTTTCCAGAAATTGAATGGGAAATTAATGTATAGTTTAAATTATCTTGATGGCGTACCTGCATAATCAGGGTGCCAGTAAATAGTCGTTTTGATAATATGTTACTACCAATTAATTTAAGGAAATGCTATTGCCAAACAAGAAAATAATTATCATTAACGGAGAAATACTATTGCTTGAAAAGGTGGCGCAAGGGGTTAGTTCGCTCTCTGAAGGAGATGGTTCAATCAAGGCAAAGGTTAATCGATTTTTAGCAGAGTGGGCCGACAAGTGGCCAACTTTAAGACTCCAAACTTCGGGATCGACAGGTAAACCAAAAGAGATTTTTGTTGCAAAAAGCAACATGGTGGCAAGTGCCATGATGACCGGCCGGCTCTTTAATCTCAAAGAGAACCATACCGCGCTTCTTTGCCTTTCTCCCGATTTTGTTGCCGGTAAAATGATGATTGTTAGGGCAATAGAACTTAAGCTAAACTTAATCATCTCCAAAGATTTTGGATATCCCCTTGACGGAGTAAACCAAATGGTTAATTTTGCCGCAATGGTACCACTCCAAGTATCCAACATGTTGAAGAAAGACCCAAAACAACTCCAAAAGATTCAGAAGTTAATAATTGGTGGTTCGTCCATTTCAAGCGCCTTGGAGAGCCAACTGCAAGGAGTGAAAACTAATTGCTGGCACACTTATGCAATGACCGAAACCCTTTCGCACGTGGCGTTGAGAAAGATAAATGGACCCGGCAGAAGCGAATGGTTTAAACCCTTACCCGGTGTTTTAATTGAACTCGACGATAGGGGTTGCATTGTAATCGAGGCTCCAAAATTGGCACCTGAAAAAGTTGTTACAAACGACATTGCAATTTTAAAAGGTAATAAGTTCAAGATTTTAGGACGGTATGACGAAGCAATTATCAGTGCCGGAAACAAACTCCATCCTGCCCTGATCGAAAGAAAACTTGAGCAAGTATTGAGCGTTCCGTTTTTCATCGGTGCCGAAGACAATCCACTGGCAGGTCAAAACCCGGTGCTTTACATCCAAGCAAAAGCCGATGATTTTGACCTTGATTATCTTGGCAAACAATTTGGCTCATTGCTTGAAAAAGCTGAAATACCACGAAAAGTAATTTTCAAGCCCGAATTCCATTACCTTGAAAGCGGAAAAATTGACAAGGCAAAAACTAAAGCATCATGAACAATAATTACATCTGCGTTTCAATCAAGTCAAACCACGTATAAAAATAAACCAATGATTGAACAGTTTTTTGCTGACCTATTTGCCCACCAAAGGATTGGAATTTTGGGTTTTGGCCGCGAGGGTATCTCAACCTACAAAACCATCAGAAAATACGTTCCCGGATCGCAAATGATGATACTGGATAAGTCTGAATTGTCAGCAGAAAAGAAAAATATTCTTGCTGCCGATGCCAACGTGAAAACTTTCACGGGTGAAAATTATCTTGAAAAACTGTCCGAAACCGACTTAATTGTAAAATCCCCTGGCATTCCAACAATGGTGCTTGAAAATTTTGGGTACAAAGGGCAAATTTATTCTCAAGCAGACCTGTTTTTGAGGCTTTACAGAGACCAAGTTGTAGGTATAACCGGAACTAAAGGCAAGAGCACCACCTCGAGCCTTTTGCATCATATCTTGATTTCTGCGGGGCGTAAATCGTTTTTGGCAGGAAACATTGGGGTCCCGCCTTTCGAAATCATAAACCAAGTAACCCCAGACTCGATTATTGTTTTGGAATTAAGCAGTCACCAACTCGAAAATTGTTCGACTTCTCCACGTATTTCGGTTTTGCTAAATCTTTTTCAAGAACATCTCGACCACTACCGTTCGTATTTCGATTACCACTTGGCAAAGGCAAATATTGCCAAGTTTCAATCAAAAAATGACTTTTTCATCACCGATATATCCAACCATGATGTTTTGAATTTAATTAATAGCCTAACCCTGGATGGAACAATCCTGTTTATTGGAACAAATGACAAGAAAAAGGAATCCTTTTTTTTTGCAGGCGATGATTTTGTTATTGATATCGCGAACAATAGGCAAATAATTGAAGGCTTGGCAAAAATGATAAAAATCCCCGGCAGGCATAATCTAAAAAATGTTTCGGCCGCTGCCCTGGTGGCAATTTTGTGTGGTCTGAACCCCGATGCCATTAAAACAGGAGTTTCTTCTTTCAAGGGGCTGCCCCATAGACTCGAGTACGTGGGTGAAGCTCGGGGAATACATTTTTACAACGATTCAATTTCGACCATTCCCCAGGCAACCATCGAGGCACTTAAGGCCTTCCCCGAAACTTCAACCCTTATTGCCGGAGGGTTTGACCGTGGGATTGATTACAAACCCTTGGCCGATTTTCTACCCGATACCAATTTAAAAACCCTAATCCTAATTGGCCAAGCCGGAAGAAAAATTCATGAAAGCTTGGATAAAAAAAGTGCAATTGGCAACATAAGCATATTACTGCCCGAAAATTTTGAAAATGCTGTTAAATTAGCACTAGACTTTACGCCAAGAGGTAAAATATGCCTTTTATCCCCTGCTGCCTCGAGCTATGATGAGTTCAAAAACTTTGAAAAAAGAGGTATGGCTTTCAAGAATTTGGTTAGAAAGTACTCGAGTTAAATTTCGTGCAATTTCGTTTTATAACGATTTTTGTGTAAATTTGCCCATCATCAAGCACACAAAAACCATTTTATGAAAGCACTTTACCAAGGCACCAAACCATTAAAATTGGTTCTCGTATTAACAATCCTTTTCAGTTTTCAGTCAGTTATTGCCCAACCAATTTCCATCGGCCTTTCTGCCGAGAAAAGTTCTACCGAAGTTAAACAAAGCGACTTCAATCGAGCGGTATTCCAATTTAACTTTCAAAGCCTTCAAGGAATAAATGTTGAAACCGAAAAAGGAGTTTTCACGGAGTTTTTTCTTGAAGGTGGTCATTACGTGGGCGAATTCGGAACCCCGAAATTGCCAGCATCCAAGCACCTGATCGAAATTCCATTCGGGGCAGATGTTGATGTTGAGGTGGTGAGGTTCTCAAAGTCAACAATCAAGCTCTCCGAGGTAGGGGTTACAAACCTAATTATGCCGGCACAGCCAATGCTACGCAAGGACCAAGACCCTTCAGAGGTGAAATTTGAATTCAAACCAGAGGCCTATGCCGACAAATCATTTAATGAGGAGCTACTCGCAAAAATTGACATCCTGGGTGTTCTTCGCGGTGTAAGGATTGCCCAACTAACGGTGGCTCCAATCAGATATAACCCGTCTGAAGGAATTCTTGAAGTTTACAACGATCTGGAAATAGAAATTAATTATAGAAATGCCGACATTTCGCGAACCATGATTGCACAGGCGTCAACATTCTCGCCATATTTCGAGCCAGTTTACAACAGGTTAAAAACGAGACTGCCAAGCAAAAACCTTTACAATTCACATCCTGACCTTACGAAAAATCCCATTAAAATGGTGATTGTAAGCAACAGGATGTTTCAGGCAACCCTGCAACCGTTTATTGAGTGGAAAACCCAGCAGGGTATTTATGTAACAGTTGGCTATACTGATGTAATCGGAACAACAGTAACGGCCATTAGAAACTTTATTCACGGAATTTACAATGCCGCCACCCCCGATAACCCTGCACCCACATTTGTTATTATGGTTGGTGACCCGGCCACAATGCCAGCATCTGCAAACGGAAGTGCCACCAATTCGGTAACCGACCTCTATTATGCCTCTGTTGATGGTGACATGTTTCCCGAAATGTACTACGGCCGCCTCTCGGCACGCAACGTACAAGAATTGCAAAACCAGATTGACAAGATTTTGTACTATCAAAGATACGAGTTTGCCGATCCAACTTACTTGAATAATGTTACATTGATTGCCGGCCAGGATGCAACCTGGAATCCTAGAATTGGTCAACCTACCGTAAAATACGGTACCGCAAATTATTTTAATGCTGCCAACGGTTTTGCCACGGTATGGGGCTACGGCGTGGCTAACGATCCAAACAACCCAAACAATAGCCCTGGGTATGCAGGATGCTACGATAATGCGAGAATATCGGTGAGCTTGATAAACTTCACCGCTCACTGCTCACCCACCTCGTGGGCCGACCCAACGCTTACCACTGCCATGGTTCATGCAATGACAAACACCGGCAAATACCCGCTAGCTATTGGCAACTGCTGCAAAAGCTCATTGTTTAGCAACCCTGAATCAATAGGGGAGGCCTGGGTACGCGCCCAAAACAAGGGAGCGGTGGCTTATATTGGCTCGGCTCCCAATACTCACTGGTTTAATGATTTCTACTGGGCCGTAGGGGCATTCCCCATAGTAGGACAAAACGATGGATACGTGCCTACCGTTGCCCAAACCACGGTGGGTGCATACGACGCACCTTTTGTTTCGGACTACCTGTCGGTCGCTGCCCTTAAATTTGTGGGAAACCTGGCAATTACAACAGCGGCAGCCAATAATTGGCCCACTCATCAAAGCGCTCTCTACTACTGGCAGGCATACCACACATTTGGAGACCCGTCAACTTACATTTATTTAAAGGAAGGATTAACAAACCAGGTAACACACCTTCCAATAGTTCCGATTGGGCTTAGCACCTATACTGTTAATGCTCTTCCAGGTTCTTATGTTGGAATTTCGAAAAATGGGGTGTTGCATGGAGCTGCTTTCGTTGGTGCTACAGGTGAAGTTGCAGTGCCAATTCAACCAATACTCGAAGGTGGAAATGTTATGATTGTCGTTACCAAGCCACAGCATATTCCATACATCATGGAAGTTCCGGCAGCAGCTTTGGAGGGTCCATTTATTGTAGTTGACAATTTCGTTATCAATGACCAATCTGGTAATAATAACGGTCTTGCCGATTATGGTGAGAGTTTTTCTATTAATCTAACCCTAAAAAATGTTGGTGCCAACCTTGGAGCAAATATCACGGCAACACTATCGGGTAGTGATGATTTCTTCTCGGCCACAACCACGGGGCCAGTACATTTCGGAAACATTGCTTATGGAGCCAGCGGAAATACTGCAACGGTAAATGATGCTTTTTCTTTTACCTTGACAAACAATGTTCCTAATCAGCATCAAGCCACTTTTGTCCTCACAATCACAAGTGGCGATAAGGTTTGGACGTCAAACATAAGGATCAAGGCCCAGGCACCTGTTTTGTCAATTGGGTCAATTACAATCGACGATAATAACCAAGGCATACCCGGTGTATTAGATGCAGGAGAAACTGCCAACGCCGTAATTCAAGTTTTTAATGCTGGCAACTCGGCTGCCAACAATGTTGCGGCATTACTCACCACCCAATCGCCATTTTTGAGCATAAACGGTTCACCCACCATAAACATTACCTCGCTCCCCGCCGGCCAATCGGCAACAGCTGCCTTTTCGGTTACTGCCAATGCTAACACCCCCCTGGAAACTAGTACCGTGGTAAACCTTGACCTTAGATCAGGGCACTATTCAGCGAACAAAGATTTAACCATAATTGTTGGTTTCATTCCTGTGTTCAACATGCAAAACGGTCAGGTATCGGCCTGTATCGGACGTTTTTATGACAGTGGAGGGGTGTCCGGAGATTATTCAAACAACGAGAACCTAACCATGACTTTTATGCCTACTAACCCCCAGGCAAGGTTATTGTTTAATTTTACCTCTTTCAATACAGAGAATACCTTTGATAGATTATTCATTTACAATGGCCCAAATTCTTCCTCACCCCAATTTCCTGGAAGCCCGTTTATGGGAACTGTTTCGCCAGGTACCGTTATGGCCACAAACGAACAAGGGGCAATTACCTTTGTTTTCACTTCAGATGGTTCTGTTGTAAGACCAGGATGGGCTGCAGACTTTTTCTGTATTGATTTAAGTGTTCCGCCAAGTTGCGCCACCAACCCCACCCCACCAATTGGTCAGGTTGTTAATGCAAGCCCGGTTACGTTAGGTTGGAACCCTGTACCGGGCGCCGTCGAATATGATGTATTCATTGGGGTGGAGTCGTTGCCACAAACCGTTACAGCCACGGTAGCCACCAATAGCTTTAATTTTATCATCCAGGAGTATTCAAATTACGTTTGGAAGGTGGTACCCAAAAACGGATCGGGCAGTGCCGCTGGTTGCCCTGTTTGGTCGTTCTTCACTGCTCAATTAGCAACGATTGTAAATATGCACAATGGATCAATAACTACCTGCAATGCATTATTTTACGATTCGGGTGGGCCATCAGCCAATTATTCCGGCCAAGAAAACCTGATACTCACATTTAATCCAGCCATTGCAGATGCAATGTTAAGGGTTCAATTCATTACCTTTGATGTGGAAAGCCAATCTACTTGCAATTTTGATAGATTACTTGTTTATGACGGCCCAAATACTCAATCAACTCTTCTGGGTCGTTTTTGTGGTACCTCAATACCCGGACCTTTCACTTCAACCAACGGCCCGTTAACGTTCCATTTCATTAGTGACAATAGCGTTGTTCGTTCTGGGTGGTCTGCACAGGTTTCATGTCACGGGCCATTCCATGATGTCACATTTACAGTTACCAGCCCATCCGGGCCTGTAGAGGGAGCTTTGGTTAAGGTTGGTAATAAAGAGGGCACAACTAATGCTTCTGGGATGGTTGTTTTGCAGGGTCTTCAGGCAGGTACTTCGATTTATAATGTTACCAAGATAGGGTTTTTGCCTGCCTCTGGTACCTTTGTTGTTGCGGCAAATGCACCGGTTTATATTAGCCTGTTGCCATTGTACATTGCAACTTTTACCATCAAATCTAATCAAAATCCGATTGAAGGCGCTTCAATTGATATTAACAATGGTAGCGTGGTTTCAAACAGCAACGGTTTAGCATACGTGAATCTGATAAACGGTACTTATCCTTACTTGGTTACAAAAAATGGCTTCCAGCAGGTTGCCGGCCAGCTTGTAGTTAATGGCCAGAATGTCGAGGTGGATATAAATCTTCAGCCCTTGTACACTGTTACTTTTCAAGTGGCAACATCCGGAGGCCCGCTATTCCAAGCCGAAATAAAAATTGCTGGCCAAACGCTACTTACAAATAGTGTCGGACGTTGCTCACTTTCACTAATACCCGGTACCTACAATTATTCGGTTAAGTACCTGGAATTTCCAACGGTTTCAGGTTCACTAAACGTGATTGACGATGACAAATTCTTGCCGGTACTTATCGAAACAAGTGTTTACGAACCAACCTTGAACGAGGTAGCCCTGTTTCCAAACCCTTTTAATTCGAAGATTAATCTCACAGGTACTCATAACGTTAAGTTTGTTACAATTTCGACCATTACCGGCCAGGAAGTGTTAAAAATAGATAACCAAGGGGCCAACACAATGGAAATACCGACCGGTGGGTTATCAGCGGGAATTTATCTGGTTAAACTGGTTGGCCCAAGCAACCAAACCATCATACGTAAAATGGTAAAGCAACGGTAAAAAACTATTACATCAAAAAAAACTACCAAAACAAAGGAGGTTTTTTGTTTTAATTATTTTTCTACCTTTACCGCTGCTTTCGATTGGAATTAAGCCAAGCTTCCTTTTTATGTAGCCTTATATTGCGGCATTACTTGTTGGCTGTCAACTTAATAGAAAGCACTTGAAAAAAAACAGTAAAACAATTTTAACCCAAAAACCATTATTCATGAACAAAAATTTTACCCTTAGAGCAATTGCCACTGTTTTCTTTGCATTCTTTTGCGCAACGTCTGTTTTGTACTCGCAAGTAAATCAGGGTGGTACACCGGTTGCAATTGAGCTTGAAAAATTGAAGCTTATACAAGGTGTTGTATTCGAGTCGATGCCCACATTTGACATCGAAGCCCTTAGGGCGGAAGATGCCATCCGTGATGGCCAACCAGGCCAGCCTTGGCGTTTTGGCCACAATCATCACGTAAATCTTAACTTAAAGAATTCGGGTCAGTGGGAAGCACTTGAGGATGGATCGAAGCTTTGGCGCATGGGAATTGAATGCAAGGGAGCCATTTCAATAAACCTTGCTTTTGATGATTTTCGCATTCCGGAAGGTTCCAAACTGTTTGTTTACACCCCTTGCGGAAAAAATATTCAAGGAGCATTTACTAGTTACAACAACCAGCAAGATGGTTATTTTGCCACTGCTCCCATTCTTGGTGATGCAATAATTGTTGAATACCACGAACCGGCAAAGGTTGAGTTTGAAGGTTTCTTTAACCTTTTTAGAGTTACACACGGATACCGCGGGATGGGCGAACTTACCGACAAAGGCTTCGGACATTCAGGTGCCTGCAATATGAACGTTGCTTGCCCGGCAGCAGAACCCTGGAGCAAGCAGATAAGGTCGGTTGCCAAAATACTCAGAAACGGTGCCGATTGGTGCACGGGAGCCTTGATAAACAACACCGAAAATGACGGTAAGCCATATTTCTTAAGTGCCAATCACTGTTTTGCTACTGAAGGTTCATTGGTTTTTATTTTCAACTGGCAAAGCCCCACCTGTGCAAACCCACCCACGGCACCCCCTGTGGTGCACACAATTAGTGGAGCTGTAACAAGGGCTAGAAGCTCAATTTCTGATGTTTGGCTTTTAGAATTTAACAACCCAATTCCTTTGGATTTTAATGTTTATTTCCCTGGCTGGAACCGCGACCTAAGCGATGCCATTCCAGGCCTTATCACCGGGGTGCACCACCCAGCCGGAGACATTAAAAAGTTTAGCTTTTCGAATTCTGGCGTTACACGTGCAAGTTATCTTGGAGCCCCAAATTCTGGAACATCACACTGGAGGATAACATGGGATGGAGGCACCACGACAGAAGGGGGATCAAGTGGCTCGCCAATTTTTGATTCGGAAGGAAGAATTATCGGTCAATTGCACGGAGGGTATGCCGCTTGTGGAAACACTCTACCCGACTGGTACGGCAGGTTTGGGGTTTCAATGAACAACGTGTTGAGACCTTGGTTGGATCCCAATAATACTGGTGTTGTTGCAATTAATGGTTACGATCCCATACTAGACGCCACCAACCCAGCCGCCCCGGCAGCAGTGACTAATCTTACCTTGCTTCCTGCCGCCAACGGCCAGTTATCGGCAAACTTGAGCTGGACAAATCCATCATTATCTTTTTCTGGTGCTCCGCTAGCCCAACTAAGCTCCGTAAACATTTATAGAGACCAGGTTTTGATTAACTCGTTAACTCCCGCCCAAATTGGAGCACAGGCTAATTTCACGGATCAAGGCCTATCATCATCCAACTTTTACACTTATGTTGTTAGGGGAGCAAACTCAAATGGTGAGGGTCCAAAGGTGGAAATTTCGGGTTATGTTGGTCATGACAGGCCCGGACCTGTCGGCAATCTCCTTTTAACCGCGGTTGGCAACGATGGTTTGTTAACATGGACGGCCCCCACTCGCGGACAACACAATGCATTTTACGATCCCACATCTCTCACCCACTACGTAATTACAAGAAGGCCCGGTAATACTGTTTTTAATGTTCCTGGCAATAGTGTTCAGTTCTTAGACACAACCGTGCCAATAATGGGAAATTACACTTACACCATAGCCGGAGTTAATCAGTCGGGAGTGGGAGCTGAAATTACATCAAACTCGGTTCTGCTTGCCTCTCAAGGAGCAGTTTTTATGACAAATGGATCTTCAACCACCTGTAATGCAACGTTTTTTGATTCGGGTGGCCCTGATGGGAACTATCAAAACAATGAAAGTTTTATTTACACTTTTCACCCTGGAATTGAAAACTCAAACATAAGGGTGGAGTTTTTAACTTTCAACATTGAAAGTCACTGGAATTGCAATTACGACAGATTATTAGTTTACAATGGGCCGAATACTAGTTCCCCCTTGTTAGGAAGATTCTGCGGAACCACAATCCCTGGTCCGTTTACTTCAACAAACGGTTCCCTAACTTTCCATTTCATAAGCGATATTGTCAATGTAAGGGCTGGTTGGTCGGCGGTTGTCTCGTGCCGCGGACCCTTTCATGATGTTACCTTTACTGTAACCGGGCCAGACGGGCCGGTTGAGGGTGCGCTGGTAAAGGTTGACGGCACAGAAGTCTTGACCAATGCAAGCGGTGTTGCAGTCCTTCAAGGGATACAAGCAGGTAATAGACAGTTTTCGGTAACAAAGGCTGGCTTTCAACCAACATCAGGAACTGTAAACGTAGTGGCTGGTGCACAGTTCCCAGTTGTTCTAAACAAATTATATACAGTGATGTTCAATGTAAAATCAGGACAAACACCTATTGAAGGGGCCGCAATAGCCATTAACAACGCATCGTTAGCTTCTAGCAATCAGGGAACCGCTTCTATTACCCTGACAAACGGTACCTACACTTACGTGGTTACAAAAAGTGGTTTTCAGCCCGTCTCTGGCCAGGTAATTGTCGATGGACAGAACAAGGTGGTTGAAGTTAACTTGCATCGGGTTTTTACAGTAACGTTTCATGTGGCTACTTCGGGAGGCCCTCTGTTTCAGGCAGAGATCAAAATTGGAGGACAAACCATTCATACCAACAACACTGGTCATGCAAACATAAACCTTATACCAGGAACATATCCTTACGAGGTTAGGTACTTGCACTTTCCGGTAATTACTGGTTCTATTTCGGTGGTAAATGATAACGTTTCCTTGGGTGTCCTTTTAGAAACCAATGTAAGGGAAACTAACCTCCAAGAAGTCAAAATATATCCCAATCCATTTGGAACAAGATTATTCCTGCACGGAACCACCGAACTCAAAAAAGTTTCAATTACAAGTATCACCGGCCAAGAATTAATTAGGGTTTATAACCAAGGTGATGCGCTAATTGAGGTTCAAACCGGCCTTTTGCCTGCAGGAGTTTACTTGGTTAAACTCGTAGGAATTAACAACGAAGTTGTTACGCGCAAGATTGTGAAGCAATAAAAGCCTTGCATGTTTTTAAAAAAAAGGAGGCTGGATAATCCAGCCTCCTTTTTTCTGAGATTAACCAAGAACTATTTCTTGGTTTTCTTTTGTTGACATTCAGGGGATGCATCGTTTGAACCCAGACTTTTTGTTGTTTTCTTGGGCCTGGTTTTCCCGAAAGTTCCCCTAACAATTTTCCCTCTTCGGGTTTTTAAATCACCTTTTCCCATAAGCTAAATGTTAATGATCATCGATAGGAAAAAACTACAATGCAAAAATAAGTAAAAAGACAAAAATATTTAGGTTTAACTATACTTTCCAAAACTTTCAATAACAAGTTCGAGGTATTTACATTTTTCTGGAGCCATTCCGAGTAATACTTCATCTTTCTCGAAATTATGGGGCTTTCAATTAAGGTCTGCGGAATTGTTGATTTTTTGCATAAATCGTAAGGGGTAGCAAGCTAAAACACGAATGTTGAAATCATGGGTGAAGCCAATCATTGGTTTATTTATGAATTTACCTGCAAGGCTCATGGCTTCATCGGCAAATATTTCGGGTTCGGCAACAAGTAAAATGCGATAGGTTTATGCGGGTGTAAGTTTAGAGGGGTACGACCTTCGGCTTGCCGGCCTGCGGCTAAGAAGGTATGACCAATCTTGTTTGGTGACTATAGAAAACTCTTTGTGTGGTTTGCTGCCCGGTTGTGCCTGTTTAATGATTAGTGTATTCAATTAAGTGAATATCATTCGTCTTAAGTACTGCGCTGACAATATGCGCTTCCAAGATATATTAGGAAACCTGGGTAATACATACCTGACCCGGTTTTTTTAAAACATATTTTAGCCTGGAGTACCTTTCGTCAACGACGAAGAGTTTCACCTATTCTTCAAGGTCTCGAAAATCGGCCTAATTTGCTATTCTGGGTTGCTTTTAAGGATAATACCGGCCATGTTAAAAAGTAACCGACTTGATATAATTCCATCCAGGTTTCCGGGTCCGGTTTCAACCAAATCGGCTCCAATAATGGTTTTTCCTCTTTTTATCAACAATTCGAAAAGGTAAAGCACCTGGTTAAAAAACAAGCCACCGGGAAGAGGGGTGCCCGTGGTTGGTGCTAGCGAAGGCTGCAGACCGTCAACATCCATGGAAATATAAACGGTGTCGGGTAATTCGTCAATAATATCGTTGCAAATTTTTGCCCATGGTTCACCCTCTATCATTCTTTTTTGCACATCTCTATCAAAAAACGTTGATATGGTTTTTTGTGATTTCTTTATCAAGTTGTATTCGTCGTAACAAAGTTCCCTTACACCCACCTGCACAATTTTCTTCACCCCCCTTAGCCGTTTTGCGTTAAACATTGCCGATGCATGAGAAAACGTAAATCCTTGGTAATTTTCGCGCAAATCGGCGTGCGCATCTATCTGGAGTATTCCAAATCCGGCCTGCCTTTTTGAAAGGGCGCGAATTAATCCGTAAGAAACACTATGGTCTCCGCCTATCACCACAGGAATCCTTCCTTGTTCCAGGTGCATGTGAGATTTAAGCTCAATAAGTTGTCCCAATTCCTCGCACGCAACGTTAATCTCTTCCAGGGTCTTTTGAAGCTTCTTGTCTTTTTCAACCTGCCCACCATTTTCAACGAACTTGATGTACTCGACTGATCTCTTTCGGAATCGCCTGTTCCGGGCAACAATTTTGGGATCTATTTTCTCCATTGCCATGCCCCTTTTCCATTCGTCAGTTGCAAACGTATCGAACAGGTCAATTTGAAACGAAGAATCAAATATCCTTTGTGGCCCCTCGGATGTTCCAGAAAAGTTTGATACAGTAACATCCCACGGAACCGGAATGAAAACCAATCGGGATTTTGAGGGTGTATGGGGAAGCCCAAAAATATTGTTCGTTATAATGCTTGTGAGATTAGGATTGTAATCAATTGTTGTTTTCTTGGCCATTCTTTACCGTGGTTTGGTGAAAATTTATACACTTGTGTTGGCAAATTGGAGTATTCTAAAAAAAAAGCCCCGAAAACGGAGCTTTTCTATAATAAAATGGTAGTAATTAAACCGCTAGGCCAGCTCCAGCCTTGAATTTGGCTACCTTTTTGGCTGCGATTTTAATTTCCTTGCCCGTTTGTGGGTTGCGACCTGTACGTGCGTTTCTCTTAGCTACATAGAAAGAACCAAAACCTACCAAACTTACCCTCTCACCCTTTTTCAGGGCTCCAGAAATGGCTCCAATAGTAGCATCCAACGCTCTTTTTGAATCAGCCTTGGTTAAACCAGCTCCTGCTGCAATTGCATTAATTAGTTCTGCTTTGTTCATGTCTTTTTTGTTTTAGTTTGACAAAGGGGTTAAAAACACTCTTTTTATTCAAAAGTTCTGCAAATATAAGATTTTAAACGGGTTTGTCAAGTTTTTTGAAAAAAACTTTGTTAATTTGTTCATAAAATGCGGAAAATGTTAACAAATGGTCAAAAAATATCTGAAATAAGGGTTTTAAGCGCATTAAAGGTGCAAAAAAAGGGGAAGAATCAGACTAATTGACTACCCCTTAACAGCTCCCTTAATGTCATTACTTTCTTTCCTTCAAGTTGAACAACTTTAGGAATCAAAAAACCATCCGCGGCAGCAAAACCAAAATCACTTCTATCAACCGAAACAAATGATCCTATTTGATGGGTATGGCTTTCTTGGCGTGCTTCGGCTTCAAAAATTTTCATTACCTTTTGCAATCCCCTTGAGTTGACCAGCGTGAAGGCTCCAGGAGCCGGACTCAGGCCTCTTACGAGGGCTTCAGCCTGAAAACAACTTTGGTTCCAATCAATTTTGCAAGTTTCCTTGAAGATTTTTGGGGCTTTTTTCAATTCAAGGCATCCCGAATCAATTTCGGCTTGCTTGGTAATCCTGGCATCGCCCTGGGCAATTGCATTCAGGGTTTTGAGAATTAATAACGCCCCCTCGATCATTACTTTATCGTGAAGAGTACCTGCTGTTTCTTTTTCGTCAATGATAATTTCCTTCTGCATGATAACCTCGCCCGAGTCAATGTTGTTGTCAATGAAAAAAGTACTAACCCCTGTTTTCTTCTCTTGGTTTATTATTGCCCAGTTAATAGGAGCGGCACCCCGGTAATTGGGTAGGAGGGAAGCATGCATGTTGAAAGTCCCATGGTTTGGAATTCTCCATACCACCTCGGGAAGCATCCTAAATGCAACAACAACCTGCACGTCTGGTTTTAGGTATTCGAGAGTTTGATTGAACTCCTGATCTTTGAGGTTGGTCGGCTGAAATACGGGTAAGTTTTTGGAAGAAGCGAATTTCTTCACTTCCGATTCTTTGAGCAATTGACCACGGCCGGCAGGCTTGTCAGGTGCGGTAACAACCCCAACAATATTGTAACCGTTGTCCACAAGGGTTGACAAACAGTAGCTAGCAAGAACCGGTGTTCCAAAAAAAACAACTTGCAAATCCTTGGGATTCATATTTATTCCTTTTTTCCCTTGCTTTCTTCTTTAAGGGTTTTCCTGAGTAATGCCATTTTCACTGCTGTAACCGCCGCTTCATGACCTTTGTTTCCGTGCTTTCCGCCAGATCTTTCGGTGGCTTGCTCCATATTTTCGGTAGTAAGGACTCCAAAAATCACGGGTTTTCTTTCCTGGATGGAAAGATTGGTTATGCCTTGGCTAACGGCTTGACAGATGAATTCAAAATGCCTTGTTTCGCCTTGAATAACGCAACCTAAACATATTACAGCGTCAAGTTTCTTCTTTTTTAGCAATAAAGACGCCCCCTGGGGTAGCTCGAAACTTCCTGGCACGTGTATTGTAAAAATGTCCTCGTCAACAACCCCCAGTTTCTTGAGTTCCGACAAAGTGCCCTCAAGCAATGAATTGGTTATTTGGGGATTCCATTCTGCAACAACTATTCCTATCTTGAGCCCAGCTGGGCTTTCAATATGGCTGGTATCGTGCAATGAGAGGTACTTGTTTTTCTCGATGGCCATGAAAATTGATTGTTAAGTACGGTTTTTTAGAAAGCTTGATATGAAAATAAACAATAAAGGCCAAAAAAGGTTTGAAACTCTTTATTGGCCTTTGTACTTACGCGGAGTAAAGCGTAATTGGTTCTACAACCGAGCAGAAACCCTGGCAATGTACCTGTCTATATTCCTGCCCTCGTTTGAGTTTTCGTAATCGTCTTTAATTTTCTGGTAAAGTTCGAGTGCTTTTTTTAGGTTTCCATTAATTTCGTTGAGCATCCCGGCTTTGAAAAGAAAAATTGGAGTGGTAAACTCATTTGGCTTGAATTTATATGCTTTTTCGTAATATTCCAAACCTTTTGAGATATTCTCAAGCTCAACATAAGCATCTCCAATTGCACCGTAAGCCATTGCACCGAGCATTTGATCACGCTTTTTAAATTTCACAAGATGCTTTATGGCATCTTCGTATTGTCCCAGGTGCAAATGGGTTATGCCTGCATAGTATCTTGCAAGGTTGGCCGACTTGGTGTATTTGAAATCAGAAATAATGTCAAGGAATCCCAGGTGGAGGCCATCACCTTTTAGCGCCAAACTAAGACTATCCTTTTCAAAATAATTTTCGGCCATAAACATTTCTGCCCTGGCAGATTTTTCTCTTGCTGGAAGGTAAAATCGGGTGAAGCCTATGAATAGGGCAACAATCAAAAGAATTACCCCAACTGCAATAAGAATAAGCTTCTGATTCTTTTCGATAAACTGCTCCGAGCGGCTCAATGCCTTTTCAACCGCAATAATATTCTTATCGGCCTTTTGGTCTTTTACATTTTTCGACATGGTTTCAAAATTTTAGGCTGCAAAATTAGTTATTTTTTTCCTTTAAAGCATTGTTTTAATCAATTTTTCGACCAAATTTGAGGTCAAATTAGCTAAAATCTTTTTGCCTTGAAGACAGGACAATTTTTACAAGGCGGTTAAATAACTTTGTTTTTATTTCGTTTGATATCAAAACAAGTTTGATAAATGAGATTCGTTGGGAACATCTGTGGATTTTTGACCCTTCTTTATTTCTCCATTTTCCTTTTTTCTTGCCGCGATGAAGGCATTGACCTTGTCGGCGACGTTACGCTTTCTTTTTCTGTTGACACCCTCCTGTTTGATACCGTTTTTACCACTGTTGGTTCTGCCACTCGGTCTTTCACGGTGCACAACAATCATAATAAAAGGATAAAGATTAGTTCGATAAGGATTGGATCGGGGGCTGGTTCACCATTTAGAATAAACGTTAACGGTGTTTCGGGCGGCCAACACCGCGATGTTGAAATTGGAGCCAATGACAGTATTTTTGTCTTTGCCGAGGTTACCCTGGATCCTTCGGGTATTAACTTGCCGCTGGTTGTACTTGATAGTTTGGTTTTTGTTACTAACAATAAGGTTCAAGATGTGAAATTGGTGGCTTGGGGGCAAGATGCCGTTTTTCTTAAAGCCAACTACCCTGCCAACGAGCCGAGATTTCATCTTTTGACCCAAAATGCTAGCTGGACCTCTGATAAGCCCATTGTGGTTTATAGCAGTGTGGTGGCCGCACCTGGAGTAACTCTCGAGATAGAGCCAAACACAAAGGTGCACCTTCATAACAGAAAAAGCATCTTTTTTTTAGATAATTCGACACTGAAAATAAACGGAACCATTGATAATCCTGTTGTTTTTCAAGGAGACAGGCTAGAAAGGGAGTACCAAAATAGGCCTGGACAATGGGGAAGAATTTTCTTTTCGCCGCAAAGTTCGGGACACGAAATAAATTACGCGATAATCAAAAATGGTACCGTTGGGTTGCATATCGGAACGAACGGGCAAAATTCTGGCTCAAACTTCATTCTTCGAAACAGTCTTATAAAAAATATGGCTTCCACCGGCATTATGGTGGTGGAAAGTAATTTGGTTGCAAATAATATCATAGTAGGTAATTGTGGAGATTTTTCGGTTTATATAGGGCCGGGTGCTAGCGCTGCATTTTTGCATTGCACTTTTGCCAATTACTTTTCGCTACCTAATTCAAACCCAAGAAGGACTCCCGCAATTCTTTTTGCCAATTTCTTTAGTTATCAGGAAGTGGCCGGGGGACCAGAGCTGGTTTATCAAAACACCATAGGTCAGGTCATTTTTGGCAACTCGATTATTTACGGCAATCATGACGACGAAATTGGCTTTGAACTTTTTCCGGGAACTACCTTTTCTAACTTCCTTTTCGATCATTGCATCATCAGAACAAAGAGCCCGACAAGCGAGTCAAACTTCATCAGCGTTTTACGAAATGCAGACCCCAGGTTTCACAAAACCATTAACCAAGATTTCAGACTCGGAAAAGGATCGCCAGCAATAGGAGCCGGAAAGTCCGAATTTTCAATTCAAATACCCGTTGACTTTGAGGGTAATAATCGCACTAATAGCTTCGATTTAGGTGCCATAAACTTCTACCCGATAACCGAGGGAGATTAACCAACTTGGTATCTCCTCAAATATTTTTCTTCAAAGGTTTTCCTTGAATATAAATTGCTATTTTTGTTGATGGTAAATAAAGTCGCTTTTAAGGGCTATTTTTGTTTGTGATGTTGCAATTTTTCAATTTATTAAAAGGACTTACATGAAAACGAGGGAAACAAGCAGTTATCATGGCGTTTTTGAATTTCATATTGCAGGACGGGTGCGTCGCCAGATGGATATTCACGAGAGCTTTTTCTCGACCGACGGACAAATTATTTTTGCCAATTTTCAGGCAGTTCGTGAACTTTCATATAAAATTAATAAACATAGAAACCCCGAAAACCATGTTTATCCGGGCGAACTTAATGCTGCCGGTCTCCTTGACGAGGTTTTTCACCTTTTGATTCGCGAATACGAAACTCAAATTAATCCAGGTATTTTTGAAAAGGCCGGAAAATTTCTTGGAAAGAAACTGCGTGAAGACAGATTTAACAGTTTGATGATTGATTTTGTGGAGAAATTCCCACCAATTACTGTTTATCTTGGCGAGCAGAAATCAGTAGAATGGCTTCATGGTGTATCAAAAAATCGCAAGCATCAAACTATTGCCATCGAAGAGTTGCTAATGGTTGTTTTGGCCAATTTCAACCCTGCCACAAGCAAGTTTCGTGATCTTTTTGACACTAAGTACCTTGAAAACCCAAAGTTGGTTGATGAGTTTTTCATCGAGTTGCAGGAGTTTTTTAAAAACGAACCAAAATTTGGACCCGATAACCTTGATATAATATCATTGCTCAAGATGCCCATGAAAAGGTTTCCTAATGATATTCAAGCCCAACTCGAAATGATACTAAGTAAATGGAAGAATTTCTTGCCCGAATCTTTGGCCATAAAACTGCTCAGGGCAAGGGATTTGATCAAAGAAGACTACCCAATGCTGGGCGATCACGGTGGCGGTGGCGGAGGTGAATCCCCAACCTTTGTTCCTTTTTACAAGGGTAGGGTTGGCCAGACCAACGAAGCATCATTCATCGGAAAATCTGGCTACGATTTTGTGTCGGAATCATACCACGACTACCAAGAACACGAAGCATTTACACCCGATACACACTGGATGCCCAAGGTTGTATTAATGGCAAAAAACACCTACGTTTGGCTGGACCAACTTTCGAAAAAATATGGAAGGGCAATCAAAAGTTTAGACCAGATTCCTGATGAAGAACTGGATCAACTTGCTCGCTGGAATTTCAACGGTTTGTGGCTTATCGGACTTTGGGAGCGGAGCGAGGCATCGAAAAGGATAAAACATTTAATGGGCAATGTCGATGCAGTATCATCGGCATACTCGCTCTACGATTACCAAGTAGCGGCAGACATTGGAGGAGAAGAGGCCTACCGAAATCTTGACGCCCGAGCCAGGCAAAGGGGAATTAGGCTCGCCAGCGATATGGTTCCAAACCATACAGGAATTTTTTCAAAATGGGTTGTAGAGAATCCTGACTATTTCATTCAATCCAGGGTTCCACCATTCCCTGCATATCATTTTACTGGCGAAAACCTGTCAACTCATCCCGATGTTGAAATAAGGATAGAAAACGGATACTTCTCAAAATCTGATGCCGCTGTTGTTTTTCAAAGAATTGATAAGAGAAATAATGATGTAAGGTATATTTACCATGGTAACGATGGTACAAATATGCCCTGGAACGATACTGCTCAACTTGACATGCTCAAGCAGGAAGTTAGGGAGGCGGTTATCAAAAAGATTTCCGAGGTTGCCCACAGGTTTTCAATAATCAGGTTTGACGCGGCAATGACCCTTGCCAAGAAACATTTTGCAAGGTTATGGTACCCGCGTCCTGGAACCGGAGGCGACATTCCCTCGAGGGCCGATCATGCAATGAGCCAGGCTCAATTCGACCAACTTTTCCCGGTGGAGTTTTGGCGCGAAGTTGTTGACCGCATAAACAACGAGCTTCCGGAAACCCTATTGCTGGCAGAGGCATTTTGGTTTATGGAGGGCTATTTCGTACGTACTTTGGGCATGCACAGGGTTTACAACTCGGCCTTCATGCATATGCTCAACAACGAGGAAAACGAAAAATACCGCGACCTTATAACCAATACCCTTGAGTTTGATCCAGAAATACTAAAACGGTACGTCAATTTTATGAGCAACCCCGATGAAGAAACTGCCATAAGGCAGTTTGGCACCGGTGACAAGTATTTCGGGATCTGCGTTTTGATGTGCACACTTCCGGGATTGCCAATGTTTGCTCACGGGCAAATTGAAGGTTTTACCGAGAAATACGGCATGGAGTACCAAAGGGCTTATTACAACGAGGAGCCTCAGCAATGGTTAGTTGAGAAGCATCAGAAAGAAATTTTCCCGTTGCTCGAAAAAAGGTACCTGTTTAGCGAGGTGGAGAATTTCAACTTCTTTGACTTCATTACCGATGGAGGCAACCTCGATGAAAGTGTGATGGCGTATTGCAACAGCAGCCATGGCCAAAGAGCCATTATTTTGTACAATAATCAATACGAGTCGGTTTCGGGGCGTTTTGATGTTTCTGCGCCAAAAATGTACCGTGATGGCATAGCCAGAAATCTAAAGCTTGCCGAGGCGCTTGCCTTGAACTCGGAAGGCGATTATTACTACGCCTTTAAAGAGCACGTTTCTGGGTTGGAGTACCTTAGAAGCGGCAAGGATTTGTACCAAAATGGGGTGCATTGGTCGCTAAACGGTTTCGAATATCGCGTTTTTTGGCAATTCAGGGAAATAAAAGACAATACCGGTCTTTATTACAGGCTCAACCAAAAACTTATGGGACAAGGGGTGATAAACCTCGAAAGGGAAATTCTTGAACTGAAGTTCGAAAAGGTCTTCTTGGCATTCGAATCACTTTTCAAATCAAATACCCTCAACCCCCTAATTGATTGCATTCAAAAGGGAATTGAAAATTGCAACAAGAGTACGGCCATAGATCAACTAATTTCAAGTTACAACATTTTTGTTTCCGAGGTTAGGGCACATTTTGGTTTAGAAAGCGATGCAAGCAACGCCACAAACGAATTTACCTTGAACCTCAAGTCGCTTAAAGAGTGCTTCATCACTGTAAGGGATCTTGACCCGGATCAAGCCAAAATTACTAAAAGGAGCAAGCGATACAAGTCAAAAGATTTCCTGGCTAATGGTGGCTCTTTGCGCGAAAATCTAATAATTGCAATTGGCTACTACGCCAAAAAGGCACTGGATGGTTTGCCAGCCAAAAACCAAGAAAAGGGTTTCTTTTCCTATCGCCTGCCTTTGCAGTTTCCGCTCGAAAGGGTATTGGCCAAAACCGGCAAGGGAAAAGTTGAAATTTCGCACGATATCTTGCTGCTAGAAACTCTTTATCAAATTGACGAACAAGTTTTTTTATTTGAGGATGTAGAAATCAAGGCCTTTATTTCCAGGTTAGATGAAAATACCAAGAAGAAGGATCTTTTGTCGGTAAAGTTTTTTCAATTACTCCGAATGCTGGCAATAAACGAGGTGACTAGATTTATTGGTACCAACACCCACGAGGGGGTTGTTTATTTCAGCAAGGAAAGTTTCGAACAGCTTTTATGCTGGATGTTCGATTTTGCGCTAATTAGGTTTGCGAGGAATTTACCAAAATCCCGAACCAAGGCCGAGGCTAATGTATTGGCACATATTACCAAAAGCACTGAATTATTTTACCTGCTCCTGACCATGTCTGACGAATCGGGATACAAGTTACACGAGTTTGAAAAGGAGCTAAAAAAATTGTCATTCATTCAGGAGTAGTTTACAGTAATGATTAGTTTCTTTAATGGGGCAATATTTTATAATAATTTCAAATTTTTTGCATTGGTTTGGTTTTTTTTCATAAATTTGCGCCACTTTATACCTTAAACAAAAATGGAAATGAAAAAGTTTTTTGCAATTTTGACCATCGTTGGCTTTATTTTCTTTGCCGCTTGCGGTTCTTCCAGTTCGCAAGAATGCGACTCTAAATGTAAAAGCAAAACAGAATGCGCAAAGAAATGCTGTGATTCAGGGAAGACCGAGGGATGCGAATCAAAAAAAGAATGCTGCGGTGAAAAAAATGAATGCTGCAAGAGTAAAGTTGAAGGAGAGGAAGTTAAAGCCGAACCTGCCATCTAGTATTCGTTTATCAAATAGAAGGGCCCTGCAATATTGTACGGGCCTTTTTTTATTTTTGACAAACTACGATGAATAAGAAAAAAGTAGCATTGTGGGACTGGAACGGAACCCTATTGGATGATGTTGACATCTGCCTCGAAGGAATCAACATACTTCTGAAAAAAAGAACCCTACCGTTGTTGACCAAGCAACGTTACAAGCAAATTTTTACATTCCCCGTTGAAGATTATTACCAACTGGCCGGCTTTGATTATTCGAAGGAACCATTTGAAACACCGGCAGAAGAGTTTATTGTTCATTACAAGCAAATGCTAAGTGCTGCAAACCTTTTCGACGATGCTTTTAATGCATTGACACGAAATAAAAATCTCGGTTTAAGTCAATTCATACTGTCGGCAATGGAGCAAAACTTGCTGGTTGCATCGGTCCAAAAAAGGGGAATCGCGCAATTTTTTAAGAGTGTATGTGGCATAAGCGATAATTTTGCACGTTCAAAGACTGAAAACGCAAAGAAATTAATATCGATAAACGGAATAAATCCGTCGGAAGCCATTTTGATTGGCGACACAATTCATGATGCTGAAGTGGCCACTGAAATAGGAGTTGACGTGGTGTTAGTTTCAAGGGGCCACCAATCAGAAGAAAGGCTCAGGGCAACCGGTACCACGGTAATTTCCAACTTCAAGGAGTTAGAGGATATTCTGGCATGCCATTAAGCTGGAATCGCGAATCCTCCGGCCTTGCCAAATGTAGGTTTCACCAAAATTCCTAATCAGGATGATGCCCTACGGATTGGCAAAGTACAATAACAATTTCGTCTCCAAGCCCCATGGTTTTCTTCAAGGTTTCGGCATTGAACGCTGCTCTTGCCACCGTTGCAAGATTTTCGGAAGCACTAAAAAGGTAAACGTTTTGCGAAATGTAGCCAACATTGGTGTGCGATGCCCTCAATTGCCTTTCGGCATGGGGTTCTCTAACTCTATTTTGGTTCGCAACGAAAATCAGGTTAACTGGAGCAGTGCCAACAAATTGTTGAGTTCCGGTTTTTGCCCGAATATCCTCACCCAGCACCAGTTTGAGTTGATTTTGCCCGGCATCGTAAAGATACAATCCAGACTTGAGTGCCACGTAAACATCGATTTCTTGCATGTTACGCGAGGTTGGAGCCGTGCGTTTTTTTTCCTCCGGCCTGTTGTAGCCATAACTTGCCCAAAGAAGGCTTGAAAGGGTTTGCAAATCCAATTCCTTTTCGGAAAATTCCCTGCTGGTTTTACGCTCCTTCAAGGCTTGCATCAATGGAATACCACCCTCGGTTTTTGGCAAAGGAAGGTTGATATCCTGCGCCGAAGCAGAATAAAGCAAAAAGCTCAAAAAAATGGCGATAAATGTTTTCATACTTCAAAAAATTAGAATTTAGCAGGCAGTAGTGAGCATCCAGCGACCGGTAATCGTTGGTCAAAATGCACTTATGGCATTAACAATTCGCAAATTAGTAATTAAAATTCTCTAACACACCTTTCAACCTTTTACAATTTTCTTTCGACTAATATAAAATGTTCATCTTTTCAAAGGTGCTATCCTTGATCAACTCAATGGCTTTTTGCAAGGCATTGTCAGTGGGTACCATTACCTTTACGAAGGCACCAAAATCAAATAAATTTCGGGCAATTAAGCCCTTTAGCTGCAATTTGAGAAATTCCATGTCAAGCCCAGCTTTCCAATCATCATTGTAAATTTCTCTTTGTTTTGCGTAGTCAACAAGTTGATTTATCATTTTCTCGCTAACCTCAAAACCAACATTAAATTTATCCACGTCAGGAAACCTTTTCTTCAATTCTTCTCTCATTTCGTTGGTTTTCTCGATTGAGAAAGTATTCAAGGTTCCAGTCCTGCTTATTCGGGCATGAAAGTCAGAAATCCTTGCCGTGTCCAACGGAACGAAGAAATCGGGAATAATACCGCCACCACCAAATACCAGCCTATTGTTTATTTTAGTGTAAAATCGAAGTGAGTCGGGCAGGTAAATGCTGTCTCGGCTAACAAGTTCGCCTCGTTCAAAACGATTGCGCAAATCTTCACGGTACTTTTCATTCCCTTCTTGATAAGGTCTTTGAATTGTGCGACCGGTTGGGGTGTGATATTGCGAGGTGGTGAGCCTAAGTTGCGACCCATCGGGCAAGTTAAACTGTTGCTGAACCAAACCCTTGCCAAAGGTTCGTCGGCCAACAATCAAACCCCTGTCCCAGTCTTGAATTGCACCTGCCAAAATTTCGCTTGCAGACGCACTTCCTTCGTTAACCAGAACCACTAATTTACCCTTTTGAAAAACACCCAAGCCCGAACTAGACCTTCTCTGAGAAGGCACCGAACGACCCTCGGTATAAACTATCAATTGGCCTTGACCAAGAAATTGATCACCAAGATCCATGGCAACATTAAGAAAGCCACCCGAATTGTTGTTCAAGTCCAGAATCATACTTTCCATTCCTTGGTCTTTAAGCTCCTCCACCGCCTTGAAAAACTCCTCCATCGTGGTTCGCGAAAACCTGCTCAATTTAATGTAGCCTATACCTGGTGAAACCATGAAGGAGGCATCGATAGAGTAAATGGGTATGCGATCACGAGTAATTGTAAAATAAATAATATCTCTTACGTTGCGCCTAATAACGCCTATCGTTACCGTACTTCCCCTGCTGCCCCTGAGCCGATCAAGCACAAACTGGTTGTTTATTTGACTTCCAACCGAAACTTCGGCGTTTATTCTCACAATCTTATCTCCAGCCAGCACTCCTACCTTCTCTGAAGGACCACCAACCACCAGGCCGTTAACAAGAATCGTGTCGTTGACTATTTGAAACTGAACACCAATTCCATCAAAACTTCCTTCGAGAGGTTCGTTGGCTCGCCTTAAATCTTCGCCAGACAAATAAGAGCTGTGGGGGTCAAGTTCTCTCAAAATACCTCTTAAGGCATCCTCCACAACCTTTTCGCTGTTAAGCTCCTCAATGTAAGCTGCATTGATTATTTGAAGGGCACGAGTAAGTTTTTCTTGCTGCCTTCTGTCAAATTGTCCAAAAACAGAACCCAGGGTGGCAAAGAAAAAAAGAAAGAATAATGAAATTCTATGCATTGATGGCTTAAAGTACATTTCCAGAATTTTTTGAATTTTTTTCATTTAATCAACTCCAAAATTACAACTTTGTTTTAGTCTCGCTTGATTTGAAAAGAATCAATACGTTAAAAAAACAAAAAAAGTCTAGAATGGATTTTCTAAATACCTGAAAATAAAATGGGCTGGAACCAGCATCCAAACAGTTTGACATAAATGTAAGTTTTACGTAACTTGGCATCCGATAATTTTGTATTTTTGTGCCGCAAAAAAAAACCCTTTTGGTTTTACAAGCAACAAAATCAGCATTCTAAGTTATAATGTAAGGATATAAATCAAATTTTAATTTAACAATGGAGAAAAAAACAAACGTGGCTGAAATGATTGATGCCATCATGAAAAACAAGAAGGTATATTTTTTTGGTGGAAAGAAAGCCGATGGCGATTCTACCATGCGTAATTTGCTTGGTGGCAAGGGAGCCAATTTGGCCGAGATGGTTAATATTGGTACACCCGTACCTCCCGGTTTTACCATTACAACAGAGGTTTGCACGCTATACAACGCCAAGGGCCGTCAATTTGTAATTGACAATATCAAGGCCGAGGTTGAGGAAAACATGCGCAGGGTCGAAAAAGAAATGGGGTCGGGCTTTGGCAACAAGGATAACCCGCTTTTGATGTCGGTTCGTTCGGGTGCAAGGGCTTCGATGCCAGGGATGATGGATACTGTATTGAACCTTGGCCTCAACGAGCAAACCCTCGAAGGTTTGTCCAAAAAATCGGGTAATGAAAGATTTGTTTGGGACTCCTATCGCAGGTTCGTTCAAATGTACGGCGATGTGGTTATGGATATGAAACCCAAAACCAAGGAAGACCACGACCCGTTTGATGAAATTATGGAGCACCTGAAGGAGGAAAAAGGGGTAAAAACCGACCAAGAACTCACAACCGACGACCTCAAGGAGCTTGTGAGGCGCTTCAAGAAAGCAGTAAAAGAAGTTACCGGCAAGGACTTTCCGGAAAACCCATGGGAGCAGCTTTGGGGTTCTGTAATGGCCGTTTTCGAATCATGGAATAATCCAAGGGCCACATACTACCGCCGTATGCACAACATTCCTGCCGAGTGGGGCACCGCCGTAAACGTTCAAGCAATGGTATTCGGAAACATGGGCAATACTTCGGCCACTGGTGTAGCATTTACTCGCGATGCCGCAACTGGCGAAAACATTTTCAACGGTGAGTACCTGGTGAATGCTCAGGGCGAAGACGTGGTGGCTGGTATCCGCACCCCTCAAGAAATTACCAAGGAGGGCTCTCAACGTTGGGCTAAGTTGCAAGGCGTTTCTGAAGAAGACCGCCGGGCAAACTTCCCTTCTTTAGAAGAACTGTTTCCCGACCTATACAGGCAGCTTTACGAGCAACAGAAAAACCTGGAAAACCACTACGGTGACATGCAAGACCTCGAGTTTACCATTCAGGAGGGAAAATTGTGGATGCTTCAAACCCGTAACGGGAAGCGTACAGGTCCAGCAATGGTAAAAATAGCAATGGATAAGATGCGCGAGGGTAGCATTACCGAAGAAGAAGCAATAATGAGGGTAGAACCAAACAAACTAGACGAACTCCTGCACCCGGTTTTCGACAAGACCGAACTTGCCAAGGCTAAGGTTCTTGCAAAGGGTTTGCCAGCTTCTCCGGGCGCTGCCACAGGTCAAATTGTTTTCTTTGCCGATGATGCTGCCGCTTGGGCAGCTCAAGGAAAGAGCGTAATCCTGGTTCGCGTTGAAACATCGCCCGAAGACTTGGCAGGAATGGACGCTGCCAAAGGGATTTTGACCGCCCGCGGCGGCATGACCTCTCACGCTGCCGTTGTTGCCCGCGGTATGGGTAAGTGCTGTGTTTCGGGTGCCGGAAGCTGCAACATTAACTACAAAACACGCACCATGACCGTAGATGGTGCAGTTTTCAACGAGGGCGATTATATTTCGCTCAACGGAACAACGGGAGAGGTAATACAGGGCAAGGTAAAAACCGTTGACCCCGAAATGAGTGGTGACTTTGGCGATTTGATGGCCATGGCAGAAAAATACACCCGCATGTACGTTCGTACGAATGCTGACACACCCAAAGATGCCCAGGTTGCCCGTGACTTTGGCGCCAAGGGTATTGGCCTATGCCGTACCGAGCACATGTTCTTCGAAGGCGACAGGATCAAGGCCATGCGCGAAATGATACTTGCCGACGGCGAAGCCGGACGCCGCAAGGCTCTTGACAAGTTGCTACCCATTCAACGAGAGGATTTCGAAGGAATTTTCGAAGCAATGCATGACCTTCCTGTTACCGTAAGGTTGCTCGACCCACCATTGCACGAGTTCTTGCCCCACGAGCCGGGCAACCAGGCCGAAATGGCCCGAGAAATGGGAATCACCCCGGAGGAAGTTAAAGCTAAGGTTGACTCGCTTCACGAAGTCAACCCGATGCTAGGTCATCGTGGATGCCGTCTTGGCAACACGTATCCCGAAATTTCTGAAATGCAAGCCCGTGCCATTATCGAAGCTGCCGTTAACCTCAAAAAAAGGGGTGTCAACGCGATTCCAGAAATAATGATTCCGCTTACCGGTACTTTCGAAGAAATGAAACTGCAAGAGGAAATCGTTCGCGCAACTGCCGAAAAGGTGATCGAAGAAAACGGAGTAAGGGTTGATTATCTTGTCGGTACCATGATCGAGATTCCAAGGGCAACCCTTATTGCCGACAAGATTGCTCAAATTGCCGAGTTCTTCTCGTTCGGCACCAACGATCTAACCCAAATGACTTACGGTTACTCGCGCGATGACGCCGGTCGTTTCTTGCCAATTTACATTGAGAAGGGATTGCTCAAGCACGACCCATTCCAAGTACTTGATCAAGAAGGCGTTGGACAACTTATTGAAATGGCTGTTGAACGTGGCCGCCAAGGTCGTCCGGGTCTTAAAGTTGGCATTTGTGGCGAACACGGTGGCGAGCCATCTTCGGTTGAGTTCTGCCATAGGGTTGGAATGGACTACGTAAGTTGCTCACCATACAGGGTGCCAATAGCAAGGCTAGCCGCTGCCCAAGCAGTGGTAAGAGAGATACTTGCCAAGAAGGGCAAGGCTGGATACACCACTGCCTAACCTCTTTTTTTGCAAATGATTTTAAAACCACCTCGAATCGGGGTGGTTTTTTTTCATTTGACGATCAGCCGATGCGCGGATTTATGGGTTTGTTAAATAGTTTAATTTAACCGTCAATTGTCAATTATCCACTGTCAGTTATTTATTTTGGCCAATTCCTTGGTGGAGAGCAGGCCACAGGCTGCCTGGATGTCTTCGCCCCTCGAAGCTCTGACCGTTGTGTAAATACCCTTAGATGTTAAGGAATCGCGAAAGGCAAAAATTCGATCATCGGGCGAGCCTTTAAGTGGGGTTCCGGGGATTTGGTGAAAACGAATGAGGTTGACCCTGCATTGGAGGTTGGCTAATAGTTTTACCATACCGCTTACGTGTTTGGGAGTGTCATTAAAGTTGTCTAACATTATGTACTCAAAAGAAACCCGCCGTTGACCAGAGAAATCGAACTTTCTAATCTCATCAACCACTTCTTGAATTGTGTAAACGTTCTGAATCGGCATAAGCGACCGTCTTTCTTGGTCGAAGGGGGTATGCAGGCTCACTGCAAGGTGGCACTGGCTTTGTTCGAGATATTGATGCATTGCCGGGATAACTCCTATGGTGGAAACTGTTATGCGACGAGGGCTCATTGCCATGCCCCATTCTGATGTTAAAATCTCCAAAGAGGTCAATACGCTTTCGATGTTATCAAACGGCTCTCCCATACCCATGTAAACGATACTTGTAATTCCATGACGTTCAGGAATGCCGCGCAATTGGTTTACAATCTCACCGGCAGTTAGGTTTCCCTGAAATCCTTGCTTTCCTGTCATGCAAAAAAGGCATCCCATCTTGCAACCAACTTGGCTTGATACGCAAAGTGTAGCCCTGTCGCCTTCGGGAATAAATGCAGCCTCAACAAATTTCTTGTTTTGGGTGGTAAAAAGGTACTTTTTTGTTCCATCCACCGATTCTGACACCCTGCTTGGGGGCGCAACCCCAAAATCATACTTTTCAGCCAACACTCCACGAATTTTCGTTGAGAGGTTTGTCATCTCTTCGATTGAGGTAATGTCTTTCTTGTATAACCAATCTGCAATTTGCCGTGCCGTGAATCTGGGAAATCCTTCCGTTTGCACCAAAACGGTCAGTTGAGCAAGGTTTAAACCAAATAGGGTTTTACGTTCCATAAACAATTATCGCTTTATTCTAAATTAAACATGAGTTACGTTTAAACTTTTGAATGCA
>CAYGFY010000012.1:0-78133 GCA_964349365.1 uncultured Bacteroidales bacterium | reverse complement strand
TGTAAAACATTTATTTTCAAGCGGTTGCCAAAGAAATTTATTTTGGTTCTAAATAAGATGCATGTTATTTCTGGTTTCATATTCTTTTGGCTTTTTAGTTAAGGCCGATTAATTAAATTTATTCCTTACATTTGCAACACCAACAACTTGTTAATAAAAATCAAACAACAAACTGTAGTGCAGGCAAGAAAAATTGGAGTACTTGGGGCTGGCCATTTGGGCAAGATTCACATTAAGTGCATACTCGAAAGTGAAAATTTTGATTTGGTGGGGTTTTATGACCCCGACCAAACAATTTCCGATGATGTTGTTGAAAAGTTTGGTATCAAAAAATTCGATTCCATTGATGCGCTGGTTGATTCCTGCGAGATTGTTGACATTGTTACCCCAACCGTTTCGCACTATCAATGCGCTGTAAAGGCACTTCGCAAGTCAAGACACGTTTTCATTGAAAAGCCACTTACCACCACCCTTGGCGAGGCCCGCAAGCTGATTGACATTGCCCGCGAAGCCAATGCAAAGGTTCAAGTGGGGCACGTTGAGCGCTTCAACCCTGCATTTTTGGCAGCGGCACCGTTTCTTTGCAATCCGATGTTTATCGAAGCTCACCGACTGGCAGGCTTCAATCCACGGGGCACCGACGTGCCCGTGGTACTCGATTTGATGATTCATGATATTGACATTATCCTCCACGTTGTTAAGTCGCCCGTGAAAAGAGTATCGGCCAGTGGTGTGGCGGTTGTTTCTGACACTCCCGATATTGCCAACGCTCGTATTGAGTTCAACAACGGCTGTGTGGCCAACCTAACCGCCAGCAGGATTTCTCTCAAAAGCATGCGCAAGTCCAGGTTTTTTCAGGCCGATGGTTACATTGCCGTTGACTTTCTAAACAAGAAAACCGAAATTATGCGTCTTGAGGAAGCACCGGAAACGGATGATCCATTCGGCCTTGTTATTGACCTTGGAAAGGGAAAGGGAAAAAAGAAAATCATGATAGAAAGCCCCGAAATAGAGAGTATTAATGCCATAAAAACCGAATTGGAAGAATTCAGGGAGTCAATCATCAAAAATTCCAATCCCCCCGTTACAATTGAGGATGGCTATCGGTCGCTCGATCTGGCCTACTCGATTATCGAAAAAATTGACATGAAGCCCTTTGATAGGAAATAAAACACCACTTATGGATTCGAAACGAAAAAAAAAGTACCTCTACAAGTTCGTTGCGTTCGATTACTTGGCGGCATTGATTGCTTGGTTTCTATTCGTGGCCTTTCGCAAAATTGTTTTGTGGGATGCACTCGAAGATCCCGGAGAGTTGCTTTTTGACTCTAACATGACCATTGGCCTAATAGTAATCCCAATATTTTGGTTGTTCCTGTATTGGCTTGGCGGAACCTACAAAACCATCTTGCGTACCTCCCGATTGGGAATGGTTGGCCAAACCCTCATGATTTCGGTTATCGGGGTTCTGGTAATATCTTTTGCATTGTTGTTTGACCTTCAACTTCAACCTTTTAGTAGCCAGTTCCTTTCATTTTTATTCTTGCTTGGCCTTCATTTCTTTTTGGCAGCAGCTTTTAGGGTTGCCATTCTTACCGGGTATTTCAAAAAGATCAGATCGGGGATAATAGGGTTTCCTACATTGATCGTTGGTTCGGGAAAAAAAGCCGTGGAAATTTATTCAGAATTAAAATCGCAAGGAAACCCTTCCGGGAATAGAATTGTGGGTTTCATAGGGTTCAACGGGCCCAAAATGAAAAAGGGTAACGGCCTCCCACCCGAGTTGGGGTCGCTACAAAATGTTAAATCTATTGTTGGAGAGTACAAGATCGAGGAGGTGATAATTGCCCTCGAAGATGACGAACACGAAAAATTGCCAATGGTTATTTTGGCTTTTTCGAGGTTTAACGTCACCATAAATGTAATCCCCGACATACATGACTTTTTGCTTGGTGCCGTTAAAATGTCCTCCATTTTTGGCACCCCTCTAATAAAGGTAAGGTCGGAGCTCCTTCCTCCATGGCAACAATCGCTTAAAAGGCTTATGGATATTGTAGCTTCGCTTTTTTGTTTGGTAGTGTTGTCTCCAGTGTTTCTTTTTACCGCAATTATGGTAAAGCTATCGTCAAAAGGGACGGTATTATACAAGCACGAGAGAATAGGGCTGCACGGCAAACCATTCATGATGCACAAGTTCAGGTCAATGTATGTTGATGCGGAGAAGGCTGGACCCCAGCTTTCGAGTAAGGACGACCCAAGAATTACTCCTTGGGGTAGATTCATGCGAAAGGTTAGGCTGGATGAGATTCCCCAGTTTTTCAACGTCCTTTTAGGAACGATGTCGTTGGTGGGTCCGAGGCCCGAAAGGCAGTTTTACATTGATCAGATTGTAGAAAAGGCTCCTCACTACCTGCTGTTGCAGAAAATAAAACCAGGTATTACCAGTTGGGGGCAAGTTAAGTATGGCTATGCCGAGAATGTTGACGAAATGGTGGAAAGACTTAAATACGACTTGCTTTACTTGGAAAACATGTCGCTTGCGGTGGATCTCAAGATTCTTATTTACACTTTTTTGATTATTGTTCAGGGTAGGGGCAAATAGCCGAGTTCTATTTGTTGAACAATCTCTTCAATAAGTGCATCTTCTCCGTCGGGTTTGTACTTGGTTTTCAGGTTAAACCCAAAAATTCCTCCCAATCCTTGCCAAAAAATTGCCGCGAAAAACCCCCTGAACTCCCTCACAACGTCGTAACCGCTATGCCGTGTTTCGCGGTCAATGAGTTTTATGAGTATTACACCCTGGTTAAAAGTAAGCCTTTTTAATTCTTCCTCGAATCGCTCCCTTAACTCTTCCTCCGCTTTTTTCATTGCCCTTCTGCGTTCTCTTTTTGTGGGCAAAGATTCAATTAACTTATGGTATTCTATGAATTTTTGTCCCGCCAGCTTGGAGTAAGGATAAACCCTCCTTACATTAAAAACCAACCTTTCGTACCTTCGTTGGTCGCCGGCACTGGTGAAAACCCTTTTTGGGAAAATTGAAACCCTCGGAAGGTCAAGTATCCTAATGGTATCTCCATCAATTACCACGAATTCAAATGCATCCCCAATACTGTCTCTTGAAAGAGTGTCTGGCCTAAGGAGCCTCTCAACACCCTCAGATTGTGCTTTGAGCTCCAAACAAGAGCCGGTGAAAATGAGTAAAAGTAGAGAAACGAATTTCATTTCCAAGTAATTAGGCGCTTTTTTGCCTAACGCAAATTTAAGTGAAATTATTTGAATCCGTAACCAATTGAGCAGAAAGTTAGGCGCATGTAAATGGCTAAAATCAAAGTGTAAAGATGACCTGTCGAGTAAATGGCTGATGGAACTATTATCGGGCCATTGCTTAGGGTTGCGCTAAAGCAAACGAGCTCATTCAGTCATACAATAAAGCTCTTAATCTCCAAACCTCCTATAACCTAGCCTTCCATTGATTTTTCTAACTCGCGTGCCGTTGCCAAAAACTCGTTGACTTCCATTTCGCGGAAGAACAATAATCCGTGCGTGGTTCTCAGCCTGGGGCTTGGGTTTTGAAAGAAGAAAGGTTTTCCGATAAGCAACTGAATGGTTTTAAGCTGCTCAACCCAAATCCTTATTGCCAGATCGCTGAATTTGCCGTCGTGCATGTAACTCGGGAACGATGCGTCCACCTGACTAAGGTAAGAATTCGTGAATGATTCTTGCATTACTCCCATTGCATTTAGCGAAACCGGCACGATATGGGTTGCCTCGGCAGGATGAAACCTAAACCAAACGTTGCGGTATCCCCAAATCTTGATGTTTGAAAGATCCTTTTCCTTGCCCCATTCCCTTATGGCCTCAGCAATAGCTTGTAATACCTTGTAGTGCGTGTCGGGGCCGCTACCTTCGGGGTCGAAGGCAAGGCTTATAATTGTGGGTTGAATTTCCCTGAGTTGTCGAAGAATTGGCTTTACATCCCTTTCGTGATTGGGCTTTTCGGTAAAAATATCGCCAGTATAAAAACCCAACCTCAAGTGGTGCACCTCCTTGCAAGTTGACCCAAAATAAGCCCACACTAGTTCTTCTTCATACTCCCTAATCATACCTTTAAGGGTTTGTATGTCGGGTGGGTTTTTTTGCCCGTCGTAACTATTGCGGGTAACTTCCAAGGTGTCTTTTATTTTTTGGCGAAGTTCCGTCTTGTTTTTTACACCGTAAACCTCTATGAAGTTTCGCACCAACCTGTGCGCGAATCCGCGGCGGCGTTCCTCCGGATGGCCTGAGGCAACTTTTATGAGGTAGTGGTAAACGTCCTTGTCTCTTTTTATTTTGTATCCAGTCTCGAAAAAATCGGGGTAGTCTACCATCTGAATCAAGCCATTGTCAAGAAACCTCAAGGTGTCTTTTAATGCTTCGATCAAGAATTTGTTGGTTACGGCCGTGAACCCCGATGTAAGTACCGAAAATTCTGCGTGGTTGGTTTCATTCCTCGACAGGCGGTGGATATGTGGCAGCATACCCAGCATTATATCATCGTGATGAGGGCCTGTATGGTAGAAAATTTGGTTGCTCAGTGGTTGGGCTCCCTTTTCTATTTTTCTGAGAATCGAGTCAATTGCGGTTTGAAGCGTTCCCTCGTCGAGATTTGGAATAAGCCTGCAATACTCGTCGTTTTTCAGGTCTTCTAGAGTTATCTTGTCGCCATATTTTTCAATCTTGCTGCAAAGGTCAATTATTGCCCTGTCGGTTTTGTCCTGATTCCAAGGTGTTGAGGTATAATAATGATAGACAGAGTCTTTCAGAAGGCTTGCAGCGCCATTGGTAATATAGAACCTTGCATTTTTCAGCTTTGCAAGTACTGTTGCGGGGTAAAGATTCGAGGGTGTTTGTTCCAGGGCTTCTTTAACCATGGGAGCTTTAGCCTCTCCTGCCGCAAAGATAATAGCCACCGCATCGGGTTTGTAAGCTATTGTTTCGAGGCCGATGGTAATTACCAAGCGGTTCTTCGAAATTTCAATTCCACCAAGGTCGCCCGCTGCCACGGCCTGAGTTTCGAAGTTCGTGTTGGTGAGCCTGGTGGTGCAGAAATGGTCTGAACCACGTGTATTAAAAGCAATGTGGCCATCGGGGCCGATTCCGCCAAGAAAAAACCCGATACCACCAAGTTCCCTGATTTTTTTTTCGTAATCAGAGCACCATTCGTCAATTATGAATAGTGATTGCTGCTGAAGTTTCTCGAATGGAGTCTTGGCTTCCTTGTACCTAAGGTTCAAGTCGATAATGCCATCAGGAAAAACCTCAGAGTAGTGTTTCCCTTCAGCCAGTTTTATTTCATCACAGTTAATAAAAAGGCCTTTTGCCGGGTCCAAACCAAAATCTTGAACATAATATTTTTTAACGTAATGGTAAAAACTATTATGCTGGCTTGAACTAATGGGGTAAAATTCGTCAATTTGCACAAAATGCAACCCGTGAAATTTTGGTTTCGTTTCAAGAAACAAACCGTACTTTTCGCGGAGCTCTTTTCCCTCGGGCGTATGCCAAGTGTTGAGCAAGTGCTTGGTCCAGGTAATGAAATACTCGGGGGTTTTTCCGGTGGGAAGGCTAATAACCCCATTAGGATTCTCGGCAACCCACTCCAAGAACCTAAAAGCTGTTAGCATCCCAAGCTTGGGAAAGTTTTCAACTGTAACGTAAGGAATATTTACATGATGAATGTTGGGGATGTTTCCGCAAAAAGCTTTTTCAACCAACGTAAATTTACTTTTTTCCATCAGAGCAAGTAGTTTTTGAAAGTGTGCTAAATTCAATTTTGTATTATGAATGCCAAGTATTAGGCCGAAACATGGTCTTATCTTAAATTTCTTTTTTCCGAATGCAAATTTATCAAATTTCGATGAAGTTCATTAATAAAAAAATTTTTTAAAAAGTTTTTAATAAATTTAAAAAAATAGTATTTTTGTTTCCAATTTTCATTCAAAACTATTTCTTGAATTTGTTCAAATGCGAGTAATCCATTTTTTCTGAATATAATTAAAATAAGAAAAGTATGAAATCAATACTGACTGGCGATTACACCGAGGTTAGTTCCCGAAGTCGGGTAATGCAACGAAAACTGGCAATAATTCAGGCTGCCTCTCAAAATGATAAAGGCATTTCGCTTGCCGAGGTTTGTTATCAGCTCAAGGTTAGCCCCCCCACGGGAATAAAGCTAATGAATGAACTTCTAGATGAAGGTTTTATGAGAGTTTTTGGCAAGAAAGATACCAGCAACGGAAGAAAACCCCTCATTTATGGCCTAAACAACACCAATTTTTTTTCGTTGGTGGTAGAAATTTCAATGAAAAGGGTTTCGGTAGGGGTCATTGATGCGTTTTTGAACATTGTAAAATACCGACAAAAAACTGATTTTTTTCTTGAAAACACCCCCGGGTGCCTTGGCATCGTCGAGAAGTATCTCGAGGAATCGATAAGGGAGTTTAAGCTCAACAAAGATTTGATACTTGGCATGGGGGTCGGAATTACCGGAAGGGTAAATTTCGACATTGGCCAAACCTTTACTTTTTTTAACTTCCTCGAGATCCCCTTTGCCAAGTATTTTTCTGAAATCTTTTCGATGCCCGTGTTTGTAAACAACGATACGCGTTGCATTGGTATTGCCGAGAAAACAAAAGGCAAGGCACAAAAGGTTTCTGATGCCGTGGTCATAAACTTGAGCAGGGGGCTTGGTACATGTTTCATTATTAACAATTCGGTAATTAATGGTGCTTTCGGTTTTGCCGGTGAGCTAGGTCATGTTCAGTTCGAGAAAAACGACAAGATGTGCATTTGCGGTAAAACTGGTTGCTTGGGAACCGAAGTTGGAGGGAATACCTTGGAGGAGGATTTTTTGGAAAGGTTAAGGAACGGCGAAAAAACACTAATTGACATTCCGCAAGGTTCGGTTACGATAAGATACGACAGCATTCTGCAAGCCGCCATCCAGGGCGATCAACTTTCCATCAAGCTCATTCAAAACATGGGTCACAAGCTTGGCATTGCACTTGGCAACATTATTAACCTCTTGAACCCGGAGCTCTTCGTAATAGCAGGAAAGTTTTCGAAGGTGGGGCATATTATTATTGATGCGGTCAAATACGGGATAACCCAATCGGCACTACCGGCCTCTTTCAGGCTGTCGAGTATAGAAATTTCGGAACTTGGCGACAAGGCCGTATTAAAAGGTGCCGGTGTTATGGTTTTCGAGCACTTCAAGTTGATGAAAAACCAGGTAGAAAAAAACTAACTTCTCATCAAGAAACCTTAAAACAAAATTAATTGCATGAAAAACTTACAAATCAAAGGAGGATTGTTTTGGACGTTTTTGGTCCTCGCCTGTTTCTCTGGTTTTTCTCAACGCACCGTCAACGGTGTTGTTAGGGACGATACCGGATACGGGCTGCCCATGGCAAGTGTTCTCGTTAAAGGTACAACAACGGGTATTACAACCAACCTTGATGGTAACTTTACCTTACAAATGCCTGCTGGTACCAACCAAATTGAAGTTTCGTACCTGGGTTACGTAACCCAGGTTATTGACGTTTCAGGAAAGGCTTTCGTGGAGGTAATACTGGCCACCGAGGCCATAGCCTTGCGAGAAATTGTTGTTACTGCCCTTGGAATAAAACGTGAAGCCAAATCTCTGGGCTATTCAGTGCAGCAGGTTGGCTCCGACGAACTTTCTGGGGCTAGCAGGGTATCGCCCTTGGCCGGGCTTGCCGGACATGTAGCAGGCCTTCAGCTTAGCGAATCTGGAAGCGGGGCTGGCGGGTCAATGAAAATACAGATTAGGGGAGCCAATTCACTTACCGGAAACAATACGCCCTTGTTCGTTATTGACGGAGTGCCCATGGATAATTCCGGGGGAAGCTCTGGTGGCCTGTTTGGTGGATTCGACTACGGGAATGCGGTAAACAACATAAACATAGAGGATATCGAGTCGATATCTGTGCTAAAAGGAGGGGCTGCCTCGGCACTTTACGGTTCGAGGGGGCAAAACGGGGTGATTATGATTACTACCAAGAGCGGTTCGAAAAGAGAGGGTTTAGGATTATCCTACCAAACATCTTTTTCGGTAAGGGAGCCATTAATTATACCAACGTTTCAAACCAGTTATGCGCAGGGTTCTGGTGGTCTTTTTATCCCAATGGGAACAAGGAGCTGGGGACCCAAGATGGAGGGCCAGCAGGTTGTGAATTTTCTGGGTCAGAACCAGGCGCTGAACCCTTCGAGTATTCATGCCTACAGTGAGTTTTTCAAAAGGCCAGTTAACATTGACCATTCGGTTTCGTTTGACAAAAGGGACACTAAAACAGGCATATTGTTTTCGTCAGTTTGGAATACCGACAAGGGTATGAATGCCTCAAACACTTTCGACAAAAAATCTTTTAATTTAAGGTTCGACACTAAGCTATCAGAGTTTTTGATTTTAGATGCCAGGGCAAACTACATCGTGCAGGAAGGGGTAAACAGGCCCAATCTTTCTGGCTCGCCTGATAATCCAATATATATATTCGCAACCATGCCTGCTTCAGTTAATCTTTCGCACCTTAAACCCTACCGAACCGTTACCGGGCTTCCGGTGGTTTGGAACAGCAGGTACCTGGTTAATGCCGACGGAACAGTACAGCTTAACCAGCCATCTCCAAGTTTTGCTTCATCACCTCTTTTGCAAAACCCTTTCTGGGCTGCCGAGCTTAACACCAACAGGGATGTGAGAAATAGGTTAATTGGTTTTGCGAGCCTTGACCTTGATCTTGAAAAAGTTTTCAAACTTGGGTTCCAGCTTAAGCTATTAGTTAAGGCAGGTATGGATGTTTACAACGACGAGCGCGAAAGAATCACTGCTCACAACACCTACTACAAGGCTGAAGGTTTGGCCACGGGAAACTTCAGAAGGTTGCAGGTTGCAGAGGGCAACTACGACTTCTTGCTTACTGGCAGCAAGCAAATGGGCGATTTTTTCCTTAGCGTTTCTGGTGGTGGAAACATTATGCAAAGAAGGATCAGGAGCCTTAACACTTCTTCAGAAAGCGGTTTGATAAACACTGTTGGCCCGTATGTAATACAAAACTTCCTAAATCCCATAGCCACGAACGGAATCTTCAACCAAAACATACACTCTCTTTACGCCTTCTTGAGCACCGATTACAAGCGTACTGTTTTCCTTGATTTAACCTTCCGCAACGACTGGAACTCGGTACTTCACCCATCGGTTTGGTCATACCAATATCCTTCAATTAGTTTAAGCTGGTTGTTAGAGGAAACCTTTGAGTTGCCCAGGTATATAAACATGCTAAAATTGAGGGCTTCATACGCAGGTGTGGGTTCTGGTGGCGATAATGCAGGACAAAGGTATTTTACTTTTGGCACCACCGCGAACCAGTTTCATGGCTTGCCGTATGGATTTTTCAATCAAGATAGACCCGAACCAATGTTAATGAGTGAGTACACGATAAGTAGCGAAGTTGGTTTACAAGCTGTTTTGTTGGGCAACAGGTTAAATCTTGACGTAGCCTTTTATCAAACGGGTACTAAAGACCAAATCTTCAGGAGTCCATTGCCTCCTTCAAGCGGATTTAACAATGGTTGGATAAATTCGGGTTACGTAAATAACACTGGCTTGGAAACCTTTGGTTCATTTAGAATTATTGGCAAAAAGAACCTGGTATGGACTGCAGGTTTCAATTTTACAAGACAATGGAGCAAAGTTGAAGATATTCATCCAGAGCTTGACCGCATTTACCAGGGAGGGGTTGCCGATCTTAGTATTGTTGCCTTGCTTGGCCAACCAGCAGGTGCAATTCTGGGAACCGCGTTCGACAGGGATGACCAAGGGCGCATTTTGCTTGACGTGGAGAACTTGCCAAGAATCAAAACAACAGAATCAGGCGCTATAATTACAAGCAACCTGTTGGGATTTTCAACACCAGAGATTCTTTGGGGTATAAATTCATCGGTTACTTTCAAAAATTTTGCCTTCTCGTTTCATGTTGATTCGAAACTTGGTCACGATATTTTTTCATATACCAACTTGCACGGCGCAATTTACGGAACGCTTGGATTTACAGTGCCGGGTCGTGATGACTGGTATAGGGCTGTTCAGTTAGCATCAACCGATCCAAATCTTAACCCTGAAGACTTTAACATGGGATTTATTGTGAGGGGCGTTAAGAATGGAGTTGAGGGCGAATATGCCGTTGACCCACAGAAGTATTGGGATAGGGTTTCGAGAATTCACGAAGCCTTTGTTTACGATGCTTCATACATTAGGTTAAGACAGGTTTCTTTGAGTTACAATTTTTCTCCTGGAGTTTTGGCCAAAACACCATTGAGGCAAGCATCAATTTCGGTTACAGCAAGTAACTTGTTTTACCTGATGCGAAAAACCGAAAACATCTCACCCGAGTCTTCGTTTGGCACTGGAAACAACTCGGGGTTCGAAATTTTCGGTTATCCCGAAATGAGGATGTTTGGAGCTAATTTGAGGGTTTCATTTTAAAAGAAAAGTATCATGAAAATGAAAAATGTAATTTTTGCGATTTTTGCAGCTTTATTTGTATTGGTTAGCTGCACAAAAGATTTCGAGGAAATTGACAGGCCTCAAACAACTAGCAACATCATTGACCCTGGGCCTTTATTTACCAGAGCATTGGTTGCCGGATCGGGGCTAAGTGTGGGTATTTGGCAGTGGATGCATCAGATCTCCGGATCTGTTTACGCCCAGCATTTTGCCAACATCCAAGTAGGACCAAATTTTACTTCCGATAATTACGAACCTAGAGCCTGGGATGCAGTTTGGAACTGGTATTACGCACAGTCGAGCTTTGCACCAATGCATTACACCTTTCATGTAATAAACCTATCCAGGGAGCTTCAGAATCCAATTACGGAAGCCATTGCCCGTATTTGGATGGTTTACCTAATTCAGCAGGTTACCGACATGTATGGCGACATACCAGTTTTCGAGGCATTCAGGGTTATCAGGCCAGCATTCGACCCTCAAAAAGAAATTTACCTGCATATTCTTGAAGAACTCGACCAATCAGTGAAGGCAATTAAGAAATTCAGGAATGCTGGCTACCCAACCTTTGGGCGGGCCGATGTTTTGTACCAGGGTAACCTTGATAGCTGGATAGCTTTCGCAAATACCATGCTTATGCGTGTTGCCTTGAGGGCTTCCAACACGGCCGAGTTTAATTCTTCCATCAGACCATATCTTTCGGCCTTGGTAGTTTCCGAAACAATGGTAAACCACACACAAACTGCCAGAATCATTCCCGACCCCGTAGGCCCAACTTATCACGTCAAAAATCCTTTGGTATTCGTTTCGGCCTGGCACGAGGTCAGGCTCAGCAAAACACTGTTCGACATTTTGGCCCTTAATGGCGATCCCCGTCTTCAGGTTTTTGCCGCACCAAATGCTGCAGGTGAGTATGTAGGGTTGCCAAATGGCCAGCCACATTCGCTTCTAGCTGAATTGCGCGATTCGCATTTCAGACCCAATTTCTGTAATGTTGGCACTTTTTTCCTTGGTCAAAACACCCCTCACTTCCTTGTTACTTACGCCGAATCCTGTTTTTTAAAGGCCGAGGCAGCCCACAAGGGTTTTATTTCGGGCAGTGCACAAGCTTTCTACAACGAGGGAATTACCGCTTCGTTAATCCAATTGGGCATTACTGATCCTGTGATTATTTCAAACTACCTTTCGGGTAACGCACAATTCAATCCTGCCAGGGCCTTGGAGCAAATATGGACACAAAGGTGGATTGCCCTGTTTCCCAATGGTCACGAGGCTTGGTCGGTTGTCAGGCAAACTGGCTTCCCTCGAATGAATCAGCCTGTATATACATTTCCAGGCAACCAGCAGATGCCAAGGAGAAAGCCATATCCCAACTCCGAAATGCAATCAAACAGCGCGAATTACAACGCAGCGGTGGCTCGCATGGGAGGCGACAGCCAGTACACTCGCATGTGGTGGGATGGAGGAAATTAATCGGTAATAATCAATTTTTTTACATTTTAAACCCAAGCATTTATTGTTATGAAAAAGAAAATGTTTTTAAGAATTATCCCTTTTGTAGCCATAATGTCAATTGCATTTGCCGCTTGCAAGGATGACCCGCCCGCCATTGCCGAGGCAAAAATAACTGCTTTCAAGATTACCAATGCAGGTGCCAATGGCAATACTACCGTCGAAGGAGTTATTGACAACCTTAATATATTGGTTGTGGTCCCTTTCGAAACAAATTTATCGGCTTTGACCCCTGACATTACGGTGTCGACAGGCGCCGCGGTAACTCCAGGATCAGGCGTTGCCGTTGACTTTTCTACCCCCAGGAATTTCATAGTAGTTAATGGCCCACTAACGAGTACATATACGGTTACCGTAACAAAAGCTGCGCCTACCTCTGGCGTAATAACAGCGATTGAATTCAGGGGATCTGTTTCGAACATCATTTATCCATCGGTAATAAACCAAGCAACAAGAACAATAACCGTTACTTTTAACCAGTTGCAAAGCCCTAACGTGGTGCTTAGTAGCATTACCCTTTTGCCAGCGGGCGCAACCTACACAACATCTGGCGATGGCAACAACCTTAACCTTTCTACCGCCCAAACCATAACCGTTTCGTTTGCTGGAACCAATACTGCATACAACGTGGTTGCTAATGTTACTGCAGCTGGGTTCAATCCGGCAAATACAACGCTATTGATGGACAGGAGTGCAAGAGCGGGTTTGGTCCCAAGTGCAATTGACAACGAGCTTACAAGGAGTGCTGCCTTTGACGGAAGATTTGTTTATCTTGCTAGTCGCAAGGAGGGAAACTTTGTTTACGCCTGGGACGTTGAAACCCCAACGGCAAATCCTATCGTACTTGACTTTGGGGGTGTAGTTGCAGGCGGTACTTGGGTTGTTTCGGATGTGAGGTGCGAAGAAGGAAAAATTTACGTTTCGAATATGGTCATGAACCAAGACCAAGTTTTTAGGGTGTACAAGTGGAACGACAGGAACTCCACCCCACAGGTTATTCTGCAATACACTATTCCGGGTGCCGGAATTCGACTTGGCGATGCTATATCAATTATTGGCAACCCGCCTGAAAATGGCTATATTTTCGCATCGAACTTTGCATGGCCAAACCATGCCAGCGAGTTTTACGTTTGGAATTTCAATGGAGGTAATACAAATCCAACTCCAACGCTGCTCCCGATAGTACCAACCTCTGCATTGAGAATGGGCCAGTACGGCAGGGTTAGTGCAATACCTGGTGAGCCTGACAAACTTCTTGTAACTGGTGCGGAGTTGGTTTTGGGTGTTATAAATTTCAATGGAACATTTCTTTACGAGGCAACCGAACCCATGATTCAAAGCAGGAGCTTCGACTACCGTGTTTTCTCCTATAACGATGGTCGTTACCTTTCTTATGTTGTAAACCGCGAATGGGAAGCTTCCACCTCGTCGAGCGCCGGGGTCTTTTATGATGTTATTAACATAAGCGAAGGTGAAGGTATTATTCAGGCATTGAGAAATTTGAATAACAATAATATTACTCAAAAGAGGGTATTCAGGTTTGGTTTTGGTGCCGCTGCTGCTCAATGGGTTGGTGCCACTCACCAAGTTGGATTCGGGTCTAACGGAAGACCACGGGCAATGAGTTTTGCAATCAGGAGTGGTTTCGTGGTTCACCAGTTCTCACACTAATGACATTTTAGTTGCAACTCGCCAATTTTATCATGGGTCTTAATTGGCGAGTAGCAACATAATATTTCTGCCGAGGTTGCTCAAAATTTTTTGCAAAACGCAATTTTATAAAATCGGAAATTTAGCTTGAAATGAAAAATTTAAAAAAAATATTGGTTTTGGTTATTGTCGGCTTATGTTTGTTTTCGGGCTGCAAGAAGGATCCACCGCCAGACCCCCTCCCCGACCCGCAACCCGAGCAACTCATGATAACCTCGTTTGTTTTTAGTGGCTTAAATCCTCCGGTTACTGCCTCTATTAACCAGGCTGAAAAAACCATTTCTGCATTGGTACCTCGCACGGCAAACATTAATAATTTACTGATAGAGGTTCAATTTACCGATGGTGCTAGTTTGAACCCGCCATCGGGTTTTTCTTACAACTTTGCAAACCCCTTGACGTTTTCGTTGATTAGAGGGGCAAGGCTGGTTAAATATACCGTTACGGTTGCTTATGCACAAAGTGCCCAGAAGCAATTGCTTGATGTTGCATTTCCAGATCTCTTTAGGAAGGGTGTTATTGCTGGCAATTTAGTTTCGGTTGGAGTACCTTTTGGTACGAACCTGCAGGAGGTTAGGGTCGAGTTTCAGGTATCCGCACATGCTACTGTTTCACCGGCATCGGGTAGCATCGTGAATTTGAGCAACCCGTTAGCCATTACCGTAACTGCCGAAAATGGCGAACAAAACCAATACACGCTTACAGCAACCGTTCTTCCGCAAGAAACCGGGGTTAGGGCTTTTTGGATTCCTGATCCTTCTCATACCCCATTCTTGTCGAGTTTGCAAGGTATTCGAAACGGAGTTGCAATGGCAAAGGAACTTAACTTCAACACGTTGTTTGTTTGTGCCTGGGCCAAAACTAGAACTTTATACCCTAGCCAAGTTCTTGCCAACAACTCAACCTACACCACTGCCCGTGAGGGGATGTTTACCCCCAACTATTTTGGTTTGACCGACGATCCGCTTGCCGACCTGATCACAATTGCTCACGCCGAAGGCCTCAAGGTAATCCTTTGGTTCGAATACGGTTTTATGGCTCGATGGGGCTCCGCACCAACTCCGGCAAATGATAGGATTCTGGCGTTAAAACCACATTGGGTAGGTATTAATAGTTTTGGCCAAGCTGCCAACTACAACAACAGTGACTTTTATTTTAATGGTTATAATCCCGAGGTGCAGCAGTTTATGATTGATTTGATAATGGAAGCTGTAAACAATTATAACATTGACGGTATTCAAGGAGACGATAGAATGCCAGCCATGCCCCGAAACTCTGGCTATGAAGAATATACCATTAACCGCTACAGGTCGGAACACGGTGGAGCTGACCCACCGAGCAATTTCAACAATACGGCTTGGGTTAGGTGGCGAGTTAATATTCTTAACCAGTTTTGGAAAAATGTTTTTGATACCGTGAAGGCCGCTAAACCGCATGTTTTGGTCGCAGGTTCGCCCAATCCTTTTCCGTGGGCGTTCGACAACCTCATGCAAGAATGGCCGGTATGGCTCGATAACCGTACTGTAGAATTAATGTCGGTACAGTGTTACAGATACTCCATTTCGGCATACAGGGCAACGGTAAATGAGGTTTTGAGTTACTTCACGAATCATGGCGACGGAAACCTGCAAAGACTTTCGCCGGGAATAATTCTTTACGGTTCGGCAGGCTTGACCGATCCCGATCTTATAGCCCAAAAGATTCTGTTCAACAGAAGCCGCGGAATTACAGGTGAGTCATTCTTTTACGATTTTCCCCTCAATGACAACCGAATCAAAAGGGTGATAAGAGCATTTTACCCCGGGCCAGCGATTTTTCCGAACCTATAAAGCTTCAAAGCCATTATTTTATGTGATGACAAAAACCGAATTATCAAAAGTTGTTTTTGACGCTTTTTTTAAATTTCATGGTAAACTGGGCGCTCACCTGCTAGAAAGTGCCTGCAAAGAATGCTTTTATTAAGAGCTCGCCAAAACTAAACTAATTGAGAAGCAAAAGCCACATTACCTCTTATTTACGTGGGGGTGTGCCGCGGGAAATAGGATACAGTGGTGATATATTGGATGAAAGAAAATTGATAGTAGGAGTTAAGGCTGTAGAAGCAACAAACGATTTGCTCTTGGGGAAAGGGCTTACCTGTATCAAGGTGTCAAATTGCAAACTTGGCAGGGTAACAATTTTGGCGTGCCTCTTGTTAAGGATGGAATATAGCAGGTAATTTATGGTAAACTATGATTTTTTTTGGCCACAAAGACTCAAGGGTTTTACAAAGTACACAACCACTTCTTGTCTTTATGAACAAAGTTTCTTCATTTTGACCTTGTGATAAATAAAACAAAAAAGAAATTAACCACAATGCCACAAGGATTTTCGCAAAGCACGCAATTACTATAATTGTTAGTGAACCTGGTGTTTTCGACGTGCCCTTGTGGTAAAACCAATTTCAGAAAAGGAAAAATACTTGATTTTGAAAAGGGAATTAAGCATAGACGTTCTGCGCGGCCTGGCAATAATCGGGATGATACTTTCGGGAACCATTTCTCGAAACCCCGATTTGCCTGCTTGGCTGTTTCACGCACAAATTGGCCCTCCTGACTTCAAGTTCGACCCGTCACTGCCAGGTATAACTTGGGTTGATTTGGTCTTCCCTTTCTTTATTTTTGCAATGGGAATGGCTTTCCCTTACGCACTTTCCAAAATTGCTGACAAAGGTGTTTGGCAATTCCTGAAAAAGATTGTCCCCCGAAGTTTCAAATTATTGCTTTTTGCCATAATGCTTGGGCACTTAAGCCCTTTTCATTACCCTGCCGAATTGGGTTGGGTGGCTTACTTTATGGGATTTTTGGCTTTCGTGGGTTTCTTCTTGGCATTTTCGAAATTTCCCCATTGGAAAAGACACGAGCTCAAGCTCAACGTGCTTGGATACGGGCTGCTAATTGCCCTTTGTGTATTCAGGGCAACAGCATTCAACTTGCCAGTTTCAATCCACCGAAACGATATAATCATTTTGGTATTGGCCAACTTGGCTTTGTTCGGGGCCTTGATTTGGTTCTTTACTCGCTCCAACTGGTACCTGCGTTTGGGAATCATGGCTATTTACTTTACCCTGAGGCTTACCAATTCAATAGATGACAGTTGGAACAAGATGCTTTGGGATTTTTCTCCATTTAAGTTAATTGCTTCTTCGTTCCCGGCGGTATACAATTGGCTGGTGTCAATCGGAATTGACCTGAATAGAACCATTTTTTGCAACCCGGAGTTCTTAAAATATTTAATGATACTGATTCCCGGAACCATTGCCGGAGATTTGTTGTTCAGAGCAAAACCAAAAACCGTGAGCCAGGATCATGAAAAATGGGATTCAGTAAAGGTTTTTGTTCCGGTATTGTTGTTATTAACAGTAGCCCTGAATCTTTGGGGTTTGCTTTCGCGAAATATTGGTGTGGTATGGATTGGAAACATTGCCATTTCGGTAACACTTATTTGGTTTTTGAAAAAAGGCACCCTTGACCGTGTCAAGCCATTACCACAACTCATTTACTGGAGCATATTCTGGCTAATGCTTGGGCTGGTTTTCGAGGCCTATCAAGGCGGTATCAAAAAGGACCATTCAACCATTAGTTACTTTTTCATGACCTCGGGCTTGGCCGGTTTTTCAATTGTTTTCTTCAAAATGTCTGGTTACGTTTTTGAAGCCAACAAATTGCTTGGCTTCATTGGAAAAACAGGCGTAAACCCAATTGTTGGGTACGTGGCCGCTGTATATTTCGTTATGCCGTTGCTTTATTTCATTCAAATCTTACCTTGGATGGACGGCTGGCATCAAGATTGGCCTTGGGCCGGGGTTTTAAGAGGCATGACAATTACAGGACTTATGGTTGGTGTAACTGTGTTTACTGTGAACAAAAAGTATTTTTGGAAGACATGATAACCTTTAGTGGTTTTCATTTTGTGAAACGTTGGGAAATCCTTTGTGGAACTTTGTGATAAAAAAAAAATTAGTAGCACTAAGTCACACAAGGTTTGTCCACAAAGTCGCGCCAAGGAAAACATTTTTTTAATAACTATTCAAAAAAAATAACTATGAAAAGTTTCTTTCCGATAATCCTCGCCCTACTCCTCTTTTCCTGCCAGTGCGGCAAGGAGGGAAGCATTGAAAGGCGTTTTGTTTTGGGTTACGACGAACCCGTTAGGGGTGTTTGGCTCACCAACGTGGCAAGCAATGCAATGTATTCTTACGAAAACGTGAAGGCAGCGGTGGCCAAATGTCACGAACTTGGTCTAAACACCATATTTGTGGTTACCTGGAATAAGGCACACACAATGTACAGGTCGCAGGTAATGAAAAACCTCACCGGTTTTGAAATTGACCCCGAATTAGACCCCGAAAACACCGGCCGCGACCCATTGCAAGAGGTTATTGACGAGGCCAAAAAGTATGGTATCAAGGTAATTGCCTGGTTCGAATTTGGCTTTTCGTCATCATACCAACAAAACGGTGGAATAATTCTTGAAAAGAAACCACACTGGGCCTCGCTCGACATTAACGGCAACCTCACCACCAAAAACGGCTTCGAATGGATGAACGCCCTCGACGAAGAGGTGCAGGATTTTATCCTTTCGCTAATCTTGGAGGTTGTCAATAACTACGATGTTGATGGTATTCAGGGCGATGACCGGCTGCCAGCAATGCCCTCCGAGGGCGGATATAACCCGGAGGTCATCGAAGCCTACAAGCGCGACAACTTTGGCGTAGCACCGCCAGCATATCACAAGGATTTCAACTGGGTACAGTGGCGCGCCGAAATCCTAAATAGGTTCATGAAACGAATCTACACCGAAGTGAAGGCTGCCGACCCCAATTGCATAGTATCAATGTCGCCAAGCATTTTCCCCTGGGCAAAGGAAGAGTACCTTCAAGACTGGCCCACTTGGGTCAATTTCGGTCATGTAGATATGATAGTTCCGCAGGTTTATCGTAAGGATCCCGATTTTTACACCCGAACGCTTGAAGCTACCATTGAATACATCCTGCCCGAAAAGAGGTACATGCTTTATCCAGGTGTGCTTATCAGGGTTGGTGATCAGCAACCCTCACCCGAATTTTTCGAATACATGATTAAAGAAAACCGGCGACTTGGCATCAATGGCGAGGTTTACTTCTTTTACGAAGGGCTCGACAAATACGCCGAACAAATAAAAGCATTTTACAACAAATAAGAACTTTAGCATGGAAACATTTCAGGCACTCGCATTACTTGTAGTTTTCATTCTTATTACCGGCCTGATGTCCAAGCGGATTTGGCCCGCCTTGCTGGCGATGCCCGTTTTGGCAATCCTTATTTCGCTAATTGCCGGCATTAAACCCACCGATATTTTTCAATACGTGATTGGCGAGGGAACTTTCAGGCTTACCGAGCCAATTGTTATCTCGATGTTTGGGGGTGTTTTGAGCGTTATAATGCAGAAAACCGGAATTGCCGAGGGTTTCATAAAAAAAGGGGCTGAACTTTCGGGTGACAACCCACTGGTGATAGCATACGTAATGTTCCTTTTCATAATAATGCTGTTTACCACACTTGGAGGTCTTGGAGCTATGATTCTTGTAGGTGCAATAGTGCTGCCCATTCTTACTTCGGCGGGTATCGGACGACTTACTGCTGCCGTTATCATGCTGATGGGAGTAAATATTGGGGGTATGTTCAACGTGGGCAATTGGGCCTTGTACATGACTTCGCTAGGTCTAACCCAAGCTGAAGTTGTAAGGTTCATTCTGGTAATGTTCGGAATAGTTTTTTCGGGCTCGCTAACGTACATTATTGTTCAACTTTATCGCGATGGCTTCAACCTTTCATTCAAGAATATTGGCAAAAACGTTGGACTTATTTTCGGGTTTGCCTTGCTGGCATTCTTGGCCATAAGGGTTTTGGGTGCTCTTGAAGTTGGCGAAGGATTCAAGCAAGCCCTTTCAACCACCGGTGATGTAATTTACTACCTCCTTCTGGCCTGCATGCTTGCTTTATTTGCCAATGCTGCTTTAAGGGCGTTCAGGTTTCGCAATAGCGGCAAGAATCCATTGCACTGGACTGCCATTTTCACGCCCATAATTCCACTTTTCTTGATTCTTGTTTTCAAGGTTAACTTTATTTCGGCGTTCATTCTTGGTATCGGTTACGCATACCTTGTTACATACAAAAGAGACAATTTGAGTGTATTGATAAAATCTCTAATCGAAGGCTCTGCAATCGTGCTGCCAGCGGTAATATTGATGTTTGGCATTGGTTGGTTGCTGGTTTCGGTAATCGGGCCCTCGAAAATGCCCGAAGAACAAATGCTGGCAACCTACGGAACCGCCACCTGGCCTGTAAGAGACTTGATGCTGCCAATCGTTAAGAACATTTTGCCTGCAAGCGGATTTATGTACGTTATAATATTTACAGTGTTGGCGCCGCTTGCTCTTTATCGAGGTCCGCTCAATGTTTGGGGTATGGGTTTTGGAATTGCTTCTGTTATGATTGCCGCCGGGATGCCTGCCGGAGCAATTCTCGGCATGCTTTGGTCAGTTGGCCAGCTGCAGGGTATTTCTGACCCCACCAACCTGCAAAACGTCTGGATTGCCAACGAAATGAAGGTTGATGTTCAAAAGATTCTCTTCAACACCCTGCCTTTTGCCTGGGTTTTTGCCTTTTTGGGATTGATAGCCGCAGCAATAATGTATTTTTAATCTTTTTTTGAAAAATGCGAATAATTAAAGTAGGAATAGACGTTGGCGGAACCTTTACCCACGCCGTTGCAGTAAATGTTGAAGATTTTTCAATAGTCGGAAAATCCTGCGTTCCCACAACGCATTCTTCCAGGCAAGGTGTTGCCGAGGGTGTTGTGGCTTCCATGATGAACCTTATCAAGGAGAACAATATAAGCCCTGATGAAATTATCCTGATTGCCCATTCCACTACCCAGGCAACCAACGCTTTGCTCGAAGGCGATGTTGCCCCCGTTGGAATAATTGCAATGGGAAAGGGCTTGGAGGGAGCCATGGCCAAAAGGCAGGCTTTTCTTGATAATATATACCTTGCCCCGGGCAAACTGCTACCCGTATACTTTCATTACATAAATATTACGCAACCACCTTCAAAGGATGTAATTGCAGGTATGATTGAAAACCTTAAATTGCAGGGTGCACAGGTTTTCGTGGCAACGCAAGCCTTTGGCCCCGACGATAGCACCTTCGAAAAACTCGTTGTGGAAGTGGCTGAAGAAATGGGTTACATGGCCACCTCGGCTTGCGATTTGACCCAACTTTACGGTATTAAGGTTAGAACTCGCACCGCAATTGTAAATGCCAGTATGATGCCCAAGATGATCGAAACAGCAAATCTTACAGAAGAGGCGGTGCGAAAGAGTGGCATTAAAGCACCCCTGATGGTTATGCGCTCTGATGGGGGCATCATGGATATTACCGAAATGCGCAAGAGACCTATCCTCACAATCCTTTCGGGGCCTGCGGCCGGAGTGGCAGCGGCACTAATGTATGCCCGTATTTCAGACGGAATTTTCGTGGAAGTTGGCGGCACTTCAACCGATATTTCCGTGATAAAAAACGGCATGCCGCAGGTTAAAACCGCCCAAATTGGCAACAACCGTTTGAGTGTTAAAACTATTGATGTAAGAACTATTGGCGTTGCCGGGGGCTCCGTTCCTCGTATTTGCAAGGGCAAGGTAATTGACGTTGGTCCGCGAAGTGCCCACATTGCCAACTTGTCATATTCGGCTTACTCCACGAACGACGATTTTTCTCAAATAGAAATTGAAACAATATGCCCCCAAAAGGGCGACCCCTCTGACTACCTCAAAATTAAAAGGGATGATGGCAGCTTTACAATTACCCCAACGGCTGCTTCTTATTACCTCGGCTTGGTAAAAGATATTGGTCACGGGGCGGCAAATGAAAAAGCAGTAAAAAGCTCAATTGATAATGTTGCCTCGCGCATGAACATCACCGGTAAAGAACTTGCCCAAGCAATCCTGGAAAACACCTCTAAAAAGGTTGAGGCAGTGGTAAAGTCGTTGATTAGGGAGTACAAGCTTGATCGAGATTTCACGGTGCTTTACGGTGGTGGTGGCGGTGCAAGTGCAATAGTGCCACATGCCTCCAACTTCATGAAAATCAAGCACGAAATTGCCCGTGATGCTGAAGTTATTTCTGCAATTGGTGCCGCCATGGGTATGATTCGCGACACCATTGAAAAAAGCATGATTAACCCCAGCGAGAGCGACATCATAAAAATCAGACAGCAAGCCTCCGAGTCGGTGATTAAAATGGGTGCACAGCCCGAAACCGTTGAAGTACAGGTTGAAATTGACAATGCCAACAAAAAGGTTGTGGCAATTGCAACTGGTTCGAGCGAACTTTCTTGGCGCGACAGCCGCGGCGACCTTAGCGAAGCTCAACTGCATACTATTGCAGCCGAGGCGTTTAAGTCGAAGAATGGCACAATAACTACTCTTGGAAGCACCAATATCCTTTCGGTGGTAGGTTACAATAAAACCCTCAAGCACTTTTTCGGCCTGATGAAGGAAACCATTCAGCCCGTTGTGGTGATTGCCAAAGATGGGGTGGTTAAAAGGAGGTTTCAAAACGTAACATTGCGCACCTGCAAGGTTGATGAGGTTAAACCCAACATTAGCGAATTGATTGAAGAGTTGAGGTCGTACGGCGATGGCGGCGAGTTGATGCCCGACATTTTCGTGGTGGTGTCAGGAAAAATCGTTGACCTATCGGGGCTTATGGAACTGTCGCAAATATTGTCGGTGGTAGAATTTGACTTGAAGAACCTAGACCAAAACCACGATGCGGTTGTGTTGGCAGTGAAAAAAAAATAAAAATGACACAATACTTCGATACTGTAATTTGGGGCTCTTCCCTTTCGGGAATAGAAAAGGCCGTGGAACTTGCACGAAACGGCCATAAAGTGTTGCTGGCAAGCAAGTTTGGCTTCCCGGGAGGCAAGGTAACCGAATCGCTGGCCTCATTCTTTGAACGGGAATATACATTAGGAAATGATTTCCTTCAAAAGATTTTGGCCGAAGCAAAAAAGGTAAACCATGGTTTGCTATTTGAAAACAGTAGCTGGCTTATATTTCACCCCGAAGCAATTAAACGTGTTTGCTGGAATTTGATTTCTAACCAGTCAAACCTGACGGTGTTGTTTCACGTTGTGCCTCTCAAAGTGGATTTTTACAATGGCGAATTGGAACTTTTTGGCCGCGAGGGAAAAATTTGCATCCACGCCAACCACTTACTTGACCTTTCCGACGACAGGTCGTTAACTACCCTTGTTTCAGCTCCCGAAAAGGTTTCCCTTGTAATCAATTGTTTTTTCACCGAGCCACTACCACCCGATGTGCGTGGATTGCAAATAACAAGGCAAATATTGACCAAAATTGGTTTACATGTAACAAGTGCCGTCCGTAACGTTAGCTTTGGTGAGGTTGAAAGGACTTTTAACAACCACCTGGATTTGCTATCTAGCCAATCTTGGAAGCACTACCAGAACCGAATTCTGATTTTACCCGTTTGCCCCGAAATTAAGTTTGAAGATTGAAATGAATAATTTTTTCCAAGACATAAAAGGAAAGTTGATAGTATCGTGCCAGCACGAGGAGGGTTCGCGTTTTAACAACCCCGAAAGTATGGCCAATTTTGCCTACTGCGCCTGGCAGGGTGGGGCAGCGGCAATACGCACCGAAGGCATCGACAATGTTCTTGCCATTTCAAAAGCCACGCCGTTACCAATAATTGGCTTGGTAAAATCGGCTTTTTCAGATGGTTCGGTTTTGATTACCGGCACCATGCAAGGCGTGAAGAACCTTGCAGCCGCCGGTTGCAAGGTGGTTGCCATTGATGGTACATTCAGGCTACGCCAAGGTATGACAGGCCCAGAATTTATAAAAAAGGTAAAAAAAGAATTAGGGATACTGGTTATGGCCGATATCGATGGCATTGAAGAGGCCGAAGCCTGTTTTGATGCCGGAGCAGATTGTGTTTCAACAACCTTGGCCGGCTACACGCCCAAAACACAATACGTTAATCACGATCTGCCCGACCTCGAACTACTCAAAATTCTTTGTCAGAGGCACGCACATGGCATACCCGTAATTGCCGAAGGGAGATTCAACACCCCACAACTAGCCAAAACCGCCATTGAAATTGGCGCTTGGGCGGTGGTTGCCGGCACCGCGATTACTCGTCCGCTTACAATAACAAAATGGTTTTCAGATGCAATTAAATGATTACGATATAATAGTTGCCGGGGCTGGCATTGCAGGTGTTTCGGCTGCTGCAAAAGCGGCTTCCATGGGCTGCAGTGTCTTGCTTGTGGAGCATTACCCGTTTTTGGGAGGCACCTCTTCGGCGGGTATGGTCTCGCCGTTCATGAAGTCGGTTACCGGTGGCAAGGAACTTGTAAAGGGCCTCTACAAGGAGATTGAATCGCGCTTGCGCGAAATTGGCGGAATGATTGACAACGGTTTCTATGCCTGGGCTTTCAGGTATGTTGCAAACACCCTACTTGCCCAAAACGGCGTCAACGTGGCATACAACACCGACGTTATTAAGGTGAAAAGGGATGGTAACCAGATTCTTGGCCTTGCCCTTGCTACCCCTTTCGGGGAAAAGGAAGTTACCGCCCGTCAATTCATTGACACCACCGGCGATGCCCAACTTTTGGTTTTGGGAGATTTCCCGTGGCTCAAGGGCGACGAAAAAACAGGCAAGCTACAAGCTCTCACTCTGTTTTTCAGAATGGGAGGGATAAACGTGGAAAAAACCGCAGAGTATTCCAAGCAAAACAAGGAAGATTTCCTTGGATGGATGGATTTCAATTTCGACTTAAACCGCATTATTTCCATTGCCGGATATACCGGTCTGATAAGGAAAGCCAAGGAGGAAGGTCGCTTCCCTGCCGATGTTGATTACGTGTTTTTCACCACGCTGCCTTCGTCGGGCGAGGGTGCTTTCAATACCACCAACATTTTGGGAATTGACCCTTCAACTTCAGAGGCACTAACCAAGGCCGAAATTGAAGGGCACGCGCAGGTGGCCTCGATTGTAGATTTCTTGAACAATGATGTGCCTGGTTTTGAACATGCTTACTTGCTCGATACCGCCGTGCAGGTTGGAGTTCGCGAAACTAGGCGCGCGGTTGCTCAATACATGGTTACGGGTCAGGATATCTTGAACGCGGCAAAGTTTGACGATACTGTGGCACGGGGTTGCTATGGTGTTGATATTCACGGCCAAAAGGGTGAAAAAAACCGTATGGACGAACTAGAAGAAGGTGCTTGGTACGATATTCCGATGCGCAGCTTGAGAGTTAAAGACTCTATAAACCTGATGGTTGCCGGGAGGTGTATTGGCTCAACCCGCGAGGGGCACGCCGCCCTCCGCATTCAGCCTACCGCCTCGGCTACCGGTGAGGCTTGCGGTGCCGTAGCAGCATTGTCGGTAAAAATGAACCTGCCTCTTGATAAGGTGCCATACGCCAAAATTAGGGAAGCGTTGTTGCATAATGTTGAATAAGGTGGGTTTGAAGATTTTTTACCACGAAGGCACAAGGGTGTCACAAAGAGAACAAGGCTTTTGCTTTGTGTTCATTGTTAAATCTTTGTGAACCTTGTGGTTAAACTTAAAGAAGTAATGGTTCTAAGTAAATGACTGTCAGTAAAATATCATTCGGTACCGACGGCTGGCGTGGACTGCTCGCAAAGGAAGTGAACCTTGAGAGCATTCAAAGGGTAGCCCAGGCTTTTTCTGTTTTCATTAAGAAAAACGGAACGTCAAGCCGCGTGGCTGTAGGATTCGATGGCAGGCGCAGCTCGGCCAAGCTGGCAAAGACTTTCTCCGAGGTGCTTTCAGGTAATGGGATTGATGTTTTGCTTTCCGACAAGGTTGTGCCAACCCCTTATGTTTCCTTTGCCACCAAAAAAAATTCATGCGATGCCGGGGTGATGATTACCGCCTCGCACAATCCGCCCAACTACAACGGGATTAAGTTCAAAACCACCACAGGAAGTCCATTTCTCACCAACCAAACCAAGGAGGTGGAATCTCTTTTGGATGTTCACGATATCAAAACCAGCAATGATAGGATTAGTGTGGTTGAATTCGCTACCGATTATCTCAATCAACTTGGTAGATTAATTGATTTTGAGTTAATTAAAGCTTCGGGGCTGAAAATCTTGGTTGACTCCATGTCTGGTGCGGGCGGGACATTAATTGAGGATATCTTAAAACCGCATGGGGTTGAAGTTACCACCATTTTTGGCACCCCTAACGAAGACTTTTCGGGTAGGTTGGCCGAGCCAATACTGAAAAACCTGGCACCGCTTTCGGAGATCCTGCATGCAGGCGACTACTCATTGGGCCTTGCAACCGATGGCGATGCCGACCGCTTGGGTGTTATGACCAACGCGGGTGAGTTCATGAACATTCAAGAAACAATCATATTCCTTGCCAATTACATTAAGAATACAAGGAAAATTCAAGGGCCGGTGATAAAAACTGCCTCGGTAACCGATAAACTCATCGATTCCAAAATTTTTGGCAATACTCAAGTCATTGATGTTCAGGTTGGTTTCAAGTACGTTGCCGAGGCAATGATTGAAAACCGGGCTGCCTTTGGTGCCGAAGAATCGGGTGGGTTTGGATTTAAAGACCATATCCCCGAAAGGGATGGAATCTTTGCGGCACTACTTTTCATTGAAATGCTTGCTGTCTCAGGGTTTAAAAAACTTGATGAATTTATTGACCACAAGCGCAAGACGTTTGGTGTAATTTTCTACGATAGGATTGATTTTAAGTGTAATGATGAAAAAAGATTCATGTCCTTGGATTTACTTGCAAGAAACCTGCCTGCAAAGATTTCTGCCTATCAAGTTCTTTCCTCTCAATCTTACCAAGGTTGCGATGGACAAATCAATGGTTTGAAAATATGGTTAGATGGCAATCCAAGATGGCTGCTTTTGAGAGTTTCGGAAACCGAACCGATGGTAAGGGTTTATGCCGAAGGCCAAAGTAACGAAGAGGTTTCGGCACTCCTCAAGGAAGGCAAAGCGTTGTTTGAAAAGTTGTTGCAAAACGAAAAAGTAATATAAAATTTCATGATAACAAGCAAAGAAATAGTGATTAAAACGGTAGCTGACCACCACGGTGAGTTTGCTGAGGTCAAGAACCCGGCATATGTTTACCCGGCAGTGGATTATTACCCCTTGGCTCAAAAGGCCAATACAGTGCCGGGTATTGATGCCATTTTGATGGATATGGACGGCACCACCACAACCACCGAGTTGCTTTGCATTTACTCTTTGGAAAAAATGGTTCGAAGGGTGGCTGGAAACCATGGCCGAAAAACTTGGAGCGGAATTGACCACCACGCAGACTTGCCGTTCGTTATCGGAAACAGTACCACGAAGCACGTTGAATACCTGCTGAAAAAGTACGGAAATTTGATTGACCCAGCGAGCTTGTTTCGAGAGTTCTTGGCAGCTGCCTGCTGGACCCTGACCAACGCCCACGACCAGCAACGCAAGCAAGAGGTTTTTCAAAACATACGCAAACTTGGCATAAATCAAATTGTTGATTTGATTGCACAAGGCCAATCTCCCGAATCCATTTTGAAAGCCATTGATTCGGGTCGGGAAAGCCTTTCCTTTGAATTGATGGTGAGCATGTCAATAGACATTTACTACGAGAATTACCACCGCATACTTGCGCTTTTGAAAGAAGGTAACGACAATCAAGTGCAGGAAATGGTTTTTGGCAGCAGGGGCGAACAAGAAAACCTAATCTCGCCAATGCCAGGAATGTCGGTTCTTATTCCGCTTGCAAAAGGTTGGGTAGGTGCCGAGGCAGCCTTGTTGGCGCCTTTACTGGCAAGCGATTACTTCCGCCAAGATAAAGAATCAAACGGCAAATCAGTCAAAGAAATAGAATCAATTTTGCAGAGGCTCGGAAGGTATTTTGAAAAGAAACCTGCCAAGCTCGGGTTGGTTACTTCTTCCATTTTCTACGAGGCCGATATAGTGGTAAGGCAGGTTCTTTCGGTGATTTCCGAAACAATCGCAAACTCGGCTTTAAGCAAGGTAAGGAAGGAAAAAATCCTTAATGCTTTTAAGGATTATAAAATGGTTTACGATGCTTTTGTAACTGCCTCCGATTCAAGTGAGATTCGCTTAAAGCCTCACCGCGATTTGTACAGTATTGCCTTGCACGGAGTGGGGGTCTTACCAGCAAATTTCAACAAGGTCATTGGCCTTGAAGATAGTCAGAGTGGCACCGTGGCCATACGAGCAGCCGGAATTGGGTGCTGCGTGGCGGTTCCTTTTGCACAGACCCTTTCGCACGATTTGTCGGCGGCAGCACACGTGATAAAAGGGGGAGTGCCGGAAGCAATTATTGATTACGGATTGTTTTTACAGGAGTAGTTTATGGGTTGATAGGTTTATATGTTGATGGGGTGAGGAGTTGGTGTGTTGATAACTGGTAGCTGTAGACTTTTTTTAGCTCAGGATTGAAGGGGCGTTTTGTTTTAAGCCCCGGAGGGGCGATATATTGGTAGCCGTGGGTAAGCGAAGCGCAACCCACGGTATAAGAAGCCCAAAAAACCCGCCCAGCCCCGTGGTGGCGAAATACAAAAAATCTGGCAATGGGTAGGAGGGGTTGATACCTTGAAGAGTTTAGATGTTTTGAGGGAATACTTTGTGAAACTTTGTGAATGACTTTGTGAAACTTTGTGCTACAATTCTTTGCTATTGCAGAAAAACCACCAGGGAGACACAAAATACTCAAAGCCAAGGCTTGAATCACTTTTTTTATTGGGATTTTTCGAAAAAGATGGTTTTCTAAAAGAAATTGAATTTTAAGAATGACAAAAAAAACAGACAAAATATTTCACGTAATATCCAACACTCACTGGGACAGGGAGTGGAGGTTTCCTTTTCAGCGAAACAGGCAAATGCTTGTCGATATGATCGATGCTGTTTTGGAGATTCTGGAGGCGAATCCCGATTACCGGGCCTTCCACCTCGACAGCCAAAGCATTGTTTTGAAGGATTATCTCGAAATCAAACCCCAAAAGGAGACTTTGATAAAAAAAATGACCCTTGAAAACAGGCTTCTTCACGGCCCCTGGTACATTCTTCCGGAGGAATATCAAGTTGGAGGCGAGAATTTGATTCGCAACCTCTTGTTGGGTCACAAGGTAAGCAAGAAGTACGGAGGTGTTTCCAAAATCGGTTACTCACCTTTTTCGTGGGGGCAAATCTCGCAACTGCCGCAAATTTACAAGCAGTTCAATATTGATTTAATAATGTTTTATCGAGGTATCAATAGTATTGATAGCCCCAAGTCCGAATTTTTGTGGGAAGGTGCGGATGGTACTCGGATGGTTTCGTCGAGGTTTAGCACAATGCCACGATACAATTTTTATTTCTACATTTATCGACCTGCGGTGCACAACGAGGGTTTCAATGATGTGGAACACGATTGGTTAAAGGGTAAAACTCCCTTTCATTTTGCCGACAAAGAGCAAAACGACGAGGATTACTTCATAATTTCGCCCCACCATGAATACTACCCGGAAACCATTAAACCTCAGGTTGAGAAAATTATCAACGACCAGGCCAACGACTTTACCACGCCGCACGTTATTTGGATGGAAGGGCACGATTCCTCTGGCCCCAATGCTCAAACCGTCCAGATAATCAAGGATATAAAAGCCAATTTTCCTGGGCTCGATGTTAGGCACTCTACACTAGAAGAGTACGCCGCACATATTGCACAATCGGTTGATTTGGAAAACCTTAGGCTTGTCAAGGGCGAACGAAGAAGCACGCAAAACAACAATCGTTGCGGAAACCTTTTCGGGTACACAACCTCTGCACGCATGTACTTGAAACAAGCCAACTTCGACGCAGAGCGTTGGATTCAGTATTATGCGGAGCCATTTAACGTGTTTTCCGAAATGGAAGGACGTGATGCCGACGATACCTACCCCGAAACTGCGTGGGAGCTTATTTTGCAAAATTCCGCGCACGATTCCATTGGTGGCTGCTCCCTTGATCGAATCCACGAGGATATGATGATTAGGTACAAACATTCGGTTGAAATATCCAAGGGGGTGTTCGAACGGTCGCTAAAACACCTGGTGCGGAAACTCAATTCTTTGGTATTCGAAAAAAATAACCCTTCACCTATTTTCTTGACGGTTGTAAACGCAACCAATTTCGCCGGATCAGAAGTCGTTGAAGCAACAATTGACATTCCCGAAAATCGTGACAAGGGCGACTTTAAAATCATTGACAAGGATGGCAACGTGCTTGAAATGCAATTTATTGGCAAGAAAAAATGTCAGCCCATACTCGAGCAAATGATTAACAGGCCGATGCACTTCAACATGGTGAGGTACAATGCTTTTATAAAGCTTCAAAACATACCTGCTTATGGCCTGGAACTTCTTCAAATAGTCCCAATTGAACCTTCATGTTTGAATCACCAATCTGCTCAGGGATCACTCGCACTCGAAAACCCCTACCTTGCCGTTGATTTCAATAACGACGGTACTTTTAACGTGCTTCACAAGCAAGCAGGTACGGTTTACAAGGGCGTTGGTTACTTCGAGGACACTGGCGAGGCAGGCCACGCTTGGGTAAAAAGGGAGGTTGGAGAAACCTTCAGCACCAAGGGAAGCCAGCCGGAGATTATAAAAACCATTTCGGGTGATTTGATTAACGAAGTAACAATTATACACCGGCTGAACCTGCCTGCAAACCTTGATGCAAGGCAAAACGGCACCGATGATTTTGCCGAAAATAAGATTGTGCTCAAAGTCTTGCTCGCCCAAAATCAACAGCACCTATCATTGAACGTCAGTGTTGAAAATAACTCCGAAAGCCATAGGTTAAGATTTATGGTACCCACCGGATTGACAGGCGCCACTCATTCGTATGGCGAGGGTCAGTTCGATGTCGTAGAAAGGAGTCTCGAAAGGCCAAACACCGCCGATTGGATTGAGCAGCCGATGTATGATTTTCCGATGCATCATTTTGTCGACTTGAACGATGGAAGCAAGGGAATTGCCATGCTGGTTGACGGCCTAAAGGAATACGAAGTGCTGCCCGACGATTGTAAAACATTGGCAATTACACTGTTGCGCACCTTCGAGTACAAGATAAACCCTGCAGCACCCCAAGATTACTCCTGTCAAAAAGGGGCGCAGATGCTGGGCCATTCAAACTACAGGTTGGCATTGTACCCGCACCAATATGATTGGAATCAAGGGAGGGTTTTCGAACAAGCCATGCGGTTTAACTTCCCCTTGCGCTTGGCGCAAACCGGAAAACTGAGGGGTGAGTTTGGACCATCGGTATCAATGTTGCTAGTTACCGCTGACGATTTAATTTTCAGCGCATTGAAAAGGCCGCAAGCAAATATCAAAAATCAATTGGTGTTAAGGCTGCATAACCCAACTAACAATTGCATTGAGGGCAAGGTGGTATTTTTCAAGAAACTAAAAAGCGTGCAGCTTGCAACCCTCGAGGAGGTGGTTGTTTCAGATATTAGAGTGGAAAATGACGGCTCTTTCCTTACAACGGTTGAACCAAAACAGATTGTTACTTATGTTGTGGAATATTGAACCCCTAAATCCCCTAAAGGGGACTTTGAAAAGCTGGTATGCTCTTCCGCCCCCTTTAGGGGGCTGGGGGGTGGTTTTAAAAAGTTTAAAAAGTTCATGGAGTTTAAAAGGTTGATTTGTTGAGTGATTTTGCTTCGTGGACTTTGTTATACCTTGTGTCCTTGTGGTAAAAAAAGAAAAGAAGACAAACCACTGAGGCACAGAGCACGCAAAGCAAACACAAAGGTTAAAAAAAAGATGGAGACCTTGATTTAACTGAAAAGGAACCTCTGTCAAACTTAGTGTTCTTTGCGGTAAAAAAATGGATTTAAATTGAAATTAAAAAATAAAGCCAAAAAAATATGACTGGAAATGAATACGGGTATTTTACCCCAGATGGTAGGGAGTTCGTGATTACTAATCCAGAAACACCGCGTCCGTGGTTCAATTACATTTGGAACGAGCATTACGGAGGTTTGGTTTCGCACGGTGGCGGTGGGTTTTCTTTTCTGTACACCCCGCGGGACAACCGTATCTCGCGCATGCGTTACAACTGTCTTCCTTGGGATAGGCCAGGGCGGTATGTATTCTTGAAAGACAGGAAAACTGGCGAGTATTGGTCGTTGAGTTGGGCACCAACAATTGACCGCAAGTACGACCTCTACGAAGCGAGGGTAGGGCAGGGCTACACAACCATTGTAACCGAATACAAGGGAGTAAGGGCCTCCATAACCTATTTCGTGCCCCGTGCCGACAACGCCGAGATTTGGAAAGTTCGTGTAGAGAACATTTCTGGTTTTGACAGGGAGATTGAAGTTTATGCCTTTCAAGAATTGATGATGGGGAACGCCCTCAATGATATTATCAACCAGCCCAACGACAAGCATTTTACCGATATTTTCTTCAACAATGAAAAGCAAACCCTAGAGGCTACCCGACGTTACTGGGTGTTACATGACAAAGCCGCTTCGGTGGAGCAGCCGAATATTGATTGGCGCTACAAGGTTTACTTTACGATGAACCTGCCCATAAAAGGCTTTGACGGAAGCTTGGATAAGTTCATTGGACGCTGGAGGTCGGAGGCCAATCCAATTGCAATTGAAACCGGAAAAATGTTTAACACCGAGATAACTGCCGGTGAGCCTGTTGTGGCGTTGCAATCAGAACCTATTTTGTTACAGAATCAAGCCGTTGATTTTTCGGTTTTCATGGGTGTCGAATCCAAGGACGAGCAAAATCCATACCTTTCACTCGGTGTAGAGAAGTATAATGACAATCATTTTGTTGAGAAAAAACTTAACGAGGTAAAGGATTACTGGACAAGCTACTTAGGCCACGTAAATGTTGAAACCCCCGACTTATCTTTTAATCTCATGTTGAATGTTTGGAACCAATACCAATCAGCTGTAACTTTCGATATGGCTCGCAACAGTGGCTACTATCACGGCGGCTTGCTATTTGGCACAGGGATACGCGACCAGTTTCAGGATATTTTGGGCATGGTTATTGTTGAACCGGGGCGGGTACGTGCAAGGCTTCTCAATGCGCTGCAGTTTCAGTTTAACGATGGCTCCACGTTGCATAACTTCTTTAAACTAACCAATCACGGCGAAAGAACCCACCACTCCGATACTCCGCTTTGGATACCTTTTGGCATTGTGGAATACCTAAACGAAACCCACGACTTTTCAATCCTCGACGAAGTTGTGACGTTTTACGATGAAGGTGAAGGCTCTGTGTTCGAGCATTTGGTCAGGGCTCTCGATTTTGCCATTAGCGAATGCTCCGAAAGGGGGTTACCACTAATAAGAAAGGGCGACTGGAACGATACCCTTGACCACATTGGGCCAAAAGGCAAGGGCGAGACGATATGGGGCGCATTCTTTTTGTGCTACATACTCGAAAAGACCTTCGAACTATTGGAATCCAAGGGTGAAGCGCAAATCTTGGACAGGTGGAAGAAAGCCTACCAAAACATTGCAGCTGTAGTTAACCAAGTTGCTTGGGATGGCAAATGGTACGTGAGGGCATTTAGGGATAACGGTCAGGTGGTTGGTTCCGACCAAATGAAGCAGGGCAAGTTGTTCCTGAACTCGCAATCGTGGTCAGTGATTTCTAATGTCGCACCCAAAGACCGGGCTGACAGTTCAATAAATGCCTGTCTTGAGTTTTTGGAAAATAAAACCGGAATGCAGTTGGTTTGGCCGGCCTATAGGGAGGTAGAAGACAATATCGGGTTAATTTCGCGTTGTGTGCCTGGCAAGAAGGAGAATGGTGCCGTGTTTAACCACGCTTCAGCTTGGTTCGTTTTGGCCGCCATCATGAATGGAAATGTCGAAGATGCTTGTCGCATTTACCAGAAGATGATGCCGGTTAATTCATCAAACAATGTTGGTATTGACAGGTACGAAACAGAACCGTTTGTTTACTCCGAATACGTTACCAGCAAGGAGCATGAAACCGAAGGGCAGGCGTCACACTCGTGGCTCACAGGCTCGTCGGTATGGATGTTCCGCATAGGCCTTGACAAGATATTGGGCATTACAACCTCACTCAAAGGAATTAAAGTTGCACCCAACATACCGGCGCAATGGGACGGTTTTAGGGTTACCCGCAAGTACCGTGGCAAAACCTTGAATGTTAAGGTCGAAAATCCAAAGAGTCAAAACAGCAAGGTTGAAAGCATTTTGATCAACGGAGAAAGGTTTGAAGGCGAATGGATTGACGTTGATAAATTCCAAGAAAAGGTACTTGATGTTTTAGTCATGATGGGGTAATTTTGTTTGAAAAATGAATTGTTGCCATGAATTACGGTTAAAAAATCAGCGAAAATTTGTGCTATCTTCGGGATGAAATTTTTCTGCTGATTTCACTGATTAACGCGGAAAACTAATTGCAAGCCAAATAAACAACGAAAGCTATGAAAGCACTTTTTCTTGGCGATTCCATAACACACGCCTTCAAGGTTGACGAGCATTTCCCTAAAATGGAGTGCTCCAATCAAGGTGTTTCGGGTTGGGGAACCGACGACCTGCTCCTAAACTTGAAGAAAGAGTGGTTCGAATTTGAGCCCGATGTAGTATTCCTTTGCATTGGCACCAACGACCTGGCACGTGTTTACATTGAAGATGAAACCATTGAAAATGTAAGGCAAATCGTGAAAAAAATTAAGGAGTTTTCACCTCCTCCGTGCAGAGTGTTTGTTACGTCGGTATTCCCAACCAGGCACAACCCCCCACGCTACAACCCGCACATTAATAGTCTTAACGCACGGTTGCACTCCATGGCAGAATCAGAAACTGTTAGGTACTTTCACATTAATCCGTTTTTTTCCGACATAAACGGCCAGTTGAAAAGAGAGTTTACAGACGATGGCCTTCACCTTGCAGATGGAGCCTACCTTTTATGGAAGCACTTGGTTGACAAAGTTTTGGAACCCAGTAGTTTTTTTGTAAATTGATTTTTGAAAACCAGTTGCAACACAGAGCTTTTCTCAACGTGATTCGCGAGGTATGGCCGAAATAACAGGAAACCAATAAATAACAGGAAAGTTAATCTAATAAACTTTAAACATGAGTATTTTGAAAGTAAAACTTTTAGCAATTTTCCTTGCTGTAGCATTTTCGGGTTTTGCCCAAAGCATAACCTGGCAAGATGTTTCGTCAAACTACACCTTCCCTGAAGGGTTAAAATTATTTCACGGAACTCGCACCGGAAATAATACTTTTTTTGCCTACTACTACGAGGTTGACCTAAATGTGGAAACCATCGGGGTGAGGCCATATTTCAAAACTCCTTTCGCTCAGGTACATACATTTTCGGGCGAGGTTGGTGCTTACGGAGCAATCAATGCTGGGTTCTTTTCTGCCTCGGCTTCGGTTTCTTCTGTTGTTTACCCGGGCCAAGTAATTGCAACCAACATAACATCTGTTACACGTGATGGCAAAACTTACCCGATTATTCGCCCTTTATTTGCAATTAACAATGATAAAAGGCCTGCTACAAAATGGGTATATCATCATTCACCCCAATTGAACGATTTGTATTTTTACCAGCAGCCGTTGGCGTATGTATGCGATGACCAAAGCCCGCGACCTGCGCCCTTGAAGGCGAATGGCACTCAATATCAAAATATTGCATACGGAATTGGCGGCGGCCCGCAGCTTATAAAGAATGGTGTTATAAACATAACATATTGCCAAGAGGTCTTTTGGGGGTCGGGCATCTTATTGACAGATTACCGTCCGCGCACTGCTGTGGGATTTACCCAAAACAATAGGGTAATGTTGTTCGTGACCAACACGATGCTTATTAGCGAGGTTGCAGAAACCTTATTGGCATTGGGTTGCCACGAGGCAATAAATTTAGATGGCGGCAGCTCCACAGCTATGGCAGTTGGCGGAACAACCCTTTATAACCAGGGTAGGGCTGTGCCGACCATTCTGGCAGTGGTTCACAAGGATGCACTTCAAATACCAGAGTTGCCAACTTTCGAAAGAATAATTGACACTGGCGATCTAGGAACAAGTTCTTCTGGTACTTGGTTTGCAACAGCCAATCCCGGTTCGTGGGGCACACCATCATTGCTTCACTCTCGGGGTACAAATGACGTATTCTACCAGTTTTCATTGAACCTACCAAAAGCAGGTGAATATGAAATTTTTGCCTGGTGGACCGCCGCGAGCAACAGGGCCACCGACACGCCTTTTTTAATCACCCGTGCAGGGGGTGTTTCCGAGGTTAGAATGAATCAAGCTATTAATGGTTCAACGTGGAATCTTCTTGGCAAGTTCAATTTCAACGGAACCGCGGATGAAAGGGTTAGGGTTACGGCGGCCGCAACTACCAACGACTTCGTGGTGGCAGATGCCATCAAGATTGTATCTTACGATCCCGGTTTCAATACCAGGATTCCAGCGGTGGATGAATTGATCGCCAGTCAATTAAAGGTTTTTCCAAATCCATCCAAAGGTTTTTTTCAAGTGGAGTCTCCCTCCGGGGTAGAAGGAAATTTTCAGGTTTTTAGCCTTGATGGACGTTTGGTGAATAAAGGTGTAATTAACCGTGGAACGTCAACTTTCGTTGACCTTTCTGCGCAACCCAGTGGCGTTTTCTTCCTGAAATTTCTAGGCCAGCATCAATCGGGAGTAACGAAGATCGTGAAAAATTAGGGCAAACTATGCTACCTTCAGGTGCGAAAGCTTTTCCTTGCTTAACTTGGCCTTGGCGTAATCGAGCGTTAGAACAAGTTCGCCTTGCTCATTGCTTGATGAGGGAATTTCAAACATGGCATCAAGCATAATAACCTCGCAAATTGAGCGAAGTCCCCGGGCGCCGAGCTTGAACTCAATGGCCTTGTCAACGATAAAGTCAAGAACGTCGTTGTTGACCTTAAGCTTTATATTATCCATCTCGAACAACTTCGCGTATTGTTTCATGAGGCTGTTCTTGGGTACGGTTATGATTGTGCGCAAGGTTTCCTTGTCAAGCGGGTTTAGGTAGGAGAGAACTGGCAACCTTCCTACAAGTTCGGGAATAAGCCCGAAGCTCTTGAGGTCTTGCGGTGCGATGTATTTTAACAAGTTGTCGCGGTCGATGTTTTCAGACTTGTTGGTTCCATAACCTATGGCGTTGGCTTGAACGCGAGAGGCAATTTTTTTGTCAATCCCGTCAAATGCTCCCCCGCAAATGAAAAGAATATTTTGGGTATTAACCTGAATCATCTTCTGCTCGGGGTGCTTTCGCCCGCCTTGTGGCGGAACGTTAACAACCGTTCCTTCTAGTATTTTCAACAAAGCTTGCTGAACACCTTCACCCGATACATCGCGGGTTATGGAGGGGTTGTCAGATTTTCTTGCTATTTTATCAACCTCATCAATGAAAACAATACCCTTTTCGGCCGCAGCCACATCATAGTCGGCCACTTGAAGCAACCTGACCAAAATACTTTCAACATCTTCGCCAACGTAACCTGCCTCGGTCAGTACAGTGGCATCGGCAATGCAAAACGGTACTTTCAGCAATTTTGCAATGGTGCGTGCAAGCAAGGTTTTGCCTGTTCCGGTTTCTCCGACCAAAATGATGTTCGACTTCTCTATTTCAACCTCTTCGGCTTCTTTCTTGTGCTTGGCAAGGTAGTTAATTCGCTTGTAATGATTGTAAACCGCAACCGAAAGAACCTTTTTTGCATCATCTTGTCCAATAACGTATTGGTCGAGGTGTTTTTTTATCTCGGCAGGTTTTATTAGCTTTAACGAAGGTGTGCTTACCCTTCGTTTCGAAGCCATTTCTTCATCGATGATAAGCTTTGCCTGGCTCGCGCAGGTATCGCATATATCGGCGTCTATGCCCGAAATTAGCATGTCAACCTGATGTGAAGGACGTCCACAGAAAGAGCAGCTTTTTGTTGTTTTCTTGGCCATTTTAATTCGAAAAGGGCTTAAATTAGAATCCTTGGAGTTAATTTTTGTTGGAAACAAGAACCTCGTCAATCATTCCGTAAGCTTTTGCTTCTTCGGCAGTCATCCAGTAGTCGCGGTCAGAATCGGCATAAACCTTTTCGTAGCTTTGCTTGCTGTGCTTCGAGATGATTTCGTAAAGCTCCTTCTTGAGCTTCAATATTTCGCGAGCGGTTATTTCAATGTCGGATGCTTGGCCTTCGGCACCGCCCATTGGCTGGTGGATTAGAACCCGACTGTGTTTTAGCGCTGTCCGCTTGCCCGGTGCCCCGGCGCACAACAAAACAGCACCCATCGATGCCGCCATGCCAGTGCAAATGGTTGCCACGTCTGGTTTGATATACTGCATCGTATCGTAAATGCCCAAACCGGCATAAACAGATCCACCGGGGGTGTTGAGGTAAATCTGGATGTCCTTTTTCGGGTCCACCGATTCCAAGAATAGTAGCTGGGCCTGAATTATGTTTGCAACGTAATCATTAATTGGTACTCCCAGAAAAATGATCCTGTCCATCATAAGTCGGCTAAAAACGTCCATTGACGCAACATTAAGTTGGCGTTCCTCTATAATGGTCGGACTTATGTAATTGCCATAAACCGACGTGTAATTGTGCAAGGTTTGGCTGCTCATGCCAAGGTGCCTCGTGGCAAATTTGTTGAATTCTCTGTCTTGTCCCATTTTCATTAATTTTTAATGGTTTGTTGCAGTTTGAAGGAGTTTAATTGTTTAAACGTTTTAACAAAAAACTTTTAAACACTATTCAATTGGTAATTCGTTTTTTTTTAATTCGTAATTGTTAATTAATCCGTTTTGTACTTTTCTTCAACCATTTTTACGAAGTCATCGAACTTCATCTTAATCTCGTTGAGTTTAAGTTTTTCCTTGTACAAGGCCATAAGTTTACGATCAAAAAGGGTGTCGTAAACTTTTTTTAGTTCCTCTTTGTTCTTGACAATGTCCATTGCATACTTGTCAACCAGTTCTTGTTCAGGTTCATAGCCACCATAAGAGGCAAATTGTGCCCTGATGTAACCCGAAACGTGGTCTTTAACTTCATCGGGTCTAACCTCCACCCCGTTTGATTTTATGATGTGGTTTTCGATGAACTGCCACCTGAAGGAGTCGGCATATTTTTCAAAATCCCTTTCAACCTCTTCGGTTTTAAGTTCATTTTTTGGCGATTCCAAAATCCATCTTTTGATGAATTCTTCTGGAAGTTCCAGTTTTGTTTCTTCAATAAGTTTTTTCGAAACCTCGTTTGCAAAGTGCCTGTCAACTTCTGCCTGGTATTGTTGGCTAATTTGGCCTTGAATTTCTTTCCTGAAATCGGCCTCTGTTTCTATACCCTTGCCAGGGAATACCTTATCGAAGAGTTCTTTGGTAATCTGGGAAGGTTGGAGTCTTGAAATTTTCTTAATCGTTACACCGAAAAGGGGGCCATAATTCTTGATGTCGTCCTTCTTAACAGCAATTATTGAAGCCGCTTCAGTTTCGTTTTCAAAGGCTTCGATTAAGTCAATTTCGAGGGAGTCTTCAATTTTCTTTCCGATGAACTGCTCCTTAAATGCTTGGTTCTTTACAAACTTCACGAAAAGGTTGGCCGTATGCGAGTGGCCGTCTTGCTTTACTGCTCCAGGTGCGTTTAATTCTACCAGGTCGCAAAGTAGCACATCGTCTTCTTCAATTATGTCAGGGTGGGTCATGTTACCGTGCCTACGGGTTATGGCTTCTACTTGTTGGTCTATTACCGAATCCTCTACATAAATTCGGTAATAGTCAACCTTTATCTTGTCGGAAAGTTCGAGATTTACTTCTGGTGCAAGGCCGATGTTCCAAACAAAGGTCATGTCACCCGGATTGTCCCAGTCAATGTTTCTGAAGGAATCTTCAACAGGAAGGGGTTCGCCAATGATTTCTATGCCGTTTTCCTTGATATACTTGTTGAGTTCGTCAGTCATCAACTTGTTTACTTCTTCGAGCAACACGCTCTTGGCGTAATTTTTTATGATAATTCCCATGGGCACCTTTCCTTGCCTGAAGCCGGGTCTCTGCGCCTTTCGCTGAACGGCCTTGAGTTCTGTTGCAACCTTGTGGCGGTAATCTTGTTGCTTGATTTCGATAGTTAGCAAATCTTCCAGGGTTCCCTTGTTTTCTCGAACAATGTTCATGAAGTTTGAAAGTTAATGGTTTATAAAAAAACCCCGTTTCATCAACGGGGTTCATATGTGTGCGGATGAAGGGACTCGAACCCCCACGCCTCTCGGCACTAGATCCTAAGTCTAGCGCGGCTACCAATTACGCCACATCCGCTTAGCTCGGTTTAATTTTGAGGCTGCAAAGGTACGAAATAATTTATTACAGTTGAAAAATTTTTTGCGAAAGATTACAAGGTTATAGGTTTACTATGTTGATAGTCATTTCCCCACTATTGTCGTCTATTATCCACAATTAAGCAAGGCGTTGGCTCAAGGTGTTCAATGTCATTTCCCCACTATTGTCGTCTATTGTCTCGTTTAATCGTTCTTTCGTTTCATCTCATCCTCAAATCCTCACAATGGCTAATCAACTACTCCGCCAATTTCAGCTTGTCTTTGATCTTTGTTTCCAGTTCATCGCTCAGTTCGGGGTTGTCGAGCAGGAGTTGCTTAACGGCATCGCGACCTTGGCCCAGCTTGGTGTCGCCGTAGCTAAACCACGAGCCCGCTTTCTTTACAATGTCATGCTCAACGGCAAGGTCAATAATCTCTCCCACCTTCGAAATTCCAATACCGAAAACAATGTCGAATTCAGCTTGGCGGAATGGTGGGGCAAGTTTGTTCTTTACTACTTTTACTTTGGTGCGATTGCCGGTAACATTGTCGCCGTCTTTAATTTGCGACATACGCCTTATGTCGAGCCTAACCGAGGCGTAAAACTTAAGGGCGTTCCCACCGGTAGTTGTTTCGGGGTTTCCAAACATTACGCCGATCTTTTCTCGCAGCTGGTTAATAAAAATACAGCAGCAACCAGTTTTGTTTATTGTTGAAGTAAGTTTTCGCAGCGCTTGCGACATTAACCTGGCTTGCAACCCCATTTTTGAGTCGCCCATTTCACCATCTATCTCGCTCTTGGGTGTGAGTGCTGCCACGGAGTCAATAACAATAATGTCAATGGCACCCGACCTGATAAGGTTTTCGGCTATTTCAAGGGCTTGTTCGCCATTGTCGGGTTGGCTTACCAAAAGGTTTTCTATGTCAACTCCAAGTTTGCGCGCGTAGTTACTGTCAAAGGCATTTTCGGCATCAATGAAAGCAGCAATGCCTCCGGCTTTTTGGGCCTCGGCAATGGCGTGAATAGCCAAGGTAGTTTTACCCGACGATTCGGGTCCGTAAATTTCAATTATCCTGCCACGTGCCAGGCCGCCAGTACCCAACGCAATGTCGAGGGTGAGCGAACCGGTACTTATAACTTCAACCGCTTCAACCGCCGAACCCCCGAGTTTCATGATAGTTCCCTTGCCGTAATTCTTTTCAATCTTGTCAAGCGTTACCTGCAAAGCCTTAAGTTTTTCGGTGTTTCCAGACTTTTCTTTTTCCTTGCTCATTTCAATCAGTATTTATGGGTTTTGTATCATCAATGTAACGACCTCAAATTTAAGCCAAAAATTTGTTTTTGCATTTTTTTTTAACAATTTATTTGCAATTGGTGATTAGTGAACAGGTAAGAATTAAGGGTGAGGAACTAAGGGTTTGATCGAAAAATTACGCAATAGGTTGAAAAACAAATCTAAAATACAAAACCGCCAATTGTTAATCGACAAATACTAACCCTCGTCAGCCTGCCTGCCAAATAGGTGCACCATTTTTTTCGTTTCAAAAAATGGCTCTTCGAAAAAATCGGACAGATGGTAAACCCGGTGCCTCATTTTGGTTGCTGATAGTTCTCCCGAAATGTCGCCACCTTTGAGGTAAAGGATTCCGTTTGTAATGGAATTCTGGTTATTGTTGCTAATTTTATCGCAGACCCAGGTTGCAAATTTTGGCAGGGTGGTTACCGCTCGACTTACCACGAAATCGAATCTGTTTCTCACGTTTTCTGCACGGCCATTAAAGACCTGCACGTTGTTGAGACACAGTTGGGCTGCAATTTCTTTTACAACCTTGATTTTTTTGCCAATCGAGTCATTTAGCAAGAACTCTACATTGGGAAACATTATGGCAAGGGGAATACCGGGGAAGCCTCCACCCGTTCCAACGTCAAGGATCTTGGTGCCATCGGCAAATTTGATAACCTTGGCTATTGACAACGAATGCAGTAAATGGTGCAATTCGAAGTTTTCAAAGTCCTTGCGTGAAATGACATTAATTTGCGAGTTCCAATAAGCGTACAGTTCTTCAAGGCGCTCCAGATTATTTCTTATTTGCCCGTTGGGTATTTCGAAGTACTTTTCGGCGATCGTCATTTTGGATTCGAAGAGTTGTGAGCGTTTAATGTTGCAAATCTAATAAACCTTTTTAACCAATGATAAAAAAACCTATTTTTGTAATGGATATTCATTGCAAACATTGTCTTTTTACATGAACAAGAAACTCCTAATTCTGCCCCTGATTCTTTGCTTTCCGCTTTTTGTGGCGTCGCAAGGAAATCGTATATCCGCGTCTGATTTCATAAATACCTATCGGCAAATTGCCATTGATGAGATGAATCTTCATGGCATTCCGGCAAGTATTAAAATGGCCCAAGCCATTTTGGAATCGGGATTTGGCAACAGTGATTTGGCCCGAAATGCCAATAATTTTTTCGGAATCAAATGTAGTGGATGGCAAGGCCGTACTTATTTCAAAGATGATGACAAGCCCAACGAATGCTTCAGGGCTTACAATAGTGCCGAGGAGTCCTTTCGCGATCATTCTCAGTTTTTGCGAACAAGAGCCTGGTATGCCCCTTTGTTTGACCTTAAACTAAACGATTACAAGGGTTGGGCGGTAGGTTTGCAGCGTGCAGGATATGCCACCAATCCAAACTATTCATCATTGCTTGTTAGGATAATTGAAGAACACAACCTGCACGAATTAGACAAGTTATTTGGCGTTGCACCAGGTAATCAGCAAATTTCCACGCAGCCTGATAAGCCCGTTGAGACCCATCAGACTAATGAAGTAGTTTTGCAACCGGTGGTTGTATCTGATTTCGTTGATGCGATTTCCAGGGAGGTGGAAGTCAATAACCGAATTAAATATGTTATTGCACGCCGAGGCGACACCCCCGAAAGTATTGGTAGGGAATTTAACAAGCAACCCAGGCATATTATCGAGTATAACGAGTTGGGTGAAGAAGGGAATATTGAGCACGGCCAGATTATTTACTTGCAACCCAAACGCAACCGCGGAGATAGGGCATTTCACATTGTTCAGCCGGGAGAAACAATTTACGGCATTGCGCAGCAATATGGCATAAAGCTTCAAGTTCTTTTAGATAAGAATAAAATTTCGAGTGCCGACCAAATTCTCGTGGGCACAAGGATATCCCTCAGGTAAAATTGTTGCAGGTTTTGAACCTTCCATATTACCAGTTTAAAATTTCTTCCGTAAAAGGAAGGGAAAAGATTTTTGATGTCTTCAGGAAGAAGTACGTTAGCCTCACTCCCGAGGAGTGGGTAAGGCAAAACTTCTTAATGTGGTTGCACAAAGAAAAAGCTTATCCCGCTGGCTTGATTGCCGTAGAGTCTTCAACCAAGTACAACACACTTGCCAAAAGGGCCGATGCCATTATCTTTTCAAAAAATGGCAGGCCAATAATGATAGTTGAATGCAAGGCTCCTGATGTTAAAATATCGCAAGATGTTTTTGACCAAGTTGCCCGCTACAATTTCTCAATCAGGGCAACCTACATTGCCATAACCAATGGGTTGGAACATTTTTGCTGCAAAATGAATTCCGAATCCACGTGGAAATTTTTAGACCAAGTGCCTGATTTTAACGAACTTTGAAATTGTCGGTGTTTTTTTTAATATTTTCCTGGTTATTTCTTGACTTTTCATTTGGCATTCGTTAAATTTGCGCCTTGTAGCCGTTGACCTGTGCTATTTCGCCGAGCCTCAGAAAGCAAACCCATCAATCACCTTAAACCAATTTAAAAATGAAAACAACTAATTTTTCGTTCTGGCTTGCTGTAATTGCCTTAACATTGGGCCTAAATATTACAGCATACTCTCAATCAGACAACACTCTGTTTTGGCTTAGGTCGGTTCCGCAAATCAAAAAGTTTAATCCGGCAATGCTTCCTAATGCCAAGTTCTTCCTTGGCCTTCCCGTGGTATCTTCTGTTTGGGTTGGTGTTCGGAATACTGGTTTTGCCTTTGGCGATTTTTACCGAAAGGACAATTTAGGAGATTATTATTGGGATCATGACAACATGTTATCAAAACTGTCTGCGCGAAATTATTTTGATGCAGATACGGGCATTGATATTTTCAGCATGGGATTCAATATTGGCAAGGGTTTTTTGAGCATTGGAATACACGAAAACCTTTATACCAAATTTACCTACCCCAAAGATTTAATGTTGCTAATCTCAAAAGGGGTTAACTACTTTGATAGCAATAATATTGTACCTGATTTCGTAAACTCCGAGATTGGTGCCATGCATTTTAGAGAGTATGTTCTGGGTTATTCATTTCCGATAAGTGAAAGACTTAATTTTGGTTTGAGTCTTAAGGCGGTTCAAGGTCTTGGTAAATTTGATTTTATTGCGCGCCGCCTTGATTTGACCCAAGGAGTAAAAGGCAACTACCTTCTTGATGCAGAGCTTGAGTTAAACTTTGCTTTCCCATTCAAGCTTGGACCATTCGAGACTCTTGGCGATAATTTCGAAAATGATTTTGACCCAAAGGATTACTTGATAGGATTAAGGAATTTTGGAGCAGCCATTGACATTGGGCTGGTTTACAAACCCACAGAAATGCTCTCGATCGGGCTTAGCGCAATCAACCTGGGTTTCATAAATTGGTCAAGTGGCATCGAAAATTTCCGACTTAGCGGGCAAACAGACTTCCAAGGGATAGAGTTTAATAATTCGGGCAACGAAGAGGGGGCAACAAGTGGCTCTGCTTTCAAAGAAATACGCGACGCACTTAGCAATGCATTCGATGTTTCTTCAACCAACACGACCATGAGACAAAGTATTCCAACAAGATTATATGCCTCGGTTGGGCTGCACCTGGGCAAAGTGCAAACCATTGGTCTTGTTAGTCGCACCATAGTGTTTGAGGGCAATTTAAACCCATCGTTAACTTTTTCTTACAACCTTACACCGATTAATGCCATTGGTCTAGCCGTTTCTTATACTGTTGTTGACAAAGCTCCCAGCCATTTTGGAGCCGGGTTCAACCTTAATCTAGGCCCTTTGCAGGTTTATGCCGTGAGTGATAACGCCTCAGGAGCACTTGACCCTGCTGCAATACAAACAATAAATGCCCGCTTGGGGTTGAACTTTGTTTTTGGTAATCGCCACAAGAAAAAACCTTCGGAGCCTTCTCGCGAACACAACTTTTTCCTTCCGCCAAGAGAATAAAAAAAACGACAGCTTGCAAAATGGCTTCCGGTTTTTCGAAAATTTAATCGTAGCAAGGACTTATTGCATTTCCAAAAAAAAATTAATTTTACCGAAAAAGAAAAACGGGCAAGGCAAATGAAAAACTACAAACAGCTTTTAGGTAAAATTAAAACACTTATTTTCGATGTTGATGGGGTCATGTCGAAAAACCATGTTTTCCTTACCACCGACAGGGAAATGATGCGCACCGCCAACGTTAAAGACGGCTATGCCCTGCATTTGGCGGTTCGAAAGGGCTACCGTATTGTAATTATTTCGGGCGGAATAAGTACCGCAGTTCGAAATCGTTTCGAGGTTCTCGGAGTTAAGGATATTTTTCTCGGGGTGAGCAATAAGATTGAGATTTTCAACCACTTTGTCGGGCAAAACCAAATAGACCCAAAAACGTGCCTATACATGGGCGACGATATTCCCGATTACGAGGTTATGGAAGCGGTTGGCCTGCCTACCTGCCCATCAGATGCCGCCGAGGAGATTAAGAAAATTTCGGTTTACATCTCTGATTGCAAGGGCGGTGAAGGGTGCGTTCGCGACGTTATAGAACAAGTGATGAAAGTTCAGGGAACCTGGATGACCGACGGGGCTTTTCACTGGTAATGCTTTAGGCTACCAAGGGCCGATAGTTGAAAATGGCGGGTGGTTTGACAAGCTGGTAGGTTTTCAACCCATGATTGTCAATCACCGTTTACCGATCACTATTACGTAAATGCTATCCCACCCACATCGAACAGTGGCCCGCGGTATAATTCCACCATGGTTACGTTTCTTTCTTCGAGTTTTTTTCGTAGCAATCTCCCCTCGGTTAGTTGACAGAGGTTTCCGACCAGGAAAAATTTTCGGTTGAAATAACCAGCGCAGCCGCCGAAAAATCCATGTTTAACGCCTGCGAGTAATATACCTTGGGGTGAAACATAAAATGTTTCTTTGCCAGCCGAGGTAAGAGCTTCTAATATTGACGGGTCGCTTGTAATGTAAAGCCCTTCAGCCTCTATCAGGTTGCAACGGGTGTAACCCTGTTTCACGTTTATGATTTCAACTTCACAAGCCAGTTCAAGTATTGAAGAATCGGTGATTTTGGTGTTGTGCACCAAGCAGGTATTGGAGAAAAAGGCATTGTAATGTGCTGTTTGAGGGTATTTACCATCAAGTTTACGGCTACCCGGAATTAATTTAACTTCGAGGTGTTGAAGTTTATTTAGAAATTCAGCGGGGGTATTGGGTGCCGCCACAAGCCCGAAAGGCGTTTGGCAAAAGAAGATATCGGTATGGCCAGAAATGGCATCGTAAACAATTCCAGAGCTTCTAAACGGCAATACTCGGACGTGCTTTTCAAACTCCACGAGTGCGGCTTTTGGTATTTTTGAATCAACAATTGCCAACATGATACTGCCTCCCGATTAGTTTGTTGTCACCAACGAATTTAACACGTTTGAAAAGTTCAATCAATCTTTTCTTGTTTGCTGCCTTGTGGCCAATTGCGGCATTTATTTGCTTTGACGAAACGCGAACTTCCACCGTTTTGCCGATTTCTTTTTCTAAAACTACCCCGTGCAAAATATCGGCCCAAATAGCTGTTTCGACCAGTTCCTTGAACGCCGGGTGGAATGGCCCTGCAAGCAATTCGGCCCCCGAGATCAAACCCTCGCTGGGATGAAGTCCTACCCGGAGCACCTTTACCGAGTTTTTTTCGAAAAACAGAACCAGCTCCTTGCAAATTTCAATTGCCTCTTGCAATTGAAGTGGTGTGTATTTACCCTGTTTGAAAAGATTTGCAAGTGGCGTGTTGCGAATAACCAAGGTTGGGTAAATCCTAACTTGCGAGGCACCAAGTTCGACAAACCTCGATGCAGTTTTCATCGTTTTTTGCAATGTATCGGCGGGCAACCCCACCATCATTTGCAAGCCAAGATCAAAGCCACCTTTGAGGATTAATTCTGATGCTTCCTCGACTTGATCTGCACTATGCCCTCTGCCCGATAGTTTCAAAACCTCGGGGTCAGTTGACTGCGCACCGAGTTCAATGGCTCCAACCCCGTATTGGAAAAGTATATCAAGAATTGCAGGGGTCATGTAATCGGGGCGAGTGCTCAGCCTGATTGATTGAACTAGGCCTTGCTCCCTAAACCGAGCCACGGCCGATAAATAGTCAACCTGCAATTCAACTGGCAAACCGGTGAAATTTCCACCGAAAAAGGCAACCTCCACCCTTCGGTATTCTTCCCCGAAGGTGGAAAGGTGCTGCTCAATAATTGCCTCCACGTTAGAGGGTTCGGGTATGGCGCAAACCCCCGAAATGTTTTGCTGGTTGCAAAAAATGCACCTGTGCCGACAGCCGAGCTCCGGAATAAATACGGGTATGTTGTAATGGCGCAAGGGGAGGGCGGTTGAGGGGTTGGTAGGTTTAGTTTGAGATGTTTGACGAGTTTAAGAAGTTTACGGGTTTTGTGAGTTGAGAATTTGACAGATTGGTGGAGGTTTGATTAACAATTGCCGATTTGCGATTAACGATTTTAAAGAAACATAACCCCGAGCCAATGTTCCATTGAGATCTTCATCGATTCCCGTCTTGCTGGTATGGATGCCAAAGATGTTTCTAAAAAGATTTAGCACTTTTTTGCCATTATAAAAGCTTCATTAATACTAAATTTTCAATTTGTGTTTAAGATCCACGCCAACATTCTTGACCTTCAAAGCCCTAACACCTGCTTCAACCCCTCGCAAACCTTGTGTATGGGCAAGCCCATAACATTGGCGTAGGTGCCTTCTATGCGTGTAATCCCCACAACACCTATCCACTCCTGCACCCCGTACGATCCTGCCTTGTCGTATGGCTGGTATTTGTTTATGTAGTAATCGAGCTCTTGGTCAGAAAAATCCTTGAACGAAACAAACGCGTGGTCTTCGAGTGTAAGCCTTTGGCCATTGTGGCCGATGCAAACTCCGGTTATTACCTCGTGGGTGCGACCCGAAAGCAACCTGAGCATTATTTTTGCCTCCTCGAAATTTGCGGGTTTGTTGATGATTTCGCCGTCGATTACTACAATGGTATCGGCTGTAATAACAACGCAATGGTCGCTCTTAAGCTCTTCGGAGTAAGAATCCATTTTTTGGTTGCACAGGTAATGGGCCACTTCAACGGGTTGAATTCCTTGCGGAAAAGCCTCGTTGGTGGGTCTGGCTTCCACCCTAAACTTAATGTCGGCAAGGGCAAGGAGTTCGCGACGACGCGGCGACTGTGAAGCAAGAATTATGTCGAACTTGCATGTTTTTTCCGATGTAATCATCAAATAATGTAAAAATATTGCACAACCATTGATAATACAATTGAAATGAAAATGGCATTAAAAACAACAATTGATTTTTTGGGATCCCACTGCTCAATGGGTTTGTATGTATTGAAAATTGTTATTGCCAGGGGCACCATTACGAAAGCTAACATAAACGCAACGCTATATGGATAGAAGTTTTTCGAAAGCCAAAAAACATATATCCCTGCAATATTAATTGCCACTATCAAAAGCCCCAAAAACACGTTGCGGGCCATCGTAACGCCAAGTACCACCGGAAAAGACCTAACGCCGGTTTTCCTGTCGCCTTCAAAATGGAAAAAATCCTTGAACACCTCCAGTGCAAAAAATATGAAAAACAACAACCCACAATACACCATTAGGTAGAACCTCCCTTTTGTTACAATTTCGGCTGGTAATACCAAATATTTGGCCGCTTCAAACTCAACGGTCCAAACCAGGTAAATTATCAGGGCCGACAAGGTAGCTATGAATACATTTCCGAAAATGAACCATCGTTTAAATGCAAAGGCGTACAACCATAATAGAAAAGGTAGCAAAAAGAAAGCAAGTGCCAACGGAAAAAACTCGATATACCACGAAATGTAAACTCCCACGATACCACCAATTGTATTCAAAACCCAATGCCAGAAAATTACCGACCTCCTTGCAAGCAAGCGCCCAACAATTAGTTTCTCAGGCTGGTTAATCCTGTCCTTGCGCAAATCAAAGTAACCGTTAATTGCATAACCCGCCGCGCATATCATTACCGTTGCCACAACGAGCAAGAAAAAGTTTACTTGCGATAATGCCGGTACAACCATGTTGGCCTCGAAAAGAGGTACCACGATGAAAAACCTGAAAAACACCATCAACGCGGCAACGAACACCAGGTTCGGCCATCTAAAAAGATTAAAATACACCATTAGTGTTTGCATGTCATTTTTATTTTACTCCAAAACTTTTCAGCAGCCGGCCTCAAATCCAAACACCACATCATGACCTTCAAACCCCGACCTGCAAGCCCTCAACCTGCCAACAAATATTCACTATAAACTAACTATTCCTTTCTTTATGGCGTACCTAACCAAGTCGAGGTTGTTAAGAATTTCCAGCTTTTCAAATATTTTGGCCCGATGCCATTCCACGGTACGTTTGCTTGTAAATAGCTGTTGGCTATTTGCCGTGCCCTTAGGCCTTTGGCACGGAGTGCAGTTATTTCTATCTCGCGTTCAGATAACATGACCTCGAAGCGCGCCTTATTTTTACCGTCCAAGATTCTTTCGGAAACCAAAGCAGCACACATCAAATCAGAAATTTCCTTACCGTAATATTTTCTACCCTCATGAATAGAGCGAACTGCCTTGGGTAAATCACCACCGAGGTCTAACTTGCTCAAAAAGCCATCAACACCAATCTTTATTGCTTCAGCAAGAACCTTCTCGCCATTTTCTGACGATAGAAAAAGTATTTTGACATCCGGGTAGTTTTTCCTTATTTGCACGGCAACCTCGAGGCCCGACATACCTGGCATTACTATGTCGAACACCACAATATCGGGCAGGGTACCTTTTTCAAGAATTTCCAAAAGCGTATTGGGAGAGTTTGCTTCGGCAATAACTTCAAAACCATTGCTTGATTTGAGCATACCACAAACCCCCAAACCCAACAAATCGTGGTCGTCAACAACAATAACCTTTATTTTACTTGAAGGCTTCAATGCTGTTTAATTTGATGGTACGGTGAAAGTTACCTCGGTCCCATATTCTTGTTACTGCTAATTTGTATTTGGCCCCCGTTGGCCAGAATCATTTCCCTGCAAAGGAAAAGACCAAGCCCCGATCCTTCTTCTCCTGATGTACCCTTGCAAAGCTCCCTTTTGTCGAGGTTGAAAAGCCCTTCAAGCTTACTTGAATCCATTCCAATGCCAAGATCTTTTATTTTGCATGAAATTTTGGAACCGTCTTTGCTGCCCAAGGTTATGTAAATTGGCTGGCCTTTATTAGAAAACTTCAGTGCATTGGAAAGAAGGTTGCGAATCACGGTATTTATCATATCCTTGTCGGCAGTTACATTAAACACTTCCTCGGCTTGGAAATGTATCTCAATGTCTTTATTTAAGGCTGAGGTAACGAATAACTCAAGGTTTTTTTCAACCACCTCGTTAAGGTTGAATGTTATTGGGTTTGGTTTAAGGGTGCCCGACTGGGTATGAGCCCAGTTGAGCAGGTTTAATAAAAGAGACACCTGCGAATCGCTTGATTTGTGTAGTGCAGAAATGTTATCGAAAAGCGCCTTATCCTTGAGTCTGTCAACATTTAACAACAATTGCTCAATTGCAATCTTTTGTGCAATTGCGGGGTTTTTAAGGTCGTGGGCAATGATTGAAATTAGTTTGTTCTTTGTGTTTATAACCCTCTGAAGTTCTATGTTGCGCTTATGGTTTTGACGGTAGTTATGGTATATGTAACCTGCAAAAACCAGGGCGAAAACTGAAAACAAAACAAACAACTGTCTTGATTTTTTCATGCGTGTAAGCACAACCTCCTGCTCAAAAATTTTCTTTTCCTTTTGAGCTGCCTGATATTTTGCCTCCATTTCTGCAACGATGCTTGTCTTTTCAAAATTGTAAATGGAATCGGAAAGTTGTTTGTCGATTAGCGAATATTCCAATGCAAGCTTGTAGTTGCCAAGCTCTTTATAAGCAGCAGCTAGGATGGAAGCCGCTTGCCGTTCGACCATGGTTAGCTTGTTCTCCTTGGCTGTCGAATACGCCTCCAAGCCCCTACCTACCGCTTTACGGTAATTTTTTAGATGAAATTCAATTTCACCAAGGCGAACAAGCGTTAAGCCCAGGGCTCTGGTACTCCCCATCTTTCGGTTTATCTCATGGGCTCTTTCACTCATTTCCCTGGCACGGTAAAACTGCTCCAGAGCAATCAAAACATCAGAAAAATTATTGAGAAGCTTGGCAAATAAAAAGGAATCTCTTTCAAATATTCTTGCATTAAACAGCATTTGGTAAACGGAGTCGGCCTTAAGTAAATCATCCGTGTCGCGAAAAACATTTCCAATTTGAAAACTAGCCCTTGCAACACCAAGTTCGTTTGATTGTTGCTTGTAGTTACCCCTTGCCAAATTATAATATTGCAAGGCCTTGGCTAAGTCCTCCATAAAATGAAAGGCAATACCAATATTAAGTTCTGTACTGCCCATATCCAAATGCTCCGGTCGAAAATTGGCAATTAAATTCCTTTTGATATCATGGGCTTGCAGCAAATTTTTCACACCAAGTTCGTACTCATTCCTGTCAATATTCATCAAACCAAGATTGTTGAAAGCGAATGCCATCTTAAGGCTGTCGTTAAATCTTGAATGAATGGATAGAGATTGCTCAACGTGAAAAATCGCAGAATCTTGGTTGCCCTGCATTGCAAATGAAATACCCACCGAGTTGAATGAATCAGCTGCCTTTTGTTCTTGTCCAATCCTTTCGTACAATCTTGCACCCTCTCTTAAGTAAACCCTTGCACTGTCAAGGTTAATCCTTGTGTAGGCCATTCCCGGCAATTGATTGGCCGAAGCCCTGATACTGTCAGCCTTGCTGGTTTTAATCACCTGATTAAGGGAATCAACAGGGCTTCCGTAACCATTGGCAAGGCAAAAAAATGCAAACGCAAACGCAAGAGCCCTGGCCGAAAATCGGGGTTTCATGGCACAATGTATTTGTTTGGCAAATATAACTATTTTTAATTGTAAACGAACCTGTCAAAAACTCGTCATTTTTCCCCACTGCTCACGGCTCGAAAACCACCAAGCCCTCAATTCCTAAACCACTCTTGGTTTTTCATTATTCACTCCTTCAATTTTCAAATTGCGAAAAACCAGTATTTATACTTGGTTAAAACCAGTATTTATCCTGGTGCCTTCGAGCATTGCGGAGTTTTACCTTTGTTGGCGAAAGCAAATTGTAGAACTGATGTCTCCTGTTAAAAAAATCGGGAAAAATGCAAGGGCAGAGTTCTTGATAAAGCAACTTCAAACAACCAGCAACAGGATTATTGAAGAATTGGAAGGAAAAATCAAGCTTCTCAAACCAACAATATATGAACCCCTTTCAAAAAAACAAAAAAATGTTCAACCTCCATAAAAAAATTCGAATGAAAACAAAACTTACCCTAACGCTCCTCGTGGCCATATCATGGCATTTCTCATCTGCTCAATGGCAACAGTTGCACCCGCGTCTACTTCCATGGACTGCTAATGGTTTGAGTGCCCCTGGCGAAAACAAGGTCTTTGCCATCGCAGGGTCAACCGTGGTAATTAGTGAAAACCTCGGTGCTTCATGGGAAACGGTTTTTGTTACCGACCAGTACACCTTTTTTACTCAACTTTCGTTTGCCAATCCCATGCAAGGTTCGGCAACCTCTTATGAATGGAGGGTTTACGTAACATCTGACGGTGGTCATACCTGGAAAAAAAGCAGTTAACAGCCTCATCCAACTTCAATGCGGCAAAAATGCTCCATTCGGGCGTGGGATTTGCCGGGGGTGATTATGGCAGGTTGTACAAAACAATCAATTTTGGTGGTACATGGACCGCCATTCAGTATAATTTCGACCAAAACGACATTGCCGGAATATTCATTCTTGACGGTGAAAACGTTTTTCCCTTCGATGACCGCGATGCCTTTTATTGGAGTAACAATGGCGGGCAAAACTTGAATTCGTCCGAGTTTCCGAATATCAACCGGGCTCAGTCAATGCACTTCTTTGATGCACAAAACGGAATGCTTGGCGATGATTACGGCAAGCTTTTTAAAACCATCACTGGAGGTCAATCCTGGCAGTTGGCAATTAATGATGGTGAAACCCCATTCTTCTCGATGAGTTTTTTCAATTCACAAAAGTGGATAATTGGGTGCCGGGACAAGCTTATGATAACCTCAGATGGCGGGCAAGCATGGCAAGATATTGAAATGACTGGTTATGGCGATTTTAAAAATGTTGAATGGAAGACAGAAAATGTCATTTTTGCGAGCGGCGAAAATGGCCAAATGGTTCGATCAATGGATGGCGGAATAGTATGGGAGAGCACTGGCCAAAAGGCTCTGGTTGTTGACGAAATTTCCACGGCAGCATATTTTAACAATAATACGATTATGGCCTTCACCATGTTCTCAAACCAGATAATTAGAACAACGAACAAGGGGTTCTCATGGAGCTTGCAGCCACCGCCGGCGGATGGATTTCATCGGTACCAAGATTCTCATGCAATAAACGGGCAGGCTCTATTTGCAATCACCGTTGCAGGCAAAATTTTCAAAACAACAAATGAATGAAATTCCTGGCAGGAATTAGAAACCGGGGTAAGTGCTCGGGCAAATTCAATTTTCTTTACAACGCCCGAAGTAGGTTTTTTTACTGACAATGATGGAAAAATACATCGCACCACCGATGGTGGGCAAAACTGGACAGCAGTCTGGTCAGGAACCCGCAACATCATGAAAATGGCATTTCATGACAATCTACTGGGATTGGCCGTTGGAACTGGCGGAATAATTTTGCGCACCACCGATGTAGGGCTCACCTGGACCACAATATTAATCGAAAACACCAATCAATATAACGATGTGCATTTTTTAAACGAACAAACAGTGTTTGTAGTTGGAACCTTGGGTAGAGTGTACCGCTCGCAAAATGGGGGCTTGAACTGGACTCGCATTACACCGGGTACCTCTGCATCGCTTTTCTCAATTGTATTTATTACACCTGATGTGGGCTACATCACTACAAGCACATTCGGAACAAACTTGAAAACAACCAACGGTGGCCTAAGCTGGAGCAATGATGCCTGATTGGGTTACAGAAACTCATAGGCGAGATTAGCCCCAAGCGGTTCCATTTTGTTAAATGGCGAATATGGACACATTTCCATTTTGCCAAAAGAAGGAACCTGGAATAATCCAGATGCTCCTGTGGCATTGCCAGCCTCGGTTGTAAGCTACCAAAACTTTCAAGCCCATTGGGAAACATCGCAAGGCGCAAGGGCATACCTTCTTTTCGTGTCAGAAGATAATAACTTCCAAACATACCTTTCAGGATTGGTTGGAAAACGTACCGAACTTATAACAGCATTTGTGGATGGTCTGGAGGGTGGAAAAACTTACTACTACAGGGTAATGGCAATTAATGAAGTTGGCACCTCTGAATATTCCAACACAATAACGTTACAATACAATCCGACCAATATTGCTTCATTACAAGAATCAATGGTAATGGTGTTTCCCAATCCTGCCAACAATTCTTTTTCGTCAAAACGGGTTCGTCAAAGGGGAAAGCATGCAATCTGGAGGTTTTCGATATGGCTGGTCAGCTAATATTTCAAACAAGCACTCAATCATCAGTTACTCGAATAGAAACCGTAAATTGGCAAACGGTGTTTACATCGTTCGCATCCAAGGCCTAGCTGGGCCAATAATGCAAAGGGTTGTTATAAGTAGGTAAAAATAAGCCTCAACATTCTATACTCTTAACTTGTAAAATGCAGCATGCTGCGTCTCTACATTCTTCACTGTTCGCAGGAGACGTAGCATGCTACGTCTCAACATTCTTCACCCTTCACTCTTCACTCAAAATCACATCCTCTCCGGTACGTCAATGCCCAGCAGCCACATTGCATTTTTTATGGTGGTAGCGGTGAGTTTCGATAGGGCAACGCGGAATTTGCTGACGTCGGGGTCGGGCTCGTTCAAAACACTGTGGTCGTGGTAAAACTGATTGTATTCCTTGGCAATATCGTAAGCGTAGTTTGCAACCGTTGCGGGGTTTAGCTCGCTTGCAGCTTCGCTAATAACCGATGGAAACTGGTAAATACTCCTTAGCAATGCCCTTTCCTTTTGGCTTAACTTTTCGGGGGGCATTGTGTTGACAAATTCAAAGCTCTCTGAATTGTTGCCTGCGCTGCGAAGTATGGAGCGTATTCGTGCGTGGGTGTATTGGATGAAAGGCCCGGTATGTCCGTTGAAATCAATTGACTCTGCCGGATTGAAAAGCATGTTCTTCTTGGGGTCAACCTTAAGCATGAAATATTTCAAGGCACCAAGGCCAACTGTTTTGTAAAGTTCAACCAAATTATCTTCAAAAAGCTCCTGAACCTTCCCAAGTTCTTCGGTGGTTTGTTTGGCAGTTTTTATCATTTCGTCCATAAGGTCATCTGCATCAACCACGGTTCCCTCCCTCGATTTCATTTTGCCTTCGGGTAGTTCAACCATCCCGTAGCTCAGATGGAAAATACTTTCTGCATAGGGCTTGCCAAGCTTTTTGAGAACTTTTTTGAGCACATCGAAGTGGTAGTTTTGTTCGTTTCCAACAACGTAAACCATTTTACCGGGGTCGAAATCATCAAACCTAAGTTGCGCCGTGCCAAGGTCTTGGGTTATGTAAACGGATGTTCCATCGGAGCGCAACAAGAGTTTTTCATCAAGGCCTTCAGCGGTAAGGTTAACCCACACCGAACCATCATCGCGTCTTGCGAAAACACCCTGTTCAAGGCCCTCTTCAACCAATTTCTTGCCTAGAAGATACGTGTCAGATTCGTGGTAAACCTTGTCAAAAAAAACACCCAACCGCGAGTATGTGGCATCGAAACCTTCGTAAACCCAAGAATTCATGGTTTTCCATATTTCAATGGTTTCGGGGTGGCCTTCTTCCCATTTTTGCAGCATCTCTTGGGCTTCCTTCATTAGCGGGGCAGATTTGCGGGCCTCGTCTTCCGATATGTTATTCTCGTTAACTAGCATAGTTGACTGCTTCCTCAATTCGGTTTCGAATTTCACGTAATAATCGCCCACCAATTTATCGCCTTTCTTGCCCGTGGAGGCTGGGGTTACGCCATTACCAAACTTCTGCCAGGCAATCATGCTCTTGCAAATGTGTATGCCACGATCGTTAACAAGGTTTACCCTTGCTACTTTTTTGCCCGAAGCCTCCAAAATGCGCGAAACCGAAAAACCAAGCAGGTTGTTTCTAACGTGCCCGAGGTGTAGCGGTTTGTTGGTATTTGGCGATGAATATTCCAAAACCACAGGCTTACCTCCCTTTACGGGAAAGAAACCATAATTGCTATTTGCCACCTCATTGCGCAAAAAATCAACCCAAACCGAAGGCTCCAAAACAATGTTAAGGAAACCCTTGATAACGTTGAATGACTTAACCATACCATCCTTCTCCATCAACAGGTTGCCAATTTTTGAGGCAATCGGGTCGGGAGCCATCCCGGCAGCCTTCGCAAACGGGAATACTACCAAGGTAAAGTCACCTTCAAACTCCTTGCGAGTTTTTTGCAACAAAACGGCAGAGTCATCAAAATCTGCACCCAATAAGTTGGCTAGTATTTCATTAAGCCTGTATGTCAAAGCAGTTTCAATCATAACAAAGTTAATTTTTGCACAAAATTATGAAAATGACGGCAATGTTGTTGGATTATTGATAATTGCCAATTGCCAATCGTTAATCATCAGCCTTTTTTGCACTGTCAAGGTTTATCCGAAAAAAGTTTTTCTATCTTTGTGGTCATCAAATCATAAACCCCAAAATCATGGAAAAAATCCTCGTAATTGGCTGTGCCGGCCAGATTGGCTCTGAACTAACCCTCGAACTCCGAAAGATTTATGGCGACAGTAACGTAGTTGCATCGGACATAAAACCCGCCGCTCCCGAAATTACCGAGGGCGGGCCATTTGAAATTTTGGATGTACTGGACACGCACCGACTTTTTGGCACGGTGAGCCGAAACAAGATTACCCAAATTTACCACCTGGCGGCAATTCTTTCGGGCAATGCCGAGAAAAAACCAAAAGCAAGTTGGCATATCAACATGGAAAGCCTGCTCAACGTATTAGAGTTGGCAAGGGAACTTGATTTGAAAAAAATTTTTTGGCCCAGTTCCATAGCTGTTTTCGGGCCTACAACCCCAAGGGTTGACACACCCCAATTTACTGTAATGGAGCCAAATACGGTTTACGGTATTAGCAAGTTAGCAGGCGAAAGGTGGATCGAGTATTACTTCAACAAGTTTGGAATTGACAGCCGCAGCTTGCGTTATCCCGGGCTAATTAGCTACCAAACCGAAGCCGGCGGCGGCACAACCGACTATGCGGTGGAGATTTTCTACGAGGGCATCCGAACCGGTAAATACGAGTGTTTCCTGTCCGAAAACACCTACCTCCCAATGATGTACATGGAAGATGCCATTAAGGCAACCCTAGACATAATGGAAGCCGATGCCTCGAAAATAAAAACCCGTTCCAGTTACAACGTGGCCGGAATAAGCTTCAGTCCAAAAGATGTGGCCGCCGAAATAAAGAAACATCTTCCAAAATTCGAGATTTCTTACATCCCCGATTTCCGCCAAGCAATTGCCGATAGCTGGCCACAAAGCATTGACGATAGCGTTGCAAAACGTGACTGGGGCCTCAAAAACACCTACGACCTAAAACGTATGACCAAGGTGATGCTAGCCGGAGTGAAGCAAAAGTTCGGAAAGTAGGGTTATGTGGTTTTCACGGGATCAACCACCAATCATCAAGCTGTGTCACGAGTTTACCTGCGCTGGAGGATGAAAGGATTTGGCCATTACCTGCCATACTGATTAGGTGATATACTGTCGTGATACCCGTGTTAGGTTATAAAGAGGATTGCGGGTAAAAAAAGCCCGCCTTGCCACCAGCCGTGGTAAGCCAATGACCAAAAAATTTATTCGATGGAATTAGTAATAATTTGCTTTGCGGCATTTTTTACAGCTACGTTAACTTTTTTTTCCGGGTTCGGATTGGGCACAATTCTCACGCCAGTTTTTCTTTTGTTCTTTCCGGTTGATATTGCAATTGCCCTAACGGGGGTGGTGCACTTCACCAATAACCTTTTCAAAATTGGCCTCGTGGGCAAAAGCGCCGACAAGGGAGTTTTGCTAAGGTTCGGGTTGCCGGCAATACTTGCATCGTTTGCAGGAGCTGTGGTTTTGATAAACATGGTTGATTTACCAGCACTGTTAAAGTACAATTTGGGGAGCAAGGTTATGGAGGTAACTCCAGTAAAATTGGCAATTGGCTTGTTACTGCTGGTTTTTGCGCTGCTCGAATTTTCTCCCTCGTTCAAAAAGGTTCAGTTTGAACGCGACAAGCTGATTTGCGGTGGCTTGATAAGTGGGTTTTTCGGTGGTTTGACAGGCATTCAGGGAGCCATAAGAAGTGCATTTCTGATAAAAAGTGGCCTTTCGAAAGAGGCTTATATAGGCACTGCTGTGGTGATTGCTTCATTGGTTGACTTAACCCGATTGGGGGTTTACGCCACGAGGTTTTCGGCCACCAACCTCCAAGATAACCTGCCCGTTTTGCTTGCAGCAACCCTGTCGGCAATAGCTGGAGCATACCTTGGCAAGAAAATGCTCAAAAAGGTAACCCTACGCAACATACAAATATTGGTGGCGATAATGCTGGTAATCATCGCGCTGGCATTGATCGCGGGAGTTATTTAAGAAGACTTGGCCAACAGTGTATGGCCAATTTGGCTTAGCCGCCATTTTTGGTCATTCATGGTTGTTTCAGGATGAAAACTGGTTAACGATTAACGATTGGCGGTTAACGATGTTTGATTTGGAAGAAATGAAAGAATTGGTAAACGGATGACACGTATACGCGATGGCTGACCGCTGATATACACAGATTTTAATTTCTGACTTCTTTTCTTCTCAACACTCAATACGCAATACCACTTTCAACATTCAACATTCAACATTCAACATTCAACATTCAACTTTCGACTAATTAACCCTTTAACCTCAAATGCAGTTCATCCAGTTGCTTTAAATCAACTGGGCTTGGGCTGTCAATCATCACGTCGCGGGCTGCGTTGTTTTTCGGAAACGCAATGAAATCGCGTATTGAGTCTTGACCGCCAAAAAGTGCACACCAACGGTCGAACCCAAATGCCACTCCACCGTGTGGCGGGGCACCGTAGCGGAAAGCATCAAGCAAGAACCCGAATTGTTCCCTGGCCTCTTGGGCCGTGAACCCCAACACCTCGAACATTCTTTCTTGCAAAACCCGGTCGTAAATCCTGATTGAACCGCCGCCTATTTCCACACCGTTTATTACCATATCGTAGGCATCGGCACGTGTTTTTCCGGGATTGCTGGTGAGCAGTTCAATGTCTTCTTTGAGAGGCGACGTAAATGGATGGTGCATTGGAAAGAACCTTTGCGATTCCTCGTTCCATTCGAGCAGCGGAAAGTCAACCACCCAAAGGCAAGCAAACTTGTTGGGGTCTCGCAACCCAAGCCTCTTGCCCATTTCAAGCCTAAGCTCCCCAAGAGCCTTGCGGGTATGGTTTTCTTCGCCTGCCAGCACCAAAAGTAAATCGCCGGGTTTTGCGTTGCAGGCATCTAACCACTCTTTGAGTTGGTCGGGAGTGTAGAACTTGTCAACTGACGATTTTATTGAGCCATCGGCGGTGTAGCGTACGTAAACCAAGCCCTTGGCACCAATTTGCGGACGTCGAACCCAATCGGTTAGCTCATCAACTTGCTTGCGAGTGTACTCGGAGCAGCCCGTGGCGTTGATGGCCACAACCAACCCTGCATCGTCAAAAAGCTGAAAGCCCCTGTTTTTGGCAAGGTAGTTGAGTTCACCAAAGCGCATCTCGAAACGCGTGTCGGGCTTGTCGCTGCCGTAATTCTTAATTGCATCAGCATAGGTCATACGGTCAAACGATACGTGGTCAATACCTTTTATAGACCTGAAAAGGTGTTTGGCAAGGCCCTCGAAGGTGTTCAATACGTCTTCGCGGGTCACGAATGACATTTCACAGTCAATTTGAGTGAATTCTGGCTGGCGGTCTGCACGCAGGTCTTCGTCGCGAAAGCACTTTACTATTTGGAAATACTTGTCGAAACCCGAAACCATAAGCAACTGCTTGAAGGTTTGTGGCGATTGCGGAAGGGCGTAGAACTGCCCGGGGTGAACCCTTGAAGGTACCAAGAAATCACGTGCGCCTTCTGGTGTGGATTTGATTAAAACGGGCGTTTCCACTTCCAAAAATCCTTGGTTGCTCAAGTATTGGCGGGTTTCAATGGCCATGTTGTGCCTCAGCTGCAAGTTGTCTCTTACCGAGGTGCGACGCAGGTCGAGGTAACGATACTTCATTCGAAGCTCGTCGCCACCATCTGTTTTTTCCTCGATGGTAAAGGGAGGAGTTTCGGCTTGGTTAAGAATTTTGAAATCATTTGCAATAATTTCTATTTCGCCGGTGGGCATTTTCGGGTTTTTGCTACTGCGCTCGGCAACCCTGCCCGACACTTGCAAAACATATTCTCTGCCTAGTTGGCGCGCCGCGAGGCACAACCTCTGATTTGTTTCCATGTTGAAGGCAAGCTGGGTTAGCCCGTACCTGTCGCGCAAGTCAACAAAGGTCATTCCGCCGAGGTCGCGCGAGCGCTGCACCCAGCCGCAAAGAGTTACATGGGTTCCAACATTTTCTATGCGAAGTTCGCCGCAAGTGTGTGTTCGTAGCATATTTTTTGGTTGATTTGTTTTTTAGCTGATTTGAGGCTGTGCTGATGAACTAATTGGCTGATTATTTTTGTAAAATTTGTTGCAACGGGAAGGCGGGAAGCATTTAGATTTTGGCATACTCAACCGTTTTGATTTCATAAATGTGTATTCGGGTGCAAAGATAATGGATAATGGGCAATTGAATATCGATAATGGATAATTGACAAGAGCCAACATTGCTTAAGTGAATTTTGATCGGTTATTATTACCTTTGACGAAATTTTTTTTTTGACAAAGGCAGTTTCGAATGGATTTTAGGATACAACACCAAGATACGAAAACCTGTGCCCGAACGGGCACTATTACCACCGATCACGGCGAGATCGAAACTCCCATTTTCATGCCCGTGGGTACCATTGGGAGTGTTAAGGGGGTTACGATAAAGGATCTCGAAGAATCGATTAAAGCCCAAATAATATTGGGCAATACCTATCACCTGTACCTCAGACCCAGTATAGATATACTTCAGCAGGCGGGCGGGTTGCATAGGTTTATGGCCTGGAAAAAACCCATCCTTACCGATAGTGGAGGGTATCAGGTTTACTCGCTGGCCCACCGGCGCAATTTGACCGATGAGGGGGTGATGTTCCAGTCGCACATTGACGGGTCGCGCCATTTTTTCAGCCCCGAAAAGGTTGTGGACATCCAGCGGGCTATTGGTGCCGACATAATAATGGCTTTTGACGAGTGCACACCATACCCATGCCAATACAAGTATGCAAAAGATTCGATGCACCTTACCCACAGGTGGTTGGAGCGCTGCTCCAAGCATTTTGATGCCGGCGAGGGGTTGTACGGGCATTCGCAATCGATGTTTCCGATAGTACAGGGTAGTACCTACAAGGATTTGAGAATGGATTCGGCACGGTTTATTGCCGACATGGACCGCGAGGGTAATGCCATAGGGGGGCTTTCGGTGGGCGAACCGGCAGAGGAAATGTACGAAATGACAGAGTTAGTGTGCGGTGCTTTGCCCAAAGACAAACCCAGGTACCTGATGGGTGTGGGTACGCCCGAAAACATCATTGAAAGTATTGCCCTGGGAGTTGACATGTTCGACTGCGTTATGCCCACTCGCAATGGCCGTAACGGTATGCTTTTTACCACCGAGGGTATAATTAACATTAGAAACAAGAAATGGCAAAACGATTTTGGGCCCATTGACCCCAACGGTACATCGTTTGTTGACACGCTTCATTCGAGGGCATACCTGCGCCATCTTTTCGTTGCAAACGAAATGCTTGGCCCGATTATAGCCACACTGCACAACCTTTCGTTTTACTTGTGGCTGGTGGGGCAGGCGCGCCTCAAAATAGAAAGCGGGGAGTTTGCAAGGTGGAAAGAGCAAATTGTGCCGAAGTTAAAATCAAGGCTTTAGAAAATATTTACTGGCCCACATAGTTATTCAGTAAACTGTCGTTCGTGAAAATATTTGATTGGTATATAATTCGCAAATACTTTGCGGCCTTTTTGCTTGCCATGGCCTTGGTGGTTTTGGTGGTGATCATTGTCGATTTTTCGGAAAAGGTTGATAAGATTATCGACAATAATGTGACTATGGGCGAATTGGTCGTAGAGTATTACGCCAATTTCATACCTTTCATTATTAACATGCTAAGCCCTTTGTTTATTTTCATAGCCGTGATATTCTTCACCTCGAGGCTGGCATTCAACACTGAAATTGTAGCCATTCTCAATGCCGGAATGAGTTTTAGGCGGTTAATGGTACCTTACTTTTTATCGGCTTTGGTAATTAGTTTGGGCTTGTTCGTCGTTGCCAACTTCATTTTACCACCTGCCAACAAGAAAAGGATTGACTTTGAAGAAAAGTATTTCTACAACGACAGGGTGGTAAAAACTCGCAACATACATATGCAATTGCGTCCGGGAGTGTTTGTTTTCATGGAAAATTACAACGATTTGGTAAAAACGGGATGGAATTTTACTCTCGAAAAGGTTGAGGGCGGAAAACTGGTTTACAAACTAAAGGCCGAGGATGCTAAGTGGAACGAACAAATCGGCGCCTGGACTCTTGGCAAACACACTATTAGAACTATTGATGGATTGACCGAAAGGTTGGAGTTTGGAAACACCATTGATACTATTTTGCCCCTGCATCCAGACGATTTCGTGGAAAATGTAAAGGAAAAGGAGGCTATGACCTATGGTGAACTAAGGGAGTTTATCGACAAACAGAGGCTCAGAGGGTCGCCCACGGTTAGGTTTTACGAGGTTGAAAAGCACAAGCGTATTGCATATCCCTTCTCTACAATCATTCTGACATTTATAGGAGTGTCGCTCTCGAGCAGGAAGATAAAAGGCGGTATTGGCCTCCACATCGGCATTGGATTTGGACTTAGTAGTTTTTTCATACTTTTCGTACAATTTTCTACAACCTTTGCCACAAATGGCAACCTGCCCCCGATTGTCGCCGTTTGGATTCCGCTTGTTGTTTTTGGCCTAATTGCATTGTATCTTTTCAAGAAGGCTCCAAAGTAGGTCTCATTCTTTCTTCCTTTGCTTTTCGAAAAAACCAGGAAGTAAAAAACCTACCGTACCACCCCACAACATACTCAAATAGGGGCTCGAAGTGATGCTACAACCCCTGTTGCACCCCACCAAACTGTAATACATGTAGCCAGCCACGATTCCTACAACAGAAAAAGCAACATACACCAGTACCCTTCGGGTTTTAAACTTTGCCAAAAGACCTTTTTTGTTTTCGATGGGGGTCTTTGTGTTATTTGTGTTTTCTTCCATGGTTTGCCAATAAAAATAATTAGGGAAGAAGAAGAAGGCCTACAAACATTGTGCGGGCTTTTTTCCTTGTTACTTTTCCACGGAGAGAACCTCCATGAATGCTTGTTCGAAGGCTTTTTTTTGCAAAGCACCGGCCGCCATCTGAGGCTGTCCGGCCAGGGGCACGAACAAAATGCTGGGAATGCTCCTGATGTTGAACATTGCCGAAAGCTGCTGCTCCTTTTCCGTGTCAACCTTGTAAAACTCGAGCTTACCCTCGTACTCTTTCGATAGCTCTTCCAAAACGGGAGCTACCATCCGGCACGGCCCGCACCAATCGGCGTAAAAGTCAATAACGCAAGGCTTGTCGCCTTCAAATTTCCATTCTTTGTAATGGTCAAAATCAAAAACCTTTGTTTTGAAGGTTTCGAGCGTTAAGTGCTCCATTTGGGTGTTCAGATTTAGAGTTTACAGCAGTTCGTTGATGGCGCCTAGCAGTACATTCTTTTGGGTAAGGCCCATAAAAGTTTTTACCACCTTACCATCTTTAAAGAGCAAGAGGGTTGGAATGCTTCTTATGTTGAATTGTTGAGCCAATGGACGGTTATTGTCAACATTTACCTTGGTAATTACTGCATTGTTACCGATTTCCCTGGCGAGTTCTTCTATTATAGGTATTTGAACTCGGCAAGGGCCACACCACGGGGCCCAAAAATCAACCAAAACAATACCTTTTTCAATGGTTTTTGCAAAATTTGAGCCATCGAGGTCCAAAACCTTGCTTGCTGTAATTGACCCGGCGGCTTCGGTCACAATATTTGCCGATGCTTCTTTGGCGGTTTTACCTGTGCTCCCGATAACACTCATTGATGAAACTGTTAAAAGCATTGACGCCGCAAGTACTTTCGAAATAGTCAAAAGTCTGTTGTTCCTTAATTTCATTTAAAATTTGTTTAGGTGAGAGTTTTTTGTTACTGTTCAAACAACTTTTTTTGGCTTTTGTTCACTGCCAGCAAAGGTAATCCTTTATTCTGCAATGGTTTTGAAATATGATATATAACATTAGAAATTGATAGGTTGCCTTGCCCCCCCCCCGGGGGGGGGTGATAATTTACATATGAATAAAACGCACGAGCTGCCAATAATCAAAAAGTGGAGTGTTTTTTCAGGTTTTTTAATTGCGAATTCAATTTAAGCGAAATATCATTACCTTGATGATGGTTTTTTGAGCACAAGGTATTTAACCAAGGGGCAGTGATTTTTGCCCTTTTCTTTTATCCGTTATTTATTGTTTTCTGTTATTCAAGCAAACCAACCGACCATTTATCAAAAAATTACAAGAGGTCGTTGAAAGTTACTTGAGTCAAATTGAATTATTATTTTTTGGTCGAATAATTTACCATTGGTTTTAAACCAGAGAGATAAATAAGTGATCATTTTTGTAATATTTTTAATTAATTACTTTTTTCGGGTTTCGGATTTCTTTTTTTTACCTCAAATTTGGCCAAAATGGTGAGCTTGGGAGCAAAGGTTTCAACAACACTAGTCTTGTTAATTTTGGCCAACTGTATCCCAGCTTATTATCTGACAATAGACCTAGCTCTAAAGACTAAAATTACCGTTACGGGTACTACTTTTTTTTTAACAATATTCGCTCTTAATGGCAGCATACACTTATATCTTTCCGTTTTTATCAGCTTTGGAATTTCTATGGTATCATGAGCATTTGTATTTGAAATTAGTGTAAGTGAAAAAATTTCCAGAATTTTTTTGGTGCCATGCCACCGGAAGTCATTTTGCTTCAAAATAACACGCAAGGTCAGTATTTTTCAAAAATTATTTCGTTGATTTAGAAGACAACTTAACAAGTCAAGGCCAATTTTAATAAATATTGAACCATAAGCTATTTATATAGATTTGCTAACCACATTTTCAATATAATCCGATACTTCAGCATTAATTGAATCAATCAAGAAACAGTATTTTTTCAAAATCCAAGCAATCAATGCGGCCCGGCTCGAGACCTATTATAGTAGTTTTAAATGCAATTCGATGCTTTGTATCATAATACTCTTGCTCCTCCGGGGCCTATTTACATTTAAATCCATGCTCTTACCTGGGGCTTCGCCTTGCTTTGAACCCGCTTACCAATATGGCCTGCCTTGCCGGTGCTTAAGCAATTAAACCTTAAACCAACTTCTCTAGGCCAAAACTCCTCAACCTCCTCAAAAAACACTATCTTTGTCGGTTAAAAAAAACAAGAAATAATGGAAACAGGAATGCCCATCGGGGTTTATTCAGAAATTGGTGAGCTCGAAGGTGTTGTGATTCACACGCCCGGCGTGGAGGTGGAGAACATGACCCCCGAAAATGCCGAAAGGGCCTTGTATAGCGATATCCTCAACCTGGGGGTTGTAAGCCGCGAGCACGCACAGTTCAAAAAGGTACTTGAGCATCATGCCAAGGTATTTGAGGTAAAGGACCTGCTTCGCGACATCCTGAAAAACGAAAAGGTAAAGGAAAGCTTGGTGAAAAAAATTTGCCGTGAAGAGGCGTTTGCTCCAACGGGAGACCACATGTTTGCAATGGACGAGGATACCCTGGCTTCGGCACTTATCGGGGGCGTTCGGTTAATTAATGATAGTCTGACGAAATTCTTGAGCAAGGAGCGGTTTTCGTTGCCACCGTTGCATAATTTCTTCTTCACCCGCGATGCAGCCGTTGCACTTTACGACACGCTACTTGTGGGCAACATGGCCTCGGCAGTCAGGCTCAGGGAGTCGTTGATAATGGAAGCCATATTTGACTTTCACCCGGCCTTTAGCACCAAAACTGCAAATGCGCGAAACAGCCAAATAGACAGTGTGGTAATTGAAGGTGGCGATTTGCTCATTGCCCGCGACGATATTTTGCTTTGCGGAATTGGCCCACGCACCACAAGCCAGGGGGTTGACTTCCTGGTGAACCATCTAAGAAACAAGAAAGAACACCAGCATATTATCGTCCAGGAGCTACCAAGCAAACCCGAGTCATTCATTCACCTCGATATGGTTTTTACCTTATTGGACAAAGGCACTTGCATGATTTACGAACCGGTAATCATGAAAATGAACAAGTACCAAACAGTGCACATATATCTCGAGGGCGGTAAGGTAAAGTTTATCCGCGAACTGGAGAACCTGCCCGCGGCATTGAAACATTTGGGCATGGATCTCGAACCATTGCCATGCGGAGGCTACGAAGACCGTTGGCAGCAAGAGAGAGAGCAATGGCACAGCGGTGCAAACTTCTTTGCCGTTGGACCAGGGAAGGTGATTGGCTACGAGCGAAACCACAAAACCCTGGAAACCTTGAACAACCACGGTTTCGAAGTGCTAAAGGCTCGAGATGTGATAAAGCAAAGAGTTAACCTCGCCGATTATGAAAAGTACGTAGTTTCCCTCGAAGGGTCAGAACTACCTCGTGGCGGTGGCGGCGCCCGATGCATGACAATGCCCGTAAGAAGAAAACCAATTTATTGGTAAACATGGAGCCCTGAAGCGATTTAACGACTGAAAGAAAAAGAATTGCAACGATTGAACAACGGAAAGCTTAGGTGAGTTTTCGTAACCATCAATTTTTCAAACCCCATAAACCTGTCAACCTGAAGTGTCCTTGGAAAGTCAAAATAGAGAAGTCCTCGAGGTTCTTGGTGCGCGTGAGCACAACCTGAAGAATATTGATGTTACCCTGCCCAGAAACAAGCTCGTGGTTTTTACTGGTTTGAGTGGCAGCGGGAAGTCATCGTTGGCTTTTGATACCATACACGCGGAAGGACAGCGGAGGTATATCGAAACTTTTTCGGCTTATGCAAGGCAGTTTCTTGGGTCGCTCGAAAGGCCCGATGTTGACAAGATCACGGGACTCAGCCCGGTTATAAGCATCGAACAAAAAAGCACCAACCGCAATCCGCGCTCAACAGTAGGTACAATTACCGAAATTTACGATTTCTTGAGGTTGCTGTTTGCAAGGGTAGGGGAGGCTCGTTCGCACATTACCGGCGAAAAAATGGTGCGCTACACGGACGAGCAAATTCTAGAACTGATAATCCAAAGATTATCGGGGCAAGAAGTTTTGTTGCTGGCACCAATGGTTAAAGGTAGAAAGGGACATTACCGTGAGCTTTTCGAGCAAGTTCGCCGACAGGGTTTCTTGAAGGTTAGGGTTGATGGCGAGATCATCGACGCCAAGCCCGGGTTGAAGCTCGATAGATACAAGATTCATGATATTGAGGTGGTTATTGACAAGCTTAAGGTTTCTGCCAGCGAGTCAAAACGGCTTACCTTTTCGCTTCAAACCGCCATGAAAAATGGCAAGGGGGTGGTTTTGTTGCACGACGAAACCGATTCGAGCAACTTTTATTTTAGTCGTCACTTGATGTGTCCCACCACGGGCACTTCATATTCCGATCCCGAGCCAAATACCTTTTCGTTTAATTCGCCCTACGGTGCCTGCAGTAATTGCAACGGTTTGGGCACCGTTAGCGAAATTGACATTGACAAGATTTTTCCCGATAAGGAACTCTCGATAAAACGGGGTGGAATTGCCCCAATTGCCAACAGCAAGGGTGGTTGGATATTAAACCAGCTTGAAACCATTGGCCTTAGGTATGGCTATTCCCTGGATACCCCGGTTAAGGATATTCCTGATGAGGCAATAAACACCATTCTTTACGGTTCCAACGAGATTTTCAAGGTGAAAAAGGAGACATTGGGCGTGTCACATACCTATAGCGTTAACTTTGAGGGCGTGGTTAACTTTATAAACAATCAATTTCTCGAAAGCCCGTCGGAGTCAATAAAACGGTGGGCTGCTGCCTTCATGCAACGCATACCGTGCCCCGAATGCCACGGATCTAGATTGAAGAAAGAGTCGCTTAACTTCATTGTTGGCGGGAAGAATATTTCATATTATTCAAACCTTGACCTTGCTGGCCTCAAGTCTGAAATGGAGGGTTTGTCAGCAAGCTTGAATGATCGAGAAAAAAGAATCGCAACCGAAATTCTGAGGGAGATAATTAATCGTTTGGGATTTTTGCTCGATGTAGGGTTGGATTACCTTTCGCTTCATCGGCCTGCCGGAAGTCTCTCGGGAGGCGAGAGCCAGCGTATTAGGCTGGCCACCCAGGTGGGCGCCAAACTTACCGGGGTGCTTTACATATTAGACGAACCTAGTATTGGCCTTCACCAACGCGACAACCTCAGGCTAATAAGTGCCCTAAAGGAATTGAGAGACATTGGAAACTCGGTCGTGGTGGTTGAGCACGACGAAGAAATGATACTTTCGGCAGACCACATCGTTGACATTGGCCCGGGTGCTGGAATACACGGCGGCAAAATTGTGGCCGAAGGAACCCCCGATCAAATTAAGCAAAAGCAAACCATAACAGCTGACTATCTAAGCGGAAGGTTAAAGATAGTGGTTCCAAAAACTAGAAGACCCGGCAACGGAAAACACCTGCTGCTAAAAGGGGCAACCGGTCATAACCTCCAAAACGTAGATTTGGAAATTCCTCTCTGCAAGCTTATTTGCATTACTGGAGTGTCGGGCAGTGGCAAGTCTTCGCTAATAAACGAAACCCTATACCCGGTGCTTAGCCGCCATTTTTACCGCAGCGAGAACCAGCCCCTTGCTTACAATAAAGTAGAAGGACTTGAGAATATAGACAAGGTCATTGAAGTTGACCAAAGCCCCATAGGACGCACCCCGCGCTCAAATCCAGCAACCTACACCAAGGTTTTCGACGAAATTAGGAGGCTTTTTGCATCGTTGCCCGAAGCGCAGGTAAGGGGGTACCTTCCCGGAAGATTCTCCTTTAACGTAAAGGGAGGCCGCTGCGAAACTTGCCAGGGAAGCGGGGTAAGAACCATTGAAATGAACTTCTTGCCAGAGGTTTACGTTGAGTGCGAGTCGTGTCAGGGCAAAAGGTATAACCGCGAAACCCTCGAAGTAAGGTACAAGGGCAAGAACATTAACGATGTTCTTAACCTCACGATGAACCAAGCAATTGAATTTTTCGAAAACATACCTTCGATTATTCAAAAAATCAGAACCTTGAAAGAAGTTGGCCTTGGTTACATAACCTTGGGGCAGCGGAGCACTACCTTGTCAGGCGGCGAGGCTCAAAGGGTTAAGCTTGCTGCCGAGCTGTCGAGGCGCGATACGGGTAAAACCCTTTACATACTTGACGAACCCACAACAGGCCTCCACTTCGAAGACGTCAGGGTGCTCATGGACGTGCTTGCAAAATTGGTAGTCAGAGGCAATACGGTTTTGGTCATCGAACACAATATGGACGTTGTGAAGTTGGCCGATCATATCATTGACCTGGGACCGGAAGGAGGCTCCCGGGGAGGGCATATCATTGCCATCGGAACACCCGAAGAGATTGCAGAAAAAGGCACAGGATTCACCGCAATATTTCTCAAAAAGGCCCTTGAGCTTAACCGATAATGATTTTACAACAATTGGATTAAATTGCTGATTGCCATAAGCTTGCCTCAGGCAAAGTTTCTTGCACTTTCGGTTTCTTTGCTTCAAGGAATAAAGGATAGATTAGCACGGGGTCTGTTTGGCGTGCAACTATTTGAAAACTCGAGTGCTACCAAGTGTTACCATTGTTTTTTTACGTGTTGGTGTTTCCTTTTGAACGCCGATAGCCCGGCGGGGGGCAGCTCGTGCCTAAAAACTCCATTAAAAGGTTATTTAAAATCATTTTAAATTAAAGATTTTTTCAACAAAAAGCCCGTTTTATTGTTTTAAAAGAAGTACAATTGCGAAGAAAAATTACCTAATTAACAATAACAAATTTAAATCTCTTACCATGTTATCAAAAAGAATGCAAGAAGCACTTAACGTGCAATTGGAAAAAGAGGCTTACGCCTCGGCTTTGTACCTGGCAATGGCCAGCTGGGCTGAAACTAATGGTTATGACGGCATTACCCAATGGTTCTACGCTCAATCGGAAGAAGAGCGCCAGCATATGCTCAAGTTCATGCATTACATCAACGAGCGTGGCGGACGGGGTATCGTTCCTGCTGTTGCCAAGCCTCCCGTGGATTTTACCGATATCAAGTCGGTTTTCGAGGCTGCCCTGGACCATGAGAGGGGTGTTACTGCTTCAATCAACAATATTGTTGGCCTAACATTAGAAGAGAAAGATTTTAGCACTCATCATTGGCTTCAGTGGTTTGTTGAGGAGCAACTCGAGGAAGAGGCATCGGGTCAAAAAATCATTGACAAAATTAACTTACTTGGCCCCAACAACTTTTACCTTCTTGACCGCGACATCATGGCAATGCGGACCAAAGGCGCCGAGGAAGGAGAATAAATTTAAACAAACAAAATAACAAGGGGGGCTCGATTAGTTCCCCTTTTTTATTGACCCCGAAGCTGTATCAAAATTTTGACCAAGCTACCACCAAACGAGCAACGCCCTTTTTTTTAGAATTTCAGTCGATTGTCAAATGCACGAATTTATTATTAGAAAAGCAAAAGTTGAAGACTCGCCGAGGGTGGCGCATTTGTTATCATTGGCCATGCAGGATATTATTTTTGGGTTCATGGGAAGGAAATCGGTTGAGGATGCAAGTAAATTTATGATTGAGTTGATTTCGGGAAGTGATAATCAGTACTCTCACAAAAACTGCTGGGTTGTTGAAGCAAACTACCAAGTAATCGCGGCTGCCTGTGTTTACGACGGGGCTAAGCTGCAAGAATTAAGAAGTCCGGTGGTTTTAAAAATTAAAGAGATGTTCAACAGGGATTTTGTGCCCGAGGATGAAACCCAACCCGGGGAGTATTACATCGACTCTGTTGGGGTTGACCCCAAATTTCAGGGGCAAGGAATTGGGACGAGGGTTTTTGAATTTATAATTGACCATTACGTTATTTCCAACAATCACACCCTTGGTTTGCTCGTTGAAAAGGAAAACACGTTGGCAAAAATACTTTATCAAAAACTTGGATTCAAGGTGGTGGGTAAAAAAACATTGATTGGAAAAACTATGGAGCACATGCAGTTTTATCCGAAATAGTTTTTTAAAAATAGACAATGCAAAAAATGAGGTGCTTCGAAACACCTCATTTTGTTTTAGACTTCTAATATGCTATTAACCTTTAATGCAAATCAATCCTTCTGCAATTTTTTTGTAATGGTCAAGGGTGTAAGAATCGGGGCGTTCGATTGGCATTCCGATCATTCTGTCAAGGATAAGTTGTGCCAATACTCCCAATGACCTGGAAACGCCAAACATTACGGTGTAAAAATTGTGCTCGGTAATTCCGTAGTGATTAAGCAGGGCACCACTAATGGCATCAACGTTGGGGTATGGGTTTCTTACCTTACCGGTTTCTTGCAATACCGGGGGTGTAACCCTGTAAACAGCATTAACCAGGTTGATAATCTTGTCGTTTGCAATGTACTTTTCGGCAAACTTTTGTTGAATGGTAAATCTTGGATCGGTAACCCTTAGAACCGCGTGGCCATAACCCGGCACAACCCTGCCTTCGGCAATGGTCTTCCTTATATAGGTTGCAATTTGCTCGTCAGAGGGTTCGTCGGTGCCAATTTCTTTAATCATTTCATTGAGCCAATTGAGCACCTCTTGATTGGCAAACCCGTGGAGCGGCCCTGCCAGTCCATTCATACCCGCCGATAGGGCATAATAAGCGTTGCTTATTGCCGACCCCACGAGGTGAACGGTGTGTGCAGTAACATTGCCTCCCTCGTGGTCGGCATGTACTACCATGTAAAGGCGCATGAGGCGCATAACTTCGTATATATCGTAGCCCATCATATAGGCAAAGTTCCCTGCCCAGTCTAACTTTGGGTTTGGATCAATATGATGGCCGTGGTGATAAAGTTTTCGGTAAATGTAGGCAGCAACTCGCGGCAACCGGGCAATGAGGTTCATGGCATCCTCGTACATGAAGTCCCAGTAGAACTTCTTGTGAACACCGGCTCTGTATGCTTTTTGGAACACCGACTCGGTGGCCATCGACAAAATGGCAGAGCTGAAAAAAGTCATCGGCCTTGCAGTTTTGGGTAAAGCATCAAGCACGTCAAAGGTGTGTTGGGGAACGTGAGAGCGAGTAACCCAATCACGCGAAAGGTTCATTACATCCTCAAACGAGGGTATTTCTCCAATAAGCATTAGGTAGAAAACTCCTTCGGGCAGCGGCTCTCCTTCAGGAACCAGTTTGGGGAGTTTTTGCTGCAACTCGGGAAGCGAATACCCCCTTATTCGAACTCCATCAATGGGGTCGAGGTCAGAAGTGTCGCATACTAAAGCAGGAATGCCCTTTTGGCCAGAAAGAATCTGACCAAGGGTCAATTGAGTAACAACCTTGTTGCCGTGATCTCTCTTGAGCCTTTGGTATTCCTCGGCGTATTGTATGCCCTTTTGGTAAAAGCGGTTCTTGATGTATTCCATATGTTGTTGGTGTTGTTGGTTATTTTTCTTGAGATTAATATAGGGCGTTTTTCAGATTTTTGTCAATTGCCTCCAAAAATTGCTCGGTTGACAGGTAATGCTCGGTTTCTAAATCATCACCGTAAACTATCAAGGCAAGGTCTTTGGTCATCTGCCCGTTTTCAACGGTGCTAATACATACTTGCTCCAAGGTTTTTGCAAGGTTAATCAATTCCGGGTTTTCATCGAGTTTGCCCCTGAAGGCCAGCCCTCTTGTCCAAGCATAAATTGATGCTATTGGGTTGGTTGAAGTTGGTTTGCCTTGCTGGTGCAACCTGTAGTGGCGTGTTACCGTGCCGTGTGCAGCTTCGGCCTCCATTGTTTTACCATCGGGGGAAACTAGCGTTGAGGTCATTAATCCCAACGACCCGAAGCCTTGGGCTACTGTATCGCTTTGCACGTCGCCATCGTAATTCTTGCAGGCCCATACAAAGCCACCTTCCCATTTGAGGGCGGCTGCAACCATATCGTCAATTAATCGGTGCTGGTATTCAATTCCGGCTTCCTTGAACTTCGTGGCAAATTCATGGTTAAATGTTTCCTCGAAAATATCCTTGAACCTTCCATCGTACTTTTTTAGGATTGTGTTTTTGGTTGACAGGTATAATGGCCAGCCCTTGTCAAGGGCTTGGTTCATGCAAGCCCTTGCAAAACCCCGTATGGAATCGTCAAGGTTGTACATTGCCAGTGCAACCCCGTCGGATTTAAAATGAAAAACCTCGTGGGTGGTGGGTTCGCCGCCATCATCGGGGGTGAACGTGATGGTTAGTTTACCCTTTCCTTTGGTAACGAAGTCAGTTGCACGGTATTGGTCGCCAAAGGCATGGCGGCCAATGCAAATTGGTTGTTTCCAACCCGGAACAAGACGAGGAATATTTTGTATCAAAATTGGTTCTCGAAAAACCGTGCCATCAAGTATGTTTCTAATCGTTCCATTAGGCGAACGCCACATCTGCTTGAGGCCGAACTCTTTTACCCTTTCTTCGTCAGGGGTAATTGTGGCGCATTTTATTCCAACTCCGTATCGCTTAATAGCATTTGCGGCATCGATGGTAACTTGATCGTTGGTTTGGTCGCGATTTTCTATTCCAAGGTCGTAATACTTCAAATCAATATCGAGGTAAGGCAAGATCAGCTTTTTCTTTATAAACTGCCAAATTACCCTTGTCATTTCATCACCGTCAATCTCAACAACCGGATTGAGAACCGTTATTTTTTTCATTTTTTTTGTTGGTATTTTCAAGCCTTAAGAACAATATATCAACTTAGCAAATCCGTATTTGTTGCAATTTATAATGTTTACATGGTTTTTACTTTCGAAACCTTGGGCGCAGAATTCAACTGTTAGAAAAAAAACTTAAAGGAGCCAATAATAAAACCAACAAAGCAGCCTGTTTCCTGATAAAAGTTTCAAACATCGCAACACCAAATTTATGTTTTATTGGCACTAATGAGGTTCAGTGCAGAGCCTGCCCTGTACCATTCAATTTGCTGCTGGTTGTATGTATGCTTGGCACTAATGATTTCTTTCGAGCCATCGCCGTGCACGACTTCAATTGTCAGAGGCCTGCCAGGGTTGAAGCTCTCCAAATCTACAAAATTGAACGTATCGTCTTCCAATATCTTTTCGTAATCTGCCTCGTTGTCAAATGTTAACGCTAGCATTCCCTGTTTCTTTAGATTGGTTTCGTGAATACGTGCAAAAGATTTAACAAGTGTTGCCTTCACGCCAAGGTGCCTAGGCTCCATTGCAGCATGCTCGCGCGATGAACCCTCGCCGTAGTTATGATCGCCAACAACAATGGTAGGAATACCAGCCGCCTTGTAAAATCTCTGAACAGCTGGCACCTCGCCGTAATCACCGGTAATGTGATTCTTTATCTTGTTGGTTTCACCGTTAAAGGCATTTACTGCCCCAATAAGCATATTATTTGAAATATTGTCAAGATGCCCTCTGTACTTGAGCCAAATTCCGGCCATCGAAATGTGGTCGGTGGTGCATTTACCCCGAGCCTTAATCAAGAGCCTTGCACCCATTAGGTTCTTGCCGTCCCACTGTTCGAAGGGCTGTAGTAGTTGCAGCCTGTTCGATTGCGGGTCGATAAACACCTCAACCAATGATGAGTCTTTGGCAGGGGCTTGATAACCGACGTCATTAACCTCGAAGCCCTTTGGCGGTAATTCGAATCCTTCAGGTGCTTCGAATTTAACCTTTTCACCCTTGTTGCTTACGAGAGAATCTTTCAGGGGGTTGAAATCGAGCCTACCGGCAAAGGCGAGTGCCGTTACAACTTCGGGCGATGCAACGAACGCGTGAGTATTTGGGTTCCCGTCGGCTCGTTTGGCAAAATTTCGGTTGAAAGAATGTATAATGGAATTCTTTTGTGCCATTTCTGCCCCGGCCCTTGCCCATTGACCTATGCACGGACCGCAGGCGTTGGCAAATACCTTGCCGCCAACCTTTTCGAAAACCTCTAAGAACCCATCTCTTTCTATGGTTTGCCTTACCTGCTCCGAACCGGGAGTTATCGTAAATTCCGATTTTACTTTAAGACCCCTGTCAAGTGCATACTTGGCAATTGATGCAGCCCTTGAAATATCTTCGTATGATGAGTTGGTGCAGCTGCCAATAAGGCTAACCGATAATTCAATTGGCCAGTTATTTTCTCTTGCTACCTTGCCAAGTTGAGAAATTGGAGTTGCCCTATCTGGAGTAAATGGACCGTTTACATGTGGTTCAAGCTCGTGGAGGTTTATTTCAATAACTTCGTCGAAATACATTGAAGGATTTTCGTAAACACCAGAGTCGGCGGTCAGTTCGTCCTTGATAAGCTCGGCAACTTCAACAACTTGCTCGCGACCTGTGGCTTTAAGGTATCGCTCCATGGACTCGTCGTATGCAAACAACGAAGTGGTTGCGCCAACTTCCGCTCCCATATTGCATATTGTTCCCTTACCCGTGGCCGACATTGACTTAGCCCCTTCGCCAAAATATTCAATAATATAGCCGGTGCCACCTTTAACGGTAAGAATACCTGCAACTTTCAAGATTATGTCCTTTGGTGAAGTCCATCCGTTGAGTTTTCCTTTAAGACTTACCCCTATTAATTTTGGCATTTTAAGCTCCCAAGGCATACCTGCCATCACGTCAACCGCATCGGCACCACCTACCCCGATGGCAACCATACCAAGCCCTCCGGCGTTGGGCGTGTGCGAGTCGGTGCCAATCATCAACCCCCCCGGGAAGGCATAATTCTCGAGCACAACCTGATGTATTATACCTGCACCTGGCTCCCAGAAGCCAATACCGTATTTGTTGCTCACCGACTGTAAGAAGCCAAATACCTCGCTGTTTGCCTGCAATGAGTTGGCAAGGTCGGCAAGGCCGTGAACCTTTGCCTGAATAAGGTGGTCGCAATGCACGGTGCTTGGCACTGCTGTGGTTTCCTTTCCGGCATTCATGAATTGAAGCAAGGCCATTTGTGCCGTGGCATCCTGCATGGCAACCCTATCGGGCGCAAAATCCACGTATGCCTCGCCACGTTTGAAATCTTCGATTGAGCTACTATCGTACAAGTGGGCGTATAGAATCTTCTCGGTGTAAGTAAGAGGTCGACCAAGTTTTATCCTTGTACTTGCAACCCTTTCGGGGAAATTCTGATAAGTTTTTTGAACCAAATTGAAATCAAACATTTCTGATAATTTTTGATATATTCGTGCTTTGTTAAAATCTAACAAAACCAATCAAGTTTTGTTGATTAGAATTTAACATTAAAGCATTGTTTGCCCAATTTGGCATTTTGTAAAATCGAAACCAAGAAAAATTTTCGAATCTTGATTTACAAAATTATACAACAGCCAGATTTTTTATCGATTCGAATGCTTTTCGTGTTGCAAATTGCTTGAACCTAAATTAATTAACATCCCAACCTCAACAAGGTTGCATTCAACAACATGATTTTTTGGCTTGTGCTAAATGAATACCTCCAGTATTAACAAAAGCTTTCAGCTTTACAACTACGTGGTTTTCAAATAAAAAATCTTCCCCGCGGCTTCCCACATATTCACCTTCATGAAAGAATTCATGCTTTTTTCTCTTTCAATACTCCACCCAACTCTCTTTGATTTTATTACCAAACACCGCTGATAAATTACTTCTTGGAATTCGCCCCGAGAGTGTTTTGAACACTAATTGCCGAACCAACTTCTGCATAGGTTTTTTGATATAACTGCATTTTGTGTTAAAATTGGTTTTAGGGTTTACTGGATTTCTAAATAGCCCTATCTTTTATTCATACCGAAGCAAAATTTCCGTGGTTACTGAATTCAGTCAATTTTTTAATTTTGCAAATCCTGATCAAAGCAATTTTTGCTGAATCGCCCTATCTGAAAAACAATAGTAAAGATACGATTTGTGGGCTTCGCAAGATTTAAAATGGAGTCTTTGATTTTGTTTTTTCTTGATTTTTTCCAGATGT